>JAJYLB010000027.1 GCA_021788095.1 Acidobacteriota bacterium | reverse complement strand
TTCCGATCTTTCATAGATTCGCGCAAGTCGTTTGCGGACAACGCACGAAATTTGCGCCAGGGCTGTGGAATTCGCACCTTTTCGCGTTGCCACACAGATTCTGAAGCCTGTGCTACTTGCCTGCGGCCGAACGCCTCTCCGTGGAACTGCGTGTCCTCCGTGGTGACTTCCGTCCGCGGAGACAACACCACGGAGACACGGAGTTCCACGGAGAAAACCGGGAGATTCGGTGCGTCACACACCTGGATCCCCGCTTCCGCGAAATGACCGGGTATGGAGCCGGTTCGCTCGCCAGCGCGCTCCGTGCAGCCGGCGATTCTCAACTCTCAACTCTCACCTGCCCTCTCACCCCCGTCTCCGCGCCCTCTGCGTCTCTGCGGTGAAAGCCTTCGCTCTCAACTCCCAACTCCCCCATCCCCGTGTCCTCCGTGGTGAATCTCCTTTCGGCTCCCGGGGCGCGGCGGGGCCGAATCCGCGTCCCTCGTTGCGGCATCCAACGGCAATCGCGTTTAATCGGGAAGAGTGGCCATGGGGAAACCAGCGATTCTGGCGGTGGACGACGACGCTGAAGTGCTTGGAGCGATCGACCGCGATCTGCGTCGTCGCTACGGCGAGCGCTATCGCCTGCTGCGCGCGGGCTCCGGCGGAGCCGCGCTCGAAGCTTTGCGAAAGCTGAAGGAGCGGAACGATCCGGTCGCGCTCCTGCTGGCCGATCAGCGCATGCCGCAGATGACGGGCGTCGAGCTGCTCGCCCGGTCCATGGATCTGTTCCCGGATGCGAAGCGCGCGCTGCTGACCGCCTACGCCGATACCGACGCCGCCATTCACGCCATCAACGAGGCCAAAATCCACTACTACCTCCTGAAGCCTTGGGACCCGCCCGAGTTGCATCTCTATCCCACTCTGGACGATCTCCTCGAGGAGTGGCAGGCGTCGTACCGCCGGCCCTTCGAAGGCGTCCGCGTGCTCGGGCATCGGTGGTCGCCGGCATCCTACGCCGTGCGGGATTTCCTGGCGCGAAATCTGGTGCCCTATCGCTGGTTCGACGTCGAGACGGCGGCGCGAGATCCCGAAGTGCGCCAACTGGCCGAAGCGATGGGCGCGGAGCCTTCCCGGCTCCCTATCGTGCTCTTCGAGGAGGGACCGCCGCTCGAGGCGCCGGTCCCCGCGCAGATCGCCGAGCGATTGGGATTGCGCGTGCGAGCCGATCGCGCGTTTTACGATCTGGTGATCGTCGGCGGTGGGCCCGCGGGGTTGGCCGCGGCCGTCTATGGCGCTTCCGAAGGGTTGAAAACGGTGATGGTCGAGCGGGAAGCGCCCGGCGGACAGGCGGGGATGAGTTCCCGCATCGAGAACTATCTGGGCTTTCCCTCCGGGTTGTCGGGAGGGGATTTGGCGCGGCGCGCCGTTGCGCAAGCGCGGCGTTTTGGCGTCGAGATACTCGCGCCGCAGGAAGCCCAAGCCATTCGCGTCGAGGGCCCGTCCAAGCTGGTGAGCCTGAGAGACGGCAGCGAGTTGGGGTCGAAGGCGCTGCTGCTGGCGACCGGGGTTTCCTACCGCAAGCTCGCCGTGCCGGGAGCGGAACGGCTCGAAGGCCGCGGCGTCTACTACGGCTCGGCGATGACCGAGGCGATAGCCTGCCGCGGCGAGGACGTTTACATCATCGGCGGCGCGAACTCCGCCGGACAGGCGGCCATCTACTTTTCTCAATACGCGCGGCGCGTGGTGGTGCTGGTGCGCGGAGCCTCCCTTTCGGTCACGATGTCGCAGTACCTTATCGACCAGATCGGCCGCACGGAAAACATCCACATCGAGCCGGGCACCCAAGTCGCCGAAATGCACGGCGAAGATCGCCTCGATGCCATCTCCATCTCCTGCGCCGGCACCGGCCGGACGGAAACCGTTCCGGCCAGCTCCCTCTTCGTTTTCATCGGCGCCGAGCCGCGCACCGGCTGGCTGGCGGCCGTCGTCGAGCGCGACGAGCGCGGATTCATCCTCACGGGAAACGATCTCCTGAGGGATGGGAAGCGGCCGCGCGGCTGGCCGCTCGATCGCGATCCCTTTTTCCCGGAAACGAGCGTGCCGGGCATTTTCGCCGTGGGCGACGTGCGCCACGGATCGGTGAAGCGGGTGGCGTCGGGAGTGGGCGAAGGATCGATGGCGGTGCAGTTCATCCATCAATATCTCGGGGGGATGTGACGTGGCGGGAGATTCCACGACGGAACGAATCGAAAGCTTGGCCGGCGAGTTGCGCCGTATTTCTGTGTTTGCCGACCTGGAGACCGATCAGCTGGCCTGGCTCGCCGGCCATTGCGAAGAGATCCGCCTGGCCTCGGGCGAGGTTTTCATCCGGCCGGGCGATCCGGTGGAGTGGCTCCTCATCATGCTCGAAGGGGAAGTCCGCTACGAGCGCGCCGGAGACCCCGGCCGGCCGTTTTTCCTCGCGAGCGCCGGCCAGGTTACCGGCTTCCTGCCCTATTCGCGCATGACGACCTCGGGCGGCACGGGCCGCGCCGTCGTTCCCACGCGCTTGGCGCGGCTGCACAAAGACCATTTCCCGGAAATGCTCCAGCGCATCCCGCAGATTGGCCAGCGGCTCGTGGGCATCATGTCCGACCGCATTCGCGAAGTCGCGAAGATCGAAACCCAGCGGGATAAGCTGATGGCGCTCGGTAAGCTCTCGGCCGGCTTGGCCCACGAATTGAATAATCCCGCCGCGGCCGCGCAGCGCGCGTCGGCAAGCCTGCGCGAGGCGCTCGAAACCACTCGCGATGCGAGCATACGGCTGGCCCGCCACGCGCTCTCCCCCGAACAGCGCGATGCGATTCTCCGCTTCGAGCGCGCCGCCCAGCAGGAGCGGCCGCCGGCCGCCGCCGATCCCCTGTCCCAAAGCGATCGGGAAGAGCGCGTCGAGGCGTGGCTCGGAGCGCGGGAGATCGCGGAGCCGTGGAAGCTCGCGCCCGCCCTCGCCGACGCGGGAGTGGAAACGCCGGCGCTCGATAAACTGGCCGGAGAAGTGGGGGAGAAGGTGGTGAGCGACGCCCTGACGCGCATCGCGGCCCTGCTCTCCATCGGCAAGCTGATTGAGGAAATCGAGAACAGCACGAAGCGGATTTCCGACTTGGTTCGAGCCATCAAGGAATACTCCTATATGGATCAAGCCCCGCTTCAGGAAGTCGATATCCACCGCGGTATCGAAAGCACCCTCACCATCCTCGGCCACCGGCTCAAGCAGGGAGTCGCGGTGACGCGGGACTACGATCCGGATTTGCCGCCCGTCTGCGCCTACGGCGGCGAACTGAACCAGATTTGGACGAACCTGATCGACAATGCCCTCGACGCCATGGGCGGCAACGGCGAGCTGCGGATTCGCACGCGCCGGAATCTCGAGCGCGTTCTCGTCGAGATCGGAGACAACGGGCCGGGAATTCCGCCGGAAATTCAGGGCCGCATCTTCGATCCCTTCTTCACCACCAAGGGGGTGGGGCAGGGAACCGGGCTCGGACTCGATACCGCCTCCCGCATCGCCAGCAAACACCACGGCGAGATTCGCGTCGTATCGAAACCCGGCGACACGCGCTTCCAGGTGGATTTGCCCATCGCCCAGCCGGCTCCTCCGCGATCCCCGGAGTAAAGCGGTAGCACAGACTCTTTAGCCTGTGGCTTTCGTCGCTAGCCCTGGACCCACGCCCCTCACTGCGGAGGACGCCGCTCCTTGCGGATCTGCGTCCTTTGCGCCTCTGGGGTGAGGGGCGCGGCGCCTGGTAACGCCTTCCCTCGAACGGTGATAAAATCCCGGGCCATCGGGAAAGGAGGTGTCCGCCGATGACCTGGATACGAACGGTGCCCCCGGAAGAAGCCACAGGCCGGCTCAAGCTTACCTACGACGCCGCCGTCCGGCGTGCCGGCTGGGTCTACAATATCGTGCGCGCGCAAAGCCTCAACCCACCGGTGCTTGAGGCTTCCATCAATCTCTACCTGGCCGTGATGCACGGTTCCTCCACCCTCTCGCGCGCCGACCGCGAAATGCTCGCCACGATCGTCTCGCAAGCCGCCAACTGCTTTTATTGAACGGAAGCTCACGGGGAGGATCTCCGTGTACTAACGGGCGACCGCGAATTCTCCGAGCAAGTCAAGCGCGACTACCGCCAGGCCAAGCTCGACGCGAAACAGCGGGCCCTGGCCGATTTCGCCGTCCAAATCACCCTCGATCCCGGGAGCCTGTCCCGCGCCACGATCGAAGGGTTGCGTGCCTCCGGACTCACCGACCCGGAAATCCACGACGCCGTGCAGGTGATCGGGCTGTTCAACTATTTCACGCGTCTGGCCGATGCGCTCGGAGTCGAGCCGGAAGGCTTTATGCCTTCGCGCCAAACCGCCAGTCCCTAGTGGTGCGGGCTCCCGTCCCGAACGTTGGGGATTCGGGACCTGCCCGCGCGCCGTCCTGCGATGCAGCACCGCGTGCCGAACCTGTCCCCGCTTGCCGGGAGCGCCCCGTAGCGTGGTCGCGGCGGGACGCCTTTCGATCCTGTCGCTTAGCCCCGTTGGCCCGCGAAACCTTGTGAAAGCCGTCTGGGTGCCCCAGGCGCCGTCCCGAACCTTCGGGATGCGCCTGGGGACTGGGCTTTCGACCCTGTGTAGTCTTTCAGTCGGACCAAGGCGGCATTGGCGGGTGGGCTTTGGTGCCGGGACCAAGGGAACGCCGGCGTCGGGGTGGCGCGGGCTCCCGTCCCGAACCTTCGGGATTCGGGACCTGCCCGCGCGGGTTTCTCAGCCAGGGTCGCTTCCCCGCGGGAAATGCGTCAGGTGATGGCGATTTCCTCGTAGGTGCCGAAGACGTCGCGCAGCGCGTCCGAGATCTCGCCGACCGTGGCGTAGGCCTTGACGGCCTCGTAGATCGCCGGCATCAGATTCTCCTCGCCTTCCGCCGCGCGGCGGAGCGCCGCGAGCCGGCGCTCGACTTCGGCCGCGGAGCGTTCGGCGCGCAATTTCCGCAGCCGCTCGCCCTGCCGCCGCCCTACCGATTCGTCGATCTTGAGGGTGGGAATGGGCTGGTCGTCGCCGGCGTATTCGTTCACGCCGACGATGATCTTCTCCTTGCGGTCCACGGCCATCTGGTAACGGTAAGACGCCTCGGCGATTTCGCGCTGCGGGTAGCCGCGCTCGATCGCCGCCACCATGCCGCCCAGCGAATCGATCTTCTCGATATACTCCCACGCGCCGCGCTCGACTTCGCCGGTGAGTGCCTCGAGGAAGTAGGACCCGCCGAGGGGATCGACGCTGTTCGCCACTCCGCTTTCATAGGCGATGATTTGCTGGGTCCGCAAAGCGAGCGTGGCGGCGAACTCGGTAGGCAGTGCCCACGCCTCGTCCAGCGAGTTGGTGTGCAGCGATTGCGTGCCGCCCAGCACCGCGGCAAGCGCCTGGAAGGCCGTTCGTACGACGTTGTTGTAAGGCTGTCGCGCGGTGAGCGAACATCCCGCCGTCTGGGTGTGAAAGCGCAAAGCCCAGCTCCGCGGATTCGCGGCTCCGTACCGCTCCCGCACCGCGTTTTGCCACAGCCGCCGCGCCGCCCGAAACTTGGCGATCTCCTCGAAAAAGTCGTTGTGGGAGTTGAAGAAGAAGGAGAGGCGGGGAGCGAACTCGTCGATGGCGAGCCCGCGCCGCAGCGCCCACTCCACGTATTCCATTGCGTCGCGCAGCGTGAACGCCAATTCCTGAACCGCCGTCGAGCCCGCCTCGCGGATGTGGTAGCCCGAAATCGAAATCACGTTGAAGCGCGGCGTCTTCCGCACCCCGAATTCGAACGTATCGATCACCAGGCGCATCGACGGCGCCGGCGGATAGATGTATTCCTTCTGCGCGATGTACTCCTTCAGGATGTCGTTCTGGATCGTGCCGGAAATCCGCTCCCAACTCGCGCCTTGCTTCTCCGCCACCGCCAGGTACATGGCCCAGAGGACCGCCGCCGGGGAATTGATGGTCATCGAAGTGGTGACGTCGGCCAGCGGGATGCCGTCGAACAGCGCTTCCATGTCGGCAAGCGAGCTGATGGCCACGCCGCATTTGCCCACTTCGCCTTCGGCGAGCGGATGATCGCCGTCGTAGCCCATCAGCGTCGGCAGGTCGAAGGCCACGGAAAGCCCCGTCTGCCCCTGCGCCAGCAGGTAACGGAACCGCTCGTTCGTGTCTTTGGGCGTGCCAAACCCAGCGAACTGCCGCATCGTCCACAGCCGGCCGCGATACATCGTGGGATGGATGCCGCGAGTGTAAGGGAGTTGGCCGGGGAAGCCGATCTCGCGCTCGAAGCCGATGTCGGCGACGTCGGCTGGCGTGTAGAGGCGCCGAATGGGATGGCCGGAGACGGTGGTGAACTCAGCGGCGCGTTCGGGAGAATTTTCGAGTGCCGGCTGGAGCACCCGCGCCTCCCACTCCCGTTCCTCCGCCGACGCCCGGCGGGCTTCGCTGCTTTCCACCGCGGCCCCGCCCCTTGCGCCTGTCTTCGCTTTCCGCCCTTCGTCCATCGGGCTCGCCCCTTCTCGATTCCGCCGCGGGCTCCCGAACCGCCCGCGCGGTTCCTACTCCGCATCTTAGTGCGAAGCCGCCCGAAGCCGCAAGCGCGCCGAGAAGGTGGGTGCACGCCGTGAAATTCACGCACCGCCGCGTCCACGGGCGCAGGTGTGAACCTTGGATCCTGGCCGCACCCGAGCAGTTTCTTCGCCCGAGCGGCTTGGGTTTGCGCGAGATGGTCATCTCCCTGATGGGGGGGGGCAGCGCAAGCCATGCCGCGCTGAAGATCGCGGCTCTACGTTTACACCTTACAGACTGGCCGCAGCCCAGGCGATCTCGAAGCCTGCGATCCGGGCTCTCAACTCTCAACTCTCGACTGCTTTCTCACCGCGCGCCTATCGGCAAGGAGTACGGCGATAGCGCCTGCGTGGGCGATCCGGGAATCAGCGGCAGCGGGTTCGCAGGGCCGGCGCCGGCGTCGCTGATGGAGATGCTGTGCACCTGAAGCGTCCGGCCCAGGGCCTGGTTGAGGGTGACCACGGCCTCGAGCAACCCCGCTTTCGCCTGAATCTCATTGCCTTGCGCGGTGGCTAGCTGGCTGTCGTAGAGAATCACGTCGAAATCGGTGGCGACGCCGAGCTGGAATTTCTTCTCTTCGGCGTCGAGCGATTGCTGCGCCAGCTTGGTGGCCTGAACGGCGGCCTGCACCCGCGCCACACCTTGCTGCACGCCGATCTGCGCGTTGCGCACGGCGGACGCAATCGAGTTGCGCAGGATTTGCAAGTTCGTGGCCTGTTCCCGCTGCGAGATGAGGGCATTGGCATTCGCGGCTTGCGCGGTGCGATTGTGGATGGGAAGGCCCAGGCTAAGGGTGAAGGAGTACGAGGGGTAATTCTGGTTCCAGAGAATGTTCCAGGAGTCGAGCAGGCCCGCGTTGAAGCGCCGGACTTGCGAGGCGAACGCTTCCGAGCCCGCATAGGCCGGCTGGCCGTTGATGAGAACGGGATTGCCGTTGGCATCGACCACCGGACTGCTCGTGTTGGCTACGATCCCGGTCGGCGTCGATTCCAAGACGTGGGAGTTGCCCGCCAAACCCGCCGATTGGTACGAGCCGATGAGGTTGAGCTGCGGCAGGAGGGCGTTCCGGGTGGCGCGCACGCTGATGTCGTCGTTGGTAAGCGACAACTCTTGCGCTTCGAGGTCGGGCCGGTCGCGCCAGGCTTCCGCCACGGCGTCGCGGTAGGGAATGATGTCGATTCTCGGGGGCGTGTTGAGGCTGTCGGTGGGGACGATCGCAACGTTCTCGAGCCCGGCCGCCATCTGGTTCCGCGAGATCAGGTTCAGGAGCGTCGTCTCCGCCTGCTGCTCCCCGGTCTGCGCGACGATCAGGTTTTGCTGGTCGGTGGCCAGCGTGGATTCGGCGGTGACCACGTCCAGTTGAGCCAGCGTGCCGATCTTGAGCTGCGCTTGGGTGGCCTGGAGGTTCTTATTCGCCCAATCCACCGTGGTCTGCTGGACGTGGACGTTTTCGAGCGAGTAGGCGAGGTTCCAGTAGGCGGTTTCGACGTTGGCGATGACGGTCATCACCTCGGTCTCGAGGTTGTAGCGCGCCACCTGCGAGTTGTTCTTGGCCTCGATGATCAGCTCCTCGCTGGGCAGGAAACCGAAGCCGCGCAGCAATGGCTGCGTCACTTGGAAGCCAAGCGTCGTGCTGATCGAGGGATTGAAGATCGAGGCGGGCGAGGTGGTGGACGAGCGGCTGTTGTTGAAGCTCATTTGCAGGCTCGTGCCGGAAAGGAAGCCCTGCTGGTAGCCGAAATTCGCCGTGGCTCCTTTGGTGGTGATCGAGCTGATCGTCGAAACGCCCGTGCCCGAAATAAACGGGTTGCTGACCTGGATGTTGTTTCGCGACCAGGCCAGGTTCGAGGTCACCTGAGGATCCAGGGGCGCGCCCGCCGCGTTGATTCCGCCCCGCGCCGAGAGCACTTGCGTTTCGGCGCTCCACGTCAGGTAGCGGTAAACGTCGATGTTCAGGTTGTTCTCGACGGCCAGCCGGATGGCATCCTCCATGCCCATCTCCAGTTTCCCGTCGTGGATCATCTGCTGCAGCGTGGGGGTATTCTCGATCACCGGTTCCGGAAGCTGCCGCTGGAGGTAGGGCGTGAACTTGATCGGGAACCAACCCCTGTCTTTCGTGAACTCGGTGCCTACACGCACGGTGAGCTGCGCCGGGGCCTGCCCTGCCGGCGCTGCCGCCGGTTTCTGCGCCTGCCCCGGCGAGGGCGAGGCGGCGGACTGCGCGGCGAGCCCCGCGGGCGCTACGAGCGCCAGCAGCATCGACAGGGTTACGGCGAATACAGCTTGGACTGGCTTCATCCTCATTTCCATCTCCCCATGGCATTTTGTACAGGTCGGTTTATGCGCACTTGTATGGAACGCGACCGGAGGTGCTTTTGTTTCCAGAATTTGCGTTTCCCCGCCGCTATTCATACCGCAAGGCGACTATCGGGCCCACACTCGCGGCGCGCCGCTCCCAGGCCGACCGGACGGAACCCATCGCCCAGCCCTTGCCAAAGCACCTCGCCGGGCGTTGCCCCCAGCGCCATGCGTGCGCCAATCTCCTGCGTCCACCGGCTTGTCCGCGCAGGGCCTGGCCAGGAGCGGGCAACCGCGGCGGGCGGCGCCCGTTCAACGGTACCAGAGGCTTAGGCTTAACAGCCAGCGATTAGGTGGAAGACCCTTGCCAGCTAGCGTGGAATCAACCGGCCGCGTCCACGCCGGCCGGTTGACACCGGGCCGAGGGCTTCGTAGAGTCGGGCGGACATCTGTAGCGCCGGGCTTTAGCCCGGCACCTCTTGGCACAGTGAACGCGGAATCCATACAGAAGCTACTCGAGGAAGTCGGCGCCGTGCGGCACGGGCACTTCGTGTTGTCCTCGGGCCTCCACAGCGAGACCTACGTGCAGTGCGCGCTCGTCTTGGCGCATCCCCGCCATGCCGAATCGCTGGGCCGGGAATTGGCCGAGCGCTTCCGGGACGTCCCGATCGGCGCCGTCGTCTCGCTGGCTTTGGGTGGCTTGATTCTCGGTCACGAGGTCGCTCGCGCGCTGGGCGTGCGCGCGCTCTTCGTCGAACGCGACGGGGAAGGGAAAATGTCGCTGCGACGCGGCTTCGAGATCCAGCCGGGCGAGCGAATTCTGGTCATCGAAGACGTTTGGACGACGGGGAAGTCCACGCGGGAGGGCGCCGCTGTCGTTGAGGCGACTGGTGGCCTGGTGGTCGCGTTTGGGGCACTCATCGACAGAAGCGGCGGAAAAGTGCAATGGCCCGCGCCAGCCCATGCCCTGATCGAGATCCCCCTCCCTAGTTACACTGCCGCCGATTGCCCCCTGTGCCGTGCCGGCGGCGCGCCCGTTCGCCCCGGTAGCCGCTTCAAAACATGAGGAATTTCAAGCTCACGCTCGCCTACGACGGCACGGACTTCCACGGCTGGCAGATACAGCCCGGCCGCGCCACCATTCAAGGCTCACTCGTCGCCGTTCTCGAAGGCGTTGTGGGCCAGCGTGTAATCGTGCATGGCGCGGGCCGGACCGATGCCGGCGTCCACGCGCTCGGCCAGGCAGCCAATTTCCACGCCGAGACCCGGCTCGATGCGCCCGAATTCCAGCGCGCTTTGAACGCGCTGCTGCCGCCCGCCATTCGCATCCTCGAAGCCGAGGAGGTGGACTTGCGCTTCCACGCGCGTTGGGATGCGCTGGCGAAGACCTATCAGTACCGGATCTTCCGCGGCCGGGTGCTCAGTCCCTTCGACCGCCGCTACACCCTTCACTACCCCCTTTCCCTCAATGAAGAAGCCATGGCGGAGGCGGCGCGGCTTTTCGTGGGCGAGCATGACTTCGGCTCTTTCGCCGCTTCCGCCGGCTCGGAAGCCGGCGAACGCGAAATAAATCCTAGGCGCGAAATCCTGCGGTCGGAAATCCTGCGCCGGGCGCCGCCCGCCTTCGCGGCTCCCGGCACGACGCTCGCGAACTTGGCGGCGCGCCTGGCGAGCGCAGGAAGCGAGGGAGAGCTGGTCTACGTCGTGCGCGGAAAATCGTTTCTCCGGCACATGGTGCGCAAGCTCGTGGGCACGCTCTTGGACGTGGGCCGCGGCCGGCTGACTCTCGAGGCCTTTCGGGAGCTTTTCGAGCTTCGCGACCGGTCGCGCTCGGGCGCTGCCGTGCCGCCGGAAGGGTTGGCGCTGGCCTCGGTGGAATACGCCGAGCCGTGGCGAATCGTGTAGAATCTGGCTCGTCCCCGGACCTGCGGTCCTGCGGAAACTTTGTAGAAATCGGACCAGAGGAGCCTCGCCGATGCAGCCCCAGCGGGCTTTCACCGGCTCCTATCTCGAGGCGATTGACCCCGTCACGGAAGAGGTCATCGGCCGTTTCGAGATCACCACGGCCGGCGAACTCCCTCGCGTCCTCGAGCACGCCCGCCGCGCGCAGCGCGATTGGGCCGCGCTGCCAGTTTGTGAACGGGCTAAATGGCTCGATCGGCTTGCGGCCGTGCTCCAGGCGCGGCGGAAAGAAATCGCCGAAGTCATCTCCCGGGAAACGGGCAAACCGCTGGCCGAGGCCCTCCTGGCCGAAGTCCTCGTCTCGCTCGACTCCATCCGTTGGCATGCGCGGCAGGCGCCGCGTTTGCTGGCGGGCGAGCGCGTGCCCCACCACAATCCCCTTTTCAAGGGGAAGCGAGGGCAGCTCGTCTACGAGCCGTACGGCGTGGTAGCGGTGATCTCGCCTTGGAACTACCCTCTGGCGATTCCACTCGGCGCCGCGGTTCCGGCCCTCGTCGCGGGCAACGCCGTTGTGGTGAAGCCTTCCGAGCTGACGCCTTGGTGCGGAGCGACCCTCGGGGAACTGTTCGATCGGGCGGGCTTCCCCGTCGACCTCGTTCAGGTCATCCAGGGAGATGGGGAATTGGGGCGCGGGCTCGTCGAAGCGGCCCCGGACAAAGTCTTCTTCACCGGCAGCCTGAGCACCGGCCGGCAGGTGGCCGAAACCTGCGCGCGCAAGCTCGTTCCCTCGGCGCTCGAGCTGGGAGGCAAGGATGCGATGATCGTGCTCGCCGACGCCGACGTCGACGCGGCCTCGAGCGCGGCGGTCTGGGGCAGCTTCACCAACTGCGGCCAGGCTTGCCTGTCGGTCGAGCGAATCTACGTCGAACCGGGCGCACTCGATCGGTTCACCGGTCTCGCCGTGGAGAAAGCGAAATCGCTTCGGCTGGGTTCCGGCCTCGATCCCGAAACGGAGATCGGCCCGATGATCCGGAGGCAACAGATCGAGCGCGTCGAACGACAACTCGAAGACGCCGTCGCTCATGGAGCGCGCATCCTCGCCGGCGGCCGCCGCCGGCCCGACCGCGGGCCGCTGTTCTTCGACCCGACCGTCCTCGCCGGAGTCGATTCCTCGATGCTGGTGATGCGGGAAGAGACGTTCGGACCCGTCATGGCGATCCAGGCCGCGGCCGATGCGGAGGATGCCGTGCGCCTGGCCAACGAGTCGGCGTACGGCTTGGGCGCCAGCGTCTGGACGCGCGACCGCGGGCGCGGCGAGCGCCTGGCGCAAAGCCTGCGCGCCGGGTCGGTGATGGTCAACGACGTGATGACCGGCTACGGCATCAGCGAGGCTCCGCACGGCGGGCGCGGGGCAAGCGGCTGGGGCAGGGCGCACGGCCGGCTGGGGCTCCTCGAAGCCGCTCAAGTAAAATACGTCGATTGCGACGTGTTTCCGCGGGGACGGAAGCCGTGGTGGTTTCCTTACGATGGCGCCCTGCTCGGGCTTGCCGACGCCGCTTTCGACGCTCTGTTCGCGGCGAAGTGGGCCGAGCGGTTGCGGGGCGCGGGTCGCCTCTGGCGCCACTATCGCTCGCGCCGGCGCTGAACGAACCATGGAAAAGACCAACGATCTCGGCGATTTGATTTTTGACTGGAACACCCGCACGGGGCCCGAGATCCCTCCCGGGACCCGCGTCACGCTGGACGACGAAACCCTGCGCGACGGCCTTCAGAATCCCTCCGTATTCGATCCCCCCATCCACGAAAAAATCGAAATCCTCCACCTGATGGAGGCGCTCGGGATCGAAATGGTCAATATCGGGTTGCCGGGAGCCGGGCCGCGGGCCTACGCTGATACCGAGGCGTTGGCGAAGGAAATAGCGCGATCGAAGCTGAAGATACGGCCCAATGCCGCCGCCCGCACCGTCGAAGCGGATATCCGCCCCATCGCCGAAATCTCACAGCGCGCGGGTATCGCCATCGAAGCGGCGACGTTTCTAGGTTCCTCCCCCATTCGGCGCCTGGTGGAGGATTGGACTCCCGATCACCTCGAGCGCACCACCGCCCGCGCAGTTTCCTTCGCCCGGTCGCTGGGCATGCGGGTCATGTACGTCACGGAAGACACCATGCGGACGGACCCGGAAACGATCCGGCGGCTGTACAAGACCGCCATCGATTGCGGCGCCGAATCGGTGGTGCTTTGCGATACCGTCGGCCACGCCACGCCGCGCGGGGCCTACAACCTGGTGAAATTCGTGATGGACGAGGTCGTCCGGCCGGCCGGGGTTCCCATCCGCGTCGATTGGCACGGCCACAACGATCGCGGCCTGTCCGTAGCCAACTCCCTGGCGGCGATCGCCGCCGGCGCCAACCAGGTCCATGCCGCTTCCATCGCGCTCGGCGAGCGAGTGGGCAACACGCCGATGGAGCTGATGTTGGTAAACCTCCGCCTGATGGGACTCGTCGAGCGCGACCTGGGCCGGCTGAAAGAGTACGCCGAAACGGTTTCGCGCGCGACGCATACCCCTATCCCTCCCAACTTCCCGGTGGTCGGCCGCGACGCCTTCCGCACGTCGACCGGAGTTCACGCCGCCGCCATCATCAAGGCGTTTCGCAAAGGAAACGTGATGCTCGCCAATTCGGTCTACAGCGGCGTTCCTTCCCATCTCTTCGGCCTCGAGCAGGCCATCGAGATCGGCCCGCTGAGCGGCCGGTCGAATGTGATCTATTGGTTGGAGCGGCACGGGATCGAGCCGCGGGACGAACTGGTCGACCGCATTTTCCAGGCGGCGAAGCAATCCCCGCGGGTCCTCACCGACGAGGAAGTTCGCGCGGCTATGGGTTCGTAGTCGCCGCTAGCGCCCGGCCTGTCCCTTCGGCCCCTCCCCTGAATCCACCACGGAGCCGTCGAGCGCACACCGCCCATCCCGGGTCATTCCCGCGCAGGCGGGAATCCAGGCTTGGCCCGCAGTTCTCATTCTCCCAGCTGTCTCCGCGGAACTCCGCGACCTCTGTGGTGGAATTTCCGGCCGAAATGGCCACGGAGTGCCTGCCCGCCAGTCGGCGCGATGGTTGGGCGCTAAGTTCGCTCAGCCCCCAACGTGGAATCATCGATTTACGTGAACTTACTGGAGAGAGGGCAGCGAGTCGCGCGGAGGCGCCCGGGGAGCGCTTCGCCGCCAAACGATCTCGCGAACGCATTCCCCCGCCCGCCGCTTCCCTGGGAATGTGGCCCGGCGTCGCGCGCTCCTCTGACGGCCGCGCCAACTCAGAAGCTGATGCGGCCGCTCAGCTGAATCTCGCGGCCCGGACCCTGGGCCGTGGTGATGGTGCCGAACTGCGGGGTGTTGATGTAGTTGTTAGGCTCGCCCCAATTGCTGCGATTCAAGGCGTTGAAGGCCTCGGCCCGGAAGGTGAAGCTAAGCCGCTCGGTGATCGCAAACTGCCTCTGGATGGCCTGGTCGAGATCCACGAACCCGGGCCCGAAAACTGTGTTGACGCCGGCATTCCCAAACGTATAGGGCGCGGGCGGAGCAAAGGCCGCCGGATTGAACCACTCGGCGGTTGTGCGGCTTCCCGAAGGAAACAGAGCCGCTCCGGTGACGTTGGCGCGGATGGGGTTCTGGCCCAGCAGCGTGCCGGCGTTGGCGGTGTCGCCGAAAACGGAGACGGTAAACGGCATGCCGCTTTCCGCCGAAAAGATGCTGCCCAAGCTCCAGCCCGACGTCAGATGGTGAAGCAACCCCGTGCCTCCCCAACCCGGCAGGTCGTAAACCACGCTGGCGACGAAGCGCTGGGGCACATCCATGCCGTTCAGCCCTTTCTCTGCCGCCAAATCGGAATTGTTCTGAGGAATTTCCGGCTGCATCATCGCGGAGCGAAAGTCAGGGGCGTCCGTAAGGCTCTTCGACCAGGTGTAATTGGCCAGGAACGTTAGCCCGCCCTGGAACTCCCTGCGAACGTCGATCCAGCCCGCGTCGTACCAGCTATTGGCGGTGTTCTCCAGGTAGTTGATGGCGGATACGGGAAAGGTGCCGCCCTGGATGGCGAAGTTCTCGGGGTTGTCGCCGGCAAAGGAAGTGCCGGGCAGGAATGTGATGGTCTGATAAGGGCGGCGAGGTTGAATCGGCCCCGGGCCCGGCGGGGCGTTGTTGATGAGATGAGCGCGCTGCAGGTGAAAACCCCGCGAGCCTTGATAGCCGGCCTCCAGCACGACCTTGCCGGGCAGCGCCTTCTGCACGGTAAAGCTCCATTCGTTGATGTACTGGCGAGGAGAATGCGGGTCGAGGGCGGAAAAGCTGACTACGGTCCGGCCCATCACCGGAGGACCGAAGTCGAACCCGAAGAGGCTGGGAATGTAGTTGTTGCTCTGCTGCGTTTCTGGAAACACGTAGGGCACGTTATGGCGTTGATTGCACCACGTGTTCATATCCACCGGCGTGAAGAACACGCCGAATCCGCCGCGCAGCACGATCCCTAGCCGGCGCACCGAATGGGCGAAACCGAACCGGGGCGCGAAGCTGAGAGCGTTCGGATACCACAAGCCCCGCGGCATCCCCCCTTGGCCTCCCACGAAGGCTTCCAACCGGCCGTTCTGGAAAATCAAGTTCGCTCCCGGCTCGTTTACATCGGTCAGCGCGCTCGTGTACTCGTAGCGCAACCCGAAGTCCAGCGTCGTGGCGTTCGTCACGCGCCAGTTGTCCTCGACGAATGCGTTGGCGTACCACTGCCGCAGATCCATCGAGGGAACGCCGGCTTGGCGCTGCTTCACCACGGGCAGGCCCAGGAGAAAGCTCGCCAGGGCCGAGCCGGTGCCGTCGTTGGCGCCCGTGGCGGAGGTGAAACCGTTCGTGAATTGATAGTAGCCGCGCGTCTCGAAGAAGCCCCACATGGGCCAGAAGAAGGGCAGGTACCCGCCGCCGAACTTCAGCGAATGGCGGCCTCGCTGCCAACTCAAGGTGTCTTCGAGCTGTAGAAACGTGTCCCAATCGTGCACCGGCGTCGCGATGAACGAGTCGCCGATGGGGCTGTAGCCCTGAACGTTGAAATACGGCATTCCCCAGGCGCCCTTGCCGCCCCACGACAGCCCCTGAATTCCCAGCTGGCTGACGTAATCGTGCGTGAAATTGTTCTGCGAGTATTCGTGCATCGAGAGGCGGGACAAGCCGAACGAGAGGTTGTCGATCATCGCGGCCGAAAAAACGTGCGTGTAGGAAGCGGTCAGGTTTTGCGCCAGATTGTTGTCGAACAGGCCAAAGCCGGGCAGATTCACCGGCGTAAATCCGCTTTCGTGCTCCACCGTGTACCGCGTGAAAAAATCGTCCCCATTGGCAAAATTGTGGTCGACCCTGATCGTTCCCTGGTCCCAAGGCAGATTCGCCGTGCGTACGTCCAGGTAATTATTCGAATCCGTCCCGGCCGCCGCCGGAAGATTGGGAAGGGGTATATCTTGAAGCGCGGCAACGGCCACCGGACTTAACATGCCGGGAGGAATAACGTTCGACTTCCCGTCGTACTCGAATTGCGGCCGCGGGAGGGGAGAACCCGTCGAGGCGGATGCCTGGCAGGGACCGGAAACGCTCGCGCACGGGTTGTAGATGTTGGCGCCCGATTGCCTGAAATCGCCGCGGCGTTCGGCGGCCGTGGGTACGGTTTCGATTTGATAGATCTGATTGCTGAAACGAAATCCCTCGTAATTCATGAAGAAGAAGGTCTTGTTCTTCTCGATGGGACCGCCGAGCGAAGCGCCGAATTGGTTTTGCACCAGCCGGGGAACGTTCGTCGCATTCCACACCCGCGCATCGAGGGCGGTGTTGCGGAGATATTCATAAACCGCGCCGTGCAGTCCGTTGGTGCCCGAGCGCGTGATCATGTTGACCTGGGCCCCGCCGCCTCCGCCGAACTCGGCCGAGTAGCTGCCCGTTTGCACCTTGAACTCCTGAATCGCGTCGGGCGAAGGGCTCAAAGACAAGGTCCAGAAGGTTGGATCCGAATCCGTGGTCCCGTCGAGCAGGTAGTAGTTGGCGTTGGCGCGGTCCCCGGCCGCGGTGAACTCCGTCCCTTGGCCGGGCCGCCAGTAAAGCTGATTTTGATTTCCGTCCTGAAATCCCATGTCCATGTTGGGAACGGCGGTGGGAGCGAGGATCGCCAGGCTCAGGATGTGGCGCCCATCCAAGGGGAGTTGATGGGTCAGGGCGGGAGCGATCACTTCCCCCAGCGTGGCGTCCGTGGTTCGCACGGGGGCGCGAGCCTCGTTCACAATGACGCGCTGCGTTTCGACTCCCACTTGCAGCGTGACGCTCAAGCGCAGCGCTTGGTTCACGGCCAGCTCGATACCGCGGATTTGGGTTTGGAAACCGGACGCTTCCACTTCCAACTGGTAACTGCCGGGATTCACGTCGGCGAACTCGTACAAGCCATCGTCGCCGGATGTCGCCTTCCGCACCAGGCCCGTCTCCGTGGATTTCAGGGAAAGTTGGGCCCGCGGGATGGCCGCGCCTTGTGCGTCGAACACTCGGCCATTCAGCGTGGCCGTGCTGACTTGGGTTCTGCCCCGTGCCGGAAGCAAGAGAAGGGCCAGCAGCGGCGCCGCAAGCCAACCACGGAAACGGAAACGTGCTTTCATTCCTGTCCTCCAAGATAGTCGGCGAGAGCGGCGCTTTGCCCGGGCGCGCGTCCGCCAACACGGCCCGGCGCTCGCCTCCTGACCGCCGGCCGGGCGGTGCGGGCGCTCGCCGAAGGCATGGATTTTCCGCTTGCCCCACGCAATGCGTGAAGAAATTCCCGCCGAGTATTAGGGATGGGAGGCAGGGGCGCAATAACGCGTTTATACGATGTCGGGGCTTTCGATCGATTAGAAGCCACGGCCCCGGCGCATTAAGCGCTGGCCGTGGCCCCCCGGCGCTTGCCGGAGGGAACATTTTGGCGGGCGGAGCGGCCGGCGCTTTTGCCTTGCGGAGAAAGTTCGGTAGTGTATGCTTTCGGCTGGCCGGCGATGAACGATCTCACGCGCACGTTGCTCCTGCTGCTTCCCTTGACGCTCGCGGCGGTATCCTCCGGGCCGAGGCGGGCGCGTCGCGCGAGCGGCTCGGCTGCGCCCGCGGCGGCAACGAAGGCGGATCTGGTGCTCTTGGATGGCGACCTCTACACCGTCGATCGCGCGCGGCCGCAGGCCCAGGCCGTGGCCGTCCGGGACGGCCGCATCGTTGCCGTGGGGACGGACTCGGAAATCCGGAGTTACATCGGGCCGAAAACGCGCGTGATTCAGCTCGGCGGCCGCTTCGCCATGCCCGGTTTCAATGACGCGCACACGCATTTGGCCGGGGCGGGCGCGGCGAAGCTCGAAGTGGATCTCCGCGGAACGCGGTCGATTGGGGAACTGGAGAGCCGGCTCCGCAGCGCCCTCCCGCGCTATCAAGCCGGCGAGTGGATTCTCGGCTCGGGCTGGGATCAGACGTTATGGCCGGGCGAAAGATACCCGACCCGGCAGGACCTCGACGCCGTCACTCGCTCCCACCCCATTTTTCTGATGCGAGTGGATGGGCACGGCGCCGTGGCCAATTCGCTTGCGCTCAAGCTCGCGGGCATCACCGCCCGCACACCCGACCCTGTGGGCGGCCACATCGGGAAAGACCCGAAAACGGGCCCGCCTGACGGCATGCTCGAAGAAGAGGCCACGGGCCTGGTTCGCCGCCACATTCCCGCGCCTACGCCCGCGATGCGCCGCCGCGCGCTTCTGCTGGCCATCGCCGACGCCAATTCGCACGGGGTTACCAGCGTGCAGGATTCCTCTTCCTGGCAGGATTTCCTCGTTCTCAAGCAGCTCGAGCGGGAAGGGAAGCTGACGCTGCGCGTTTCCGAATGGCTGGATTTCGAATTGCCGCTGAAGCAGCTCGTCGCGATGCGGAACGAGGGCGGGACCAGCGATCCGCTACTGAAAGTTGGCGGCTTGGGCGAATTCCTGCTCGACGGCACGTTCGGCTCGGAAACGGGCGCCATGGTTCAGCCGTATTCCGATAAGCCCGGCGATCGAGGCATTTTGCGGATGGCGCCGGAGAAATTCACGCGGATGGCGATCGCGCGCGATCGCGCCGGCTTCCAAATGGCGGTGCACGCCATCGGCGACCGCGCCGTGCACTTGGCGCTCGATGCCTACGCCGCCGCGGAAAAGGCCAACGGCCCGCGCGACCGCCGCCAGCGGATCGAGCACGCGCAGATCGTCTTGCCCGGGGATTTCGGCCGGTTCGCCGAGTTGGGCGTGGTGGCTTCGATGCAGCCGTGCCATTTGAACGACGACGTGCGCTGGGCCAGCCAGCGGCTCGGGCCGGAGCGATCGAAGGACGCCTACGCCTGGGCCACGATGTTGCGCGACCACGTCCATTTCGCCATCGGCACCGATTTCCCCGTCGAACCGATCGATCCCATGGGCAATCTGTGGGCTTGCGTCACGCGGGAGACGCCGCAGGGGTGGCCGCAGGGCGGCTGGGAGCCGCAAGAAAAGATCTCGATGGACGACTGCCTGCGTGGCTATACGACCGGCTCCGCCTACGTGGAATTCGACGAGAAGATCAAGGGCCAAATCAAGCCCGGCATGCTCGCCGACATCGTCGTTCTCTCGGGCGATCCCCGCAAAATTCCCCCGCGCGAGCTTTGGCGGACCCGCGCCCTGCTCACCATCGTGGGCGGTCGCATCGTCCACGACGAGATGTCCTCTGCGCCGGGCAAGAGGGAAATCGCCCGCCCCCAAACGCGGTGAGCGCATTCGGAAATATCGTGTAGCAGGGAGGGACGCCAGTCTCTGCGCGGCAAGGTCTTAAGAGACTGTTTTTTGGCCACGATTATCGGGGCGATGTGTTGACACGACTGGATTCCCGCCCCCCGCTTTCGCGGAGGGTAAACTTCCGCGGGGATGAGCGGGTGTGGGCACGGTGCGTGCGAGGGCTCTGGCGCGGGCCGCGCGGTGGTTTGGTTGCGGCCCAGAAAAACCGCTCCGCGTCTCCCCGGCGCGCTTTTCCCGGTCGCCTCCGGACCCTGAACTCCCAACTCTGGACTCTCGACGGGCTTCGCTTCTCCTCGTGCCTTGGCGGTGAGTTGCGGCCGCGTGGCTTGCCAGCGCGCCGAGGGAAGCTCAGTTGGTGGAAGCGGAGATGCCGAGGGATTTCATTTTGCGGTAGAGGTGGCTGCGCTCGAGGCCGAGCGCGGCGGCGGTGCGCGTCATGTTCCACTGGTATTCTTCGAGCTTGCGAAGGATGAACGCGCGCTCGTAGGCCGAGCGCGCCTCCTGGAGCGTAGCCGCGGCGGCCGCGGGGTCTTCGCGGCGCGCCCGCCCGCGAAAGAGTTCCGGGGGCAAGTGGCGCGGGTCGATGGTTTCCTGGGGACACATGATCGCCAGGCGCTCGATGGTGTTTTTCAATTCGCGGACGTTGCCCGGCCACGGATAGCGCTGGAGAACGTCGAGCGAGGCAGGCGAGAGCTTCTTGGGTCTGCGGCCGTAGGCGGTGGCGTATTCGTCGAGGAAAAGGTCGGCGAGGGTGGGAACGTCCTCGATCCGTTCCCGGAGGGGAGGAACGGAGACGGGAATGACGTTCAGGCGGTAGAAGAGGTCTTCGCGGAAGGTGCCCCGCGCGATCTCCTCGTCGAGCCGCTTGTTCGTGGCCGCGATGACGCGGACGTCGACCGATACCGGACCGTTCGAACCCACGGGCTCGAATCGCTGCTCCTCGAGCACGCGCAGCACTTTCGCCTGCGTCTTCAGGCTCATGTCTCCGACTTCGTCGAGGAAGAGCGTGCCGCCGTCGGCTTTCTGAAACTTGCCGGCTTTGTCTTCGGTCGCCCCGGTGAAGCTGCCGCGGGCGTGGCCAAACAGCTCCGATTCGATCAGCTCGTCGGGCAGCGCGGCGCAGTTGACCTCGACGAGGTCGCGGCCCGAGCGCGGGCTTTGCGCGTGCAGGGCGCGGGCGACCAGTTCCTTTCCCGTCCCGCTCTCCCCGTAAATCAGGACACGGCTGCTGGTGGGCGCGGTGAGGGCGATGATCTGACGCAGGGCTTTCATCGGCACGCTATCGCCAAGGATGTGGTAGCGGCGCTCGAGCTCGGCGCGCAGCCGGCGATTTTCCTGCTCGAGCCGGAGGTGCTCGAGAGCGTTCTTGACCACCAGCATCGTCTTTTCGAGGGCGAGGGGCTTCTCGATGAAATCGAAGGCGCCGAGCTTGGTCGCGCGCACCGCCGTCTCGATGCGGGCATGACCGGAGATCATGACGACCATGGGCGTCGGATCGAGATCCAGCAGGCGCTCCATGGCCTCGAGACCGTCCATTTTCGGCAGCCAGACGTCGAGCAGAATGAGGTCGAAGGGATTGGAGCGTGCCGCCTCGAGGCATTCCTCCGCGGAGGCCACCGCCTCGACCCGGTAACCTTCCTCGCGCAGAATCGATCCGAGCGAAGCGCGAATGCCCGGCTCGTCGTCCACGATCAGAATGGCCGCGGTCACTTCCGGCGCTCCTCAACCTCTTCGGGCCGCCGCGATTCGCCCAGCCCAGGCTCCGCTTGTTCGGGGGCCGCGTCCACTCGCGCAGCCGCGGCGGGCAAGCGAATCACGAAGCGGGTTCCCACAGGGGTATTGTCCTCGGCGCGGATGGTGCCGTGATGCTCGGCGACGATGCGGCTGGCGATGGCCAGGCCCAAGCCGGTGCCGCGGCTGCGCGTGGAGAAATGCGGCAGGAAGAGCCGGTCCTTGTCCTCGGCCGAGATGCCGTGGCCGGAGTCGGCCACGATCGCTTCCACCATATCGGAATCGGCTGGACGCCGCGTCTCCACGCTTAATTCGCGCAGGGGAGCGCCCTCCATCGCCTCGACGCCGTTCTCCACCAGGTTCACCAGCACGCGCCGGAGCAGCTCGGCGTCCGCTTGCACCCGCAGCGGCTCGGGGGCCAGGCGCACATCGACCCGAACGCCCTCCAGCCGGTCGTGGAATACCTCGAGGGCGCCGCGAGCGACATCGTTGAGGTCGGTGGGGGCGAGGCGGGCGGCGGGGAAACGCGCGAACTGCGAGAATTCATTGACGAGCGATTCGAGCGATTCCACCTCTTGCGCGATCAGGCGCGAACATTCAACCACCACACCGCCGAAATCGCCGTCGGTCGTTCCCGCCTGCGCTCGCCGCTCGGCGTGGCGCAGCAACCGCTCGGCCGAGAGCCGGATGGGCGTGAGGGGATTCATGATTTCGTGGGCGATGCGCTGCGCCACTTCCTGCCATGCCGCGGCTTTCTGCGCGCGCAGCAGCTCGGTCAGGTCGTCGATCACGACCACGAAGCCGCGCTCGGAGCGCGGCGGTCCCAGGGCGCTCACGGTGACCGCGGCGTGCACGATGCGGCCGCCGGCGCCGATTTCCAGCTCCTCCGAAACCGCGCCAATGCGCCGCGAACGTTGCGCCAAACGCATGACCCGGCGCGCGGCTTCCTCGCTGAACAAGTCGCCCAGGGCGTGCGCCGGGCGCGTGCGCGTGCCGAAGATGCGCTCGACGGCGGGATTAGCCTGGCCGATCCGAAACTCGGTGTCGAGCAGGAGCACGCCCGTCGGCACGTTTTCGAGCAGCGTTGTGAGTAGGTGGCGCCGGCGATCGATCTCCTGGAGCGCGCTCTCCAGACGCCGCGTCGAGGCTTCGATTTGCCGGCGGTTCTCGCCCAACTGGCCGGCCATCTCGTTGAACGATTTCACCAGCGTCCCCAGCTCATCCTGCGCCCTCACGGCCACGCGGTGCTCGAAGTTGCCGCGCGAAATTTCTCCGGTAGCTTCGGCCAGCGCCTGGATGGGCACGGTGACGGTCTTCGAGAGGAACAGCGCCACCCAGGTAACGGCGGAAAGCACGAGCACCGTGACGAGCAGCAACACCAGCAGGATCTCTTGTTTGTACAACCGCAGCGACTGCTGGCTTTGCCAATAGCTCGTCGTCTCCGCGTCGATGTTCTTGAGCCGGGCGAGAATGTCGGGCGGGGCGCGGCGGCCGACCATCAACGTCTCGCCGCCGAAGGGCGCCTCGCCCACGTAATAGGTTTGTTGGCTGGCGCTGCTCCAGAGCCACGCGCCGTTTGCGAGCTGGCGCGCCGACCGCGGCACGGCGGTCGTGGAAGGCTGTCCTTCGGGGGAAAGCGCGGCCGTCACTGTGCCTCCCCGAACGACCCAAGCCAGGTCCGCGCCGGCATCTACCGCGCGGGCGAGCGCTGCGGAAGGCGATGGAGCCTGCGCCGACCAGGCTGCCAGCCGGTCGAGCCCTCGCACCGCTTCCGCCGCCTGGGCATCGAGAAGCCGCCGGCTCTGCTGGGTGGCGATCTCCAAGGGATAAGGAAACCACTTCTCGAGCGTCCGGTTCATCAGCGCGTAGCTGACGAAGAAAAGGAAGAGAACCGGGAGCAGGGATATCCCCATCGCGCCGAGAACCATGCGGCTCTTGAATCGCGCGCCGAGACGGCCCGTGCGTCGCTCGGCCCAGAGCCGCACCAAACTTCGCACCAGGACCAGCCCGAAGATGAGCAAGGCGGCGAAGATGAAAGTGGAGAGCGCGAAGAGCACCACGAGGTTCCGGCCGCGCGGCGAAATGGGCAGATTCAACGATCCGAGCGTGAAGACCGCCGCGGCGAGCAAGACCACCACCGCACCGCCCGCCACCAGCCACATGCGGCGCCGCTTGCCTTCGCTCATCGAGCCGTCTCCAGATACCGGCCCAGGGGACAGTCGTTGCAGCGCGCTTCACGGGGCCGGCACCAACGCTTTCCCGTTTCCACCAGCAAGGCATGATACTGATTGAACAGCGGAGCCTGTGGGGACAATTCCCGGTGAAAGAGCGCCTGGGCCTCTTCGTAGCCAGCCTTGGCCGAAAGCAGGCCGTGGCGCGCCAGAATGCGCTTGGTGTAGGCGTCGATCACGAAAATGGGGTGGCGGCCGGCATAGAGGAGAATCGAATCCGCGGTTTCCGGCCCGATGCCGTGGACGGCGAGGAGCAGCGGCCGAAGCTCGGCGGCCGGCAAACGAAACATCCGATCGAGCGAGCCGCCGAATCGCCGGTCGAGGAACCGCAGAAACGCCTTGAGTTTCCGCGCCTTTTGACGGAAGTAGCCCGAGGGCCGCACCAGACGCTCCACTTCCGCGAGAGGGGCGTGGGCGAGTGCCGCGGGATGAAGCAGTCCCGCGCGCCGCAGGTTGCCGATGGCGCGCTCGACGTTGCTCCAGGCGGTGCTCTGCGTGAGGATCGCTCCGGCGATCACCTCGAAGCGAGTCTCGCCCGGCCACCAGTTCTGCGGTCCCAGCCGCTGGTCCAGGGCTTCGTAGAAATCCGCGAGCGAGCGCCGGCGAGCCGGAGACAGCTTCGTGCCCGCTCCGAGTCGAATCGGGGCGGCGAGGGGGGATGCCGGGGCTAGGGCCATTTCCACCTGCAACCTGCCCATTATCCTACCAATTTGAGTTATCATGTGCCGGTGAGAGGAGGGGCAGCCTCCTCTTCGAGGGAGAAGAAATGAAGCGGAATCGCGGGTTTACGTTGCTCGAGCTTTTGATCGTAATCGCCATCATCCTCATCATTGCGGCGATCGCGATTCCCGACCTTCTGCACTCGACCATGATCGCTCACGAGACCGCCGCGATTGGCACGCTGAAAACCCTCGAGACGGACATCACCGAATATTCCTCCATCTATAATAACGGCTTTCCGCCCTCCCTCGCCGCCCTGGGACCGCCAGCCGGCGGGGGGAATAACTCGACCTGCGACTACGCCAATTTAGTCGACAACACGCTCGCCAGCGGGCGCAAGAGCGGTTACGTCTTCACCTACACCGGCCAGGATCCTATTCCCGCCGCGGGCCAGGGCTGCGCGAATCCCGGGTTCAGCAGTTTCACCATCCATGCCGACCCCGAGACGCGCGGCCAAACGGGCCAGCGCAGCTTCTACGTCGATCCCTCCGGCACCATCCGCCAAAACACCTCGCAACCGGCAACGGCCAACGACGCGCCCATCGGCGGCTGATTCACGGAACGAACATAGTTCGGGGTTAAGAGTTCACAGTTCAGAGTTAAGAGTTAAGAGCCGGGAGCGCAGGCTTCGATCCCGCCTGGGCCGAGGCCAGTCTGTAAGGTTTAAACGTAGAGCACGGTCTTCAGCGCGGCACAGACACCGTAGCCACCCCCACCCCCCGAAGAACGCGGATTACGGATGGCCCCGAAGATCAAGAGCCTGGCGCTCCTCCTCGTTACTGTTACACGATGTAACACTTACCGCGGCCCGCACCCCTCCGACGAGTTACAAGCGCTATCCCTCTGATAATACGCCACTTCCTCTTGCCCTCCCTCACCGCCCTCCGACGGGTTTCCGAAGGCCCCTGCCGCGCTGAAGCCCGCGGCGTCTAAACCTGCGACCCCCTGTCCACGGATCACGGGCCACGGTTTACTTAGAGGCTTCGGTTGAATTGCTTCCGCGCGCGGCGCACACTGCGGGCGAGATGAAGAAAGCCGCCTGCGCCCCATCGAAACACCATAGCGCCCTCTGCCAGATCTGCCGGCACCCCGATCGCGAGGAGATCGACCGGGATTTCCTCCACTGGACCCACGCGGACGCTTTGGTTCGCGAATACGGGCTGGGCAGCTCGCGGGCCGTCTATCGCCACGCGCACGCCTGCGGGCTGTACGAGAGGCGACAGAAGCGGCTGCGGTTCGCACTTTATCGCATCGTCGAACATGTAAGTGAAATCAAGCCGACGCCGGCCGTGATACTGGGCGCGATTCGCCTCATCTACCAAATGGACCAGAAGGAGAAGGAGTGCAGGTCGCCTGAATCGGGCTCGGGCGGCGGCAAGAGCGGGGACAGCGCGGTCCACTACACCATCGACAGCTACCCCTACTTCGATGATTGCTTCGAGCCGCTTCCGAAAGAGGCCAAGGCGGCGGAGGCCGCCGCGACTCCCAGAACAGGGCGGGGTGACCCCGCCCCTACGGAAACCGGGCAGGAATCCCGAAGCCTCGGGACCGCCCCTACCAATGAGGCGGCCGGGACGAGTGGTAGGGGCGCGGTCCCCGCGCCCGCCTGTGGTGCGGGGCGCCCTGTCCCGACGTCTTCCGTCGGGGTCTCGCCCGCAGCCGTGGATCGAAGCGATGTGGGAGCAAAAGCGACCAGGCCGCAACCTCCGCCCGCCTCGGACCCGAAACCCCCGCCCGTTAAGCCCTCGGCTCCGGCGAAGGGGATGTGGCGCAGCCTGGCAGGTCGCAGGGGCCGGTGGGCCAGACGCGGACATGTCATCGTGCCCCATACCCTAGGGCCGGGCGCAGGCCCGCCCTGAGAATCGCCGGCGTGATTCCTCGCAAGAATGTCTGTCGCTTGGGTTCGTTGGTCCGCGAAAGCTCATGAAAGCCGAGGGGATCGTGGAATCCCGCGTGTCGTCCGGGTGCCCCACCCTACCGGCGTTTTTGGCCAGAAGGGTGGGCCGGGCGGGGCGGCTTTCGACCCTGTGCTCTCAAACCTCCGGCTCCTGGTAGACTCGAAGTATGCGCAAGTTCCTCTTGCTTCTGGCCGTAACCGCCGGCTTGGCGGGCGGTACGGCATTGGTGGCTGGCTCCGGGGGACAAGCGAGCGCGCAGAAAGCGGCTGATGCCCTCGCAGCGCACTATCGCAACGCCAGGACTCTCAAAGCGATTTTCCTCGAGACGTATCGCGGCGGCGGAGACGATTTACGCGTCGAATCGGGTACCGTCTACTTCCGCCGACCGGGCCTTATGCGTTGGGACTACGAGGCGCCGCAGAAGAAGCTCTTTCTGGTTGCCGGCCGGGAGGCGTGGTTGTACGTCCCGTCGCGCCACACTGCCACCCGCACCGCAGTGCGTCACAGCGCCGATTGGCGCACGCCCTTCGCCCTGCTCACCGGCAAGGCCAATCTCCACGACCTATGCGCGCGGGTGAGCCTGGTCCCCAATCCCGGCGGCCCCGGGGCTCCGCCCGCCAGTCACGCGCTGCTCGATTGCGCGCCGAAAAAAGGAGAAGGGTTTCTGGATGCGCAAATCGAGTTGGACCAACTCGACCGAATCGTGCGCGTGGTGGTGCGGCAGCCGGGAGACATCCAGACGGAAGTGCAATTCGCCAAATGGAAGGAAAACCTGCCGGTGCCCGAGTCCCTCTTCAAGTTTCAGCCGCCGCCCGGCGTCTCCGTGGTCAACCGCTGATTCGCTCGATTCGCGCGCCCAGGGCGCGGAGCTTCTCTTCGATCTTTTCGTATCCGCGATCGATGTGGTAGGCGCGATCGACGACCGTCGTGCCTTGCGCCGCCAATCCGGCGAGCACCAGGGAGGCGCTGGCGCGGAGGTCGGAAGCGATAACGCCGGCGCCGGTCAGCGGCGTCGGCCCGCGCACCACCGCCTGGTTTCCGCGGATGGTGATGTCGGCGCCCATGCGCATCATCTCGCTGGCATGCAGGAACCGGTTCTCGAAGATGGTTTCGGTGAGGATGCTCGTGCCTTGCGCCTGGGTCATCAGCGCCATGTACTGCGCCTGCATGTCCGTAGGGAAGCCGGGATATTCCTCGGTGGCGGCGTCGGCGGCTTTCCAGGGACCCGCGCCGCCGACGCGCAGGCCTCCCGGCTCGCGCCGCACCTCGACGCCGCATTCGGCCAGCTTTTGGATGACCGCGTCGAGGTGATTCGGGTCGGCGGCTTCGAGCAGCAGATTGCCTCCGGTGATCGCGCCGGCCACCAGGTAGGTTCCCGCGGCAATGCGGTCGGGAATGACGCTATGCGCGGCGCCGCGGAGGGAAGGCACGCCGGTGATGCGGATGCTCGACGTGCCCGCGCCTTCGATGCGCGCGCCCATGGCCACTAGGAGCCGAGCCAAGTCGGGAATCTCCGGCTCGCGCGCGGCGTTTTCGAGCACGGTTTCGCCGTCAGCCAAAGCCGCGGCCATCATCACGTTTTCCGTTCCCGTGACCGTGATGCGGTCGAAAACCATCCGCGCGCCGCGCAGGCGCTTCGCGCGCGCCTCGACGTAGCCGTGCTCGGTGGCGATCTCCGCGCCCAGGCGTTCGAGCGCCTTCAGGTGGAGATCGATGGGGCGGGCGCCGATCGCGCAGCCGCCAGGCATCGACACGCGGGCGTAGCCGGTGCGGGCGACGAGCGGGCCGAGCGCCAGCACGGAGGCCCGCATGGTTTTCACCAGGTCGTACGGCGCCTCGGCGTGGGAGATGGTTCCCGCGCGAAGGCGCACGCGCGCCGATTCGCCTTCGCCTTCGGGGCGCGCGACTTCGACGTTCATGTGCTCGAGCAAGCGTGCCATGGTCTCGATGTCGCGCACGCGCGGCAGATTCCGCAGCTCGACCGTCTCCCCGGTAAGCAAGCAGGCGGCCATCTCCGGCAGGGCGGCGTTCTTCGCGCCGCAGATGCGGAGCGTTCCTTCGAGTCGCCGCCCGCCTTCGATGCGGAATTTATCCACGGCGCATCCGAATGGCGCGCCGCACGTGTCCCTTCGTAAGGGCGAGCCGCCGCTGGGCTTCGTTCCGATCCACGTTCGCTTCGAGCATGACGAGCGCGACGGGCAAGTCGTTCTTGGCGCGAGCGAGAGCGCGCCGCGCCGCCGCTTCGCTGACACTAGCCGTTTCCGCCAGCAAGCGCAACCCGCGGCGGCGCAGCTTCCGGTTAGTAAGCGAGAGGTAGACCATCCGGTTGTCGTACACGCGCCCCAGCCGCGCCATCGCGGCCGTGCTCAGCATATTGAGCGCGAGTTTCTGCGCGGTGCCCGCCTTGAGCCGCGTCGATCCCGCCACGATTTCCGGCCCCACGTTGGCGACGATGCAAAAATTCGCCAGCTTGCCGAGCGCCGGATGTGGCGATGTGGTCACCAGCACCGTCTTGGCTCCCCGGCGCCGCGCCTCACTCAGCGCGCCGCCGACGTAAGTGGTCGCGCCGCTCGCCGCCAGCCCCACGACAACGTCTTTCGAGCCGACCCGAAGCGCGGCGATGTCCTTCGCCCCTCGCGGCGCCGAATCCTCGGCTCCTTCGACGGCGCGATCGAGCGCGCGCCGGCCACCCGCGATCACCGCGCGGATCTCGGCGGGCGAAACCCCAAACGTGGGCGCGCATTCGGATGCATCGAGCGCGCCCAGCCGCCCGCTGGTTCCCGCGCCAACGTAAATCAGCCGGCCACCGCGCTCGAAGGCCGCGACAATCGCGTCCACCGCGCGGGCGATTGCGGGAATCGCCTTGCCAACCGCCGCGGGTACACGCCGGTCCTCCGCGTTCATGAGCCGCAGGATCTGGAGGGCGGTCTTCGTGTCCAAGCCGCGGCTGCGCGGATTCGTTCGCTCGCTTTTCGGGGTCATCGTCATGAGGTGGGATTATAGCGTGTCCTTCGCCGCGCGCCGGCGGGCAGTACTAACCACGGAGGTCCACAGAGGTCCACGGAGGAATCGGGGCTGATGAGAGGTTACAGAGCGAGCCTGTGGATCCCGCGGCGGAAGACGGAAGCCGGTGAAGTGATATTGCCCTCGGCTCTCAGTCTTCTCCGTGGAACTCCGTGCGCTCCGTGGTGAATCCCATGTCCCGTCAGGCGCGGCCGATTGCGACCTGAGTGCCACGGAGGACCGCCAAACGATATCGACTCTCCCGCGCCGCTACTCGGCTCGCGCAAGGATGAGGCTCTTCGAGCGGAGGTCAATCGTGATTACAAAGTGCGACAGCACATCGCTCCCAAGCTCCAGGGCGACCGGAAGGCTGAAACCACCGCCGCGGTTGATAGGAGCCTCGCGGAGATCGTTGAGTACGAACTTTTGGCCGCCGAGTTCCACGGGTACATCTTCGCGAAAGACCGTGAATTTACCAGCGTGGTCGACGCGAGGCAATCTCGCGCTAAAGTCGGGAGAAATGAAGGAAACGTTGTAGCCCATATCCAAGTAGACGATGGCCTCGCGTCCATTCACCTTGGCTCGCACATAGAGGACATGACCCTGCGTCCTCGGCGGAGCGAGAAGCGCCAGGGAGACGTAACGACTCGGATCCAGGTGCTTCGGGAGGGGCGAGGATGCCGCGGCAACCCTCCGGGAGCGGTAGTCCAGAGTCAGGCGACGATTCAGAAAGAAGTCGAGCCCCACGGTGCCGTTAAACGGCTCAGAAGAAAACGTTCGCCAGTCGGCGAGAGACCCCTCGACGTTCTTAAAGGCTTCGCCTAAGACCGACAGGGTTTCCACGCGAATGAGATAGGATTCGCCACGATAGCTGCCATCAGGGTTGAGCTGTTCCTCGCGCCGCAAAACCTGATGGGGAATCGAGGGGGCGCTGTTAGTGACGACGAACCCTCTGGCCGTTCCCGGATCGAGCATCAGGGGGACCGTCACTCCGGAAACACTCACGTCAACGAGGGGGCAGCCCAGTCCAGAGAGGCGTAACGGATAGACTTGCGCTTTTTGGTAGCCGAGGTCGCGTGTCCACTGTGAGAGCGGCGTGGCCGGGAGCGAGGCTGAGGCTACAGATGCCTTTGTCGTCTGAGCCGTCGCGGGTGCTCCGCCAATTAACGCAAGCGTGCTGCAACACAACAGCGAAAAGAGAAACCGTGGACTGGGGGCAAGACGCGATGCTGGTATGCGCTTGAACATGGCGGCTGGCACAAGACTACACCAGTCGCCCGGGCGGGGAGGCTCTAGGCGCGGCCGACTCGGCCGGCGTTATACTCGCGCTGGCAACACGACCCCAGCCGATACGCTCTAACCGTGCGATCATTCTGGTACGACGCGCGCTACGGCTTACGCCTTCTTTCGGGGAGTCCCGGACTCACCGCTGTCGCCATCCTGACGCTTGCCCTGGGCATCGGAGCGAGTACGGCTGTTTTCGGCTTGGTAGACCAAGCCGCGCTTGAGCCCTTGCCCGTCAAGAATCCCCGCGGTCTCGTGCAGATGACTCTGTTGTGGCCCTCGGGCTCGGAATCCTCCAACCTCGACTACCCCGAATTCCGGCCGCTCGTTGAAGATCGCCGCAGCTTCTCCGGCATGTTCGTCTACGCGGAACGAACTTCGAACATGCAGTGGGGTAGGCGCTCGGCGCGTGCCCACACCCTGCTGGTTTCCGGCTCCTTCTACTCCGTTCTGGGTGTGAGACCTTTTCTTGGTCGGCTGATCGAGCCTGGCGACGACCAGGCCTCAGTGCCTCGCGTCGCGGCGCTCAGCTACAGCTTTTGGCAGAGCCGCTTCGGGGGCAGCGGTTCAGCGTTAGGCCAGACGGTTTACCTGGAGGGCGTGGCCTTCACGGTGGTCGGCATCACACCGCCATCGTTTTTCGGCCTCAGCCGCCTCTGGACTCCCGACGTGACAGTTCCGCTTCGAAGCATGCCGACCCCGGGCTCTGTTTATTGCGTGGGCCGGCTAAAGCCAAACGTCACTCAGGCGTCGGCACTAGCTGAACTGGGAATTACGTTGCAGAGTTCCCTCGCCGGCATGAGCGGCGAAATGGAGAAGTGGCCGGCCAGAGAACGGCGCGAAACGCGGGGACTCAAGGTGGGGTTGATCCCCGCGGGGGTGGGCGATTGGGGAATGAGCTTGGAACTTTCGGAGGTCCTGCCAATCCTCATGGTTTCCGTGAGCGTTCTTCTGCTGGTCGCCTGCACGAATCTGGCTGGCTTCCAACTCGCTCGGCAAGCCGGGCGCGTAACGGAACTGAAAATCCGCATGGCGCTGGGCGCCAGCCGATGGCGGGTGATGAGGCAATTGATGACGGAAGGCGTGCTGTTGAGCGCGGCAGGGGGGCTGTTCGGGATCCTCGTTGCCTTTGGCGCTTCTAAGCTGCTTATCGGCTTGCTCCCCTTGGAGTCGCCAGCAGATGTGGGGTTCCCGCTCGATTCCGGCGTTTTCGCCTTCGCGGCAGCGGCCTGTGCGCTGACCGTTGTGCTGGCAAGCGGGTTTCCGGCCTGGCTCGTCACTCGCGCCCGAAAGCAGCGGCCGCTCATCGGAGGAGCGGATGCCGGGCCCCGCTCGACAGGACAGAGATGGGCGCGGGGGCTGCTGGCCGCGCAGCTTGCCTCCTCGATGGCGCTGCTCGCCGGGGCGGGCCTGCTAGCGCGAACGCTTTATAACCTGGGTACGGTGAACCCCGGCTTCCGCAGCAGCCACCTGCTCCTCTTCAATATCGATTCGAGCGACGCAGACCTCCAGGGAAGTGCGGCGAGCAGAATGGAGGATGCATTGCTTCGGCGCGTGCGCGCGCTGCCAAGTGTCCGGTCGGCAGCGCTGGCGCTGAGCCCGCTCTTCGGCCGGGCGGGAGTGCAGAAGGACATCTGGGTGGAGGGGTTCTCCTACGGGCAAGCAGAGAACCATATGGTCGCATTCAACAGTGTGAGTCCAGGATTCTTCGCGACTATGGGATTCCGTTCCTCCTCGGCCGAGACTTTCGGCCGGGGGACAGCGCCGATTCCACTCGTTTCGCCATCGTCAACGAGGCGTTCGCTCGGAAGTTTTTCCCGGGAAGGGACCCGATTGGAGGGCGTTTCGGGGATGAAGGCTCGGGTTCCGAGGGTAAGTACGAGGTCGTCGGGGTGGTCAGGGACGCCAAGTATTGGAACTTGCGGGAAAAGGCTCGCCCCGCGATCTTCCAGTTGCTCGGCGCGGAGGATTCTGGCGGGACCCTCGTTCTGCACGTACGCACGACGGCCGGCCCGTCGGGGCTCGCAGCCCTTATAGAGCGGACCGTCCGCTCCGTGAACGCGAGCCTAGTCGTCTACGACGCTCGCACTATGCTTCTCCAGATCGACGAAACGCTGGCCGAAGAGCACGGGCTGGCTATCGGCGCTGCCCTTTGCGCGATCTTGGCACTCGGTTTGGCCTGCCTCGGGGTCTTTGGAGTTGCCGCCCACTCCGTGGTCCGCCGGACGCGGGAAATTGGCATCCGCATGGCGCTCGGCGCTCAGCCCGGCGAAATTCGTGGGATGGTACTTCGGGAAGGGCTGTGGCTGTCTTTGGTGAGCGTAGCCGTTGGCGGAGCAGTCGCCTGGCCGGTTGTGCGGCTGGTACGCGGGATGCTCTTTGGCGTCGGCCCGGCAGACCCGTGGACGTTCACCGCCGTTGCGCTGCTTCTGACTTCCGTTACACTAGCCGCATCGTGGATCCCCGCACGCCGCGCGGCACGTATCGAACCCAGCATCGCGCTCCGTCACGAGTAGCCGACCTTCTGCCCGCATCCGCCGCGCACGCCCGCGGCAGCGGGCGGAATTTACCACGGAGGTCCACGGAGGGAGCACGGAGGAATCAGAGCTGCTCCGCGATTACAGAGCCAGCCGGTGGATTCTGCGCCGGGGGACGGCAACAGGTAGGGTGATGTTGATTCTCCTTGCTCCCCAGTCTTCTCCGTGGAACTCCGTGCACTCCGTGGTGAATCTCCGTGGTGAATCTTTACGTTTGTCAGGCGCGGGGGGCGAGGCCGAGGGCGCGGACTACGGCGTCGTGGAGGGCGGGGCGCACCCGGCGGATGCGATCGTTTTCCGCCGAGGGGAAAACGCGGTTGGTGAGCAAAACGACGGACAGCTCCTTTTCCGGATCGATCCATAGCGACGTGCCCGTGAAGCCCGTGTGGCCGAAACTTGCCGGGGAAAAGAAGTGGCCGCTCGAGGATTTGCCTGTGGGCACATCCCAGCCGAGCCCGTAGGCGGCGTCGCCAATCGTCTGCCGCGCGGTGAATTGCCGGATCGTGGCACGCGCGAGCAGGCGCCGGTGCGCGTAGATGCCGCCGTCGAGGAGCATTTGGCAGAAAGCGGCCAAATCGCCGGCAGTCGAGAAGAGCCCGGCATGGGCGGCGACTCCGCCCATGGCCGAGGCATTCTGGTCGTGGACTTCGCCGCAAATCTGGCGCTGGCGCCACTGGGTGTCCGTTTCGGTAGGAGCGATGCGGGTTCGGAGCCGGCGCGGAGGAGAAAACGAAGTCGCCGTCATCCCCAGCGGCTGGAAAATCTGCTTGTGAGCCAGCCGATCGAGTGGGGAGCCGGAAACCTGCCTCACGATTTCGCCCAGCAGAATGAAGCCGAGATCGGAATAGAGGATTTTGGCGCCTGGCTCGTAGACGAGCGGCTCGGCCATCACGCGGGCAAGGATGGCTTCGTATCCTTCTGTTTCCTGGTAGTACTTGCGATGCGCCGGCAAGCCGGAGCTATGACGCAGTAAGTCGCCCAGCGTAACTCTTCCGCGCCATTCGGGTTGCGGACCAGCCAGCCACTGAGGCAAGTACAACGCCGCAGGCGCATCGAGTCGCAACGCGCCTGCCTCCACCATTTGCATCGCGAGGGTAGTGGTCGCGACGACTTTGGTCAGCGAAGCCACATCGTAAATCGTATCGGGCGTTACGGTCTGCGACCTCGGTCCGTAAGTGAACCGGCCGAAGGCCTGCGTCACGAGACGGTTCTTGTAGGCCACAGCCAGTACGCCGCCAGGAAACGCACGATCGGCCACCCCGAGCTCCAGCAAGTCGAAAGCTGGTCGGAGCGCTCGCTCCATGATCTTTCCTGCGGTCGCGAGCGTCATGGGATTGGTTTCCGCGCGGACGCCGGCGCCCGAGGGCGCCGCGCCGGGCACGGTAACCGGAAGGCGGCCGGCGATGGCTCCCTGGCCGAAAAGGGCGCGGCCGAGCGCTCTTTCAGCTACAGGCGTAGTGCTGAAGGCGGCTATCCACGCCCGCGCTTGCGGGAAGCGCGCAACGAGGTACGGACTTCCAAAACAAGCGACGACAACCGGCTTTCCCGCCGCGAGCACGCGGTCCACGAGGTGGGCTTGCTCTTCGGTCAGGCCGAGTGCGCCTTTGCGGTCGAAGACGCGGACGTAGAGGGCGACGATCGCGATGTCGTACGTTTCCGCGGGAGGCAAATCGACGTTCCGTGCGAGGGCGAAGCGGGTGTCGGCACGAGACACGACGAGGGAATCCAGGCGATGGCGAATTTCGTCTTCGAAACCGTCGCCGGGCACGGGCTCGGGATCGGCGGAGATCGCCAAGAGCAGGGCGCGCATCGGCTTCGAGGCGTCCAGCGGCAGCAGGCGATCCTCGTCGCGCAGCAGGGTGATGCCACGGGAAGCGATGTCGAGGGCCTGCTCGGAGAATTCCGCGGTGGCGAAGACGCGGCTCAGCCCATCGAGATCAGCCTGGGGCCGCTTCGTGAGTCCAAGCCGCGCCTTGGCCAGGAGGACGCGGCGTACCGCGGCATCGATTTTGGCGAGTGGCAAGCTCCGGTCGCGGACAGCTTGGCGGAGCGAATCGAGCGCGGCGGCGGGACTCGGCGGGTTGATGAGCACATCAGCGCCAGCTTCGATAGCGAGCGGCGCCGTCCGGTTCGGGGGATAGAGGAGGGTGACACCAGCCATATCGAGCGAATCGGTGACGATGATGCCGCGAAACCCCATCGAGCGCCGCAGCAGGCGGTCGAGGATCCTTGCGGAGACCGTCGCGGGCAATTCCGGATTCGGCTCGAGCGCGGGGACCAGCAGATGGCCGGTCATGACCGAGCTGACCTTGGCGCGAATGGCGGCGCGGAAAGGAGCGAGCTCGATGCGCTCGAGACGGGCGCGGTCGCCGTGGATCACCGGCAAACCGATGTGCGAATCGATGTCGGTATCGCCGTGGCCGGGAAAATGCTTTGCCGTGGCAAGCACGCCGTGATCTTCGACGCCGCGAAGAAATTCGGCGGCGAATTCGGCAACGCGCCGGGGATCCTCCCCAAACGAGCGGGTGTTGATGATGGGATTGGCGGGATTGTTGTTCACATCGCACAGGGGCGCAAAAATCCAGTTCACGCCCGCGGCGCGTGCCTCGCGCGCGGTGATGGCGCCGCAGGCATAGGCGTAGCGGGAGTCTCCCGTCGCCGCGACAGCCATGGGATGGGGTAGGGAAGTGCCTTCGGAGAGGCGCATGGCGGTGCCGGTTTCGAAATCGGCGCCGACGAGCAAAGGTATTGGCGCCAGGCGCTGTAGGGCGTTGATTTGCGCCGCGGCGGCATGGACCCGCGGCAGCTCGATTCCGACGGGCCCTCGGAGCGCGCCCAGCATCACGCTGCCGGCCTCGCCCGCGGCTACCGCGCGGCACAGCTCGCGCCAGCCGGCGTCTTCTGGTGAAGGGAAGCGAGTGGGAACGGTGAGCATGACGAGTTGGCCGAGCTTCTGGTCAAGGGTGAGACGGGCTAATTGGCGGGTCGCCCAGGCCACGGCGGCGCGCGGCGGCTCGCCCGAACGCGTCCTGTCGGGGCCTCGGCCTCGCCCGCGGTTTTTCCCTACCCTCGGGGAAGCGGCTCTTACGCCCAAGCGTTTTTGTTCTCGCTTCATGGTTTAATCGGTGTGGCGGAAATGGCTACTCGCCCCAAAGCGTGGCTTTCCTGGAGCAGCGGCAAGGATAGCGCCTGGGCCTTGCACGTGACGCGGCAGCAGGGTGAGTTGGAATTGGTGGCGCTCGTCACGACGATCAACCACGCCTTCGATCGCGTCGCCATGCACGGCGTGCGCGAAGCGCTGGTCGACGCCCAAGCCGAGCGCGCGGGCCTGCCGCTGGTGAAGGTTCCCATTCCGTATCCCTGTCCCAACGAAGTCTACGAGCAAGCGATGGCCGCCGCAATGGCTCGCGCGCGGGACGAGGGCGTTACGCACGTCGTTTTCGGCGACTTGTTCCTTCAGGACATTCGCGAGTACCGCGAGAAGCAGCTCGCACGCTGCGCCATGACACCCGTCTTCCCGCTGTGGAAGCTCGATACGCCGCGCCTGGCGCGCGAGATGGTAGCCGGAGGCGTGGAAGCGTGGCTGGCTTGCGTCGATCCTCGCAAGCTCAACCGGGAATTCGCAGGCGGCAAATTCGATGCCGCGCTGCTCGATCGCTTGCCGCCGGGTGTGGATCCTTGCGGCGAGTATGGCGAGTTTCATACGTTCGCTGCGGCCGGCCCGATGTTCGCATCAGCTATAGGCGTGCGGGCGGGGGAAATCGTCGAGCGCGACGGGTTCGTCTACGCCGATTTGGTGGCGATATAGGATTCCCGGCGCTGGCACGCGAAGGGGTGCGGTCGGAAAGGCGACAGAGGCTGAAGAGTCTGTGTGGTAACTGGCGGATGCAGCCCTCAGCGGCTAAAGCCGCGTTGATGGGGAAGGACTTTCGGCACGGCTGATCCCGAAACTTCGGGACGTGCCCTTTCGTAAAGCCTGGGTTGCCACACAGACTCTGAGGCCTGTGCTACCCCGGCGTCGGCGCGGGGGTGGCGTGTGGTCGAATTCCCGTGATATTTCTCCTCGATAAGCACGTTCCAGGGGCCTTTGGGATTCCAAGCGGAAAGTGATACCACCATTGTCCGGCGCGGGGCCAGCCGTGCCGCGCTGAAGGCCGCGGCTCTACGTTTACACCTTTTTGGATTGCAAGGGGGTGCATGGAGGAGAGGCATTGCTGCTTGTGCTTGCTAGAGTGTTGGCGAAAGGCGCACAGCCAGGAATGGCTGTGCTACTACTTGTCGCTCGTGGCGCACCGCGCTGAAGGCCGCGGCTCTACGTTTAAACCTTACCGCATGGCTCGATGATAGTGCCGCGCTGGAGGCGGGGGCGCGGTTAAAGCGTTGCGGCCGTTACCAGGCGGTGACGACGGGGAGATCGGCCATGGTGACCAGACCCGGGGCGGCAGCATGGACGCGAGGGATTGCATTCACGGCGATGGCGATCGTGGCGAGATCGCCGTTGGTGCCTTGGAGGGTGACGCGGAGATCGGGTCTGCCGGCGATCGCAACGGTGTCTTGATCGCACTCCCAATCCAGAGCGGCGAGGAAGACCAACTTCACGAATTCCCCCATGCAGGTATAGCCGCGGGCGGTCTGCTTGAGTCCCCTCACGCGGCCGGGCGGCACTTCAAAGTGGTCGGTCTTCACCGGCCGATCCGCCAAGACCGGCTCGACGCTGGACTCGTAGCGGACCAGCCCCTTGCCAAGCGTTTTAAAAATAGCGGCGACGGATTCCGGCAAGCCCACGTGCCCCATGCGGCCTTCCGCCATTTTGGCTTGGAACTGCTCGACCGTCATGCCCGACCCGATCTTGGCCTGGAAAGGCCCGCGCCGCTTCGAAGCATTCTGCTCGCGGCGCACTTCGATGCGATCGACTCGCTGGCAGATGCCGGTGAGGCTGAGAGGAAGCGTATCCATCAGAAAGCCCGGATTCACCCCCGTGCCCAGAACCGTCTTGCCGTATTGCTTCGCCGCCTTGTCGATTTCGGCGGCAGGAACGGGGTGGTCGATCCAAGGGAAGGAAAGCTCCTCGGAAGTGGACACGATATCGAGTCCCGCGCGCAGGACTTCGAGTATCTGGGATTGGAACAGATCGAAATAGGAATTCGTGGTGTGCAGGACCACATCGGCCTTGCCGCGCGCCAGTATTTCCCCAAGAGTGCGGCCCACGGGAAGACCCAGGGCGCGGACCGCGCCAATCACTTCACCTAAGTCCTTGCCGATCTTGGCCGGGTCCACATCCACTCCGCCGACGAGCTCGATCCCGTCGCGCTCGATGACGTGCCGCGCCATGGCGCAACCGATCGGGCCGAGGCCATATTGGATTACGCGAATTTTGGCTGCCATTCTGTTCCTCCTAGGCGTGGGGAGAAAACGCCAGTCGCTGGGCAGAAGCGTATTCGAAGCCCTTAACGAATGCCGCGGCGTTCAGGGATTCGGTGCCTTTCGGAACCGAATCGGCGATGGACTTGCGAGCGGCTTCGGGAGTCACGAGCCCGGTCATGCCGGTAAGGAATCCGACCAACACCATGTTCAGAACGAACTTGTGTCCCAACTCCTCGGCGAAACGCGTCGCGGGTACGCCATAGGCCTGGAGTTCCGGGCGGGGCGACTGGAAGCTCACCAGATCCTGCTCGAAAACCAGCGTGCCCTGGGGAGCGAGTTCGGGAACGAAGCGCGCGCAGGCTTCTTGCGACATGGCGACCAGAACGTCCAGATGGGTTGGGTAAGGATAAAGAATGGGCTCGGGGGATACGATCAAGTCCACGTTGGCGGCGCTGCCGCGGGCTTCCGGGCCGAAACTCTGCGTCAGCGTGACGTGTTTGCCGTCGAAAAGAGCCGCGGCCCGGCCGATCACCATTCCCGCCAGAATCACGCCCTGGCCGCCAAAGCCGGCAATGCGGATCTCATGCGTTTCGCTCAAGGCTGTCTCCATCCGACGTAACGGTCCTGGAGCTTTTGGCGGTACTGCAAATCCATGCCCTCCTGGAGGGTGGGCCGTTCGATATCCACGAATTTTCCGACGACGATCTGTCCCTGAAAGGGCAAATCCAGGTCGCGAGTATTGGCGCCATTCCGGATCACGCTGTGCTGCTTGTAGTACCGCATCGTATCGAGTCCGTCGCCGAGCTTATTGCGGCGCTGGTAGAGCGTAGGGCACGGAGCAAGGATTTCGATAAAGCAGAAACCTTTCTTCCGCAGCGCCTCGGCCATCGAATGCGCGATATGCCGAACGTGGTAGGCGGTCCAGCGCGCCACGTAGACGGCGCCGGAAGATTCGGCCAGAAAGGGGAGATTGAAGGGCCGCTCGAAGGCTCCGTAGGGCGCCGTAGTCGCCATCGCTCCCGCGGGCGTGGTGGGGGCGACTTGGCCGCCCGTCATGCCGTAAATGAAGTTGTTGACGCAGATCACTTTGATATCGGCGTTGCGCCGGGCGGCATGGATGAAGTGGTTGCCGCCGATGGAAATCAGATCGCCATCCCCGCTGTAGACCACGACGGTCAGGTTTGGGTTGGCCAGTTTCAGTCCCGTGGCGAAGGGGATGGCGCGGCCGTGGGTGGTGTGAAAGGAATCGAGGTTGAGGTAGCCCGCGACGCGGCCCGTGCAGCCAATGCCGGAGACCACGGCCACCGAGTCGAGCGGGAGCTTCGACTGCTCCAAAGCCCTCGCAAAACAGTTGACCGTCGTTCCGATGCCGCACCCGGGGCACCACAGGTGAGGCATGCGGTCGCCTCGGAGCAGGGGTTCGACCGGGTTGACGGTCGCGATCACGCCCATCGCGCCACCTCTCGAATGACTTCCAGGATCGCCTCGGGCCGATGAACGGCGCCGCCGCCGTGCGGGATGAGCAGCGTTTGCGCGCGGCCGCCTGCCGCGCGCTCGACTTCCCGCACGATCTGGCCGTAGTTCAGCTCGGGGACGACGAATGCCTTGGCTTGCCCGGCAAGCTCGCCGATGCGTTTTTCCGGGAAGGGCCATACGACCACCGGGCGCAGGAGCCCGGCGGGAATGTTCTCTTCGCGGGCCATCTGAACGGCTCGGAGGGCGACGCGAGCGGTGATCCCATAGGCCACCAGCACGATGCGCGCGTCGTCGAGGAGGTGTTCGTCGGTGCGGGTGATCTCGCCGGCGTGGTTGCGGATCTTGCCCACCAGCCGGCTGGTGAGTTCCTGCTGAATCTGCCAGTTGATCGCGGGATAGCCCCGCGTATCGTGCGTAAGGCCGGTGACGTGGAAGCGATATCCCTGGCCCACCTTCGCCATTTCCGGAACGCCATTCGGCCAAGGATTGAAGGGCAGATAGCGAGAGGGGGGCAGGGAAGTGTAGCGGCGGGGGTAGAGGCGGAGCTCGTCGGCAGGTGGGATAACGACCTTTTCGGTCATATGCCCCACGCTCTCGTCCATCATGACGAGAACCGGATTGCGATACTGCTCCGCGAAATTGAAAGCGTCGATCATCAGATCGAAACACTCCTGCGGCGAGCTGGGAGAAAGGGCGATGATTTCGTAATCGCCATGCGAGCCCCAGCGCGCCTGCATCATGTCGGCCTGCGCGGGGAGGGTGGGGAGGCCGGTGGATGGGCCGCCGCGCTGAACGTTGACGAAGACCGAGGGCGTCTCCGTCATCGCGGCAAAGCCGATATGCTCCATCATGAGCGAGAAGCCGGGACCGGAAGTCACGGTGAACGCCTTCGCTCCGCCCCACGTGGCGCCGAGGATGGCGATCGACGACGCCAGTTCATCCTCCATCTGCAGGAAAGTGGCGCCCACGAGCGGCGCGCGAGCCGCGAACCGTTCGACAATTTCCGTGGAAGGGGTAATGGGGTATCCGGCGGAGAAATTCGCTCCCGCGGCGATGGCTCCTTCGCAGGCGGCGTGGTTTCCGTCGATGAAATGCACTCCGCTCAGGACGGTCTTCGGATTCGCCTTGACCAGGCTCACCCTTCCGCCTCCTCCACTTGCCGTACGGCCGCCTGCGACCGGCCTCCCGACACCGGGACTCGGATTCCGTAAATGGCAAAGTCGGGGCAATAGAGGCCACACAAGTCGCAACCCGTGCAGGCTGCCTGGTTGACGAGGAGGGGAGGATGATAGCCGTGGCGATTGAATTTTTCGGATATGGCAAGCACCTTCGGAGGACAGAATTCGATACAGAAGCCGCAGCCCTTGCACCGATCCTCGCTGATGAAAACGTCGTTGCGGAACTTCGCGGGTGTGGCTCGCGTCACGGCCGTGGCATTCGGGCTCATCTCGCCGCACTCCTATTTCGCTATGCGCCAGCTCGAGCGAAGCGCACCTTTGGCGAAGCATGTCGCTTGCCATGATTTAGAGATCGAGCGGTGTGTAAGTCCTTTACTGCCAAGCCATTCGATTCGCGCGGGCCGGACGCTGTGTCATTTCGCACAGAGCGTCACGACTTTTGCTCCACAGCTTGGCTAGTTGCCGGAGGGTTGCTGAGCGCCGAAGGCGATCACCATGGGTGTGTTCTTGGCGAGAATGACGTTGCGGCCTGGAGAGAGGAAATGGTTGTACACGGACCAGGCCGCACCGTAGAAACCGAGCGCCTGACTCAGCACTTGGGAGTGGACGGCCATGCCGAGGGCCAAGCCGACCAGTTTGAAACCAGAGCCGCCCGCCACACTCCGGTGAGTCAGGTTCCCACCGTCGCAGCTGCCGCCGGAAATGCGATCCTCGGCGTCGCAACCGCCGGTGGTGGACATGGCGATCGCCAGCGAAAGGGCCGTATCGAGATAGCGCTTCTTGCTGGTGGAGATGCTCGCGCCGCCTTCCGAATCGAGCTTGATGTGGGAGGCTTGGCCAACGGCGAGACCCGCGAGGCTTGCATCGACGCGCGCCGTGGCACCCGAAGGCAGGGTCATTCGCTGAATCACGATACGCAAGAGGCCGTTGCGATGCAGGCGCCGCGCGGGATGCGCCTGGACGACGCTGCCCTCGAGTCGCGTGCCCTCGGGCAACACCAGCAATTTCCGGCGAGGGGAGAAAAGCGGCTGAGTAACGACGGCTTCGACCCTTCCGCCCTTGCGGGCCGTCGCCGAGTTCAGGGCGGTGAGCAGGCGCGCCTCGACGACGCTATTCGGCGGTGGAGGCTGGCCGTAATCGGCCAGGGCTCCGGGGGCGAGCGTCTCCTGGCCGCAGCGGAGCGGCGCAAGCAGTTCGGCGTCGAAGACCGTACCTTCGCGCAGGTACTGGTGATGGTAGGGAAGTTCCCCGATAGCGAATTTCTTCCAAAAGCGGTAACTGACCACCGTTCTCGCTTGCTGTAGGGCGTAGTGCCATTGCTGGCCAAGGGCGCGCTTCGCCCGCTGGATCAACCCGGGCTTCACCGGTTTGCTGCTCGCCGCCACCAGGCGAATGACGTTGGGAATTCCGAGAGATACTTTCGTTTCGATGGGCAGGCGCGTGCCGTCCTTGAGCGCGAGCGTATCGAACTCGATTGTCGCGGTTTTGAGCGGAGTGAAGTTGCCGTTCATGATCGCTTCGGTGCGCCGAAGTTTCGACGCGGGGATGATCTCGGCGATCTTTCCGGTCACTTCGCTTCCTTGAGGAATCACGACGCGGTCAAAAGCATACACCGGCTCGGTCACCTGGGCGGCGATCGGCTCGCCCACCTTGCCCAGGGGGACCGTTTTCGAAAGGGAAACGCGCAAGGGTGTTTCGGCCGGAACGATCAAGCTGACGGAGGCTGGCGCGGCGCTGGTGGGCGCCGGGCTTTTGAGACCGCGGCCGGGAGGAGCCGGGGCCAGGGCCGAAAGCGGAAGGCGCGCGAGCCTTGGCAGGGAACGCGCAGGGGATCCCTTCTGCCCTTGGCTCGCCGCGGCAGCGGCCTTCTGCGCGGCTGGGGAGGGCTTGGCTTGCGCAAGGGCGGCAGGGGCGCCGAGGAGCGCGGCGATTGCTGCAACGATAGCGGCGAACCGCGGAGCGGAAATTCCGGGAAAGGGACAAAATTCTTGGCCGGCCCGTTTCATTACTTTCCCCACGCTGGTCTTTGATTCTAGCAGAGGCTTCCGGGTAGCCTGTACGAATTCTAGAAGCTATTTCAAAACCTCCGGCCGGGCCCCTTCAGGGGCTGAAGCCGCTATTTTTCGGCCGCTTTTTGTCGGAGCTGAAGCTCCGACCCCCGAAGGCGGAGGTTTTGAAATGGCTTCTAGCCTCCCGCGGCCTTCTTGAGGGCGTCGCCGCCGTAGCGTGAGGTGTACTCGATTTGCAGAACGATATCCGAGATGGTGCTCAGGTCGAACGAATTCGCGCTCTTGCTCAGCTCGAGTTGCCAGTTGCTGATGGCGCCCTGGTGCTCGAAGGTGAGATAGCGATCGTCGGTGAGGATGTAGTGGACCGTGGTTTCGAACATGCCGTTGTCGGGGGCCACGGCGCCCCCGCTCGCGGCGGCGCCGCCGTTGCTCGTCACGATGGATAGCGGGACATGCTGGGGATTGGGGTCGACGAACCGGCTGTCGCTCGCCGAGGTCTGGGCGTAGGGGGTCGCGGGAACCGTCTTGTAGCGAATCACGCTGCTCAGCAGGGTCAGCGTGCAATTGACGGTGGCGGGGCGGGTGGCGCTGGTGAATTTGAAGCTCAGGCCTACGTACTTGATCCGCCGCATATAGTGACCGGGATAGTCGCCGTCGAAAAACGACTCCTTCACGTTGAAGTAGCCCACCCCGTTCGTGAGGAGGGCCTGGAAATTGACGGAATCGAGCGCGCCGAGCGAGATGGCGCGGCTGATTTCGAATTCGCGCACGTTATTGTCGAGGAACGACGCCTGCATCCGCTGAGTGTCGTAGGAGAGTTGCTCGGCCGCGAGCAGGCCCTGACGCAGGTTGTCCCAATAGCTGGGTTGGAGGAAGGTGAGGGCGCTCGCTTCGTAGAGAGCCAAATCGCGGTTGTAGGCGGCCTGAGCGCGCTGGCACATCTGGTAGGCGAGTTGATAGGCCTGGAAATAGACCGCGGAAATCTGCCCCACCATCCAGTCGTAGAGCTGCTGATTGGTGAACTTGGTTTGCAAGAAGTTGTAGACGTCGGCGGCTTGCTGCGTCTTGAGAGCGAAATTGTCCTGCTCCGTCAGCGCGATCTGGATCTTGAGCTGGGCGATCTGCTGTTCCGGGCCGGTGATTTCGTCCAGTTCGTCCTGAGCCAACTCCTTTTCGAGCTGGAATTTCGCCTGGCGTTCCTGGAACTTGCCGATAGTGAGCGCGCCTTCCGCCAGCCCGTTCGTCAACTTCCCGGTGATTCCCAACGCGTCGGCCCAGCCCTTGGCGGCATGCCCGACGTTTTGGCCACCGAATTTGATCTTGACGGTGGCGCTCCCTCCCACGCCGGTCACGCCGCCATCCAGCTCGGGAATGAGATGCGCCGTGCCTTCGGTGGCATGGAGGATGCCCGCGGCCGCCTCCAAGGCTATGGCGACCGCCTTGAGCGTGAGGCCCACGGTATCGCCGTCGTACATAAAGGGCTGCGTGGCGTACCAGTCATGCTTGTGCTGGATACGATCCTTGTACATCAGCAAATTCTGCTGCTGGAGATTGGCTTCGGTGACTCGTTGGAGGTAGACCTGCTGCATCGCGGTGAGCAACGCCGCCTCCTGTGCGGCCCGGAGATCGGCCAGCGCCTCGGCATCCTCCCGCTCGAGAGCCTTCAGGAGATCATCGCCGAGCTTTTGGACCTCTTTGCAGAAATCCATCGCCTGCTTGTACAGGTACGGGAAGCGATAGAGCGGGGACGGAGCGCTCAGGGCGTTCAGCACGGTGGAGAGGTCGCCTCCAGCGGCCGCGGCCGCGACGAGCAGGCCCGGCGGAATGGGCGGCGCAAGCAGCGGCAACTGCTCGTACTGCCCCTGGAGGTTCTCGCAATTCCGGATTTTCGTCAGGCGGTCGGCCACGGTGTCCCAATAGGCCAGCAGCTGCGGATTCGGCGGGAAGCAGAAATAGACGGTGGAAGCCGAGAGCGGCGGAGGCGCGTAAGGAAGGGGAACCGCGGGGACGAGCTGGCCCGCCGAGACAGGCAAGGCGTTTTCGAGCTGGACCAGCGGATCGGAGAGGTCGCCGGAAACCATGAGGCCGGAGAGGGTCTGGTAGTTCGAGGGCGGGACCGCGCCGCGTTCGACCCGCGTCGGACGCGGGCCGAGCAACTGTTCGGCCAGAATGTAGATCTGCGTGGCCTCGTTGATGCTCTCGCGGGTGTTCTGGGCGAACAAGCTGTCTCCCCACGCGATCAAGTTGTCCAAATAAGCCATCACGGTCGCCCTCTGAAACGCCGTCGTCCGCAGGCGCGCGATGGCATAGGGATTGAAGGGATCATCGAGCGAAGCGTTCACCTGCTGCTGGAAATTCTGGATGGCGTCGGCGTTGCCCGGCGCGGCGGAATCGAGCAACGTGACGAGATCGGCGACGGTTTGCTCGGTGGTCTGCTCGTAGAACGGCTTGAGCTTCCAGAATCCGTACGGGAAGTTCGAGCTGGCCGTGGGAGGCGCCAAGGGGTAGATGTCGGTAGGATCGAAAACGTAATGCAGCCACTTCTGCGCGTCTTCGAATTGCTGGTTCTGGCTTAACTGGGTCGCCAGCAGCATCGGGGCGTGGTAGAAGAGTTCCCAATTGTATTGGGAATAGGGGCCGGAGGCGGTGAAATCCACATCATCGGCCGGATAGGGCTGAGAAACCGCGAGCGGACTGTACTCCGAGGCAAAGTAATCGGCGTTCAACAGTTGCAACGGCGCGGGCGTCGGAGCGCTCGGCCACGGGGGAGTTGCCGAAGCCGGATGCGGCCACTGGAGCAATCCGCGGACGCCGGCCTGCTTGATGGCGCGAATGAATTGGCAGACGTAGGGGTGGTAGAACGGGTAGTACTGGAAGTCGCCGAAATACCGGGCGATCGGGGCTTTCGGCGACCATCCGGTCACGCCGTTGACGTAGCCTCCGGGCGAGATCGTTTTGAAATTGGTGGCGCCGCTCGAAGCCGCCCCCGCTCCCAACGAGCGGAGCGCAAACCCAGGGGCCGGCGCGAGCGCCCCGGAATTGACGATCGGGAGCAAATTCGTGGCGTAGAAGGCTCCCGGCGCGTGCAAGTTGGCGTAGCCGGCGTAGGCGCCGTTCTGGAGACCGATCACTTCGCGGCTGAGGTGGGGAACCACGAAAAAGCTGTGCTCGTTGTCTTGTTCGAAGAAGACGTCCTGAGCCGAGAATTGGGGGTATTGGTGAGGGTAGAGCAGGTAGGTATCCCCGGCTGGGGTCGAGCCCAGCACCTCCTGAGGAGAGAGTTGGTTCTGGATTTGGGTGAGTGTGACGTCGCTCGGGTCCACGATGCCGACGTTGAGGCGCAGAACATCGCCCACTCCGAAGACTTCGCCGGAGGGAGGCGGCAAAGCAAATTCCATGCTGTCGATATCCATTTTCGGCGGCGGCACGATGGATTGGGATTGGCTGGCGCTCGGCGGCTTGACGGAGACTTCCACCCGCTCGTGGCAACCCGAGATGGTGAATTGCGCCACCCAGATGCCCATGTGCGGTGGCGACACTTTCCCGCTCGCCGAAGGATGGACGTAGCATTCGATCTGGAGGGCGTCGGTAGCGTCGTCGGAAGCTGGCGGGATGGCCTTGAAAGCGAAGTAGGCGGGATCGATGCTGCCGTCCGCCCTGATCACCGAGATGGCGTCCTCGGGTTGCAACTCATAGATCGTTTCATTCGCTTCGGGGACGAGGCCGTCTCCCGGCGGCTCCTGGGCGAAGGGGATCAGGACACCGGGCGGATCGGAAGTTTTCTTCGCAACCCACTTATTGTCGGTGTACTGACTCCAGGCGATCTGCACCTGAACCCACTGGTAGGGCGGAGTGGTCTGCAGTGTGGATCCCCCGCTGAGGTCTATCGGTCCGAAGCTGACTTGCGGAGGCGGGATAGAGACGAGGCGGAGCAGCGGCCATACGAGGTACAGCCGGCGGTTGTAGACCACCGGAATGACATCGTTGCCGGCAAGATCCAGGCCGACCTTCTCCCACGGCGTCCAATACGACGAGTTCACAAACTGGCGGTAGTAATAGACGAACGGCGCGCCTTCGGTCCGCGCGACAACGTGGACCACATCGATATTCTCGGTCTCGTTCAGATCGTGGTACATGCCGCAAACCCGTAGCCGGGCAACCTGGTCCAGGCTGGTGAGGTAAGCGAGATAGCCGGCTTCGACGTGGTCGCTGGTGATGGCGTTCTGGCGCAGGGATTGGGCAAGGGTCTGGAAGAAATCGGTTTGGTCGTCGCGCAGGGTGGGGATGAGCCAGTTCTCCGGGTAGAGAAAAACCTCGCGGTTCGCCTGCCAGAGCCGGTACGCCTTCATCCATTCCCAATAGCGCGAGGCGGTTTCCGAGATGACCGCGCCCGGCTCGACGTTCATCAGGCATCGGCTGATGAAGAGTTGCACCGATTGCGTCGCCTGGATGATGCGGCTGGTCATCATGCAGGCCGACATTTGCGTGTCGAGTAGTAAATATCCAAACAGGTCGTCGGCGGAAGTGAAAGCCTGGTGGAAGAGGGAGGCGGAATCGTAGATCGCGTAGGAAACCAGCGCGTCGCGCTGCTGCTGGCGGAGCGGGTCTCGAAGCTTTTTGCCGATGGCCGGCCATTGCTCGAAGCTGTAGCGGTTCTTGACGAGATTGGTGATGTCGTTGGCTTGCGCGAGGGTGAGCGAGGCATAGGTCCAGGGAAACACCTGCGCTGCGGATGCGTTCAAGCTGGAAAGCGCCTGGAAGGCGTTCTGGCAGCGGAGAAGCGTGGCCGGGTTCCAGAAGTCGGCGACCGCCAGATTCCACCCCTGGGCTCCGGCGAGGAAATTCAGATCCGCCAGGTTCCAACCGGTCAGACCGGTCAAGCTTCCCAGATAGCCGCCCATCGAAGGCGCGGGGGCGGGCGGGCGCGCGGGGAGCAGGGTGAAAAAGGACTGGCGGGCGATCCATTGGGTGCGCAACTGGCACATCAGGGCCAGCAGATAGAACGGCGCAAAAGGCGCCAAGGGCGGGCTGCTATAGGCCGGCAGTGTGCTGAAATCGAGCCAACCGAGGGCGCCGGCGTTCGCCTCGAGCCAACCCAGTTCCGCCGCGGTCAGGCTGAGCCGGCTCGCCAAGACCGCGAGCTTCTTGAGCAGGATGAGGGAGCGTGCTTGATAGTAGAGCGGCGGCGCCGAGGCCGGATTGAACGGGGTTGGCGCGGCCAGCGCGGAGGAAATAGCGGCGGCGCCGATCGGGGCCGCCATGCCGACGAAGGAGGGGTCGAGCAGCACGCTCAGGACATCCGTAGGAAATCCCGGCGGCTTCGGTGGCGCGGCCGGCGGCGCAAGCCAGGCCTGGAGCGCGGGCACCGGGAGCGACAGCCAGCCCGAGAGCTGCTGGATGACGAACGCTCCGGCTTGGGCCTGCCATTGCGCGCCCGACCCCCCCGTGGCTGCGGCGATGGGCGCGAGTCCTGAGAGGAGGTTGGTGAGTTGCTGCGCGAGAGCGGCGGCCGATGGCGCGAGAGGCGAAGTGGCAGCGTCCCGATCGAGCAGGAGGTAGCCGAGATCGGCAGGGCTGAAGCCGGAAGAAGCGAGGAATGCGGACTGGGCCACCACCGTCGCCGCGTCAGCCACGCGCGTGGGGTCGAAGGGCGCCAGGGGCGGCGTATGTCCGGAGGCTGGATCGAGATTCAGGCCGAACAGCGCGACCACCGTGAGAAAGTCCGGAATCGAGAGGCCCAAAGCGCGCGCGAGCGACGTGGCGCGAAACAGCTCGGAGAGATTGGCCAGATTCAGCACGTGTTTCCCGCTCGAGACGGCGAGCGGCAGCGCGGCAATCAGCGCGTCGAGGTCGGCGGAAGAAATCTGCAAACCGGCCAGGAGGTTGGGGCGATAGACCGAGTCTTCGAGGAAGTGCGAGGTGTCCTGGATCTCCGTGCCGGTGGAATTCAGGCCGAAGACCGCGGTGATGGTCTTCTGGACCGTGGGATCGGGATTGAGGAGGGCGGGGTTGAGAAACAGGCTCTCGTAGAGCGAAGTGCCGCCGCGGACGTCTGGGAAAGTGGGGATAGGTCCCCACCACGCAGCCAGCTCCGGCCAAGACAGCCCCAGTTTGCTCTGCAATTGCGAGGCAGCCACCACCTGCCGCAAGAAGGCGGCGTCGAACGATCCCGAACGCAGCGCTGCGACCAGCAGGTCCAGATCGAGCACCGGGATTTCCAGCGCCTGCCGCAGGCGCAGAAACTGAACCATTTGGCCGAGCGCGTTCGCAGAGAGATTGAGGATGGTGGCCTTGGTAGTGTCGCAGGACTGCTCGGTCGCCGTGTCGGCCCACTCGATGGCGATGGCTTTCCCGCTAGCGCCGAGCGGGGCGGCGAACCGAGTGGTGAGCAGATCAACCAAGTCCGGGAAGGAGATTCCCGATTGCTGCAGGAACTGGGCGACCGTCGGCCCAGGGCTGGCCACCGTCCACGTGCCGTTCCAGTCGCTCGTGCTGACGCCCCAGAGTTCCCACGGCTGATGCCCGCTCGCGCCCAGGAGAATTTTCCAGCCGAGCGGCGAAAGGCCCAGGAATTCGGCGACAAAGGCGTCGGCGGCGGTGAGAGCGGAGTCAGTGGGATCGGCGGCGCCCGGTGACGTCTGGAAGACCTGCATCAATCGGGAGCGATCGATCGGGATGGCGGCCAGGTAGGCTCGGGCCTGCGTTAAGCCAAGATCGAACGGCAGGTTCCAGGGGAAGACGTACGTTGCCAAGCCGTCGTAGGCGCCGGAATTAATGTACTCCGGCATCGCGCCCAGATCGGCGGACGACCCGTCGGTGGTGTCGTGTTTCGTTGCGGTGTTCGGAGCGATCGCATTCTCGAGCAGTTCGTTCACCAAGTCGATGTAAGGAAGCTCGGTATTGGTATTGTTGCAATCGAGCTGGAGCGTCGCGATGTCGGCCCGCCGAGCGAACAACAGGTCCGTCCCCGTCTTGCTTCCCCCATCGCTGATCTGCGAGGCCAGTATCGTCTGGAGAAGGTCGACGAGGTAGGCGGCCGGACTGAGGATGGAGAGGCAGTCTTCACACGCGCAGAAATCGGGGCTGCCGAAGAGAGAAGTCCAATTCGGGATTTGCGCCAGGGGTGGGGTCATGTGACGTCCTCGATCACGATCGGGCGACCCTGGTTCAGGCCGCTCGAGAATCGTCCAAAAAGATGCGCCGCCGAAGCGGAGAAGAGCTGCGCCCGGGAGTAGACGGCCCGCGCCTCGTCTTCGCCTCCGAGGGCCGCGCCAAACCGGCTGACGAAAGCGTTCGGCGAGAGCATGGAGATGCCGCGCGCGGAATGGAGTCCTGCTCCCAGCAATACGTCCATCTGGGCGTAGCGCGGCGCTACGCGGAAGATGCGCTGGATGGCTGGAAGCTGGCTGCTAACCGTCGCCGAAGCTTGGCGCGCCGCCACGTAGGTGACGGCGTTCGTGCCTGCGATATCGAAATCGGGATGCGCGTCGAGGAACGCCCCAACTTCCGCCGCGCCCGCTCGCGCGCTCCTCGACAGCCCCGCGGAGACGGCAACGGTGGGGAAGGCGACTTCCAGGCGCCGAGTGAGTATTTCGGCGTAATTCTGGGCTTGCACCGCAGCCGAATCACCTGGCACTCCCGGAGGGACGCCAATCGGGGAGCCCGTCGAGTCCGCGGTGTTCAGGAGCTGCACCCAGTCGCTGGCCTGGAGCCGCGCCAGGTCTGAAAGGGACTTGATCCGGCCTTGCTGGCGCTGGGCGACGAGTGCCAAAACCAACGGCGCGTGGTATTGGGTGAGGCTCGACGCCTGAATCGCAAATTGCGTTGCCGCGATGGTAGCGGGGTCGAATCCGGGTTGCTTCCCGAGCGCCTGCCAGAAATTCACCGGCGACTCCCTATTCGCCAGGAACGCGCTCAGAAACGCAGTCTGCTGAGCCGCCTGCGGCAGTATCTTGGTCAAAACGCTTCCGACGCGGTAAGCCCCCGGCGCGAGCATCTGGGAAATCGCCGCGCTCTGGAGTTTTGTGATGACGGCGTTGATCTGGCCGCCGACCGCCGCCGGTACCCGGTTCTCCGCAACGGCTGCGGTGAGTGCGTCGCGGAGCGCCGCAGGGTCGCAGGCGAGCAGACTGCTGGAGTCGCTAGGGAGGCCTTGGCTGGCCAGCGCATACAGGATTGCCGGATCGATTCCGATCGTCGCAGCGTTCTTCGAGACCACGGCCAGTCGCTGCACCTGATCCCCGCTCGCGCCCGTCTCGCCGGTGAGGTAATCGATGTCGTGGGCGGTGAGGTCCGCGGGAGCTACTTGCTGCAGAGCCGGGGCGAGCTGCTTTTGGAGCAGGGCGAGTTCGGAAGGACCGACGTACGGCTGGTTCCCCTCCGTCAGATCGATCTCCTCGTCGGCGGGGGCATGAAAGTGGACGGGCGATTGGGCCAGGACCGTCCCATCCGCTTGGAGCGCCTTCACGACCAGGTCCGCGCTGGTCTTGCCTTCCCGTTCGATTTGGGCGATGGCGTACCGTATGACGTATTGGCCGTCCGCGCCGGTGCGCGCCTGCCCGAGCGCGGTTTGGCTGCGGAGTTCCTGGTCGAAGGCCTGCACCTGGGCCCCGGGAATGGGAGTGCCATCCGGCTGTCGAACGATTCCATGAACGGCTCGCGTCGGCTCGACCCCAGCCAGGAGGGTGGAGGGTGACTGAAGCATAGCTGCACCTCGGGGGTAGATATTCGGTCGGAGAGAATCACGGCGCCGACGCGACTTCCCCCGGAGTCTGTCGGCGAAAGGGTTGCCGGAGGGCGGGCCGCCTTCCCTTGCATCCGGCGAATAACAGTTCCCGAATTGGAGCGAACAACCGCCCGCTATGATTACTGTATGATAATTAGTGGCGGAACTTTACTCCCGTGCGCCAAGCGTGTCAAGCGGGATTTGGGGATTCTGGGATTCGGGAATCTCTCGTTGCGATCCGTTCGCGGTTGCGCCGGACTCGGCCTGGGTGTATGTTGCGGCGCGCGCGTGATCTTCGAAGGAAAAGGATCGCCAATGACGCAGCCGAGAAAGAGGCTTTCCCTCGCTACATGGATTCGTGCCGCGGCGGTAGCAGCCGTGGCGGCGCTGGTTTTCGGGACCGGGTCGCATGCCCAGCAAAGCGCGGCAACCACGGCCGCCGGCGCCCAGCCGCAGGCTTACCGCCAGGCGATGGAACGAGCGGACCAGCAGATCGCCGCGGCGGAGAAGGACCATTCCGAAGCGCTCGAAAACGAGCGCTACCTGACCACCTACATCGGGCCGCGGCTGACCGGCTCGCCGGCGATGCAGAAAGCCAGCGCGTGGACGCTCTCGATGTTCCAGAAATACGGTTTGGAAGCTCATCTGGAAACCACACGGATTCCCTACGCTTGGGTTCGCGGAAACGATTGGGGCGAATTGGTTTCCCCGGTCCAGCACTGGATGACGGTGCGCTCTGCCGCATGGAGCAAAGCGACTCCCGGGGCGGTCGCCGGCCGGCTCGTCCTCGTCAACGAAAACACGACGGCGGAGGAGATCGCCGCCGACGCCACGAAATACAAAGACGCGATCGTGCTCAGCGACGAGCCGGAGGGACCCGCCCACCTTCCACCGAATCCGCCCAACGCCTATAACGCCGTTATTCCGGCTCCGCATGGGGTGCCGAAAGCGCCCGCGGTGTCGTTTCGCCAGCGATTTGAGAATTTCCGCAAGGTGATGACCGCGCTGGCACAAGAGGGAGCGGTAGCCATTCTCCGCGACAGCGACAAGCCCGATGCGCTGATCTTGACAGGAAGCGCGAGCTTTCCCGCCTACGAGCCTTCCGCACTTCCCGTTGCCTACCTCTCGCATCCCGATTACCAGTGGCTGTTGCGCCTCGCCAAGGACGGCCGGGGGACTTTTCGTATCCATCTCGCGGGTACGTTCAGCCAAGGCCCCGTTCCCGCCTCCATCACCGTTGCCCAGATCAAGGGCAGGGTCGATCCCGACCAGCAGGTGATCATCGGCGGGCATCTCGATTCCTGGGATTTGGGCGAAGGCGCAGTGGACAATGGCACGGGGGCGATGGCCACGCTCGAAGCCGCCCGGCTGCTCAAGTCGCTGGGATGGTCGCCGAACCGCACACTCACCTTCATTCTGTTTACAGGCGAGGAACAGGGCGGCATTGGCGTCGAGACGTACCTGAAGAACCACGCCGGCGAAATCCCGAAGATGGACGCGGTGCTCGTAGACGATACCGGCACGGGCCGCATCACCAGCATTTCGATGGAGGATTACTGGCCTACGGGACCGGAATTCCAGGCGGTCTATTTGCCGCTCGAAGAGGTGTTCGACCTCGATCCCATCAGCACGCAATATTTCGGCTCCTCGGACCACGTCGCCTTCCAGCGCGAGGGAGTCGCGTCCTATTTCGCCGTCCAGGCTGCGGCGCATTACGGCTACGCGCATCACAGCACAGACGACGTTTTCGAAATCGTTCGGCCCGAGGCGCTCGAGGAGCAAGCCGCGCTCCTGGCCGCGTGGATGTGGAACGTCTCCCAGTTGCCGGAATCGTTCCCACATCATGCGCGCGAGCCGCAGCCTAGGCCGTTTTAGAGTCCGCGTGACAACTCGGAACCCGCTGGCACGAGAGATGCGCATAGCCGGGTCTCGAAGGTTCGGGAGGGACGCTGGCCCCTGCGGGGGCCGTACCGCTCACGACTGCGCGGTTGGGCTGGTAACGTGGTGTGGGCTTTTGCTGTTGAGAAAGGCCGGACACAGGCTGAAGAGTCTGTGTGGCAACTGGCATTTCCACAGTTTGTATTTTTCATAGATTCGCGCAAGTCGTTTGCGGACAACGCACGAAATTTGCGCCAGGGC
>JAJYLB010000026.1 GCA_021788095.1 Acidobacteriota bacterium | reverse complement strand
GCAAGACAGCAGCGCTTTCAACCGGCTTCAAGCGCTCGAGGGTACGTCGCCCCTGTCGTGCTGCTCGCCCCTGTGGCCTATCCTTCGAACCCATGTCCCCTTCCGTATGCAAAACTCCAGCGGCACCGGTTGTCGCTTGACGGCTTTCATCGCAAGGAAAGCAGCTCCATACCCGCCCAGGACGGATAGCAATCGGTCGTAGCGGAGTGCCAGCCTAGCACAGAGGGCCAAAGGCGGGTAATAAACTGCGCCGCGAATGCTTTTCACATCCAGCTGCGCATCATCAAGAAGCGCCTGCAATTCTCGGGTTGTCCAGAAGTGGGCTTGTTTCCAAGATCCGGAGCCTAGCCACGCGCGCGTTCGCCGGACAACCGCCCAGGCGCTGAAGCGGCCCAGTTCCCCCAAAAGTAGTGTCCCACCGGGCCGCAACACGCGCGCCAGTTCCCCAACGACTTGGCGCGGCGACTGGACCAGACAGAGCAGCGTAATAGCGATGACGAGATCGAAGGAGGCCTCCTGAAAGGGAGGGGCTTCGGCTCGACCGTGACACCAGAGGACTTCCGCCTTTCCCAGGCTACTGTGCTCTCGCTGCCGAGCTGCAACCAGCATGGGGAAGGACGAATCCAGCCCAGTGACGATGGCTCCCCGCCGGGAAGCCTCGATCACGTACGTTCCGTCCCCGCACCCCGCATCGAGAACTTGCAAGCCCTTGAGATCGGGGACTTGTGAAAACACCGCTTCCTGCTCCAAACGGTCAGTGACGGATCCCAGTTCGGACTCTCTCCAATGAGCGTATGGTGCCGGAGTGATGTCCATGAAGCGCGGGCGCCGTTTTCAGAAGACGAGGATTTTGTCTGCGGCCTGAGTCCACGCGGTCAATTCATCCATCGAGCTTCGATGTGCCCCTTCTGCCAGAGTCTCCGGCTTAATGCCCCGCGCGTCCATGCACGAGCCGCAAACCCCGATGCTCACGCTCCTTCCGGCCAAAAACTTCAGCATCCGTTCCAGATTGTAGTAGCCGCTGGGCGTAACTTGTCCCTTGACGGCGCAGGATGCCGCGTCGCCCATCAAAAAGAGCGACACAGTCGTTCCTTCCGACTTGGCCAGCGATGAAGCCAGCCGCAAGCCGTTGTAGCAGCGTTCGCTGCCATAAGGCGGATCGTTGAGAATGAACAGATATTTCATTGGAGTCTCCAACCTGGGCGAGGAGGCTTACATTTTGATGGGAATGCCGTACATTTTCCCGCCGGCGTTCAGCAGGCTTCCGTAGAATCCGCGCCTCCATCCGGGCGGGGACAGCCACCACCTTTCGAGCAGGACTTTGCCAATGTGCCAAGCCTTGCCGATCTGGTGCAGCTTCACATGAGGAGCCGGCTGCGCGAAGAAGTCGCCGTAAGCGAACCCGGCGAGATCTTCTCCCGCCTCCAACATGCAATAGCCCTCTCCGCAGAAGGACGCGGTTGGCTTGCGGCCTTCGATTTCTGCCGCAATTCTGGCTGCAACAATCTCCGCTTGATCGTGAGCGAAGACGCCTGCCTTCGGCAGCATCAAGGGAACATCCGGCTTCCAGCGTCCCGGAATCGGGATGGCCGTTACGTCGCCAATGGCAAACACGCGTTCGTGGCTCGTTTCGAAGGTTTGGGCATTCACGGGCACCCAGCCCGCCGCATTCGTAAGACCAACTTCATGAACGAGTCGCGGGGCGCGATGGGGAGGAATGACCGCCATCAGGTCGTAATTTACGACGCCTTGCTTGAAGCGAGCGGATTTTGTGGCGGGATCGACGGCAACCAGATTATGCATCGGATGGAACTGAATGCCCTTCTTCTCGAGCATTTGTAGCACGGCATTACCCAGCTCCGGTCCCGCCACAGGCATGGGCTGACTCTCGGGGGTGTAAAGATGGACTTGCGCTTTGATCGCAGGCCGCCGCCTCGCAAAATAATCGGCGATCAGCATGGCGGCTTCGTGGGGTGCTCCGGGACATTTGTAAGGCATGGCGGCCACCACCACCGCGATGCGCCCGCCAGGAAATGCGCGGAAAGCCTCCTGGAGCCGGCAAGCTCCTTCAAACGTATAGAAGCTGTGCGCGCCTTCAACCACCCCGGGAACAAGCTCGGGCGCAAGCTCCGCGCCCAGAGCAACGATTAAATAATCAAAAGAGTAATCCCCGCTGGTCGTGACGACCCGGCGCCTTTCGAAATCAATCGCTTCAGCGGCGGCGTGAATAAATTCGACCCCGCGGCGTAACAGATTCTTGAGCGGACGCCGCACCTGCTCTGGTTGCCTGTCCCCGGTCATCAGCCAGAGGAACGACGGAGCAAAAGCATGCTCGGCGTTGCGATCGATCAAGACAATCCGATGTTCCCTGGAAAGTCGTGAGCGCAACTGGTTGGTGGCCATCATGCCGCCCACCCCTCCGCCCAGCACCACGATCGTCCTGCCAGTCATGCGATTCCTCCCTCCCGCATCTCCTTCAATGTGGCTATGGTGCGCACCCTGCCGCGGATTATCTCTGCACCACCGGAAGTATGTACGGCAGGCTCCAAAGAAATGCTGAAAGAACAGTAGCGGTCCACAGCACCACCCGATTCCAGCGCGGTCCCGTCTTCTTCCAGTAGCTGAGATAGAAACCTGCTGCAAGCGCCGCCATCGATACGGGTAACAGATAGGCTCGATGGGCCATCAGCCTGACGGCCAGACCGCTTCCCGCCAGGCTGGCCCCTGCGGAAAGCAGCACGATAACTCATCAAAGATTTGGAATCAGGGCTGCCAAGACACCAATGACGCTCGCCGTCGACGACCTTTGTGCCTGTCTCATGCTCCCTCCTGATGAATTTCACGTCTCCGCTATAGAGCTGCCCACGCCACCAGGGGCTACGGCTGTTCTTGCATTCTTCAATATCCTCCATCGCCTGTGCCGCTCAGCACGCTGTCGCCGGGTCCGCGCGGGAACAGCAGCGGCCGCCCGCTCGCACCAAAAACCGTCAGGCCCTCCGAACCGACTCTCGGGGACTTGGCTTCGAGCCCTTCGCCAGGGGAAACCCCTGCGCGCGCCAATCGGGAACTCCCCATGCCATGCGTCGGGCGTCAAAGCCCCGTGCCCTGAGAAGACGGACCGCCTCTTTGGCCAGCACGCAATACGGGCCGCGACAATACGCCACGACATCTTGGCTCCGGCGAAGTCCTGGCAGATGCAGCTTCAAATCCTTGAGCGGCACGGATACTGCCCCGGGTATGTGCCCTGCCAGGTATTCCTCCGCAGGGCGCACGTCTAGAACGGTCACCTCTCCGCGCCGGATTCGGCGAAGCAGCCCCTTCATCTCGACGGGTTCGAGCAATTCGCGGTGATCGCGAAACTGGTTGAGGAGCAACTCGATTTCCGCGAGCCGGCGTTCGCCCAAGGCTCGCAGGCTCAGGAAGAATTCACAGACGGCCACATCCGCCAAGCGATAGGTCACGTACAAACCCTCTTTTTCCGCCTCCACCAATCTCGCTCGATGCAACACACGCAGATGCTGAGAACAGTTGGCCACCGCGAGCCCGGCTTCCCGCGCTATGGCCTCGACCGTGCGTGGCCCCTGACACAGCAGGTCCAGCAATTCGAGCCGGGGCGGGCTGGCGACCGCCTTGCCAATCCTGGCGAGCTGCTGGTAAACGGCTTTCTTGAGGTGCGGCGACGACATCATAAAGTATTCAATCCGATATTTGAATACTCGGGGCGGCGTTTGTCAAGAGCAACGGCGTGAGGCGTCAGTCGCATGACGGGGCCTTATTCATTCGGAAGAATACTTGCGAAGAGCCGATGGGCGATGCGGACGGGAACAAGACGATTCTGGCGTGCAATCAAAATGGCGCTTCGCTAACGGACTCCACGTGCACCACCCACGAGGAAGGAGCCATGCAGCTACGGAACGATATTAACCAGTACCTCAGAATGAATGCGGTGGCGCTCGCGGACCGGATTCTTCGAAGCTACCCGCCACTGCACGGCGTCTAAGATCCGCCTTCGGCGCTGGTTGGACACCTTCTGCGGAGGCCCTTTCCCGCACAGACTCTGGCGATCATGGGTGTGGTGAAGCGCTGGAACCAAGCCCGCGCCGCAGCGGTAATCGCGGAATGCGGGACCGGGAAAACCTTGATCTCACTGGCCGCGGCACGCTTTCACAGTGGCGGATGTCCGTTTACGGCCTTAGCGACGGTCCCGCCCTAGTTGGTGGAGAAGTGGGCGCGCGAAGCGTTTCGGACGCTACCACGTATCCGCGTGTTCTTTATCGACGGCCCGCGGGCGCGAACGAGTGCGGACGGCCATGCGGGGTCAACGAAGTCAGAGCGAGGAATGGGCGCATCGCTCGCGAAGGGCTGCGCACCACACTGACCGAGTTGAGACACCGAAAAACATGTTGCTCGTCTCGTGCGCGTTGGGACTCCATCTGTCAGGGGCCGGCTCTCTCCATCGTCGGACGCGATCGGGGGAAGCTGAGCTATTCCTGGCGGCATGCATACGGGCTCGCCGAGTGCGGGCGGTATCAGGGGAGCGCCGTCAACCCAGACAGCGGCTGCCCGATCTACCTGGGCGAGAACGGGGAGCGGCTTTTGCGCGCGGACTTCAAGAAAGCCACGCTGAGCGAGATTCTTGGCTGCCAAAACGGCGACGAGTCCCACAAAGCTCGGCGGGCCCTTTACAGCGCGCTGTGGCACGCCGACGGGACCAAAACCAGGTGCTTTTCGCCCCGGTGGACTTCATCGGGCGCTACATGCCGGAATTCTGTGAGCGCTACGTAGACCGCAGGTCTACGAGGCTGCGGGGGGCTGCGCGCGTACAGCGGGGCGAGCGGGTTGCTCGGACGGCGAGTTCCGCGTCGGCTCCGATACGTCCGCGTACTCGCCCGTTCGGGCCCCTAGCGGATTTTCGTACTCACGGCTGGCAGAGCCTTGGCCTCCAGCGTCCTGAGGTCGAGATTCCCGGAGGCGTGCTGAATATCGAGCCCGACCACGTGCCCCTCCGCGTCAAAATCAACCACAAGCCCGTCGCTGATTTCGCGCGAGTCCGAGCTCGGCTTCAGGTTCAGCTCGATATAAAGCGAATCAGTCTCGGGGTAATATCGCATCTTCATCTCGCGTTCCCTTCCCCTGGCGCCGGCGGGAAATTCCAGTCGTGAAAGGCGTTGTGGATCGTCTCGCCGTCTTCCAGCACGCGCTCGCCCACTCCTCTCCTGGCGAATCCCGGGCGCCCCAGCCAGTGGCTTAGCGCCTCGGCGGCCACTTCCGCGCGGCGTGGAAGACGCGGAGTATCTCCACTCGCCCTTCCCGCACTCGATACGGAACGATGTATGGCGTACCGGCGATCACCAGTTCGCGGGTGCCCTCGACGCGCCCCTGCCGCCCCATCGCCGGATAGCGTGCAAGTAGTTCCACGGCTTGCCCGATTGCCGTCACCACGCGCCGCGCGGCGGCCGGATTGTCGCGGGAGATAAACTCTGCTTCCGTTTCCAGGTTCGCCAGGGCCGTCGTCAGCCACCGGACTTCCAGCCGCCTACCTGGCACGCCGGGTCCGCCTGCGGCCTGCCCACTTGTCCATCACGCGCCGGACCTCGCCTTCGCTGGCGAACTCCCCACGATCCGCCTCTGCGAGGCTCTTCTGAATCTCCTCGATCTGCCACTCGTTAATGGCGACGTACTCGCGAATCGCTTCGGCTGCGATAAACGACCGGCTGCGGCGTTGCGCCTCGGCCAGTCCGTCGAGTCTTTTCCGCAATTCCGCATCGAGCCGCAACGTCATGACTTTCTTTTCCGGCATGATTCGCTCCGAATACGGATGAATACATCGTATTGTACCACGCGCCGGACCCCGTCACTGTCGACCCGCGGCTGATAGACAAGAGGCAGGAGGCGGGGCGAATGACCGAGGGGACAGGCTACAGCAGGCAGTTGGCAGGAAGCAGTTGGCAGAAGGCGGGGCCAATAACCGAGGGGACAGGCTACAGCAGACAGTTGGCAGGAAGCAGTTGGCAGAAGGCAGGGAGAATGGCAGAGGCGACAAGTTATCGATTACCCGCCTGTGCCAAGGCTACCCTTCGTCCCGCAGCCTTGGCGCTGGGGCTGGGCGGCGGCTTATGCGTTACACGTTGTAACATATGGGCGCCAGGGAGAACAAAAAGTGAACAAGATACCCGCTCCCCGCACCATCCCAACCGCGACGGGTTAGAAAATCTTCCCCTTGAAAATAGGGCACTTAGACTCGCCAAGACTCGGCGCCTCCGACGGGCTTTCCAGGCCTGGTCGGGGGCGGCCAGGCTGGACCTTTGCGGACTTTGCGGCTTGGCGACTTGGCGTGAGAGTGGGGGCAATACGGAGAAGATCGTTTCACGCAAAGGCGCTGAGGCGCAAAGGGGATCAGCTCACGATAGCGAGCAGGTCGCCGGAGTTGACGGTTTGGCCTTCTGTGACCAGCAAACGCTCGAGCGCGCCTGACTTCGGCGAGCGCACCTCATTCTGCATTTTCATCGCTTCGAGAACGAGAATGCCCTGGCCGGCTTCCACTTGCTGGCCCTCGGTCATCAGCGTGCGCACGACTTTGCCGGGCATGGGAGCGGTGATTTGTTGCCGGCCTTCGAGTTCCCCGCCGCCGCGCTCGCCGGCGCTCGCCCGGGAACCGACCAGCTCGACGACGATGCGGCGCCCGCCCATTTCTATTTCCAGATGTCCGCTCCCCTTGGGATCGACGCGCGCCTCAAACGACCGCCCGCCCAGCAGAAGCGAATAGACGCCTGGAGAAATTTCGGCCACATCGGCTTCGATGGGTTGTCCGTCGATGCGGAACGACGGCGTCTTCCCGCGGCGATCGATCTCCACGACGAGGGATCTCGCTCCGATGCGCAGTTTCCGTTTCATGTTTGGCGTCGCGCCACGCGAAAAAGCGACGAACGGTCCGCGGCGAGCGCCCCCTCATACATGGGTGGAGGGCCTGGATTTCGGGAGAGATGCTTCGCTTCGCTCAGCATGACGGACTCCGGGGACCGGCTCGTTTATTTCGCTCGCACGAGGCTAGGACGGGGGCGGGCGGTGGATGCGCTCGAGGGCGGCCCTGACTCCCTGAGCCAATTCGAGCGGTTTGCCCCGGCCGAAGAACTCGAGAAAAAGGATTCGCGGATATTCGTTTGCCAGCGGTTCGGACAAGCTTAGCATCTCGATGCCAAAGGTGGAGAGGGCTTGCTCGACGCGGCTCGCTTCCTCGTGGCGAACGGCGAAGCGACCCACAACCACGGAGTCGGCGCCCGCCGGTTGAAACGCGATTCGGGATTCCAAGCCGGTGGCTGGTCCCAAGGCGATGCCGCTGTAGACGAGCAAGGGGTCCTGATCGACTCCACAACATTTCACGGCTTCGGGCCGGGGGAACCGGAAAACCCAGGCGCCCGGCTCGAGCACTCCCTGGCTGCCCACTACCTGGTTCAGCGCGGCGACGTCTAAACCCGCGGGCCCAATCGCCGTGGGCTTTGGAGGCCGCTGGAGGAGTTGACCGAGAGCGGCTCCTAGTTGCCGGGCCAAGGCCACGGGTTCGCCCAATCCGCGGAAATAGACGGCGGAAAGCGTTGGCGTGGAGCCGGGCAGCGGATCGACTACGCCGGTTACCTCCATCCCTTTGGAAACTAACTTCCCCACAACCGACTCGGCTCGCTGGGCGGGCAAGAGCAGCCGCCCCATCATCCAACCCAGGCTCGCTTCCTGGCCGAAGGCGACCCAAGAGGAATCGATCGCTCCGGGAGCGAGGCGAATGCCGCGCAAGCTTACCGCGCCTGCCGGCGACGCCAAATCCACTCGGAATACGTCGCCACGGATTTCACCGGGCACGCCCAGGGCGCGAGAGACTGCGGCCCAGCGGCTCGGCGTAAGGCGGGCCTGGGGCGACCCGGGCGAAGGGAGGCAGGGAAAGCAGAGAATGCAGAGGAGGCAGAAACGGCTCACCACGGAGCACACGGAGGAGGGGGAGTTACCGAGGACTCGATGGTCTCGGCGTTCTCCGCGCGGGTCTCTGCGCTCTCCGCGTTTCGCTTTTGCCTTTCGACTCTGAACTCTCAACGCTCGACTCTTGACTGTGACAAAACGTATCACCACAGAGGCGCGGAGCACACGGAGGAGGGGGAGTTACCGAGGTCTTGATGGTCTCGGCGTTCTCCGCGCGGGTCTCTGCGCTCTCCGCGTTTCGCTTTTGCCTTTCGACTCTGAACTCTCAACTTATCGTCCGCGGCGCGGCTGGTTGTCGAGTTCGTCGGCGCGGCCTTGGAGTTTCCAGGGCGATGGCGCGACAGGCGCCGAAGCGCGGGGCACGGCAGAAGCTGTCGCCCAGAGAGCCGCGACGAGCGCCGCCGCGTTTTCCTCTTCCGGCGCCGCAGGCGACGGCGACGGAGAAGAAGTTCCGGATCGGCGAAGCCAGTCGTCGAGCCAAGCCGTGTGGGCGGCGGCGCGAGCGAATTCCGGATCGCGAACCAAGCGGCGAAACATCCCCAGATTCGTCTTGATGCCCACGACGGCGTATTCCTCGAGCGCGCGACCGAGCCGCGCCCGCGCCTCTTCGCGGTCCGCGCCCCAGGCAATCAATTTGCCCAGAATCGGGTCGTAATCGGGAGGCACCGTCCACAGGGCGGCGACGCCAACGTCGTTTCGGATTCCCGGGCCTTCGGGCAGGCGCAAAGCGAGGATCTTGCCCGGGGAAGGAAAGAAATGATTTTCGGGATCTTCGGCATAGATCCGGCACTCGATGGCGTGGCCGCGAACGGCGACGTCTTCCTGGCGAAGCGGGAGCCGCTCGCCCGCCGCGATGCGAATCTGCAGTTTCACCAGGTCCAGCGAGGTCACGGCTTCCGTGACGGGATGCTCCACTTGGAGGCGCGTGTTGACTTCGAGGAAGTAGAACCGGCGCTCGGCGTCCACCAGGAATTCCACGGTGCCGGCATTGTGATAGCCGCCGGCACGCGCCACGCGCAGCGCGGCTTCGCCCATCGCTTCGCGCAGCGCGCGATCGACGACGGGCGAGGGCGCCTCCTCGAGAACCTTCTGATGGCGACGTTGCACCGAGCATTCCCGTTCGCCCAGGTGGACGAGCCGGCCCTCCCAATCGCCCAGAATCTGCATTTCGATGTGCCGGGGATCGCGCAGCAGCTTTTCCACGTACAGGCGGCCGTCGCCGAAGGCGTTCGCGGCTTCCGCTTGGGCGTCGCGCCATCCGCCCTCGAGGTCCGATTCTCGCGCGATCGCGCGCATGCCCTTGCCCCCGCCGCCCGCTACCGCCTTCAGCAGCAAGGGAAAGCCGATCTCGCTCGCCAGGCTCCGCGCGCGCGCCAGGTCTTCGATGGGATCGAGAGTCCCTGGAACGGTGGGCACTCCCGCATCACTGGCTACGCGTCGCGCTGCCGTCTTCGATCCGAGCTTTCTCATGGCCAGCGGGGAGGGGCCGATGAAGACCAAGCCCATATCCGCACACGCCTCGGCGAAATCCGCGTTTTCCGCGAGAAAGCCGTAGCCGGGATGAACGGCGTCGCAGCCCGCTTGGCGGGCGACGGCGAGGATCTTGTCGACGCAGAGGTAGCTTTCGCGGCTGGGAGCCGGACCGATGCGGTAGGCGTAATCGGCGAAGGGGACGTGCAACGAATCGCGGTCGGCGTCGCTGTAGACCGCTACGGCGGCGATGCCCATCTCGTGACAGGCGCGGACGACGCGCACGGCGATTTCGCCGCGATTCGCAATCAGAACCTTACGAAACATGACTTCCTCACAGCGGGATGTTGCCGTGCTTTTTGCGCGGGTTGGCGTCGCGCTTGCCTGCGATAGCGCGCAGGGCGGCGATGAGCTTCGCGCGGGTATGGGCGGGCTCGATAACGGCGTCGACGTAGCCGCGCTCGGCGGCAACGTAGGGATTGGCCAAGCGCTCGCGGAATTCCGCCGCCAGGCGCTGGCGCAGGGCCTCGCGTTCGGACTCCGGCGCGTTTTCGATCTCGCGCCGGTAGACGATATTGACCGCGCCCTCGGGTCCCATCACCGCGATTTCCGCGGTCGGCCAGGCGAAGTTGATGTCGGTGCGGATATGCTTGGAAGCCATCACGCAGTAGGCGCCGCCATAGGCCTTGCGGGTGATGACGGTGATCTTGGGAACGGTGGCTTCGGCGAACGCGAAGAGCAGCTTCGCCCCATGGCGGATGATTCCGCCGTACTCCTGCTGCGTGCCGGGCAGGAAACCCGGCACGTCTTCAAAGGTGACAAGAGGGATATTGAAAGCGTCGCAGAAGCGCACGAAGCGAGCGGCCTTGGCCGACGCGTTGATGTCGAGGCAGCCCGCGAGCACGGCCGGCTGGTTGGCGACGATGCCGACCGTGCGGGCGTCGAGCCGCGCGAAGCCGACCACGATATTCGGGGCGAAGAGTTCGTGGACTTCGAGAAAGCGGCGGTCGTCCACCACGGCGGTGATGGCTTGCTTGATGTCGTAGGGCTGGCGGGGATCGGCCGGAACGAGTTCGTTCAGGGCGGGCTCGGAGCGGTCGGTGGGATCGTCGGAAGGGCGGACCGGCGGGTCTTCGAGGTTGTTCGAGGGGAGATAACCGACCAGCTCGCGGATGAGGGCGAGGCAGGCGGCGTCGTCGCGGGCGATGAAGTGAGCCACGCCGCTGCGGGTGTTGTGGGTCACGGCGCCGCCCAGCTCCTCCTTACTCACCTCTTCATGCGTCACGGTCTTGATGACGTCGGGGCCGGTGACGAACATGTAGGACGTGTCGCGGGTCATCACCACGAAATCGGTGATGGCCGGGGAATAGACCGCGCCGCCGGCGCACGGACCCATCACCGCGCTGATCTGAGGAATCACGCCGCTGGCGAGGGTATTGCGAAGAAAGATATCGGCGTAGCCGGCGAGCGAGCGCACGCCTTCCTGGATCCGCGCGCCGCCGGAATCGTTGAGGCCAATGACCGGCGCGCCCACGCGCATGGCCAGGTCCATGATCTTGGTGACCTTGGCCGCGTTCGTTTCCGAGAGGGAGCCGCCGAAGACGGTGAAATCCTGGGCGAAGACGTACACCAGCCGGCCGTCGATTCTGCCGTAGCCTGTCACGAAGCCGTCGCCGAGCGGCTTTCGCTCCTCCATCCCGAATTCGGTGGTGCGATGGGTAGCGAATCGATCGAGTTCCTCGAACGAATCCTCGTCGAGCAGCAAGGCGATTCGCTCGCGGGCGAGCAGCTTGCCTGCCGCGTGCTGGCGCTCGCGCCGCTCCGCTCCCCCTCCCTCCTCGGCTTCGCGGTCGCGCCGGCGCCATTCCTCAAACGGGTCGTGCGGTCTCTTCTCGGGCTCCATGGCCCTACGGTCCTTTCCCTTGCGGCTGCCTGTCAGAGGCGGCCGGCAAAATGCCAAACCATCACCGCCGAAAGCCGCCAGACGAGGGCCGCGGTGAACCCAAAGCGGCGGATGAAGATCGTGGCGGTCAAATCCACAACGTAGTAGAGCGCGAGCATGGCCCAAATGCCCGCGGGGAAATGCACGGAACGAATCAGCGCCCCATGGCCTTGCGACGCCATCATGTACGGCTCCCACAGGGAGACCAAAAGGGCCAGCACCCAAAAGGTCGCGGAGGGCCAGCGACGCGCGAGGATGAGCGTGCCGACAAACCACACGGTGAATGCCAGGGCAAACAGGTTGTAGAGAATCGCCGCGCATACCCCCGCGAACAACTGGAATAGCACGGAAAAGCGGAAGGGGAGAGCGAGCGTGGGAACGCCGGCAACGGCGGCCGAGTGAGTGGCGAAGCCGCTCGAGCGGTCGGCAAAGAGCAGCACCACGCCAAACACGATGCCCGCCGCGAGCGGCAGCCAGATTTTCCGGCTCACGCCGATGCCCTCTTCCCACATTCCGGGAAAGCCGACGATGTGGGCGAAACCCGAGCCGAGCAAAGCGAGGGCGGCGATGAAGAGCGTCATCCTCCAAGAGAAAACGGCCTGCTGTACCGTAGTGAGGAAGGGCACGTGAAGAACCATCTCGACGATCTTGGCGAGAAGGAGGAAGCCGAGGAGACCCGCCAGGGCCTTGTGCGAAGGCGACATCTTCGAGGGCGGCGGAGCCGGAAGCGGGCGCGACTCGGCTTCGCTCATCGCACGCTCCGAGCCCGCACGGGATTGGAAAGGCGGCCGATCCCCTCGATGGCGATCTCGACCACATCGCCGGCGGCCAGGGCGGAGATGCCTTCGGGGGTACCCGTGGCGATCACATCTCCCGGGAGCAAAGTCATGATGCGGGAGATCCAGCCGACCAGGACATCCACCGGGAAAATCATGTCGGTCGTGACGCCGGACTGGCGCCGCTCCGCGTTGACCCACGTCTCGACCCGGGCGCATTTCCAATCGAAATCGGTTTCGATCGCGGGACCCATCGGGCAAAACGTATCGAAGCTTTTCGCGCGCCCAAACAAGCCGTCCTTTTTTTGGAGGTCGCGCGCCGTCACGTCGTTCAGGCAGGTAAACCCTGCCAAGTAGGGCTCGATGGGCTGGCCGGGGGCTAGGCGGGAACACTCCCTGCCGATCACCACTCCCAACTCGCCTTCGTGATCGACGCGGGCGGAATCGGGAGGCAGCTCGATCGCCTGGCCAGGACCGATGACCGACGAAGGCGCCTTCAAGAAGATCAGCGGCTCGCCCGGCACCGCATTGCCCAGCTCGGCGGCGTGCTTCTGGTAGTTGCGGGCAACGCAAACGATCTTGGAAGGTGCGACGGGCGCGAGCAACTCGACGCGATCCACCGGCCAACTCTGCTCCGTGGGCGAGAGCGCGGCTGGCCATGCTCCCGCGAGTTGGCGGACGGTGTTGCCTTCGAGTGCGCCATGGCGGATCGTTGGATCGGCGGATCCCGCCAGGCGAAACCGGCACAGTTTCATTCGCTCACCCCTCCTCCCCTTTTCCTAACCTCCGTGCGGGGCGGTCGCGGGCACGGCGACCATCACCGGCGCGCTTGGCTGGCTTTCCTTCCCGCTCAAATCCACCGAGGTCACCGAGTAGGCATACTGCCGGCCGGCGGAGACCGTTGCGTCGCGGAAGGCGGCAGAGGCGAGCGGGGTGGCGTTCAGGCGGGCCGCACGGCCGCCGGCCCGCTCGCTACGATAGACATTGTATCCAGCCAGGTTTCGTGCGCCACCGATCGCCCAGGAAAGTTCCACTTCCGGCGCGCCGGACGGCTCTTGGACGGGAATGGCCACGACGTCGGCCGGCGGTCCCGGTTCCGGCAAGGGTGGCAGAGCCGCGAGGACGGTCGCCCCGGCGGACTCGACTTCGCCACCCGGCGCAGAAGAGACGCTGCGTACGGTATAGCGATACTGTTGGCCCGACTCGAGGGCCGCGTCTTCGTAGGAAGTGCCTGTAGTGGTGCCGATCACCACGGGAGCGACAGCGGGCGCGTTTGCCGGGCCGAGCGCTTCGCGGGAAACGGCAAAGTACCGGGGCGCGGGCCCATTTCCGGGAGCGGGTGGCGACCACCGCAGGATGACTCGGTTTGGACCGACCGACGCGGTCAAGTCGCGCGCCGGCGCCGGCGGGACGGCCAGAGCAACCGTGGCCGGGGCCGACAGCCGAGACCAGTTTTCGGCGGCCGTCGCCGTCCGCACGCGGTAACTCACTTGGCTGCCGCGGTGCTCCTGAAATTCGGCTGCGGAAAGCCGATCGCGGAATACGACGGCGTCGCCAACCCGAAGGTTGGCAAGCTGATTCGCTTCGAGCGTGTAAGCGGGGGAGCCAAGAGCAGGCGTGCTGCCAGCCGGCGGGGAACCCGGTCGCGGCGCGGCCGCTCGCGGAGAAGGGCCGGCGGGGAGAAATTCGCGGTAGATTTCCGCGCGGCGTCCCGAAGCTTCGGGACCGGCGAGGCGGGCGCCGGAGGTGGAACGCCGGGGCAAGGTGAATTGGAGAACGATCGCCATCCCCGCCTGGCGGGCGCGGAGGTCGGTGACCGTTTCGGGAGCCTCTTGGGCCGGGGGGTGGGGCGGGCCGGGAGCCGCGCAACCCAGGCTGGCGGCCAGGACGGCGAGGAGCAAGACGAGGGCCGGCGAAGGTAGAAGCCGTTTCAAGACTTCGCGGGAGATCCCTTCAGGGGCCGAAGCCCCTGCTCCTTGCGTTGCTTTTTGTCGGGGCTGAAGCCCCGACCCCCGCGCGGCGGGTTTGGCAAGAGCATGTAGGTATCGAATCGCCAACGGATTTAGAGGATGTAGCGGCTCAGATCCTGGTTCTTGACGATTTCGGCCAGGTGCTTGGAAACGTAGGCGGAGTCCACCTTGACGGTTTTCTTCTTGAGTTCGGGCGCTTCGAAGGAAATCTCGTCCAGGACGCGCTCGAGAATGGTATGGAGGCGGCGGGCGCCGATGTTTTCGGTTTGCTCGTTGACGATGGCGGCGAAGTGGGCGAGGGTGGCGACGGCATCGTCGGTGAATTGCAAGCGCAGACCCTCGGTTTCGAGCAAAGCGGTGTACTGCTTGAGGAGGGCGTTTTTCGGCTCGGTGAGGATGCGAATGAAATCCTCCTCGGAGAGCGAGCTCAGCTCGACGCGGATGGGAAAGCGGCCCTGGAGTTCGGGAATCAAGTCGGAGGGCTTGGAGACGTGGAAGGCCCCCGCGGCGATGAAGAGGATGTGATCGGTGCGAATCATGCCGTAACGGCTGTTGACGGTGGTGCCCTCGACGATGGGCAGCAGGTCCCGCTGCACCCCTTCCCGGCTCACGTCGGGCCCGTGCCCGGACTCCCGCCCCGCCACCTTGTCGACTTCGTCGATGAAGATGATTCCCATCTGCTCGGCGCGCTCGGTGGCGATGCGGGTGACCTGATCCATGTCGATCAGGCGGTTTTCCTCTTCCTGGACCAGGTATTCGAAGGCTTCCGCCACGGTCACCTTGCGTTTCCGCTTCGTCTGGCCGAAGAAATTCGAGAGCATGTCCTTGATGTTGACGTCCATCTCCTCGACGCCCTGGTTGGAGATGATCTCGAAGGCGGGCGTGGCGCGCTCGCGCACCTCCACTTCCACCATCCGCTGGTCCAGCTTGCCCTCGCGGAGCTGCGCGCGCAGTTTTTCCCGCGTCCGCGCCGCCTGCTCGACGCGCTCGGCGTCGAGCGTAGTCTCGCTCGAGCCGGGCAGGAGCAGATCGAGCAGGCGCTCTTCGGCCGCCTGCTCGGCGCGCTCGGCCACTTCGTCGAGCTTTTCTTCGCGCACCATGTCGATGGCCACTTCCACCAGGTCGCGGACCATGGATTCGACGTCCCGGCCCACGTAGCCCACTTCCGTGTATTTCGAGGCTTCGACTTTCACGAAGGGGCATCCCGCCAGGCGAGCCAAGCGCCGCGCGATCTCCGTTTTCCCCACGCCGGTGGGCCCGATCATGAGGATGTTCTTGGGTAGGATCTCCTCGGCGATTTGAGGATCGAGCCGCTGGCGGCGCACCCGGTTCCGAAGGGCCACGGCCACGGCGCGCTTGGCCGGCATCTGGCCCACGATGTACTTATCCAGCTCGGCCACGATCTCCCGGGGACTGAGTTCGTCAAAAGTGGGCAGGGACTCGGGAGCTTCGGCGGGCTGGCCGCCCGGCAGATAGGCGAGGGAATCCTTCTTCCCGTTCACAGTTCCTCGAAGGTAAAGCAGTCATTGGTATAAATGCAGATTTCGCTGGCCAAGCGCATAGCTTCCTGGGCGATCTCCCTGGCCGTGAGTTTGCTGTGCTTGGCGAGCGCACGCGCGGCAGCCAAGGCGTACGGCCCGCCGGAGCCGATGGCGCAGAGGCCGTCGTCGGGTTCGATGACGTCGCCATTGCCCGAGAGCAAAAGGGTTTGCTTGGCGTCGCTGACGATCAGCAGGGCTTCCAGATGGCGCAGGGAGCGGTCGGTGCGCCAGTCCTTGGCCAACTCCACCGCCGAGCGAGCCAGATTGCCGTGATGTTCCTGCAGCTTGGATTCGAAGCGGGCAAAGAGGGAGAGCGCGTCGGCGGTACTGCCGGCGAAGCCGGCCACCACCTTATCGTTAAACAGACGGCGAACCTTCTTGGCCGAATGCTTGACCACATTCTCGCCCATGGTCACCTGGCCGTCGCCGGCCAGAACGACTTTTCCATCCCTCCGCACGCACAAGACGGTGGTGCCGTGCAAAGCTTCTCTTTGGCGCGTTTGGCGCATTGCGCCATTATACCCGCCGCCTTCCCGGCCCGGCATCCGGAGCGAGGTTGAGGAGGCAAAGGAGGCAAGGGAGGACGTTGGGAGTTAAGAGTTGAGAGCTGGGAGCCGAAAGGCAAGGGCACACCGCAGAGGCGCGGAGGACGCAGAGGAGAACAACGTGCGGATGAGGGTTGGGCTCAAGAGCGCACAGCCATCAAGAATGGCCTGCCGCCGCGGGCTCAGGATGACAGTGCTACTGAGGCTCGCAAAATACCGTTACCAGTGCCAGTGCGATATGGCGTTCGACGGCTTCGGGGTGGGCCGGGTCACAGGGGCAGCTCGCCCGAAATCCCACCCTTGCCGAGTGCGCAAGGGTGGGGCACCCAAACGACGGGCGGGATTTCGACGCTGGAGCGAGGCTCACTGGGGCAGGGCTGGTGCGGTCGCGACGCGGAAACCCGCCGGGGGGTCAGTCGGCGCTTTTCTTCTTTTTCTTTTGCTTCTTTTTGCCGCCGAGTTGTTTCCAGCGCTCTTCGAGGGCCTCGCGGGTGAAGAAGGAGGGCTCAAGGCCGGTGTTGTAGCTGCAGCTCGCGATGAAAACCTGGAGCGTTTTCTGGCCGTTGTGAGTCATCGTTTCCTGGAAAGGGGTTTCGATGCCATCGACGCGATGGTAGTTGGAGAAATAGTCGGCGTCGGTCGTATTCACGTGCGTTTCGGGGTCGCGGCTGATGAACTCGGCGCGAACGGGGAGGTGGGTGTATTGGTCGAGAGCGATGCGCGCGGTGAGCGAGTTGCCTTCGTCGATTTCGACCCAATCCACCTGTTTCAGGTCCACGACGTCCGTACCGGCATACGAATATTCCAGGTTGGGGTCATTCCTCTGGTAGCGGAACAGGTAGTCAACGCTCTCTTTGAGCCCCTTCTGGAAATCCGCGATCTGATCGGCCGACATGTCGGAAACGCCGCCGCGATCGAGCGACCAGCCCTGGTTGCCGTTGTTGACGTCGATGACGTTGCGCTGCTTGTAAAGCTCGGTGCGCTCCTTGTCGGGGTAGAGGTTGTAATCGATCGCCTGGCCGTAAAAATCGAGCTGGGCGTGGAAGCCGAAGCGGGCGAGCTGGGAGTTGCAGGTCTGGTCGTGGGCGCCGAGGTAGGCCTGTCCGCCCAGCGCCTGGATGCTTTCGGCGACGAGCTGCTTCGCCTTGGCCGCGCTCTGGGCGGGCGCGAGCACCCCTTGCTGGGCTCGCGCGCCGGCGGCGACGCTCAGTCCCGCCAGCACCGCCGCGGCAAAACCCGTTCTCACCCGCACAAGACCGACCCCCCATTCACATTGAGGATCTCGCCGGTAATAAAGGTTGCCAGATCGGAAGCGAGGAAGAGGATCGGCCCCGCGATCTCCTCCGCCGTCGCCGGCCGGCCGAGAGGGATCTGGCCGAGAGCGAACTTGCGGCCCGCCTTCGTCGCGAGCACCGGTTTGGACATGTCGGTATCGACCCAGCCGGGAGCGACGCCATTGACCAGGATCTTGTAGCGCGCCAGTTCGGTGGAAAGCGCCTTGACGAAACTGATGACTCCGCCCTTGCTCGCCGCGTAGTGGGAATGCAGCGATTCGCCCCGCTGCCCCGCGGTGGAGCTGAGAGCGACGATGCGGCCGGAGCCCTGCGCGATCATCTTCGGCACGGTGAAGTGGATGGCGGCATAGACGCTTTTCAGGTTCACGCGGATCATGTCGTCCCACTGGCGCTCGGTCATCTTTTCGATGGGCAGGTCGTCCGCGTTCCAAACGCCGGAGTTGGCGACGAGGATATCGATTCGGCCCAGGCGTTCGACGGTGAAATCCACCAGCTTGCGCGAATTCTCCGCCACCTTCAGGTCGGCCTGCATCGCTTCGACGCGCGTGCCTTGCTTGGCCGCCTCCTGTTCCACCTGCCGGGCCGCTTCCTTGTCGGTCCGGTAGCTGAACACGACGTCGGCCCCCGCTTGCGCGAACAGCTTCACCGTAGCCGCGCCGATTCCACGCGAACCGCCGGTGACCAAAGCGGCCTTGCCTGCCAGAGAAATCATCGATCCTCCGATGGACGGGAGATTGTCGCCGTTCCCCGCGCCGCCGCGCGGGCGCCGCTCCCCTTGCGGGCGGCGCGAACCAAATCGCGGAAAAGCCAGCGAGCGAGCCGCACACCGGAGTCGGCGTCGTCTTCGCTCCTGCGCCTCTGCTGGCGTTCGGGATGCCATTGCACACCCACCACCCAATGCCTACTGTCGGCCATCTCCAGGGCTTCGATGACTCCATCGGGCGATTTGGCGGTGATTCGCAGGCCCTCGCCCGGCCGGCGAATCGACTGGTGATGGGAACTATTGACTACGGTTTCGCTGGTTTCCGCCAGGCTCGCCACGCGCGAGCCGGGAATCAGCCGGACGGGGTGATAGGGCTCCGGAATGCCCTTGCCTCCCCACTCATGCACGAGGCTCGAGCGCAAGGCGTTGCGAATATCCTGCACCAGGGTGCCGCCGCGATGCACGTTCAGAAGCTGCGTGCCGTAACAGATGGTGAGCAGGGGCTTGCCATTCTCGAACGCCCAGTCCAGCAAGGCGGTATCGGTTTGCTCTCTTTGCCGGTCGGGCTCGGTGGTTTCGGGGCGAGGCAATTCTCCGTAGCGAGCCGGATCCACATCCGCCGAACTCCCGGGAAGCAACAAGCCGTCGAGCCGGCTGGCAACTTTGGCCAACTCCTCCGGGGAGAGGAACAGGGAGATGACTTCGGCTTCGCCTCCCGCTTCCTCGATGGCAGTCACGTACGGCGCGATCTCCGCCCGGTCCCTCGCCTGCTCTTCGCCGGCGGTCCGGTAGGGAATGCCGATCCGCGGCGCGTCTTTGTGCCTGGATGGGGGCGAATCCCGCATAGGAGTAGAAATCCTAGCATCAGGAGCGGCAACCCAACAAACAGGATGGGGGTGCACACACGGATCCCCACCCGCTACACCGGCGCGTGGGGCACCCACCTCCTAAACGGGGCGCCGGGGGGTTGAGCGGCGGGAGAGTTCCTGCGCCGATTGCCGGAGGTCCCCGGCCAGATAGAGCGAGCCGGTGACGAAGACGACGTCGTGGGCGCCGGCGAGGGCGACGGCGCGTGCCAGGGCGGCTTGGGGGTCGGGAACGACTTCGCTCGAGGGCGCATGGTGTTCGGTCATCCGGGCCAGGACATCGGCCGAAATAGCGCGGCTTTGGCGGGGCTGGGTGAAGAGGACTCGATAGGCGTGGGGAAAGAGCAGGCCGGCGATTTCGTCTACGGCCTTGTCGCGCATGGCGCCATAGACCAGGAAAATCCGGCGATGAGCGAAGTGCGCTTGCCAGAAAGCCACGAGTTCCCTCGCGCCGGCGGGGTTGTGCGTCCCGTCCAGATAGAGGGCCGGGTTGTTACCCATCCGTTCGATTCGGCCGGGCCAGCGCACGCTCGCCACGCCGCGTTCGACCGCCTCGCGGGTAATGGGGAATCCACGCCGGGCGAGGATGCGGGCCGCAGCCAGAGCGGCGACCGCATTGCGGAGCTGATAGCGGCCGGCGAGCGCGGGCGCCAGCGCGAACTGCTCGCCCGACTCGACGTGGACGGCTAAGGCGCGGTAGCAGCCGTCGGAATCCCGTTCGTTTTCCAGGCGAAAGTCGCGGTCGATATCGGTGAGGGGTGCTGCCAGCTCCGCGGCGCGCCGCTCGATCACTTCGTGGGCCTCGGGTCTCGCGGCGGCGGTCACCACAGGCACGCCGGGCTTGATGATGGCCGCCTTTTCCGCTGCGATCGCTTCGATCGAATGGCCGAGGTAATCCTCGTGGTCGAAGTCGATGGGGGTGATCACGGAGACTTCCGGGACGACGATGTTGGTCGCGTCCAGGCGTCCTCCCATCCCCACTTCGAGCACGGCGCATTCGACTCCGGTTCGCGCGAAGATCTCGAAAGCCATGGCCGTGAGGCATTCGAAGTAGGTGGGGTGAGCGGCGAGCTCGCCGGCGGCGAGGAGGCGTTCGACCAAGGCGCGGAGGGTGGCGAAGCTGGCGGCGAAGTCCGCGTCGCTTACCGGCACTCCGTCGAGGGCGATGCGCTCGTTGATTCGCTCGAGGTGCGGGGAGGTGTAGAGGCCGGTTTTGACTCCCGCCTGGCGGAGCAGGGCTTCGAGCATGGCCGCGGTCGACCCCTTGCCGTTTGTCCCAGCGATATGAGCGGAGGGGAATTTTGACTGCGGGTCGCCGAGTTCGCGGGCGAGGAGGAGGCTATTCTGAAGATCGAATTTCTGGACGCGGGCTTGCCGGGGAGACGCCAGCTCTTTCCCCAAGGTGAGGAGGTAGCGTACCGCTTCCTCGTAATTCCGACCCATCCGCTTTTTCTCCGGAGCCGTCAGGAAAGGAAGAAATCGAATGCGTTCGAGATATACGATTTCAATTCGCGGCGGTGCACCACGGCATCCAGAAACCCGTGCTCGAGGAGGAATTCCGCCCGCTGAAAGCCCCGGGGCAGCTTCTGCCGGATCGTTTGTTCGATGACTCGCGGGCCGGCAAAGCCGATCAGGGCGCCCGGCTCGCCGATATTCAAATCACCGAGGAGCGCGTAGCTGGCGGTGACGCCGCCCGTCGTGGGATCGGTGAGGACGGAGACGAAGGGGACGCGGCACTCGTCCAGGCGCGCCGCAGCCGCCGACACCTTCGCCAATTGCATCAAGCTGACCACCCCTTCCTGCATGCGGGCTCCGCCGGAGCAGGAGACGATGACCAGCGGCGTTTTCCGGTCGGCGGCCCTCTCCATCGCCCGCGTCACCTTTTCGCCTACGACCGCTCCCATCGAGCCGGCGATGAACGCGAATTCCATGGAGCAGCAGAGAACCTCGCGGCCGTTCATCTTCCCCTCGGCCGTCAGGATGGCGTCGCTCATTCCCAGCCTCTGCCGCATTTCGCGGAGGCGCTCGCCGTAAGGTTGCGTATCGACGAAGTTCAGGGGATCGCTCGAAGCCAAGCCGGCGTCCAGCTCGGCCCACTTGTCGTCGTCGAGGAGCAACTCGAGCCGCTTGGCGGCGCCCAGGCGGAAGTGGTGATGGCACTTGGGGCAGACCTGCCAGTTCTGTTCGAGGTCTTTCTTCCAGAGGGCGAGGCCGCATCCGTCGCACTTCACCCACAGGCCTTCGGTGCGGATACGCCGCTCCTCTTCCGACGGTGTTTCGATGGCCTTGCGTTCGCGTTTGAACCAGGTGGGCACGATTCAGTAGTCGATTCCGCGCTGGGCGAGCACGCCCCGGGTGTAGGGATGTTTCACTTCGCGCATTTCGGTCACCAGGTCCGCCTGCTCGACCAGTTTCGGATGCGCGTTCCGCCCCGTGCAGATCACATGCACTTCGGCGGGGCGATTAGCCAGCGCGTCGGCGACTTCGGCGGCGTCGAGCGCCTTGTAGCCGATGGCGTAATTGATTTCGTCGAGGATCACCAGATCGTACTTCCCGCTGTAGATCTGTTCGCGGCCGTACTCCCACGCCTGGCGGATGAGGCGCAGGTCTTCCCGATCGGTTTCCGCGCCACCGATCTTCATGAATCCCCGGCCCATGGGCAGAATCTGGAAATGGTCTTCGCCGAGCATTTGGGCGGCGTCGAGTTCTCCGTAGTGCCAGGATCCCTTGATGAACTGAATCATGACCACGCGGAGGCCCTGCCCTACGGCGCGGAACGCGGTTCCGAGCGCGCAGGTGGTTTTGCCCTTGCCGGGACCGGTGTAAACGATGAGCAATCCTTTTCGTTCCGCCATGCTCCCGATTCTCGCGGTTCGTGGCGGCCTTGGGGGCCGCGAGCGGCGTTCTTCATACTGAGCGCTGCCGGCGGCAAGGTCAAGCCGGGCCGAAAGGGCGACCACAAGGGTCGCCCCTGCGAAAGACTCGCTGGCGCCGTCGCGGTGCCTGGGGTGCTCACCTTGTCTTGTTTCGGCGGGCTCGGGATCTAGCCGATACCCAAGGACTGGCGCAGGGTTTCGGCCAGGGCGGCAACGTGTACTTGCGCTTCGCCGGACATCGGTTTTTGGCCGCCAGCACCGGTCTCGCGCACGAGCAGCCACAGCCCGGGCCGGTGCACGCCGCCCTCGTGGCAGATCGCTCCGGTGAGCTGGCGGAGTTCGAGCTGGCGCCCCGCGGCTTCGCGCTCGAAGACGGCACGGGCTTCGTCGAGCAGGTCCTTGAACCCTTGCGAGGCGAGGAGGGGATCGATGTCTCGCGCGGTGGGCTGCTCTATCCGTTCGAGGTCGTAGTCAGGCAGAGGGCGGAGGATGGGCAGCTCGATCGAAGCCGTGGGGGCGTTCGCGTCGTGAACGATGCGGATGCTCATAAGGTGAGTTGTACAACAAGACGGCTCACTTGGGGTAGGGGTGGCCGGCGAGCAAGGCGAAGGCGCGGTAGAGCTGTTCGGCGAGGACGACGCGCGCCAGCTCGTGCGACAGCGTCATGGGTCCTAAGGATAGCCGCTCGGTGGCGCGCGCGAGCCAGGAAGCGGGAAACCCTTGCGCGTCGCCGCAGAGGAACAGCGCTTCGCGCGTGCCGCGGTCCCGTAAGCGGCCCAGCCACTTCGCGAATTCTTCCGACCGAAACGCGCGGCCAGCGGGATCGAGCAGGACCCACACCGCGTTCGGGTCGGCCTTGATGCGGGCGAGCGCCGCCTCATGGCGCAACTCGACGCATTCCACGGGGGAGAAACGCTCGATGCGGCGGAGATAGTCGTCCACCAGGGAGCGGAATTCGTTTCGCCGCGTCTTGCCGAGCATGACCAGGCGGATCTTCATGCGGGGGATTCCGCCGCGGGGCGGCTCAGCGGCTGGCCGCGCGGCCGCCGCCGGAATCGGTGATTTCGATTCGCCGGCCGCTGCGCCAGAGCCGCTCCAAATCGTAATAGAGCCGGGCCTTCTCGCTGAAGATGTGGGCGACGAATTCCCCGTAATCCAGCAAAACCCATTCGGCGGCGGCGTAGCCTTCGCGATGGGAGAGCCGCGCGCCCTGGGCGGCCACGCGGCGATCGATCTCCTCGGCAATCGCCTGGATTTGCGGCTTGCTCCAACCGGTGCAAATGAGGAAGTAACTGGTGAAGGCAGCCGCCTCCCGCAAGTCGATGACGGTGACGGCGGCGGCTTTCTTGTCGAGGGCGGCCTCGGTGGCGGCGGCCAGGCGCGGGCTGGGTAGCTCGGGCGTCATGAGCGATAGAGTCCCTGCTTTTCCATGTATTCCTCCACCAAGCGGGGGACCAAGCCGCGGACCGGCTGGCCGCGCTTGCGCCGCAAGCGGATTCCGGTAGACGAGACGTCGCTCGAAACCGTTTCGAGCAGATGCACGCTGGTTCGGGCCATGCGGATCACCGCCGGGCACTCTTCGCCGCTGCGGAATCCGCTATCGGCGCGAGAAGAGGAGGTCCGGATTCGCTTCCGGAATTCGGGCGGGATCGCTTCGGCCAGCCGGCCGACGGCAAAGCCCGGCCGGTGCGCGACGATGAAATCGCAGGAATCGAGCAACTCGCGGTAATCCTTCCATGTGGGTAGGTCGAGGAACGCATCGGCGCCGGCGATGAAATAGATCCGGGTGGGCCGGCGAGCGAATTGGCGTCGGAAGCGCCGCACCGTATCGATTGTATAGGAGAAGCGGGCTCTGCCCGAAGGTCTTGCTTCCGCCAGGGAGGGGATGAAGCGGGGATGGCCGACGCACGCGAGCGCCGTCATCGCGTAGCGGTGCTCGAATGCGCTGATGGCTTGCTCGGGCTTGTGCGGGGGGCGCGCCGAAGGGATGAAAAGCACGGCATCGAGATGGAAGCGCTGCACGGCGGCCCGAGCCACAGTCAAATGGCCCGCGTGGATGGGGTCGAAGACCCCGCCGAAGAGGGCGACGGCGCGACTGCCAGGAGCCATTTCAAAAGCTCCCATGGTGCGCCTTCAGGGGCTGAAGCCCCTTGTTTTCGGCCGAACTTTCGGCACGGCTAAAGCCGTGCCCTCCGAGAGCGACGGCGCGGTTGCTAGGAGCGGGGACTCGTTTCACGGAGTGCTCCGGCGTTCGGCGGGGGCCGACTCGGTCTCGGCCGCATCGTCGGCCGGGGGCTCGACGCGCGGCAGGCGGTCGAGGGCATCGGCGATGCCGCGGGTGAGTTCAAGGATGCCTTCACCGGAGGCGGCCGAAACGGCATAGAAGCTCAAGCCGCGCTCGGCGGCTAAGCGGCGCAGAGCATCGAGTTTTTCCGGCCCGACCATGGCGTCGAGCTTCGTCGCCACGAGGATGGCGGGTTTGCTCGGGAGTTGGGGGCTGAACGCGGCGAGCTCGGCGTGAATGATCTCGAAATCGCGCACGGGATCGCGGGGATTCGCCTGGCTGACATCGACGAGATGGGCGAGCAGGCGCGTCCGCTCGATGTGCCTGAGGAAGCGGATACCCAACCCCGCGCCCTGGTGCGCTCCCTCGATGAGTCCGGGCAGGTCGGCGACGACGAACGTTCGACCGAAGGGCGTGCCGTCGGCGGAAACGACGCCGAGATGCGGTTCGAGCGTGGTGAAGGGATAGTCGGCGATTTTGGGCCGCGCGGCGGAGATGCGCGAGATGAGCGTGGATTTGCCGGCATTGGGGAAACCGACGAGGCCGACGTCGGCCAGAAGCTTCAATTCGAGCCGAAGGCGACGCTCCTCGCCCGGCTTCCCGGTCTCGAATTCCTTGGGGGCGCGGTGCCACGGCTTGGCGAAGCGGGCGTTGCCACGACCGCCGCGTCCGCCGCGGGCCACCGTCACCCGCTGGCCCGATGTGGCGAGGTCGGCGAGCGCCTTGCCGGTTTCCTCGTCGAAGAGCACGGTCCCTACGGGCACCCGCAGCAACATATCCTCGCCGGAACGCCCATGCCGCTTCGAGCCTTCGCCGTGCCGGCCGCGCTCGGCGCGGAATTCGCGGTCGTAACGAAAGCGAAGCAGGGTGTTTTCTTGGGAGGTGGCTTCGAAGACGACGTCACCGCCGTTGCCGCCGTCACCGCCCGAGGGGCCGCCGCGGGGAACGTATTTTTCGCGCCGGAACGCAAGGCAGCCGTTGCCGCCGTCGCCGCCCTTTACCCAGATGTGCGCTTCGTCGACAAACACGGATGATCTGTTCGGAAGATGATTGTACCCCGATCCTGAAACCAGGGGCGGCGCAGAGATTGGAAATTTGAGATTTCCGAAAGGGAGCCGGCACGCGAGCGGCAAACAGCAGATTCCTCCCGGCAGAATGCGCCGGTCGGAACGACAACACCTTGGACGCGGCGCGAGGGGTTCGGGCGATCAGTTCGCGCGAGGCGGCGCGGGTTCGAGCGGGACGACGCTCACGAACTTGCCCCTGCGGCCCTTATCGATGAACTGGACGGTGCCAGGAACGCGCGCGTAGAGGCTGTCATCGCGGCCGCGGCCGACGTTGACGCCGGGCTGGTAGCGCGTGCCGCGCTGGCGCACGAGGATGCTTCCTCCCGAGACTACTTCTCCGGCGAACCGCTTCACGCCCAGCCGCTGTCCCGCGGAATCGCGGCCGTTGACCGAACTCCCGCCACCTTTTTTGTGTGCCATGGCACCTGCCTCGATGAAGACTCCAAACGCCGCGACGCTATTTGCAAACTCGCAACTGCGCGCGGGCTGGAATGCCCGCGCCACTGTGCTTCCGGGGTCGTACTACAGCTTGATCTCGTCGATCTTGACCGCGGTGAAATTCTGGCGATGGCCGCGGGTAATCTTGTACTGATTCGTTTTCTTGAACTTGAATACCAGGACTTTTCTGTGGCGGCCGTCGCCGACGACCGTGCCCTCGACGCGGGCATTCGCCGCCGCCGCGCCGGCGACCATTCCGTCGTCATTGCGAACCGCCAAGACATCGCCAAAGATGACCGATGCGCCTTCCGGCTGGCCGAGCGTTTCGATTTCGATGGTGTCTCCCGGGGAGACACGATACTGCTTTCCCCCGCTACGGATGACAGCGTACATGGAGCCTCCGGAAGAGAGTCGAATCGGGAAAAACCAAATTATACGGGGCGGTGGCTGTGGCGGTCAAAGGGGGAGAAGCGAAACTTGAAACTCGAAAAGCGAGCGACCCTGGTTGGATGCGCAGCCGCGCCAGGGCCAACTGGCGGAAGGCCCCCCAGGCGCATCCCGAAGCTTCGGGACGGCGGCTGGGGCGCCCGGACGGCGCGGAGGTGGGTGGCGGGGCCTGTTCCGGAAATTTGACGGGGGATTCATCGCGGCTTAACACAGAGGGGGTATTCCTGAATGCGGCGCGAGTGCTTCGGAAACGCCCTCCGGTAAGCCTCGAGCCGCGACTCCGAGCACGCGGGCACCCCGCCTGCGGTGAAGTCGACCGTGCCCCGCCCGGCGCGGTTACCGCCCGGAGTCAACCGGTTCGACAGAGCCGGTGTCGCACCTCCCCGATGAACGCGAAGCCTGCCGTCACCCTCCCAAACCTTCCACGGCGGGCTTCCTTCACCAGGGGGTTTTGGTGGGAGGCTTTTTCGGGGCGAAACCCGTCGGAAACAGCGCAACCGGACGAGTTTAAGTGTTGGAGTTTCAGCGCAATCCATCTGCTAACCCGTCGCAGGAAGACGGATTCGAGGGGCGATGCAGAAAGAGAACAAAAAGCGAATATGTGCGCTTGACAAGGCGAATAAAAAGCGAATATAGTGTTACCCAGCGAGGCGCTTGATGCCGGCTCGGGTCGCATATCCCTCAAGCTTGCCGCCTTCCCGTTGGCGGCGACCCTCACCTGCGGCAATGGCCCTTTTCCCCGCCGCGGCGGGCGACCTGGGCGCCGGGGGTGATCTTCCGGGAGCTGCCCACTCCCGCCAGCCCCTGGTGGGCATCGCGCGCCTCGCTTCCCTCTCTCCCCGGGCGGAAGCCAAGCGCGGGGTCGAGTACTTTCTGCTGCCCGTCCGATCGATTCTGAACCGGTGCGATTCCGCGCGGGTGCCTTTTCCCTGGACGATCAATCCGTATCGCGGCTGCGAATTCGGCTGCCGCTATTGCTACGCGCGGTACACGCACGAATTCATGGAGATCGAAGGCGGGGAATTCGAGCGAAAGATCTACGTGAAGCGGGACGCCGCCGGCGCGCTCGAGCGCGACCTGGGGACGCGGCACCGGCCGGGCGAACACATCGCGATCGGCACGGCTACCGATCCCTATCAGCCCGCCGAGCGCGATTTCGGAGTGACCCGAGCTCTGCTCGAGCGGCTGGCGGAGCGGGAGGGGCTGAGCCTTTCCTTGACGACGAAATCCGATCAGGTGACCAGAGACCTGGAACTGTTTCGGCGGATTGCTGCACGCTCTACGCTCGAAATCAATATCACCGTGACGACGGTGCGAACCCGTCTCGCTCGGCTGCTGGAGCCGCGGGCGCCGCGACCCGATCTTCGCCTTGCGGCGCTTCGGCGATTGCGCGAAGCCGGGATCTCTGCGGGCGTCTTCGCGATGCCGCTCCTGCCGGGGCTGACTGACGCGGAAGACGACCTTGACAGGCTGGCGAAGGCGGCGCGGGAGGCAGGAGCGCAATGGCTAGGGGCTTCGGTGCTGTTTCTGATGCCGTCTGCGCTCAAGGAATTTGTGCCGTTTATCGAGAAGCGGTTTCCGCGTTTGCACGAGCGCTACCGGCGCTGGTACGTCGAGCGGAGCGGGCCGCCGGAATCTTACCGGGAAGAGATTCGGGAACGAGTCGCGCGGATGCGGCGGAAGTATGGGCTCGGGGCGGGGCCGGCGCGGAGGAAGGCTGAGGAGGCGTACGCGTCGGCGCAGCTCGCGCTAGGCCTTCAGCCGTAGTGGCGCGTTACGGAAGAAAGTGACACAAGGCTCCCCAGGGATCGACCGGTGACACGCGCGAGAAAACCCTGATTCCCGGAGAGAAGCTTCCCGGTGAAAGCCACCGGGACTCCCTCCGCCTCTTCGGACTCAAACACTTCAACCCCGCCAGGGGTATACGATGTGCGTAGGCTCTTCCATAGAGCGACTCGCGGTTGACATGACGGAGCGGGAGGGTTAGGCTCTCGGGCAAAGAGACGACTCAAAATGGGAATTCAGGCTAAATTGGGGGCAAGAGAGGCGCTCACAGGTTCAAGCGCAGAAACAATCGAAAACATCCAGACGATCTCAGGCTGTTCGAGGTGACGGAGAGCAAAAGGATCGGTGAAAGCCTACCCCAGGAGAAAGTTGATGCGATAACGGGGAAGCAGGTGAGGCAATCCGGATGGGGCCGAGGGGAAGACAGGGGCTAGGGAGATTCGTCGGGCTGTTCGGAGGCGTCCTTCTTTGTCTGGTCGCTTTTGCGGGGCGCGGGGATTTGCGTCCTGAAAGCGGCTCGGTTAAGTCAGCCCTTAACCTTACACCTGGCGCGGCGGCTGTGGAACTCAATGTTCCGCGTTCGGCCAAGCTCGATTTCGCCATTCGCGTACCGGCAGGGTATGCGGCCGTCCTAACGCTGACGGAAGAACAGCAGACTTCCGTTATCACCTGGACCGATGCCCAAGGGAAGGCCCACCTTCCCCGCACGAACAAGGCGGGCAGGGGAGCTTCCGTCCGCTTTACGCTTCTCGGAGATGCTGCCGGTCCGCAGCGCTTTTCGACTTCCAGTTCAGACCCAAAACGTGGCAGCACGCTCCGCGCAGTCGTCAGCGCTCCGCGTCGAGAAACTCCTCAAGACGTGCTGGCCGTTTCAGCGGAAGCATCCCTGGCCAAAGGGGAATACCTTTGGGGTAAAGGGGACCCGGGCGATGGCACCGAGGCGCTCGCGGCCTTCGACAGCGCCATTCACGGATGGGAGCACCTTGGCGATACCTCGATGCTTCGCCGGAGCCTTACCTGGAAGGCCATCGAACTGAGTTTCGTCTTGGGCAAGCCGCAAGAGGGATTACCGCTGCTCTTCCGCGCCAGGAGCCTGCCTGACGTCGGCGACATCGTGGAGCAGGCCAACGTCTGGAAGACGCTCGGGTTTGTGCAAACAGAACTTGCCGACTACACCGCCGGCCGGGGGGATTACGCCAAAGCGCTCGATCTCTTCGAGAAGACCGGCGACCTCTTCAATCAGGAGGTGCTGCTTGAGAACCGCGGATCGCTCTCGGAGATGACCGGGCATTCCGAGGGCGCGCTGGAAGATGCGACAGCGGCGCTGAAGCTGGCGCGGGAACTTAACGACCGGGTCGGCGTGCTGCATATCGCGGATCAAATTGGAGAAATTCATCTACAGCGTGGCGAGATGCAGGCGGCCTTCGATGCCTACGAGCAGATGCTGGCGCTGGCGCAACTCGAACCCAGCGACCCGATGATCGGATTTGGGGAAACGGACCTGGCGGTGCTCTACCATCGGCTGGGCGCCAAAGCCCGGTCGCACGACATGCTCTCGCGGGCGAATGCGTTTTGGACGACGCATCCCTACCTGCTGGGGCATGTCGACACGCTGATCCAGCAAGGCAAGATCGAGACCGATAACGGGGATTTATCCGCGGCGGCTGCGTCTTATCGTGGCGGCCTGCAGCTCGCAGAGCCGGCAAAGATGAAACGCGAAACGGTCTTTTGCTTGCTGGGGCTGGGCACCGTGGAAAGAGAGCGCGGCGAGAGAGCCGCGGCAGAGGACTCTTTCCGGGAGGCTTCTCAACTGGCCACCGCGATCGACGAGTTCGACGCTCTGGCCAGCATCGATACGGCGCGGGCTGATTTGGAATTGAGCGAGGGACGGGTGGAGTCCGCCGGCGCTGACTATCGGCGTGCGCTGGACGTGGCCACGAAATCCTACGACCAAACCGAGGCGGTTCGCGCGCTGGGCGGGTTGGCCCGGCTGGCCTACGAGGGAGGGGACTTGGCGACGGCGCTGATTCGGGTGCGTCGTGCGCTCCGCCTGATCGAGTCGGCGCGGGTGACGCTGGCCAGCCGCGATCTCCGCACATCCTATTTCGCCTCTAAACACGACTATTACGATCTGGCCGTTTCCATCCTGATGCGCCTCGAGCGCTCCGAGCCGGGGCACGGTTTTGGCGTTCAAGCGTTTGAGACCGCCGAGCGGTCTCGCGCCCGCACGCTGCTCGACATCCTGAGCCGAGTGAGGGGTTCCGTGCTTGCCGGCGCGCCACCACGGCTCGTCCGGCAACAACGCCTTGTGCGCGAAGAACTCGAAGCCGCTTACGGCCTCTCGGAACAGGAACTGATGCGACCGAATCCTTCCCGGGCAAAGATCGAAAAGCTCCGGCGGCGGATCGAAAACCTCCTGGCGTCGAGTGATGTGATCGAGTCGCAACTTCGCGCTGCGAGCCACGAATACGCCGCCCTGGCCGGCAGCGAGCCCGCAGCCCTCTCGGAGATTCGGGAGCGGGTCTTGGCGTCTGGAGGCGCTTTGCTCGAATACTGGGTTGGCGCCAGGCAGAGCTATCTTTGGATCATCCGGCGGCGCTCCTTTGCCAGCGTGCGTTTGCCCGGCCGCACGGATCTGGCCCAGGAGGTAACCGGGTACCGGCGCGCGCTGCTGGCGCGCGCCGAATTTCCCGCGGGGGAGGGAATTCGGCGGCGCGCGGCCCGGCTTGCCCAGGCCGACGCGTTGGCTGAGCGGCTGGCTGCCCGGCTGGGTCGCCAGTTGCTCGGGCCTGTGAGCACGGACCCAGGCCTCCGCAAGCTGTTCATCGTTCCCGGAGGCCCGCTCGACTCGCTTCCTTTCGCCGCGCTGCGGGTGCCCGGTCGCCGCGGCAGGCGGCCGGGCGCATATGCGATCGCCCGCTACGTGCTGCTCGAAGAGCCTTCGGTATCGGTGCTGCTTTCGCTCGTCGAGCGCCCGCCCGCCCCGCGCAGGGGAAATCGCGTGGCGATTTTCGCCGATCCCGTCTATAACGATCGCGATCCTCGCCTCGCCGATAGAGCCGTGCTGGCCGCCGATTCCGGTCCGCCGGTGCGCATTACTCCTTGGACCATGGAAGCTGGCATGGCCGATTTGCCGCGGCTCTCCGGCTCGCGGAGCGAGGCGCTCGCCATTCGTTCGCTTGCCGGGCCGGGAAACGCCACCCTGCGGCTGGGACTTGCTGCTACGCCTGCCGCCCTCTCGCAAACCGACTGGAGCCGCTACCGCGTCGCGCATTTCGCGACCCATGCATTGCTGGACGCTCGGCATCCGGAATTCTCGGGTATCGTGTTGAGTCTGTTTCGGCCCAACGGCACGCGGGACGATGGCGTGCTATGGCTCAGCGACATCTATTCCCTGCACATGCCGGTCTCGCTCGTCATGCTGAGCGGCTGCAGCACCGCCCGTGGGGAGCAAGTGCCCGGGGAGGGGCTCATTGGACTGGCTCGGGCGTTTCTGATAGCCGGGGCGCGAAGCGTGGGCGGCTCGCTCTGGAGCCTCGACGATCAGCCCACGAGCCTGCTGATGCGAGGCTTCTATAGCGATTTGCTGCGCCAGCACCTCTCAGCAGCCGCGGCTTTGCGTGCAGCCCAATTAGCCTTGGCCGCCAAGGCAGGCTACGCCGCCCCTTATTATTGGGCGGGGTTCGTCCTCGAGGGCGCGGCCGGCCGCGAGTGAACTCATGGGCAACGGTACAACCGACTTGGGCGAAGGCGGAGCCCGGCAAACCAGCCGGGAACTTGATCGGGCCTCGTTCGACGCCATGCTCGCCGCTCTCGATCCCGACCGCGACCGCGCGGGGCAGGAGTACGAGCGGCTTCGAAACCGCCTGATCCTTTTTTTCCGCCTCCACCGTGCCGCCGGTGCGGATGATTTGGCCGACGAAGCGTTTAACCGGCTGGCTCGGAAAATCAGCCAGGGAGAGGCGATCCGCGGAATCGCTTCCTATCTGATCGGCATTGCCCGCATGCTTTGCCACGAAGAACGGAGACGGCTTGGCGCGGAAGGAGCGCTGGCCACGGGACTGAGCCTCCTGAGCGGCGGGGCAGGCGGCAGCGCGGACTTGCTCGTTGCTATCGAAGGTTGCTTGAAGAGGTTGCCGGGGGGCGAAGCCGGGCTGATTGAACGCTATTACAGCGCCGAAAGCCGCGCCCGGATCGAGACGCGCAAGAAGATGGCTGAAGAGATGGGGATTTCCTTGAACGCCCTGCGCAACCGGGCGCTTCGCGTGCGCCAGGAGGTCGAGGATTGCGTGCGCAAGCAACTCGAACTCCCCAATCGCCCTGATATTCGCCCCTGGAACGCCAGTAATCATGTAAGGGAGGAAAAGTGACGAGCGAGGGCGACGCCAGGGAGAGCTTGCTGCGCTACCTGCTTGGCGAGATGACGGCCGAGGAAGCGGCCACTTTCGACCTGCGGTTGCTCGAGGACGGCGAATTCGCCGACCGCGTTGCGGAGGCGCGGTTCGACCTTTTGGACGCTTACTCCGCTGGCGAGCTCGAGCAGCCTCTCCGCCGGGAAGTGGAGCTGGGCCTCCTCCCGCCCGCAGAAAGCCCAGTCAGCCTTGCACTAGCGCAGCGATTGCACAACGCCAAGCTCCTTGGCGTTAGCCAGCCGTTGGCCCTGCGAAGCCGGCCTTGGCTGGCGGGCTGGAAGCGATGGCGGCTGCCGGTGGCCGTAGCGGCAGCTGCGGTTCTGGCCATAGCAGGAGGATCCTATCTCGTTCGCAAGCAACGCGAGCGTTCGGCGCGGCAAGCGGAGGCGCGAAGACAAGGAGTGTCGCCGAAACCCCACATCGGTGAACCAGCGTTCGTCCTCCTCCTTTCGCCGGAAGTTACCCGTGGCGCCGGTGGCCCGCGCGTGGCCGTGTTGCCTCGTGGAGCGAGGGCGCTGGAAGTTCAGCTCGTGCTTGAGGGGCAGCCAGCCCCCGGGCCTTACCACGTCGACGTCCGATCAGGCAAGGGCCAGCCCGTCGATTCTTTCAGCAATTTGCAGGCACAGCGGGCGGGCTCCATCTGGTTTCTTCAGGTAACCCTTCCCACACACCGCGTAGCCCAAGGCAATTATCAGTTCGATCTGAGCAGGCAAGGCTTCCGGGGGCGTCCGCTTCGTTCCTACTCGGTCGAACTCGTGCGTGAGGCACCCCCCGAAAGGTAAACGGCCAGGCTCCGCACGAACTATGCGTGCCGCGTAGCCCACGGCGCGGGGCTTTGCCCGCGCTCGTTCTCCCGCGTGATGTTCCGAGCCGTTCCGGGACTCATGGATGAGGGGCATCTCGGGAAACCCTGGCCAAGGAGCGACCGGGACAGTCCAAGCCAGAACGCCGACAACGTTGGGGTGGAGGAATGCGGAAGTTAAGGATAGCTCTTGGGGTAGTGGCTGCGGTGCTCTTCGGGGTGGGTGCGCGGGGGCAGACCATCGTCACGATTGCCGGAGGCGGGCCGAGCGGCATTCCGGCCGTGCAAGCCGGGTTCTACAACCCCGTCTCGGTGGTTGGGCACAGTGCGGGGAACATCTATTTCGTCGATGGCCATGATATCGCCTCCGACTGGACCAGCACCGAAGCCTACAAGGTTGACACCAGCGGCACGGTCACCATCGTGGCGGGCGTGAGTATCGACGACCTCGGAGACCTCTTCATTGCTAACCCCTCGAGCGGCGGCAACGTGATTCGTGAGGTCTATTGCGCGGCCGCCGGAGCGTCCTGCAGGGCGCCCGGAAAGAGACTCAAGCCCGGCGACATCGAGACCGTGGCGGGCGGCGGAACGGGCTGCGCGGCGCAAACGGATGGCGTGGGAGACGGCTGCACGGCAATCAGCGCAACGCCGGCGTTTCCATCCGACGTGCGCGTTGACGGCCAGGGAGATTTGCTCATTGCCGACCGAAGTAACGATCGGGTGCGCGAGGTCACCGGCCTGGCCACCATCACCTCGGTCGCGGTTTCACCCGCGTCGATCAAGTTCGGCGGCCAGCAGGTGAGCACAACCAGCAGCCCGCAGATCGTCACGTTGCTCAACAACGGCAATACTCCCGCGGCGGTGCCCTCCGTCAGCCTCAGCGACTCGGCCGACTTCAACGCGGCGAGCGGCTGCCCGACGACTGCGCCTGGGCTTCAGCCGAGGGCTTCCTGCACAATCAGCGTCACCTTCACACGGCAAACGACTGGAAACCTGAGCTCGACGCTGACCGTCACCGACACCGCGGGCACGCAGACCGTCTCGCTCTCGGGGAGAGGAGCAAGCCACTGACGGGTGTTTCACTCTGACCCGGGCGCGGGCAAGGACACGCGGGGGCGTAGGCGAAGGCGCACGTCCCCGCGCAGCGTTACCCAGTGCGGTGACACCCCCCGCTTTGTCATCCCGAGCGCAGCGGGGTATGCGCCCTTCGCCTGGCCGAGGTCGCAGCAGATTCCTCCCGCCTTCGCCGAGGCCCCGGCAGGCAGGCGCGGCGAAATGCGCCGTTTGATGGAATGACAACACCTTCGAGCCGGCTGGTTTGCGTTTACCCCGTGACGATCCTGCGCCAGGAAAGTTCAAACAAGTAGCCCCTCCCACGTGATATTTCGGCCGCTCCGCACAGTACCAAGTGAGAGGTGAAGCCGGATTGCCTCGCCGCACCTGCGGGGCGGGGCATTCGGTGAAGGGCAGGCGGGCCTTCGCGGAGCGAAGGCTGACGAGCGGTATTCCGCATCAGCACCATTTGAAAGGGAGGGGGGAACCTATGACTCACCGCAATCGGGCCAAGTATCGCCTATTCATGCTCCTTGCCGCTTTGGCCACTCTGGGGCTACCCGGTCTCGCGCACGCAACCGCCATCGCGGTGAACACGACCGCCGAGGGGAGGGTCCTGAAGATTCGCAAGGGCACTACCCCGGAACCGATTCACCGAGAAATCTACGCCACGCTGAGGATCTCGGCAGAGGTCGTAAAGCCCGTCAGAACCTGGGACAAGCCTTCCCCATAGTGACGGAACGAAATGCCATCCTGTTGCAAATGCACCACTTCACTCCACCAACCGTGGAAATCAGGTTAGGTTGGCGGATTCCATGCGTCAGGGCTATAAAGCGCAATTGCAGTCGCTTGGAGTCGAATCAGATAAAAGTTTCCTGGGTGATCGCGGAGGAATTATGCCAGACATTTGCCTTCCACTTCTTGCCTGCTGTCTCGCAGCACTATTCCCGCGTGAAGGAAGATCGATTCTTGGGCAACGCATTGCCTTCGCGGCCGTAATCGTGTGTGCGGCATTGACCGCGTCACTCGCCGCTTTCGTCCCGCAGGCAGCCATGGCGGCTACGAAGCCTCCGTTCGAGTTTATGTTCGTGGACGTCGGCTCCTTGCTCCAGCACAGCCTTTCTACGTTCACTCTCGATTCAAGCGGCGCCGCGACTCAGGTTGGCTCGACGATGAGCCCTTTTCCAGGCAATATCGTGGTCAGCGAGCATGGTTTTCTTTACGCGTCTGACACCAATAAGACGACGATCAGCGAATACAGGATCAACTCTGATGGCAGCCTGACCTCCGAGGGATCGGTAACCACACCGTTACCAATTGGTAGCTACGCGCCGGTCACGCTTGACGACACTGGCTTCTTCGCCTATGCCCTGCTGTATAACAACACGACCGGGGCTGAGACCATCGAGCAATATACCGTCGATCCAACCACCGGTGTGTTGACCGACATTGGGTCGGTCTCGGCTAATAATCCCAGCACGGGCAACTGCGCATTGGGGTTCAGCCTTTTTTCGACCTTATTGGCGGACCCGAACCTAAGCACGCTATACGCGGCGGGTTTCGACTGCTCGATCGCAGAGTTCTCTATCGACAGCACTGCCGGCTCGCTGAGCGACCTCGGTATTACCACGCTTCCCAACGACAGCTTCCCCACCGACCCCGGGCCGATCATCGTACCGGCGGCCGAGGCGGTCTTCGTGCAATCGTTGGAGCAGGTTGGCAACTATGGGATTGAGCAAATCCTTCCCTTCGCCATCAACACGACCGCTGGGGCGACCTTCGGGACTCTCACCGAGCAAACATCCGTCACTGTTGAACCTGAGGCACCGTTTCAAGCCGAGGGGCCACTCGCTGCCCTCTCCGACGGGACATTCCTCTTGACGCCCACAGCCACCGGCACCGTGCAATTGTGCAGCAACCTATCGGGCCCATATGGCACGTGTAGCGACGACCTCCCGCAGTCCAGCACCGAGACCAGCAGTGTTCAGAGCTTCAAGATCGGCCCTGATGCCTCATTGTCGAACGTGAGCACTACGCCAGTCGAGACGGCCACCCAAACCGCCACCTGCCCCACAAGCGTTCTCATGCAGGACCCGACCTCTCTGGCCTGCTCGTATGCCGGGACAACGCCGCTGTCAGGTCCGGTTCTGACGGGGTCCGGCGTAGGGCCGCTGTTTGTAGACAACAGCAACCAGTTTCTGTTTTACGCCGACCCGGGAACCAGCAGCGTTCAATCGTCCCTGATCGAATATCAGATCAATTCGGCCACCGGCCAACTGGGCAGGATCGCACAGCTCCTGCCGGGCGTTCCTGTCGATTACGGCGGATTCAGCGCACCCTCGATTGGATTTTATTCCCCCGAGGGCCAGGCGACGCTGAAATCGAACCCATCTTTTGTCACCTTCAAGGGGACAATAACCGTAGGCTCCGCCAGCAAGCCGCATACGGTCAAGCTTGAGGCGCCGAAGAGCAACACGCAATCGATCGCAATCTTTGGCCTGACTTGGGGCGGCACCACGAACCCGAAAGACTTCACAGTAGTGCTGGGCCCGAATAATCAGACCCCGTGCGTGGGGGACGTCCTCGCGCCGGGCCAGAACTGCAAGTTCAAGGTCGAATTCACGCCGCAGGAGGCAGGCGCACCACTTACAGGCACGATTACCGTCAGAAGTAATGCGGTCAAATATCCGACCATCAACATCCCTCTTACGGGCACCGCGCAATGATGCGGCGGATAACGACTTCGTAATTATAGATTGCTTTGAATGTGTCCTACGTTCCCTAAATAGCAACCTGACGCTTCTTAATGGGTGCCCGGACGGCGCTCGAACAGGGCTTTCATTTCGGCAAAGCGTGGCACGTCGCTGAAGCTCGTGTAGGCGCCTTGCTCGAACAGTTTCCCGCCGACGCGCATGGTCGCGGCAGGCAGGCGCGGCGAAATGCGCCGTTTGATGGAATGACAACACCTTCGAGCCGGCTGGTTTGCGTTTACCCCGTGACGATCCTGCGCCAGGAAAGTTCAAACAAGTAACCCCTCCCACGTGATATTTCGGCCGCTCCCCACAGTACCAAGTGAGAGGTGAAGCCGGATTGCCTCGCCGCACCTTCGGGGCGGGGCATTCGGTCAAGGGCAGGCGGGCCTTCGCGGAGCGAAGGCTGACGAGCAGTATTCCACATCAGCACCATTTGAAGGGGAGGGGGGGAACCTATGACTCACCGCAATCGGGCCAAGTATCGCCCATTCATGCTCCTTGCCGCTTTGGCCACCCTGGGGCTACCCGGTCTCGCGCACGCAACCACCATCGCGGTGAACACGACCGCCGACCCGGGTGCGTCCGGCTCGTGCGCTCTACGCGATGCAATCACCGCCGCGAACACGAAGACCGCGACCAACGGTTGCCCAGCAGGTTCGGGCGCCGATACGATCAACTTCAGCGTCAGCGGATTCATCACGCTGACGAGCTTCTTACCGGCCGTCACGGGCAATTTGACGATCGACGGCTCCGGGCAAAAGATCGTCATCGATGGGGCGAGTCTCTACGGCGTTTTGGTGGTGGGTTCCTTGGACACCTCGACACCGGTCAACACGCTCAATCTGAACGACGTGACGATCGCCGATGGCAATGCGCAGTGGGGCGGGGGCATTTGGGTCGAAACCACCGGCACGCTCGTCGTCACCAACAGCACCTTCTACCACAACACCGCTACCGAAGGCGGCGGCGCAATCAATATCGACGGGCTCGGGACGATCGAGAATTGCACCTTCTTCGAAAACACAGAGACAGGTTCTACCTTCGATAACTTCCTTGGCGGTGGCGCCGTCAGAAACTCCGAGAGGACCGCTACAACCACGCCGACGACGATCCTAAACTCCACGTTCGAGGATAACAGCGCTCCGAGTGGTGATGGGGGCGCTATTGACAACACCGAGGACCATCCCTTCCACGTCACCAACTCGATCCTGGCCGGGAGCCCCAGCGGCAACAACTGCTCGGGCACCGTTACGGACGGCGGTTACAACATCTCCGACGACGCTTTCTGCGGATTCAGCAGTACTTCCGCGGCGAACGGAGACACGATCGGTGATAGCGTGGCCGATGCGAACATCGCGCTCGACTCGAGCGGCTTAGCCGATAATGGCGGACTCACCAAGACCATCGCGCTGGAATCCGGCAGTTACGCGATAGACGCCGTGCCGCTCGCCTCGTGCCCGCTCGCCACCGACCAGCGCGGCTTTCCGCGTCCCGACGAGTCGGGAGAAACCGCATGCGACATCGGCGCCTACGAATCCGGTCCCAGCGGTTCGAGCGCCCTATCGGTCACCATCGAAATCAAGCCCCCGGCCACGCCCCCGGTGCCAATTAACCTCGGTGCGGGCGGCGTGATCCCAGTGGCGATCCTGAGCACCGCGACTTTCGACGCAACGCAGGTGAACCCGTCAACCATCTCGTTGAGCGGCTCGACGGTTGATCTCAGGGGCAACTTTCGGCCTCAGTGCAGCGTGAAAGACGTTAATGGCGATGGCCTCCCCGACTTGCTCTGCCAGGTCGCCGTCAGCGGCACCTCGCTTACGCCCAGTTCCACGATAGCGACGCTCTCCGCGGAGACTGACGGCGGCCAGACGATCCAGGGCCAAGAGGCAATCCGGATCGTGCCTTGAGGCGGTTGGAATCCAGAGAGGCAGGCGTCACCAGCCGTTCCACCGGCACCGTGCTCTGCCTGGGTCCCGCCGGGCCCAGGCGGGGCCGGCGGGATCGTGCCGAGCAGCCGGGGATCGAATCGGATCGTCATCGTGTCACTACCTCCACATGGGCGTAGATCCCGGCAACGGCGTAGGACAGGAGCAGGCAGATCGCGGCGTCGATTTTCTCGGGCACAGTCAGGATTACCGCTGTCTCGCAATCGTCCACACCTAGCTGTGTTCTGGCGCGAGCGATGGCTTTCCAGATCGCTCTGCGCTGTGCGGGCTCGCTCGGCGCCGGGAACGAGCGTGCCGTGTTCCGCGACCTTTCGTCGGGCACTGCTTGCAGGGCGTAGGTTCCGAGAATCGCCAGCAAGCGGCAGCTTACGTTGATCCCGCGGTCGGCGACGAGTCGCTGGACGGCAGCCAGATACAATTTTCCGCCGGTCTTCCGGGGTCTCCGGGTTTCCCGTGCGATCTCGCGACGAAACCAATCCTCCATCGGCTCAGCGCGTCGCGGCCCCGACAAAGGAAGGCTGCCGGCAACCCGAAGCAAGGCGCTGAGCTCCCGATTGCGCAGGAATTCGCTCTTTGCTGAATCCCGATTTGCTGCGGCAATCTCGACCGCCCGCCGCGCGGCTCGGCGGCGCTTGACGGTGTCCCTTAGCGTCTCGGTGTTCAACGAGCGCCCCCAGTCTCAGCGATCGCGAAATGCCAAAGCCAGAATCGCACCGCGCCAGCGACGCCGGCATGCTCGAATTTGTGCAATAGGGCAGGGATCGAGGGGTCACCCCGGACTTGCTCAGAAAACGACGAGCTCCACTCCTTCCACCCCGGGAAGGCCTGGGGCGATGGCATGACGGAGCGTTGTCGCATCGGGAGGCAGTAAAGCAGGAGCGGGCACGCCAGCGCAGACGAGCGCATGCGCACACGCACGGCTTCTGATAGCACGGAGCCATGATTTTCCACGTCACTCTGACCAAGGCCGAGGACGGTTGGATCGTCGCCGAGTGCCCCGCCCTTCCGGGATGCGTCTCCCAGGGTAGGGACGAGCAAGAGGCTTTGAACAACTTGCGCGAAGCAATTGCGGCGTGGCTCTGGGCCGAAGACCGCAAAGCCGCGGACGAGGCCACCAAGGCCGGTCAACCGGAAATCCTCGTCACCGTGTAGCCCGGTGGCGCGGCTCGCCAACACTTCCGGCAGGGAGGCGGTCGCCGCGTTCGAGAAGGCTGGGTGGGTGCGCGCCGGCCAAGTGCGGAGCGGCTCAAGCACCTGCGCTGGCCGCTGTTGCGCAAGGGCAGCCGAGTCCGTGGCCGGGTCCGGCAAAAGCTCCTGGCCCTGCTGGCCAGCAAGATGAGAGAGGAGCCGATCGCCGTTCCAGCGCTGATCGTCCTGCGTGCGGGAGCCGGCGTTCAGACGAATCGCAGACTTGAGATTTGAACCTGAATCCGGTGTGAAAACCTCAGATTTTCAGCCGGCATGTACGCTGGCGTTGGGATTGGCGGCAAATTTGCGCTTTTCCAACAAGCGCGATTTTAGCAGGGTTATCCGACGAGTAACCGAATCGCTCGTTGGGCCGCTCTTTCCAAGGCGTTTTGAGGCCGCCGCGACCGCATTCACGCCGGATTCAGGTCGAAATTTCAGAGGGAAGGCCGGGGAGGGATCAGATCACCACGGATTCGCGGTATTCGCCGAAGGCGCGGCGGAGGGCGTCGGAGATTTCGCCGACGGTGGCATAGGCTTCGACGGCGGCGAGAAGGGCGGGCATCAAGTTCTCGGCGGTACGCGCGACGCGCTCGACGTCGTCGAGGGCGCGGCGGGCGGCGGCGGCATTGCGGCGCGCGCGCAAGGCGCGCAGGCGGTCGATTTGAGCGCACTCGATGGCCGGATCGACTTCGAAGAGGGGAATCGGCTGGCGCTCGGAGGCGGCGAAGCGATTGACGCCCACGACCACGCGTTCGTTCCGCTCGATGGCGCGCTGGAAGTCGTAGGCGGCGCGCTGGATTTCGGATTGGACGTAGCCGGTTTCGATGGCGCGCAGCATACCGCCCAGGGCATCGATTTTGGCGAGGTACTCGGCGGCGTGCGTTTCGATTTCGCCGGTGAGCTTCTCGACGGCCCAGGAACCGCCCACGGGATCGACAACGGCGGCGACGCCGGTTTCGGCGCCGAGGATCTGCTGGGTGCGGAGGGCGAGGAGGGCCGAAGGCTCGGTCGGGAGGGCGAGGGCTTCGTCGAGGGCGTTGGCGTGGAGCGATTGGCAGCCTCCCAGGACAGCGGCGAGCGCCTGGATGGCAACGCGCACGATGTTGTTTTCCGGCTGCTGGGCGGTGAGCGCGCTCCCGGCCGTCTGCACGTGGAAGCGAAGCATGAGGGCGCGGGGGTTTTTCGCGGCGAAGCGGTCGCGCATGAGGCGAGCCCAAAGGCGGCGCGCGGCGCGGAATTTGGCAACCTCTTCGAGCAAGTCGGTTTGGGCGGCGAAGAAGAACGAGAGCCGCGGACCGATTTCATCCACGGCGAGGCCGGCGCGGAGGGCGGCGTCGACGTAGGCGAGGGCATCGGCGAGGGTGAAGGCGACTTCCTGGACCGCCGTCGAGCCGGCTTCGCGGATGTGGTAGCCGGAGATGGAGATCGGATTCCACTGAGGCAGCTCGGCGCGACACCAGGCGAGCACATCGGTCACCAAGCGGAGCGCGGGGCGGACGGGAAAGATGTAGGTACCGCGAGCGACGTACTCCTTGAGGATATCGTTCTGCACGGTGCCCGCGAGCCGGGCGAGGTCGGCGTGTTGGCGGCGCGCGACGGCGACGTAGAGGGCGAGGAGGATGGGGGCGGTGGCGTTGATGGTCATCGAGGTCGAGATGCGATCGAGGGGAATGGCTTCGAGCAGCGTTTCCATGTCTTCGAGCGAATCGATCACGACACCGACCTTGCCCACTTCGCCGCGGGCGAGCGGATGATCGGAATCGAGGCCGATCTGGGTGGGGAGATCGAAGGCGACGGAAAGGCCGGTTTGGCCCTGGGAAAGCAGGTAGCGATAGCGGCGATTGGAGCGGGCGGCGTCGCCGAAGCCGGCGTACTGGCGCATGGTCCACAAGCGGCCGCGGTACATCGTGGGATGGATGCCGCGGGTGAAGGGGAACTCGCCCGGGAAGCCCAGCGAGGGATCCGCGGCCCAGGCAGCGGGATCGGAAGGAGCGTAGACGGTCTCGAGCGGCAGGCCGGAGAGCGTGGCTCCGAGGGCGAGCGGCTCGGGGGTAGCCGGGGGCTCTTTCTCGATGGGCGGCTTGGGCATGGTTACAAGTGAATTCTAGCTCGCGCGGCGGGCACGCGCCCGCCTGGGGCTTCGGGCTGCGCCGCGGCAAGGAGCGCGCCCCTACCCTTGGCGCGAGGGGGTGCGGGGCACCGGGAGGTTTCCCGCGGCGCGGAAGCTAGCGGAGGCGATGGGCATCGCGAAGGGCGGCGACGCCGAAACCGACCATCAGGAGCGCGTAGCCGATGCCGAGCCACGCCACCCAACGCGCGGCAGGGTTTCGCCACTGGCCGAGGGCGGCGAAGGCGCCGAACGCGGCGAGGCAGAAAAACAGCATGCCAGTCATTTGATGAAACAGCTGGCGAAGAGCGCGCCAGAGCCGCGGCATGGCGATCATCAGGAGCGATTGTAGTACAGGAGGGGAGGTGACGTGGCGGAGCGCGGCTTGCGGGCGGTACTTGTTTCGCGGAAGTGCTCGGCCTACAATTTGAAGTTGAGCGAGCCGATTGGGCGGGAGGTGCGGCAGTGCAACTCGACGATCACCTGAAGCAGTTGCTGCGGGAGTTGGGCCAGGCGATCAACGATTCCGTTTCCGATTCCGACCGCATTCTCGAAGCCATCGCGAACGTTCGTGCCGCGGGATACGACGTGGTGCTGAAACTGGACGCCACGGTGGGACTGGGGCGGCGCGACAGCAAGCCAGGCCGGATCAGTTTTGGCGACCGGCGATTTCTGGAATCGCTGCGCATACGCATCGACGATGAGACGCTGGAAGACGAAGAGCTTTCTCCGCGTTTCGATTTCACGCAGCAAGACATCAAGTTTCTGAAGTCGCTCAAGATTTCCCTTGAGGACCTTCCCTGAGCTTCGCCTGCCGTTCCGCCTGGGCCCCGAAGGCCCGGGGCTACGGCGCGGCACGCGCGCCCGCGGCTGGGAGCTTCGAAGCGGGGGCGGCCCCGGCCACGCCAGAGCGAGCGAGCCAATCCCGCAGGAGAGATTCCCGTGATTCGCCGGCCCGCGGTTGCCGGCCACTTCTACCCCGGCGAGCCGGAGGCACTCGGCCAGGCCGTGGATTTCTGCCTGCGTGAAGCCGGAACGTCGCGGTTCCCCGCCGAAACCCGCGTGGACGCGCTGGCGTGCATTGTTCCGCACGCGGGCTATCCCTATTCCGGGCCGGTTGCCGGCGCGGTCTATCGCCGCTTGACGCCACCCTCCCGCGTGATTCTGGTGGGTCCGCGGCATTTTCCCGAAGGCCGGCCGATGGCGATCGTCTCCGAGGGCGAATGGCTGACGCCCCTGGGCGCGGCGCGAATCGACGCGGAGCTGGCGAGCGAGCTAAAGCGGGCCTGCCCGCTGCTTCGCGAAGACGCCGTGGCGCACGAGCACGAGCACGCGCTCGAAGTGCAGCTGCCTTTCCTTCAGCGAATCGCGCGCGAGTTCACGTTCGTACCGATCGTGCTGGGGACCATCGTGCTGGCGGCGCTCGAGGAGCTGGGCGAGGCGATGGCGCGGGTGGCGGCGGGGCGGGGGCCGGTGCTGGTGGTGGCGAGCAGCGATATGAACCACTACGAGAGCGATTCGCTCACCCGGCCGAAGGACCGCATGGCCATCGCCAAGATCCTGGAACTCGATCCGACGGGGCTATACGAGACGGTGCGCGAGCACGACATCTCGATGTGCGGATTCGCCGCCGCGGTGGCGGCGCTCTTCGCGGCGCGGCGGTTGGGGGCGAGCGAGGCGGAACTGGTGAGCTATGCGACGAGCGGGGACGTGACTGGAGACAGGGAAGCCGTGGTGGGATACGCGGGGATCCTGCTGCGATAGGAAGGGAGCGCGGACTGGCGCCACGGATCCGGAAGGTGGCGCGGGCGAAAGACATCTCCGATTTCAGATCGGAAATTTCAGAGAAGTAAAGACCCTCTTTCCGGCGATGCCCAGCCTAGCGGGTCTTTACCGCGCGAACGCGGAGCTATCCGCCGTTGTTGCTGGCGCGTCCGCTCTTGCGGTCCGGACCGCCGTTATCGGTGGCCAGGAACTTGCCCGCCGCTTCCAGGGGCCGGGGATACCGATTGCCGGCGTTCCAGAAGAGGAACCCGACCCCGCCTTCCCTTCGCGCGGTGCGCACTTCCGTCAGAAGATAATTCACCGAGTAGCTCCTGGTGCGCCAGGCGAAGGCCTGAAGCCACGGCCGAATCACCACGCCGGTCCCTTTCGTGCTCTCCCTAAAGCGGCGCATGGATTCGGAGATGAAATGTTCGGGAGCGTCGCCGGGATCCGCGTAACCGTCGAAGTGGAAGAAGTGGGAGGGATAAATCATCGGGGACAGGACGTCGCAATAGCGCGCGAGCCGCGGAATGTCCTGACCCGTATGCGCCAGATCGACAGGCTTGGCCCATGCCATCACCCCGAACACATCCAGCGACATCAGCACGTGCAGCGGGTGAAGCGTTTGGTAAGCGCGGGCGACGAAATCCGTGATGACCCGCGCGCGGGGCATCTCCGGATGCTCTTTCTGGAAAGCGAAAGCCGCGTCGCTCTGGTCGCCTTCATCGGGAAACCGCACGTAATCGAACTGAATCTCGTCCGCGCCCGCTTCGGCGACCATCCGCGCCAGGTCCAGGTTGTATTGCGCGACAGCGGGGATCGAGGGATCCACCCAATCCAGTTTCCCGCCCTCGAGCCACGGCTTTCCGGTTTTCCTCGACCGCGCGTCGAACCGAGGGAAGGCCCGCGCCAGGCGCTCATCGCGGAACAAAGCGATCCGTGCGATGACGTGCAGATGGAGGGCGTGCAACCAGTGGATAAATTTCGGCAGGTTGCGAATCGTGATCCCGCTCGGGGAGGCGTAAGGGTGATGGAACGGAACGCGGACCTGCCCGTCGAAATCCTTGATGTCAAAGACGACGGCGTTCCCACCGGCTTCTTTCCAGCGTTCGATCAGCCTCATCCCGTACAGGCTTCCCGCCGTCCATCCCGTCAGATAAATCGCACGGGCATCGAAATTTCGCGGAACCAAGCGCGGCTTGTCGTGGAAGGGATGCGGGGGCAGTCCCGGTATTTGGAGGACCTGGCCTGGGTGCAGCAGACGGCCTTTTTCGATGTGGTTGCGGCTTCGAATGGCCGCGGCCAATTCCGTATCCGTCATATAGGCGGAATCGGGAAGCCTGCGCCAGGCGATCGATTCCACGCTTTCGCCCGGCTTCACGACCAGCGACTCGGTTTTCGTATCTTGCAGCATCGAGGCCGGAGTCAACGATTCCGGAACGGAAACCGCCGGCCGAGACGCGGCCGGTGGAGGAGCCTGCCGGCCGCTCGTAACGGCGATCGCGGCCAATCTTTTTGCCGGCGGCCGCTTCGCGCGAGCTTTCTCGAGACCCGTTCCCCGGATGAGGATGACCGCGGCTCCGATCGTTACGGCGATCGAGAGCCCACGCTTTGGAGACCCGATTGGCGCACCTCCCTACGTCCGTTTCCCCGTCCGGCTCGCCGAAGATCTCTTCACCTTGCGCCCGGCCTGCACTCCGCTCACGGGTACCGAGCGGATGCGGAACCGGCCTCCGGCATAACGGGCCATTCATTTTCGGATACGCGGCATGAATTTCCTCAGGCGGGTGCGCGGCCATGTGACGAAGAAGTACTAGCTTGCTTGCGCCTGCCGTTGTCCCTCGATGATAATTCCCCTTCTCTCCTCATTGGCGTATTCTCGATCGCGGTCCTGGCCACGCTGGTGCCCTACCTGAGGGCGGTACGCGCGGCAAAGGCACAGGCACCGCGGTCCCTCGCGCCGGAGAGGTGAAGCGAGTTCTTTCAACGCCTCGTAGCAAGTCAGGAGCAGGCTCGATGCGACTCAAAAACCTCCTTTTCCTTCTGTTGCTTCCCGCCGCGGTTGTTGTTCTCCAAGCGCAGTCGGCGTCGCAGGTCGCCAAGCCGCCCGCTTCGAGGAGGCCTCGGTTCGCGGCGCACCCTCCTCCCCGCGTCGTTGCCGGTTTTCCGGTCAACTACGACGAATCGAAGGTGGGCACATACACCTTGGCTGACCCGTTGCGACTCGACAACGGTAAGGAGGTGCGCAACGCCAAGACCTGGCGGACCCAGCGACGCCCGCAGATCCTGAAGCTCTTCGAGACGCAGCAATTCGGCATCGCTCCGGGCCGGCCGGCGGAAGAGCATTTCGACGTCGTAGAGCAGGGGAAGGCGTTTGGGGGCAAAGCCATCCGCCAGCAGGTCACGATATCGTTCTCGAAGGACCCGAGCTGGCCCAAGATTCATCTGCTCATCTACCTGCCGGCCGCGGCCAAGCGGCGGGCGCCCTTATTCTTCACGATCGGCTTCGGGCCGAACCAGTGCGCCGCGGACGATCCGGGCATCCTGCCCGAGGAGGTGTGGAACCCGCGGACGAAGACGAAAGTGATGCCGCCCAAAGGCCGCTGTTTCGGGCATCTCCCGGTCGAGAAGTTTCTCGACGCCGGGTTCGGCGTAGCGACCTTCTACTACGGCGACATCGATCCCGACTTTGCCGGCGGATTCAAGGACGGCATCCGGGCGCACTACCTCGAGCCAGGCGAGACCCGGCGCGGGCCAACTGCGTGGGGCACGATCGCCGCGTGGGCTTGGGGCATGAGCCGCGCCGAAGATTACTTCGAGACCGACCACCGGATCGACGCCAAGCGGGTCGCCATCCACGGCGTCTCGCGCCTGGGGAAAACGGTGATGTGGGCGGGGGCGCGCGACCAGCGGTTCGCCGCGGTCATTGCGAGCTGTTCGGGCGAGGGCGGCGCCGCGCTCAGCCACCGCAACTACGGCGAGACCATCGCGATGCTCACCGCGCCGACGCGGTTCGCGTACCAGTTCGCGAGGAACTACGCCAAGTGGGGCGGATTCCCCGACAAGGCGCCGATGGACGCCAACCTGCTCGTTGCGCTGATCGCGCCGCGCCCGCTCCTTCTGCAAACCGGGAGCACCGATTTCTGGTCCGATCCCAAAGGCGAGTTCCTGGCGGAAGTGGCGGCCGGCCCCGCGTACAAGCTGCTGGGCAAGGACCCGCTTGACACCAACGTATGGCCCGCGCCCAGCACTCCCATCCTGCACGATCTGGCTTACTACGAGCACGAGGGCGGCCACGGCATCGTCCCTTCGGACTGGGACATTTATCTCGAGTTCCTCAAGATGCATCTGCATCCGGGGCCGCAGAGTCGGGTGAGAGCTTCGAACAGCCGCCCTCAGCGGCTAAAGCCGCGTTGACGTCGAAGCGGTTACGGCACGGCTGAAGCCGTGCCCTTACGAAGGACGAAGTTTTCACAGGGGCGCGGAAACCGTGCCCTCATTGGCGAAGCAGGGGCTTCACCCAGACTCGTTGGATGACATCATGTGGAGCAAGCCATGAGAGTGCCCATCGGCAGGGTCGGCCTCGTTCTGATGGTCGCCGCGCTGGCCGCGGCGGCGCTGGTGTCCGCTCCCTCCACACCCGACGCGCTCGAACAGGGCTTTCTGCACCCGCCCGCCAGCGCGAAGCCGCGCACGTGGTGGCACTGGACGAACGGGAACGTGACGGAAGCGGGTATCACCAAGGATCTGGAGTGGATGAAGCGAGCAGGGATCGGCGGATACCAACTTTCGGACGTTGCCGCCGGCAGCGGCCAGGTGGTGGAAAAGAAAATCCTTTTCGGCACGCCGGCGTGGTATCACGCCGTGCGCCATGCGGCCCGGGAGGGACAGCGGCTCGGCCTGGAGATGTCGATCTTCAGCTCGCCGGGCTGGAGCGAGGCCGGCGGTCCGTGGGTCAAGCCCGCGGAGGCGATGAAGAAGCTGGTGTGGAGCGAGACCGACGTGGAAGGTCCGCAGAAGTTCGCCTTGAAATTGCCCGAGCCTCCCTCGAACGAAGGGCCGGTGCTCGATCTCGAAGCCGGTGTGCGCGCCGGCGCGCCCCACTTTTACCGGGACGCGGTTGTCCTCGCCTATCGCACCCCGGCCGCTGAAGTTGCGATGGCGTCGCTCGCCCCGATCGCCACGAGCAGCCACGGCCCCATCGACGACGCCGCGCTTCTCGACGGCAATCTCAACACGGCGGTCACCATCGCCGCGCCACAGGGCGGCGGACCGGCGTGGCTGCAGTACGAATTCTCGAAGCCCTTCACCGCGCGCGCCCTGCAGTTGGGCGCGCGCGGCCGCATTCCGGTGGGGCGCGTGCTGGCCGGGGACGACGGCGTTCACTTCCGCACCCTCGCCGTGATGCCCGGCCCGCAGGGCTACCACGGCGCGGCGATTCGCACGTTTGCGTTCCCGGCTTTCACCGCGAAATTCTTCCGCATCGAGTTCGACGGCGCGGGCCTGCTCCCGGCCGCGGTGATCCATGGCGGCGTGCCGCTTCCCGCGGCGTCGTACAGCATCACGGAAGCCACCTTCTACTCCGATGCGCGCGTGAATCGCTGGGAAGACAAGGGCACCTTTGGCAGCCTGATGGATCGCTACGGCGTGGCGGCTACGCCGACGGCGCCGGCGGCCGCCGAAATCGCTCTCGACAGCGTCACCGACCTCACGGCGAAGCTCGACAGGGATGGAGTGCTGCGCTGGAACGTGCCTGCGGGCCGGTGGACGATCCTGCGCATGGGCTACTCGCTCACGGGGGCAACCAACCGTCCCGCCACTACCTCGGCCACCGGCCTCGAGGTCGACAAGCTCAGCGCGCGAGACGTCCGGGACTACTTCCACGGCTACTTCGATCCCATCCGCGAGGATCTCGGAGGCTTGGTGGGCACGACCTTGCGCTACATGACCATGGACAGTTGGGAAGCGGGGATGCAGAACTGGACCGACGACATGATCGGGGACTTCCAGCGCCTGCGGGGCTACGATCCCACACCCTATCTGCCCGTGCTCGCCGGGCGCGCTGTCGCGAGCGCGAGCGTCAGCGACCGCTTTCTGTGGGACTTCCGCCGCACCCTCGCCGACCTCTATGCGAGCCAGTACTACGGCACGATGGAGAGCGAGCTGAAGAAGCTCGGCATGGGCAGTTACGCGGAGGCCTCCGGCGTGGCGCTGGAGATCCCCGAAGACACGCTGCTCAACAAGAGCCACATCGACATTCCCATGGCCGAGTTCTGGGTGCACGCGCTGCATCCCGAATCGATGTACTACGCAGATGTGCGCGGGGCGGCCTCGGCCGCGCATATCTACGGCAAGCGGATCGTTGCCACCGAGTCGTTCACCGGCGGCGGCTACGAGTCTCCTTACACCCTCAAGAAGATCGCCGATTACTGGTTTGCGCAGGGGGTGAACCGGCTCGTTTTCCACACCTCGGCGGAGCAGCCGCTCGACACCAAGCCCGGCAACACCATGGTGGGCACCAACATCAATCGCAACATCACCTGGGCCAATCTGGCGGCGCCGCTGATGACGTACTTCGCGCGCGTATCGTACATGCTGCAGCAGGGCGAGCCCGTCGCCGACATCGCCTACCTTCTTCCGCAGGGCGCGCCATCGACGATGCCATTCTGGGGCGCCAGGCTCGTGCCCAAACCGCCTGCCGGCTACAACTACGACTACCTCGATACCGACGTTTTACTGCATCGCACGAGCGTCACGGCCGATGGCAGCCTACACGTGGATGGCAGCAGGGACATGCCCGGGGGCATGACCTACCGCTTGTTGGTTCTTCCCCCCACACAAAAGATGACGCCCGAGGTGCTCAGCAAGCTCCACGAGTTGGTGGCCGCGGGTGCGACGATCCTCGGGCCGCGGCCAACGGCTTCTCCCAGCCTGGTCGATTATCCGCGCGCCGACGCCGAGGTCCGCAGTCTGGCCACCGATCTGTGGGGAGACACCGATGGGGTAACCGACATCGAGCACGCCTTCGGCAAGGGCATGGTTTACACGGGCCTGCGCGCAGGCGAAGCGCTCGCGCGGCTCAACGATCGGCCCGATTTCGTTTCGAGCGGCACGCTCGGAGATCCGCCCGCCTGGATCCACCGGCGCACGGCGACCGCCGACATCTATTTCGTTGTCAACCAAGCCGACGCGCCGGTACGTCTGCGGGCGCGGTTTCGCGCGACCGCTCCGTGCGTGCAGATCTGGCGACCCATGGACGGCTCCATCGAAACCGTCGCCGTCGCCGACCATCCCGGCGGCACCGGCGCGCATAGCGGGGCGTTACTGCCCGACCTCAGCCGCAACCGCGAGCCCGGCATCGAGCCCGCGGCCTACGTCGCGGAGCCGGGCTTCACCGTCGTTCCTCTCGATCTGGCCGAGCGCGAATCGGTCTTCGTCGTTTTCCGCCACGACGCCTCCGCTCCGGCGCCCACTCCGCCCATGGCCGAAACCACGCTCGGGACGATCCGCGGCCCGTGGACGCTCGAGTTTCCGCCGCACTGGGGCGCGCCCGAAACGATTCGGTTGCCGGAACTGACTTCCTGGACCGCGAGCGGCATTGCCGGCGTGAAGTATTTCTCCGGAACCGCGACCTACGTCAAAGCACTGCGCGCACCCGCCCGCTGGTTCCGTCCCGGGCGCCATCTCTATCTCGACTTGGGCACGGTGCGCGACATCGCGCAGGTTGAAGTCAACGGGAAATCCACCGGGCTGGTCTGGGCGCCGCCCTACCGCGTCGACATCACCGGGGCGCTCGAGCCCGGCGTCAATCATCTGCGTATCAGCGTCACCAACGAGTGGACCAACCGCATCGTGGGCGATCGCCTGCTGCCGCCGGATCGGCGCGTGCTCCCGCCCTCCGGCGCTCCCGCGGGCCGGCGCAGTTTCTTCTTCGGTCCCCGCGCCCCCGTGGAGTCGGGGCTCGTTGGGGAAGTGAGAATCGTGGCCGAACAGGCACGGTGAAGGCGGAGCGGGCTACGCGGGGATCTTGACGCGATAGGCACGGGCGAGCGACGGCGAAGGAAATCTCAGACTTCAGATTGGAAATTTCAGAGGGGAAAAGAGCGCGGACAGGAATGTCCGCGCCACCCGTGACCGCGGGGATCAGCGGGAGGGGGCGGGGGAAGGCGGGGCGGGCTGGGGAGCCCAATAGCCTTGGCGGGCGCGGACGGTGAGTCCCTTCGGATGCAGGAGCTGGAGCTGGATCTGGTGGAACTTGCCATCGTCGGGGTGGTAGGAGGGCGAGTAGGCGATGTAGTACTGACTGCGGAGTTCGGTACCGATTTCGGCGAAGGCTTGGGCGAGATCGGAGACCTGGTACGGATAGAAGGGCCGGCCACCGGTGTCGTTAGCTATCTCCCGAAGAATCTGATCGCCGTGGGAATAGCCGAGCTTTCTGGGCATATTCTGGGCTCCAAACTGGTCCGGTGAAACCCATTCCTGGTTCGTGCTGATCGTGTAGATTTCGATGGGGACGCGTTCCGCCATTTTGAGGGCGGTGCTGAGGGCGTCGTTGCTGAGGTCGTCGATCCCGTCGCTAAAGATCACGAGGACGCGGCGGACTTCCTCGCCGTCGGCGGGCAGGGGGGCATCGATCAATTCGCGGGAAGCGGCGTAGATGCAATCGTAGAGTGCCGTGCCGCCGCCGGCGCGCTGGCTGAAGATGGCCTGGCGCAGCAAATCCATATCATCGGTGAATCCCTGCTGCACTTGCGGGTGCGTGTCGAAGGTCATCACGAACGCGAGATCTCGACCGGGGCGGACATTGCGGAAAAGGAAGTCGAAGGAGGCGTTCTTCTCGAATTCGAGCCGCTGCTGGATGCTATTGGAAGTATCCAGCAGGATTCCAATTCGCAACGGGAGGTTGCTCTGGCGGCCGAACTTCTGGATTTGCTGGGGCAGGCCGTTGTCGAATACTTCGAAATCGTCTCGGCCGAGATCGGTGACGAACCTATTCTTCGCGTTCAAGACGGAGAAGAAAACAGGGACGAGTGAGACTTCGCGCTTCACTTGGCCGGCGCTGGGGACAACTCCGGGGGCCGCGGCCGGTTTCTTCTGGCTGCCGGCGCCCTTTTGCCGGGCCGGGGCAGCTTGCTGGGGCGCGGCAGGAGGATTTTGCGCGGAGGCCTGCGCTCCGGGGCGCGCGAAGGAGAGCGCAGCGAGCCCAACGGCGAAAATCACCGTGCGAAGCGAAGCTGCTGGGGCTTGGACTCCCATCGAAGGTTTCATTATAGGAAGGGCCGCAAAACCCGGTCAATTTCGACTTTGCGGGAGCCGAGGCCGGCGGCAAGATCGGCGAGCCAGGCCGCGAGTTCCGAAGGCAGCGGGGCGCGAAGCTCGAGCGGCTCTCCCGTGCGCGGATGCGCCAAACGGACGCGCGCCGCATGCAGCCACAGGCGGCCGAGGGGCCGCAACTCGGTCGCGGCGGCCATGACGCGGCGCGGCGCGCCGTAGCGCGTATCGCCAACGACGGGATGGCTGGTAGCGGCGAAGTGGACGCGAATCTGGTGCGTGCGTCCGGTGTGGAGACCGGCTTCGAGGAGGGTGAAAGCGGAGCGAGCGGAGCGATCGCGGTGCGCGCGGGCAGTCCCGAATCCCGTCCCGAAGGTTCGGGATTCGGGACGGGAGCCCGCGCCACTTGGGGCGGGCGAGGCCATTTCGTGGGCGGCCAGGCGCAGGAGGACGCGCCAGGTGGTGAGTGCGGGGCGAGCAGCCTCGGAAGTGGCAGGCAAGCGGGTGGTCATGCGGGTGCGGCGGCGCAAGTCGCGTGCAATGGGCAGGTCGATGCGGCCGGTATCGTGTTCGACGCGGCCGTGGACGAGCGCCAGATAGGTCTTTTCGACTTGCCGGGAAGCAAAGAGGCGAGCCAGGCGGCGGTGGGCGTCGTCGTTCCGAGCGACGAGGAGGACTCCGGAAGTGTCTTTGTCAAGCCGGTGGACGATGCCCGGCCTTGCGGGTCCGCCGAGGGAGGACAGGCGGCCGAAGCGCAAGGCGAGGGCGTTGGCGACGGTGCCGGAGGGGAGGCCGGCTCCGGGATGGACGGCGAGGCCGGCAGGCTTATTCACGGCGATGAGATCGTCATCTTCGTAGAGGAGATCGAGAGGAATGGGTTCGGGCGCGGCGACGAGCGGAGCCGCGGGGACGAACTCGATCTCGACGGTTTCGCCCGGCTCGAGGCGATGGCTTGGGCGCGCGGCGGCGCCGCCGACCCGAACGTTGCCTCGAGCGATTTCCTGCTGGATGCGCGTCCGGCTCACCTCAGGCAGGCGATCGGCCAGCCAGCGATCCAGGCGCTGGCCGGCGTCATCCGAGCCTGCCTGGAAGCGGCAAACGCGCGCGGAAGGTTCTCTCACGCGGCCACGATCGCTCAGCGCCGAGCCGGCGCGGCGGCGACGGCCGGCAGCTTCGCGGAGCGGTTCCTGAGGAACAACCAGGAGCCGAACAGGATCATTCCCAGACTGACAAACTGCATGAAGGAGACCGCGCCGCCAAACATCATTCCGCGGCCGGGATCGTTCCGGACGAATTCGATGAGTCCGCGTTCGACGCCGTAAAGGATCATCCAGGCGGCGAGAAGCTCGCCGGAGAATTTCTGTTTCCGGCCGAGCCAGATCAGAAACAGGAAATTGAGGAACTCGGCGCCCGCTTCGATCAATTCGGTAGGCCACAAGGGGACGTGCAGGGGCGTGCCCACGAGTTGCGCGGCCAGGGGGCTCGTGAAGACGATTCCCCAAGGCATATGGGTCGGCTTGCCCCAGCAGCAGCCGGCGGCGAAGCAACCGATCCGGCCGATGGCATGGCCGAGAGCCAGGGGAGCGACGAAGGCATCGGCGACGGCGTAGAAGGGGAGTTTCTGCCGGCGCACGTAGAGCCAGATGAAGAGCAGGCCGAAAACCACGCCTCCGTAGATATCGCCGCCGGATTGCAAGGTGGCGAAGGAAAAGATCTCGCGGGGGTTGTGCCAGTAATAGGGCAAGTCGCCCAAGACCAGCCACAGCTTCGATCCGAGCAGAGCGATCAGGACCATATAGATTCCCACATTCCAAATCTGGTCGGGATCGAGACCGAGCTTGCGCGCCTGCCAGCGCGCGGCGACGAGGCCGAGGATGACGCCCGCGGCCACGAGCACGCCGTAGCTGTAGATGGTGAGAGAGCCCCAATGAAAGAGGACGGGATGCATGATGGCGGTCCGTCCCTAGTATAGCGAGCGAGAGCGGGCGGAAGCGACTCGGGGAGGCACGGGAGGCAGAGGAAGCAAATGAGGCAGAGGAACGGCCGGACTGTGGGCGCCGAGGCGCGACTACGGGGTCTGGGACACGATCAGGGCCGAGGGACGCGCGGGCAAGAGTGCCCGCGCCACCGGGCGGAAGCGACTCGGGGAGACACGGGAGGCAGAGGAAGCAAATGAGGCAGAGGAACGGCCGGACTGTGGGCGCCGAGGCGCGACTACGGGGTCTGGGACACGATCAGGGCCGAGAGACGCGCGGGCAAGAATGCCCGCGCCACCGGCCGGGGGCCACCGGCTGGAGCCCGTGCCACAGAGAGCTAGCGGAAGGCAGGGCTCGGCAGGATGCTGCAAAACGCGGGCGAGCGGCCCCCAGCGGCTGAAGCCGCTTTTTTGCGCAAGCACTTGCGGCACGACTAAAGTCGTGCCCCTCGTGTTTGGCTATCCTGAGGCGTAGAGAACAGCGGATTGCAAGTTGTTTTGGATTAAAAAGGGCTTCGTTGTGCGGTGGTGGGATGCAGCGAAGCCGTTTTTATTTTGCAGGCCCAACGACGAGG
>JAJYLB010000025.1 GCA_021788095.1 Acidobacteriota bacterium | reverse complement strand
AGGCGCCTGCGGGCCCTCGCTGGCGGTGTGCGCTGGCAAGACAAGAGCCTTCCCGGTTTAAGGAAAAATACAAACCACTTGCCCTTGACACGGCCGGCTTCGTTAGAGATGTGCTACGGGTGCCGGCTTGCTGTGGCGAACCCTCGCGGTGGCGCGGGGCACACCGGCGGCGCGCATCTTGTTTGGTCCCGCGACCCGCTGCTAGAATCGCCTGCGGCTACAGGCCCGCTCCCCAAGGAGCACATATGCCCCCATTCCCTGGTGTGGATTTCATCGAATTCGATTCCCTGCTTACCGACGAGGAGAGACTGGCGCGGCAAACGGCGCGGCAATTCGTCGACGAACGCGTGCTGCCGATCATCGAGCCATGCAACCGCGACGGGCGATTCCCGCTCGAACTGGTTCCCGAAATGGGAGGGCTGGGTTTTTTCGGGGCCAACCTGGAGGGTTACGGCTGCGCGGGAATGTCGAACGTCGAATACGGCCTGGTGATGCAGGAACTCGAGCGGGGCGACAGCGGGATGCGCAGCTTCGCTTCGGTGCAGAGCGGGCTGGTGATGTATCCCCTCTACACGTTCGGCAGCGAAGAGCAGAAGGAGAGATGGCTGCCCGCCATGGCTGAGGGCAAGGCCATCGGCTGTTTCGGCCTCACCGAACCCCAGTTCGGCTCGAATCCGGGCGGCATGCTCGCGCGCGCCGTCCGCCGCGGCGACCGCTACGTTTTGAACGGGGAAAAGATGTGGATCACGAACGGCTCGGTGGCCGACGTCTCGGTGGTTTGGGCCAAGACCGAGGACAACGTGGTTCACGGCTTCCTGGTGGAGAAGGGGACGCCGGGATTCAAGACGTGGGACGTGCATGGGAAGCTGTCTCTGCGCGCCTCGATCACTTCGGGACTCTCCTTCAGCGACTGCGAGATTCCCGAGGCGAATCGGCTTCCGGGCGCCGAGGGGCTGAAAGCCCCGTTCATGTGCCTGAACCAAGCGCGCTATGGCATCGGCTGGGGCGCGATCGGGGCGGCGATGGCGTGCTACCAAACCGCGTTGGAATACGCGAAGACGAGGCGCCAGTTCCAAAATCGCCCCATCGCCTCCCACCAACTGGTGCAGGAGAAGCTGGCCTGGATGATCACGGAAATCACCAAAGCGCAACTACTCGCGCTGCAGGTCGGCCGGCTGAAAGACCAAAACCGCGTGGACCATACCCACATCTCCATGCTCAAGATGAACAACGTGGCCATCGCCCTCGACGCGGCCCGGCTCGCCCGCGGGATCCTGGGCGCGAACGGCATCGTGGACGACTACTGCATCATGCGCCACATGAACAACCTGGAATCCGTCTACACGTACGAAGGCACGCACGATATCCACAAGCTGGTGATCGGGGAGAAGATCACCGGGATTCCGGCCTACAGCTGACAGGATGCTGCAGAGTGCCGTGGTGTCATGCTGAGCAAAGCGACCCGTTCATTCCTAGCGGATGGGGTCGGGATCCTTCGCTGCGCTCAGAATGACGGTCCTAAAAGGGCTCCTGCAGCATCCTGCTAAAAGCGAACCTACGTTCCGGGGGCACCGCTCATGTCCACAGACGAAGAGTTCTCGAAGCTCGACGGGCTCGCCCAGGCTGAGCTGGTCCGCAGGGGCGACGTTCAGCCCATCGAGCTGCTCGAAGCCGCGATTGCCCGGGCCGAACGCGTCAATCCCGCGCTCAATGCCATCGTCGCGCCGCTCTACGAGCCGGCGCGCGACGCCGCACGCGGAGGGAAGCTGCCCGAAGGACCGTTTCGTGGCGTTCCGTTCCTGCTCAAGGACCTGATCGCTTCTTATCGTGGCGCGCGGATGACCGGCGGGTCGGCGTTCTTCGGCGATTACGTGCCCGATCACGACTCGGAACTGGTGGCCCGGTTCCGGCGGGCCGGCCTGGTCATCTTCGGCAAGACGAATACGCCCGAATTCGGCATTCTGCCGACGGCCGAATCGAAGCTCCTGGGACCCTGCCACAACCCTTGGAATCCCTCGCGCATTGCCGGCGGATCGAGCGGCGGCTCGGCCGCGGCGGTGGCGGCCGGGATCGTCCCGATGGCGCACGGAAACGACGGTGGCGGCTCGATACGGATTCCCGCCTCCTGTTGCGGAATCTTCGGCCTGAAACCAACCCGCGCCCGGACGCCACTCGGCCCGGACGTGGGCGACATCATGGGCGGATTGGTGGTCGAACATGCCCTAACGAGGACGGTGCGGGATTCGGCAGCCTTGCTGGACGCCACCTGCGGCCCCGACGCGGGGGATCCCTATCGGGCGCCGCCGCGCGCTCGGCCGTTTCTCGAGGAAGTGAGCGCCGAACCGGGCCGGCTTCGCGTCGCCTTCACGACGCGCGCCCCCTCCGGCGCGAAAATCGACCGGGAATGCGTCGCGGCCGTGCACGACGCCGCCCGGCTGCTGGAAAGTCTGGGACACAGCGTCGAAGAGGACGCGCCGGAGATCCCCGGGCCGCTCATGGTCCAGTCGTTCCTGACGGTTTGGCGGGCGGGGACAGCAGCGGCAGTCGATGGCATGGCGCTCGTCACCGGCCGGGCGCCCACCCCTGAACTTCTCGAGCCGCTCACCTGGGCGCTCGCCGAGCAGGGCCGCCAGATCAGCTCCTCAAGCTACTTGCTCGCGCAAAGCGCCTTGCAAGCCGTCGCGCGGCAAATCGCGCGGTTCATGCTTCGCTATGAGGTTTGGCTTACCCCGACTTTGGCCGAGCCGCCGCTGCCGCTAGGCTCGTTCGAGCCGGCTCCCGCCAACCCGCTCGCCGGTTTCGATCGCGCCGTCCAGTTCGTGCCCTTCACTCCACTGGCGAACCTGAGCGGCCAGCCGGCGATGTCCGTACCGCTCTATTGGAGCGGGGATGGCCTGCCCGTCGGCGTCCATTTCTTCGGCCGGTTCGGGGACGAGGCGACACTGTTTCGCCTGGCCGCGCAGCTTGAAGCGGCGCGGCCATGGAAGGATAAGCGGCCGGGAATCTACGCCGGCAGCGGGTAAGGGAGCACCTAACGCTGGGCGGTGTGCCCGGCAAGTGCGGCCACGCGCCGGCCGACATCCGGGTGCGGACGAGCCGGCAGGGGTGGATGGATGTGGTGCCCGTTCGAGCTTTCCACATGCTCGTTGATGGCTTGCAGGCGCTTGAGAATCGATTGCCACTGCGTGAAGTCGAGCTGGCGCAGGTACGGCCGCACGCCCTGGATGAAGGGGTCCTCGAGCAGCGCCTCGCTCTTGGTGGCGGGGATGAAGAATCGGTTGAGTCCCACCCCGAGCGATTCGGCGATCTTCTCGAGCGTGCCGAGACTCGGCGTCATCTGCCCGCTCTCGATGCGGGAGAGGTAGGACCGCGAAACGCCCGAGCGCGCCTGCAACTGGCTCTGGGTCATTCCGCGCGCCTCTCGCAATTGCCGGATCCGCATCCCGATGTTTTCCACCGTCTCGCGGTTCGGCCAGTTTTCGAACAACTGACGCTCGTCTCCCGGCAACTCGCGAGGAACCACCGGGACCATGATCTCTTCCACCGGCGGCGGCAACGGCCGCACGCAGCGGCGGCAATTGCCCGTCTTTGTCCGGAACTGGACCAACCCGCAGGACTGGCAGCGAATCACTTCACGTTCCGCCACAATCTGTTCGGTCGCTCTTTTTTCTTCGAGCACTGGTTCTCCTCGCTGGTTCATCCGGCTTGCGGTTGCGAGAGGCAGAGGGCTAAATCGGGGGAAAGCAGAACAGCGGCAAGAACGTCTCTGGGCGCAGGAGCATTTTGCGGAGATGACGCCCTTTCGTCAAGTGCTTTTTTCGGCACTGTCCTCTCCCTGCACGCTTGCCTTTCCCGCTGCCCCGCGGGTCCAATCCCTGCCAAGCTTTTCCCCCTCCGGTACCTTAAAATAACTACCGGCGACTCTCCGGCGGTAAAAGCGTCGCCAAAAGGGGACATTTGGCCGCTTTTTCGCGCTCTTGGCAATACCCTATAAAGCAATTCCTATGCCAACCTGTACCGGAGGTCAGCTATGCCAACTCGCCCGGAAGCCTGGCAATTGCTCTGCGAATTCACCTCGAATGAGAACCTGCGCCGGCATGGCTTGGGGGTAGAGGCATGCGTACGCGCCTACGCGCGCCGGTTTGAAGCCGACGAGGAGTTGTGGGGCTTGGCGGGGCTCTTACATGATTTCGACTACGAGCGCTGGCCCAATGCGGAACACTCCCCCTCCTCCGGGCACCCGACTCAAGGTTCGCTTATTCTTCGCCAGAACGGTTACCCCGAAGAGGTCATCCATGCCATCCTCGCCCATGCCGACTACACGGGCGTCCCCCGCACCAGCCTGCTGGACCACGCCCTCTTTGCCAGCGACGAACTTTCGGGCTTCCTGGTGGCCTGCGCCTTGGTCAAGCCCACGCGCAGCCTTCACGAGGTCGAGCCGGCCTCGGTCAGGAAAAAGATGAAAGACAAAGCGTTTGCCCGAGGCGTTCACCGGGAAGACATCGTCAAGGGCGCGGAAGAGCTGGGTTTGCCCCTCGAAGAACATATCGCCCATTGCATCGAAGCCATGCGGGCCGTCGCCCCGGCCCTGGGGCTCGACGGCGGCGAGCCACGGTAGAGCGAGGCACGGCGTCTTTTACTCGTGCTTCAATGCCGTCACGGGATCGACGCGCATGGCGCGGCGGGCGGGAAGGTAACTGGCAAGGAATCCCACGGTCGTGAAGAGGAGAGAGACCACGGCGAACGTGAGTGGGTCCGTGGGCCGGACACCGTAGAGGAGGCTTGAAAGGAAACGAGTGACACCGAGGGCTGCCAGGACTCCGACCGCGAGGCCGACGATGACCAAGCGGAGGCCCTGCCCGACGACCATTCTCATGATGTCCCCATTTTCCGCGCCAAGGGCCATACGAATCCCCATTTCGTGGGTTCTTCGCGCCACGCTGTAGGCCATGATTCCGTAAAGTCCGACGCAGGCAAGCACCAGTCCCAGGACTCCGAAAAATCCCGTCAGGCTGGAAACTGCCCGCTGCCGGCCCAGCGAACGATTCACCTGCACGGAGAGCGTTGTGACATCGGTGACGGGCAGGTCCGGAGCGATCTGGTGAATCGCCTCACGCACTTCGCCAGCGAGACTTGCAGGATCGCCGGCGGCGCGGACTTCAATCTCATTCACCGAAGCCATTACCGATTGCAGTTGAAAGACGGAGAGAAAAAACATCGGTCCCGCCGGTTCGCGCGCGCTCGAAAACCGCGCGTCCTTGACCACGCCCACGATCTGGTTGCCCGGCGGCGTAAACGGCACGCCATAGCTGACCCGCCGGCCGAGGGCGTTGCCCACCGGGATGTACCTGCGGACGAAGGCCTGATTGACCACAGCGACGGGGGCCGCGGCGGCCGTATCCTCGCCGGAAATGGGGCGTCCCGCGAGGACAGGCATCCGTTCAGTCCCAAAATAATGCGGCCCCACCACGACCACCTGCGGAGCCCCGCCGCCCGCGGGTGGGGGCTCGCCTTCAACGGAAACAGGAAACCCGCCCCAATTGCCACTCATCGGGCTCTCCGACCCGATGCTGGCAGAACGCACGCCCGGCAGCGCGTTTATGCGGTTGACAAGAGTGCGGTATAGGCCAGGCAGTTCGCTGGACTTGTACCCGGCCAGCTCCGTATCAACATTCACCAGCAGGACATGCTCCGGGTCAAATCCAAGGTTCTGATTCTCCAGGTCGATGAGGCTGTGCACCAGCAGCCCCGCTCCCACCATGAGCACCAAAGAGACGGCAACCTGGAAAACGACCAGCCCCTTTCCGAATCCCCACCGCGTCCGCTCGCCCCCACCCGCCGCCTCACCCGCCTTGAGCGTCGGAACCAAGTCCACGCGTGCCGCGCGAAGCGCGGGAGCCATGCCAGAAAGAATCACGGCCAAGACGGAGACGCCCGCCGTGAACGCAAGCACCGCCAAATCCGGGCGGACGTCGAGCGGCACCTTTGCCGCGACCATGGCCACCAGCACCTGCAAACTCCACCAAGCGAAAATCGCTCCCGCCCCGGCGCCGGCCGCGGCGATGAGCGCGCATTCGATCAGAATCTGGCGGGCCAGCCGCGTGCGCGTTTCGCCCAGCGCTAACCGCATGGCCATCTCTTTTCGCCTGGCCGTCGCGCGGTCGAGCATCAGATTCGCCACGTTCGCACAGGCGATCAGAAGCACCAGTCCCACCACGACCAGCAGAATCCGCAGGGGCTCGGCGTACTGGTAGCGCAACTGGGAAAGTCCGCGGCCGCCCGGCGCCAGCGGAACGTAAGCGCGCTCGATTCTTTGCCTATTCGCTTTTGCGATCCTCGATCCCGCCTGTCCGGTCAGGTACCGCCGCAGTTCGGTGTTTATTTCCGCGCGCGCTTGCCGTATCGTTACTCCGGGCTTCAGCCTGCCCATCATGTTCAGCCAATAGAAATGGGGATCGGTCAGTAGCCCCTTGGCCTGCGGCATCGCCGTCAGCGGCATTCGCGGCCGCAAAGCGAGCGGCATCCAGAAATCGGCGGAGCCGGCTGTCATCCGGACGCCATAAAATCCGCGCGGCGCCACGCCCACGATCGTCAAGGGCACGCCGTCGATCTCGAACGTTTTACCGACAATCGCGGGATCGCCCGCCAGTCTCCGCTTCCAATAATTGAAGCTGATCACCGCGGCCGGCGGCGCCTCGGGCCGATCGTCTGCCGGTGTGAGCGCGCGGCCCCAAATCGCTCGCACGCCCAGCACGGAAAAGTAATCTCCCGAAACCATTTTTCCTTGCGCCACCTGGACCGCGGCGCCCGCTCGGCCTTCTTCGCGAACGGTGAGCGTGTCCTCCGGAGTCTGAAATGCGCAAATGCCTCGGAACAGCCGGCTGTTGTCTCGCACGTACCTATAGAAGGGATAAGAGAACAGAGTCTGCCTGCCCGATGGAATGCCGCCACTCATGCTCAACGACTCTTTGGGATTATCCGAGAACAGAACCAGCCGGGCCGGATTGCGCACCGGCAAGCTGCGCAGCAGCACGGCGTTTACCAGGCTGAAGATCGCCGTGTTGGCCCCGATCCCGAGAGCAAGTGTGAGGGCTGCGACGATGGTGAATCCGGGATTGCGGCGAAGCTGGCGCAGGCCGTAGCGAATGTCTTGCCAGAGGCGGTCCCACCAGAGCCAGCGGCCGGCTTCGTAGAAGCGCTCCTGGGCTTTGGTCACGTTGCCGAAGGCGCGACGGGCGGCGGCGCGGGCGTCTGCGGGGCTAAGGCCTTGCTCGACGAGCCGCTCGGTCTCGAGCTGGATGTGGGATTCGATCTCGGACTTGAAATCGCTCTCCTTGCGCTTGCGTCCGAACATCCCTCGGAACATGGTCTAGGCCTCCCCGGATTCCAGGATGCGTCCGATGGCCGCCGCCGCGCCCTTCACTCGTACTTCAACGCTGTCACGGGATCGACGCGCGCGGCACGGCGAGCGGGCACGTAGCACGCCGCAAGAGCGGCAAGAGCAAGCGCGGCCCCTACGCCCACGAAAGTTGCCGGATCCGTCGGCTTGATTTCGAAGAGGAAACCGCGCAAGAGACGGGTGAGGGCCAGCGCTCCGCAGAGGCCGATGCCGATGCCAGCGCCGGCGAGGGCCATGCCTTCCCAGATGACCATCCGCAGCGCGTCGGAGGGCCGGGCACCCAGTGCCATGCGGAGGCCGATTTCGTGCGTGCGCTGACCGACGGTATGGGATGTCACGCCATAGACGCCGACGACGGCCAGCAGCAAGCCCAGTGCCCCAAAGGCTCCCAACAGCAGCGTCCGGAATCTAGGCTCGGCCACCGCTTCGGCGACCAGCCGGTTCATCGTCTTCAGATCGGTAATGGGCGCGTCCTTGTCCACCGACCAGACCGCTTGCTCAACAGCTGCCGCAACCGTCATCGGTGCGACGCCGGTGCGCACGAGCAGATTCTGGCCGGTGAAGAAGTTCATTTGGCCGAGCGGCCGATAATATTCCGGGATGGGCTTGTAGCGGTTAAAGCTGGAGTCCAAAGTGTTGCCTACTTCCCCGACGATTCGCCATTGCGGCCCGCCGTTCTTTCCCGCAGAAGTTCCGAATCGTTTCCCGAGCGGATCCCCGCCGAGGAATGTTTCTGCGAAGGCCTCGTTCACAATCGCCACCGCAGGCGAATCGGTGGTGTCGTTGTCCCGGAAGCTCCGGCCCCTGAGCAGCGGGATTCCGGAAGAGCGAAAATAACCGGGCGAGATGAACCGGACCTCGATTTCATTCCCCTGGCCGAGCCCGATCTTGTTGGGGCGTCCTTCGACGTGAAGGCTGAACATCAAACCTCCCGCTTCCGGCGGAAGGCTCGAGGCGGCCGCGGCGCTCTCAACTCCGGCGAGGCTTCGTACGCGGCGCAGCACCTCGCTAAGTGCGAGTTTGCAGCGCGCGATGTTCGCCGGTCCCGCTGGGTTGCAGACGGACTTGCTGAAGTTCACCGTCACGGTAAGGATGTGATCGGTCCGGAAGCCAAGCTTCAGGCTCGTCAGTTTCTCGAAGCTTCGCGCCACGAGCGCCGCACCGATAACGAGAATCACCGCAAGCGCGACCTCGAAGATCACCAACGAGCCGCGCAACCGGTGCGACCTGGGCCCTGCGCTTCGCCCGGCTGCGGGCCCCCCAAAACCCTCCTTGAGCGCCGCCCCGATTCCCCGCCCCGAGGCTTGAAGTGCGGGCGCCAAGCCGAACAGAATCCCCGCGAGCAGCGAGACGGCCAGCGTGAACCAAAGCACGTTTGCCTCCAGGCGGAGGTGGTCGATTCGTGGCGTCCCCGGCGGCGCAATTGCGCGCAGCATCTGGATGCCCCAAACCGAAACCAGCAGTCCGAGCGTGCCCCCGGCCAGGGAAAGCAGAAGGTTTTCGACAAGGAATTGACGAATCATGCGCCGACGCGTCGCGCCCAGCGCCTCGCGGATGGCCACTTCGCGGTGCCGCTCCCAGCCCCGCGCCAGCAGCAGTGCGCTTACGTTCGCGCACGCAATGAGGAGCACGAATCCGACCGCGCCCAGCAGAATCAGGAGCGGCGTGCGTTCGTCACCCACCGTCTGCCCTTTCAATCCGCTGGCAACGAGCTTGGCTTTGCGCAGGAGGGGAGGCAGTTCATCGCCCAGACTGGCAATCTCGGGCTTCAGTTCGGCGTTCGCCCCGTCGACTGTTGTCCCTTCCTTCAAACGAGCGACAAGGCTAACCACGCCGAACTCGGTTGCCTCTTTCGGAGTCAGAACAAGGGGAACCCACAAACCTCGCTTGACGTTTGGGTATCCAAACCCTCGCGGCATCACCCCGATGATTTTGTACGGTACGCCGTCCAGCGTGGTGGCTCGCCCAAGAACGGAAAGGTCGCCTCCGAAAAAGTCCCTCCATAGCGCATAGCTCAGCACCGCGGCACGGTTTTCCCCAGGTGCCGTATCCGGCGTGAGGATTGGCCTGCCGAGGAGCGGAGGCACACCCATCACTTGGAAAAACGAACCCGAAACCTCCGTGGCTTGCACGAGTTCCGGCGCTTGCTGGCCTGTGAACGTGAACTGCCGGTCCCGGTATGCCGCCGTCTCCTGAATGCCCGGCGTGTGCCCCTGGACTTGTCGCCAAACGTCGGAAGACAAGCCGGAGAAGCCAACCACACCTGTCCCAGGGAAGCGCACAAACGCCGCGATCGTCACGAGCTGCGAGGGATGCGGGTAGGGCAAAGATTCCAGCAGTATCCCGTTAACCGCGCTGAAGATTGAGGTGTTGGCGCCGATGCCGAGGGCGAGGGTGACGATGGCGACCGTGGTGAATCCTGGATTGCGGCGGAGCTGGCGCAGGCCGTAGCGAATGTCTTGCCAGAGGCGGTCCCACCAGAGCCAGCGGCCGGCTTCGTAGAAGCGCTCCTGGGCTTTGGTCACGTTGCCGAAGGCGCGACGGGCGGCGGCGCGAGCGTCTGCGGGGCTAAGGCCTTGCTCGACGAGCCGCTCGGTCTCGAGCTGGATGTGGGATTCAATTTCGGACTTGAAATCGCTCTCCTTGCGCTTGCGTCCGAACATCCCTCGGAACATGGGCTAGGCCTCCCCGGATTCCAGGATGCGTCCGATGGCCGCCGCCAGCCGCTTCCACTTGGTCGTTTCCCTACCGAGCTGCTTGCGGCCGGCGGAGGTAAGCGTGTAGAAGCGAGCCTTGCGGTTATTCGCGGATACACCCCATTTCGCGGCGATCCAGCCGCGGGCTTCGAGCCGCTGGAGCGCGGGGTAGAGCGCGCCATGCTCGACGAGAAGCTCTTCGGCGGAGGTCTGCTGGATGGCGCGGGCGATACCCTGGCCGTGCTGCGGGCCGAAGACGAGGGTGCGGAGGATGAGCAGGTCGAGCGTGCCCTGGAGGAGTTCGAGGCGGCGATCGGCGTTTTGGGTAAACATATGACCCGAGTATGCCCGCGCTCGGGTTAACTGTCAACCCAAGAGGGGCTTTACGGCTCGCGATCGTTTTCCGCGGCGCCGAGCGCGCGATCCAGGTAGCAGGCCGCGCTGATCAGCGCGAGGTGGGTGAGCGCCTGGGGAAAATTGCCGAGCGCTTCGCCACAGGGTCCCGTCTGCTCGGCGAAGAGGCCCAAATGATTGGCGTAGCCGAGCATCTGCTCGAACAAGAAGCGCGCCTCGTCGAGCTGGGCAGGGTCGCTGCGCCCGGCGCGCGCGAGCGCCTCGACCAGCCAGAACGTGCAGAGATTAAACGAGCCTTCTTCACAGTGGAGGCCGTCCGGAGTGTCACCGGCATGGTAGCGATAGACGAATCCGCTCGATAGCAGCCCTCCGTGGCTTGGCGGCCGGCAGATGGCCTCGAGCGTCTGCTGCATTTTCGGGTCGGCGGGCGACATGAAGAAGACGATGGGCAGGATCAGGTTGGCGGCGTCGAGGCCTTCGGAGCCGTAGCTTTGGGTGAAGGCGCCGCGATGGGCGTTCCAGCCCTTCTCGAGCACCTCGTCGTAGATGGCGTCGCGCGCCCGCAGCCACCGGTCGCGGCTCGCGGGAAGCGCCCGCTTGAAAGCCAGGCGCAAGGCGCGATCGAGTGCCACCCAGCACATCACTTTCGAGTAGACGAAATCCCGCGCGGGGCCGCGCACCTCCCAGATGCCCTGGTCCTTCGCCCGCCAGTTGTCCGCTACCCAGTCGGCCAACTGCCGCACGTCTTTCCACAACTCGTAGGAGATGGGCCCGACGTACTTATTAAAGAGGTAGACGGAATCCAGCAGCTCCCCGTAGATGTCCAATTGCCGCTGCCGGTAGGCGCCGTTGCCAATGCGCACCGGGCGCGAGCCGGCGTAGCCTTCGAGGTGGTCGAGCACTTGTTCTTCGACTTGGTGCCGGCCGTCGATGCCGTAGAGGATCTGGAGCGAGCCGTCGGGCTCGAGTTCGTGGCAGCGGGCCTCGAGCCAGGCCATGAATCGCGAGGCTTCGCGATCGAAGCCGATCCTCATCAAGGCGTGGAGGGTGAAGGAGGCGTCGCGGATCCAGGTGTACCGGTAATCCCAGTTGCGGTCGCCCCCGATGAATTCGGGCAGGCTACAGGTGGGAGCCGCGACGATCGCCCCGCTCGGGTCGAACGTCATCAGCTTCAGCACGAGCGCCGAGCGGTTCACCATCTCCCGCCAGCGCCCGCGGTAGGTGGAATGCGCGACCCAGCGCCTCCAGTAGGCCACCGTGCTCTCGAACAGCTCGCGCACCTCCGCCACATCCGGCTGCGGGCCCGCTTCCGCTCCCCGATCGATCTGCCGCAAGACGAAGGCAGCCACTTGGCCCTCGTTCAAGACGAATTCCGCCGTGGCGGCTCCTCCCTCGAGTTGGAGCGGCACGGTCCCCGCCAGGGCCAGCGACATCTGCGAGGAATCGAAGGCCACGCCCCCGGGCGTTCGCCGCACGGTGTGCGTGGCGCGAGCGTAATCGAACGCCGGCAGGCATTCGGCGCGGAGTTTCACCGTTCCCCGCAGGGCCTGCACTCGCCGGAAGAGCGGATGCCCGCTTCCCCACCGCCCGCCCGACTCCACCGGCATGAAGTCCGCGATTTGGGCGACGCCGTCGGGGGAAAGGAAGCGGGTAATCAGCACATTCGTGTCGGGCCAGTAGAACTGTTTGCGAGTCACGTGGCTGTTTTGCGCCTCGATGCGGAATGCCCCTCCTTTTCGCTCGTCCAGCAGCGCGGCGAAAACGCTGGGGGAATCGAATTGAGGTAGGCAGAGCCAGTCGATCGTGCCATCGTTCGAAACGAGCGCCGCCGTATGGAGGTCGCCAACGATCCCGTGGTTTTCAATGGGCGGATAAGCCACGCTCGCGCTCCTTTTTCCCATCGCCCGCCGAGGCGGGCGCGCCGGAAACTTCCAGAGTACCGCATCAGGAGCCAGCCCCTGTAACGCCGGCGCCCGAGCCTTCGGGACTTGCCTGTCCCTTCGGACCATTGGCCCACAAAACCTTATGAAAATCGGCGGACCGAAGAATCCCGCGTGTCGTTCGGGTGCCCCACCCTTTTGGCGTTTTTTGCCGGAAGGGTGGGCCGGGCCGGGGCCCCCCGCCCCAATCCCCACCCTTGCGAACTGCGCAAGGGTGGGGCACCCAAACAACGCTCAGGATTTTGACGCCGATGTGGGGATCGATTGAGTAGCCCCAGCGCCGTCGCGACCTTCGAACCTCTGCTCTTTCTAAGCTGCTGTGAGAAGCAATCCGCACAGGCAGGTCCCGATGGTTCGGGAGCCTGTGCTACCGGGCGGCCTCGTCCCCACGCCGCCGAGCCACCGGATTGTATAAGCTTATGCGTCTGTAGTAATATATGTTTGCAACCCGTGGACGACTTCGAAATCATCTTTAAGGGCCTTGCCGACCGCACTCGGCTGCGTATCCTGAACCTGCTGCTCGAAGGCGAGCTGTGCGTATGCGACATCCAGTACGTGCTCGCGGCACCCCAACCGAACGTCTCGCGCCACTTGGCTTACCTGAAACATTCCGGACTCGTGCTCGACCGGCGCGACGGCCAGCGAATGTTCTACCGGCTGCCCGAGCCGGCCAGCACGGCGTTGCGCGGGCTGTTCAGCTATCTAGCCGGCGCGTTCTCCGGTTCGGAGGGATTCGCCGCGGATGCGCGCAAGCTCAGCCGAGCCATCGCTCGGGGCGCCTGCACGATCAGCGAAAGGCGGGAGCCCGCACCCGTCCCAGGAACCGTAACGGCGGGCCGGCGCCGCGCCCCATCCCGCCCGGGCCGCGCCCGCAGGAGTGCGCGATGACCGGTTCGGTGTCCTCGCGACTGCGATTCCTCGACCGCTATCTGACGCTCTGGATTTTCGCGGCGATGGCCGCGGGTGTGGGCTGCGGCTGGGTCCTGCCCGGGGTCGTTCCCTTCCTCGATCGGTTCAGCGTCGGCACCACGTCGATTCCCGTCGCCGCAGGGCTCATCTTGATGATGTACCCGGCGCTGGCCAAGGTGCGGCACGAAGAGTTGGGCGAGCTGTTACGGAACAAACGCATTCTCGGCCTGTCCTTCGTCGAGAACTGGGCGATCGGCCCGGCGCTCATGTTCGCCCTGGCGGTCCTCTTCTTGCGCCACTATCCCGAGTACATGGCCGGGCTGATTTTGATCGGCTTGGCCCGCTGCATCGCGATGGTGATCGTCTGGAACGAGCTGGCGAAAGGCGATACCCAGTTCGCGGCGGGGCTGGTGGCACTCAATTCGGTTTTCCAAGTCCTGTTCTATTCGCTCTACGCCTGGATTTTCGTTACCCGGCTGCCGGCGTGGCTTGGCCTTTCCGGCGCGGCGGTAAGCGTCTCGATGGCGCAAATCGCCGAAAGCGTTGGGATCTATCTGGGCATTCCGTTCGCCGCGGGGATGGCGACGCGGCTCCTCCTGGTGCGGGCTCGGGGGGCGGAGTGGTACGAGAAACGTTTCCTCCCGCGGCTCAGTCCGTTGACGCTGGTGGCCTTACTTTTCACGATCGTCGTGATGTTCTCGCTCAAGGGCGGAGCCATCGTGCGCTTGCCGCTCGACGTGCTGCGGATCGCGGCGCCCCTGCTCGTCTATTTCGTATTGATGTTCCTCGTTTCGTTCTACCTGGGCCGGAAGCTCGGCGCCGATTACCCGCAAACGGCGGCGCTTTCCTTCACCGCAGCCAGCAACAATTTCGAGCTGGCCATTGCCGTTGCGGTCGCGGTTTTTGGGATCAATTCGGGCGCCGCGTTTGCGGCGGTGATCGGGCCTCTGGTCGAGGTGCCGGCGCTCATCGGCCTGGTGAATGTCTCCCTCTATCTCCAGCGCCACTACTTCGCCGTTCCCGCCGTCGAAGCCGGCACGGCAGGCCCGCTCTGGGGCGCGGCGCACAAATGAGCGCGGGCCGAAAGAGCGTTTTGATCCTTTGCACGGGAAACTCGGTTCGCAGCCAGATGGCCGAGGGCCTGCTGCGCGCGATGGCGGGAGACCGACTCGAAGTTTCGAGCGCCGGCACGCGACCCGCCGGCTTGAATCCCAACGCCGTTCGGGCCATGGCCGAGATCGGCATCGATATCTCCGGCCAGCGATCGAAATCCGTAGAGGAGTTCCGCGATCGGTCGTTCGATTACGTCATCACCGTCTGCGACAGCGCCCGGGAAGCCTGCCCCGTTTTCCCAGGCACCAGGCAAATTCACAGGGATTTCGAAGACCCTGCCGCCGCTCCCGCGGACCGGCAGCCCGCCGCGTTTCAAAAGGTGCGGGACGAGCTTCGCTCCTGGCTCGCGGAGTTGGATCCCACCCTCTGACAGGTAGTTAGAAGCTGTTGCAAAGCCCCTTCTCGCCCGCCCTCAGAGGCTAAAGCCCCTGATTTTTGGGGACCTTTACGGCACGGCTAAAGCCGTGCCCTACAAGGAAGCAGGAATTGCAACAGCTTCTAGAGTTCGCGGAGGGAAACGGCCACGGGGCGGCGCGCCGCGCGCAAGGCTGGAAGCAAACCGCCGAGCACGCCCATCACCAGCGCAAAAAACACCCCCATCACCAGCAGGCCGAAGGTGATCTTGAAGGCGAAGGCGATGCTCGAGAACGTCTGAAAATTCAGGGTGCTCGTGGTCCAGCCGTTCAGGGGAAGCACCGCCACGCAACCGATTAATCCCCCGAGGAAGGAGATGGCCAGCGCCTCGAAGAGGAACGACAGGATCACGTTCCAGCTCGAAAATCCCAGCGCGCGCATCGTGGCGATCTCGCGCCCGCGCTCGGCGACGGCCGAGTACATCGTATTCAGCGCGCCAAAGATCGCGCCAACGGCCATGATCGCGGCCACCAGGCCGCCCAGGATCTCGATCAGCCGGGTCATGGTCGCCGACTGCTTGGCGTAGTAGTCCACCTCGCGCTCGACCTCCAGATTGAGTTGGGGATCGGAAGTGACCGCGTCCTTGAACTCGCGAAACGCCGCCGGGGAGGTGAGATGAATCGTCGCGGATTGGAAGATGTTCGCCGGGCGCTTCAGCACTTCATTCAGAATCCGGGCGTCGCACCAGATCTCGGAATCGAACGACGATCCGCCGGCGTCGAATACGCCGACCACTCTCCAGTGCACGCCGCCGAAATTCAGCGTCTGGCCGGTCGTAAGCCCCTGGTACGTCTTGGCCGCGTTCTTGCCCACCACGATCTCGTCGAGACCCGGAGTGAACATGCGTCCCTCGACGATTTTCACGAATTTGCGTATTGCCAGCACGTTCGGGGAGACGCCGCGAACTTGGACGTTGGCGTCCGTTCCCGTGCTGATCAGCGGAATGGGGATGATGCCAACCACCTCTTGCGTGACCAGCGGCTGGCCGGCGGCGTCGCGCGCCACGCCCGGCTTATCCTGAGCGACGCGGATGGAGTCCAGGGTGATTCCGCCCATCATCTCCGAGGTCGACCCGGCGCGCATCACGAGCGCGTTATCGGCCGACCCGGAAGCCACCAGCGTGGCGCGAAAGCCGCGCGCGAGCGAAAGCATGGCCACGAACACTCCCACCGTTCCCGCAATGCCCAAGACCGCCACGATGGCCGAAGTCCAGCGGGCCCGAAGGCTGCGCAAATTGTAGGAGATCGGCACCGAGCCGAGGAACGGCGCCAGGAGCCCCGCCAGGATCCCGCCGACCACCACCACGACCAGGAGCAGCGCGACGAGCGCCGCCAGGGTGATGGCCGCGCCGAAAAGGAGCTTCGCCAGCACGGTCAGACCCTCCGCAGCGCGTCTACGACGCGCAGCCTCATGGCGCCGATTCCCGGCAGAAGGGCGCTGGCGACCCCCACGGCCAAAGCCGCCAGCACGCCATAGGCAATCGTTTGGGGACCGATCAAGAGCGGCGGCAGCATCCCCGCCATGGCCCCGCTCAGCGCCGGAAGCGCGCCCATCGCGAGTACGAGGCCCACGCACCCGGCCGAGGCGATCGCCAGCGACTCCGCCAAAATGAAGCCCAGGACCGCGCGATCCGAGAACCCGATGGCTTTGAGCACGGCCAATTCCGGCGTGCGCTCGCGCACCGAAATCGCCATCGTATTGCCCGTCACCAGCAGGAGCGTGAAGAAGACCACCGTGCCGATGGTCACGATCAGGAACTTGATGTTGCCGAACTGCCCCACCCAGTTCGCCGCGAAGGCCGACTCCGTCTGCGTCCTCGTTTCATTCGGGGAATTCATGAACAGGGTGTCGATGGCCTTGGCGACGCGCGGGGCGTCGCCGGGACGCGCGACGCGCAGGGTGTACCATCCGATCTGGTCCTTGATTCGTTCGGGAATGCTCTGCTCGAAATATTCCCACTGGATCCAGAACTGCGTTTCGTCGTCCTTGGGATCCTTCCCGTGATAGACGCCGTCGATGTTGAACTCAAACGTCTTTCCTTGCAGGCCGTAGAGCGTGGTCGCGATCGGTACGCGGTCGCCCAGCTTCCAGCCGAAGCGCTTGAGGGTGGCCGCGCCCACCACCACGCCTTGCCGGTCCTTGAGAAATGCGTTCCATTCGTCGTCGGGGACCGCCAGCTCCGGAAAGACCTTCCGCTGGTTTTCGGGATCGATCACGAACTGGGGGAAGAAATTCTTGGGGTCCTGATAGGTGCCGCCAAACCAGAGGTCGAACGTGGCCGAGGTCACGCCGGGCACTCCGAGGATCTGGTCGCGGTAGGAAAGGGGCAGGGTGTTGATGATCGAAGTGCGGTTGGTGACCACGAGCCGGTCCGCGCTCACGACGTCGGCGCCGCGGAGAAACGCGTCGTTGACCACGCCCAGAAACGCGAACAGAAACAGCGCCACGGCGAACGAGCCGATCGTCAGCAGCAGTCGCACCTTCTTCCGAAACAGATTCGCCAGGATCAGCCGGCCGAATTTCACGACGAGCCTCCCGCCGCTACGCCTTCACGGCGTTCGCCGGCTTCCACCAGCACGCCCTTCTCGAGATGCAGCGTGATCTTCGCCTGGCGGGCCACGAGGGGGTCGTGCGTGACCATCAGCACGGTCTTCCCGTACTCCTCCACCAGCCGGCGGATGAGGCTCATCACCTCGTCGGCGCTTTTGCGATCGAGGTCGCCCGTGGGCTCGTCGCAGAGGAGGAAGGTGGGATCGGCGATAATCGCGCGCGCCACCGCCACGCGCTGCTCCTGCCCGCCGGAAAGCTGCCGTGGAAAGTGGTTCATGCGGTCGGCGACACCAACGATTTCCAGGGCCGTCTCGACGTGCTTGCGGCGCTCCGCCTTCGAGAGCTTGGTCAGCAGGAGGGGCAATTCGACGTTTTGAAACGCCGTCAGCACCGGAATCAGGTTGTACATCTGAAAGATGAAGCCCACGTGGCGCGCGCGCCACTCGGTGAGCTTGCCGCGCGACATGTGGGTGATCTCGTCGCCGGCCACCGTGACGCTGCCCCGCGTCGGAACGTCCAGGCCGCCCAGCAGATTGAGCAGTGTGGTCTTCCCGGAACCGCTCGGCCCCATGAACGCGACGAAGTCGCCCTTGTCCACGTCCAGATTCAAGCCCTGGAGGACGTCGATCTCCTCGTTCCCCCGCCGGTAGGTCTTGTCGAGACCGCGGACTTCGATCAAGCTGCCGCTCTTGCCCCGCTCGTCCACGCGTACCATGCTCGTTTCGCTCCTTGGTTTTCACCGCTCCCGCGCGCCGGCCGGAGCGGCGCCGAACGCTACCTTTTGACCTCGATGGCTTCTCCGTCGTGCAGATTCGCCGGCCCCCCGACAACCACCTCGTCCCCCGAGGCCAGTCCCGCCAGAATCCTCGTTTGCGCGCCGAGGTTGGCGCCGACCTTGACGACGCGCCGCTCGAGGCGATCGTCTTTCACCAGAAAAACGACCTTCTGGCCATCTTCGTCGCGCACGGCGTTTTGCGGCACGAGGAGTCCGGCCGGGGCCTCTCCCGCCGCCGCCGGTTCCCGCCCCAGGAACGTCACCTTCACGCCCATATCGGGCAGAATCCGCGGGTCGAGCTTATCGAAAGCGATGCGCACCTTGACGGTGGCCTTCTGCCGGTCCGCCGTGGGGATGATGGCGATCACGCGGCAGGGTATTTTCCAGTTGGGGTAGGCATCCAGCACCGCCGTCACTTCCTGCTTCGGTTTCACCCGGGCGATGTAATCCTCGTTCACGTCCACTTCGATCTCGTTCGAGTTCATATCCACGATCGTAGCGATTCCGGTGTCGGTGAATCCGCCGCCCGCCGATACGGGCGACACCATCTCGCCCACGTGCGTGTCCTTGGCGACGACGATCCCGCTGAACGGCGCGCGAATGACGCAGTTGTCCACCGCTTGCTGCGCCTGCTTGATCTGGGCGTCACCGGCAAGAACTTCCTGCTGAATGTAATCGATTTGCGCGCGCAGGCTGGCGGCGGCCATTTGGGCGTTGTCCAGCGCCTGTTGCGTCTCGATCCCCTGCGCCGCAAGTTGCTGCGCGCGGTGCAATTCGAGCACGGCGTTCTTCAACTGCACCTGGAGGTTCAGAATGCTCGCTTGCGTCGCGTTGCGGTTCGCGATGGCGGTGGCCAGGGCGCGCTGGGCGTCCGAATCGTCCAGGGTAGCCAGCACGAATCCCTGGCGCACGTACATCCCCTCGTCGAAGAACACCCCCGTCACACGGCCGGTGATCTTGGCCGCCACGGTGGAGCGGAGCTGCGGCGTGACGTAGCCGCTGGCGTTCAGAAGCGCCCGCGGCCCCGTTTGCGGCGCATCCGCGGTCGCCACGGTGACACGCGGTGTCTGGTGCGTGTAAGCGTACACGCCGACGCCCGCCGCGAGCGCCGCCAGCAAGAGCGCCAAAACGAGGCCGACGCGCTTCCCCGCGCGCCCCGCTCCGCGCTTGCGGTCGTCGATTCGCAGCGACCCCAAATCGGCCTTTGGCGCTTCGCCAGTCATGCGGTTGGTCGAAGGTTCGTGCCCCATAGCCTCTTACGCACCCATGTGGCTACAGATTACAGGGAAATGGCCGCACTCCGCCAGACCCGGCGCAGTCAGGATTCCCCTTGGGGCCGTTTCGCCGGGAGGAGGGATGTACTTGCCTCCGGGGTTAGACAAAGCCGTCGCGTTCGAGGCGCGGGCGCTGGTGAAGCAAGCCTACGATCCGTCTGAAGCGCGGCCCACCGAAGAGGTCATTTCTTGGGCGTGGATTTGGCGGCTTCCTCGCCCCCGGCCAACACGCGGGCGTTGAATTCCAGCAGATCGAGAGTGCGGATGACTTTCCCGTTGAAGAAAGGACGCGGGTCGCTCACGCGGAAGATCAGCCGCATGGTGGCGGAGGTTTTTTTCGGCTCGAGGCGACCGCCCTTCAGCAAGGAAGAAAGATCCCACAGGACATCGGAGCCGGCGACATCGTTGTCGGCGTTCGCCGCCGATGGCGTCCCCAGCGACGAAGTGAGATCCAGGAGCCGAAGCTTGATTGGCGCAAAGAGGGTCTTGTCGGAGGTGTTCTTGAGCCGTGCCTCTACGCTCACGGTGCCAGAGGCGCGGTCGTAATTGGTAGAAAAGATTTTGAGCTGGACGTCGGGGGAGACGTCTTTGAGTTTGGCCAGCGAGGAATCTCCATTGAGCACCGCTGTTCCATCGACAAGGATCGGGGCGGTCCATAGCTGCGGCGTGCCCGTGCGATCGTCAATCCAGAAGGCGTGGAACGTGCCGCCGGCATCGGCTGCCAAGCCGGCGTAGTCTCCGGCCATGAATTGCCGTATGTTGAACATAACGGATACATGAATGGGATTGACGCTGGTCTCCCCGTCCGGGCCGGCCTTGGGGTTCTGCGCGAAGCCGCCGACGAATAGCTTCGTTTGCGGCGAAAAGATGTTGGGCTGGGTGGATACGCGAACACTGGGAAGCCACGTTTCGCCTCCATCCAAGGAAGCGCGGGCACGGAGGTACCAACCCAGGCCGTCCGGATTGTCGCGCCGGTCGTACCAGGTGACCAGGACCACGCCAGCCTCGTTCACTGCCACGGTGGGCTGGAAGTTGTCCGGGGCGGCTTTCTCCGTAACCGGGCCGGGGACATCGTCCATCACCACCGACTTCGACCAAGTCTTGCCTTTATCGGCGGAATAGGAAAAGCGAATCGCTCCCCTCCCATCGCGATTGTCCGCCCAAACCGCGTACAGCCTGTCCTTGAAGGGACCGCCGGTTGAATTGACGGCCAGGGTGGGTATGGAATCGGAAGGAGGAGTGCCGTTCTTGGCCCAGAGATTGATCAAGTATAGATTGGCCACCTGAACGGCCTGGGAAAGCGATTCGCCTCCGGCTTCCGTTCTGACGGAGAGAAGCGCGGCGTTGGGATTCCCCGGTGAGCTGTCTTCGACAGCCATACCGCCGTTCGATTTCTTGAGATCGCCGAAAAGGCTGACCAAGGTTCCGTCCGACAAAACGACGCTATTGCCGGTGCACAGAACGTAGTGATCGTCGGCGTCGGCGCGCTTGAGCGGCCCGAGGAACGTTTTGCCTCCGTCGCGCGACACCCAGACGCCGAAACCATTTTTCCACTTGCCCGCCAGATCCTTCACGTCGCTCGTTCCCGAAATATACACCGCGTTCTTATATTTGCCGGTCGTGGTATCGATGGTCACCGATTCGCGGTCAATGCTTTGGAAATTCATGGGCAGGTCTTGCGGCTGGCTCCAGGTTCGTCCGCCGTCGGTGGAACGATACACCGCCAAAACATAGTGCGGCTCGCCGGGGAAGAGCGGATGCTTCGCCAGGCGGTCCGGGAACACCTGAATGGCGACGAGGATGGCCAACCCGTCGCGGCCCAAGGCGCAGGCGGGATCGCCCGAGTTTTTGGCCGTCTGGAGGGTCCGCTGCCAAGTCTTTCCTCGGTCCATCGAAAGGTAGGCGGTCACCCTGTCCGCTTGTTCCCCTTGCGTTTCGGGGACGGCGATTCCGCACCCTAACAGGTGATTGGGGTCGGCCGGATCAGCTGAAAGGAGCACCTCGCGCATGAAATCACCGCTCTCGGCCTGGCTCACGCGAAGGTTCGGGCCGACGCGGGTTCGATTCGCTTGCGCGAAGGCGATGGCGGGTTGGAAAGCAAGGCACAAAACGCACGTCAAGATAAGTTGTTTCATTTTTCCCTTCCTAGGATCTGAAAGCGAAACCCCAAATATTTGCCGGGCGAATCGGGCCGTCCGCCGGAAAATTTCCATTGGATTTCCCTCCGGCCCGAGTTCTGCTTGGGTCCGAGCATATTGCCCGCGGGCGCCGGGAAGTTCCAGAAGGCGCCCTTGCCGGACAATCCGTTGTCGGCATTCACGGTCGTGTGGACCGCCAGGGAGGGTTACGGGAGGGCCCCACGTCAGGCCGCCATCGGCGGACCGACCGAGCACAAAGCCGACGGGCGCCGGCTGAATCGAGCCGAAGAATGCCGTTCCTTGGGGATCAAAATAGACGATGGGATCGCCGCCTTGGAAGATCGGGTTGTCGGGGGATGTCGTGCGGGCGCGCTTCCACGTCTTGCCACCATCAAAGGAAGCGTAAACGACCGAGCCGAGGCGCCCGTCTCCGATCACGAGCGAAGTTGCCAGGAGGTTTTTCGGATTGCGAGGATTGATCGCGAGAAAAGTCTCGAAGTGGGGATCGGCGGGGTCACCGCTCGAAATCTCCGTTCCCGGCGAAACGGTAATTCCGGGAACCTGGGAAAAGGCGGCCATGCGCCTAATCCTCCCCACGCTTCGCGACCAAGCCAGGCCGCAGAACCGAACTGTAGAGTTCTGAAATCCCTTTGGAAGTCAGGGCGTGATCGTAGATGGAGACTTCATCGATCGTTCCGTTGAACCCATCTCCGACGACCAGGGGAAACGGATTGGGTTGGATGGCCGCCTGATAGGGGGTTGAAGCCTTGAGTTGGCCGTCCACATAGAGGTTCAGTGTCGCGCCGTCGAAGGTCATCGCGACAAAATGCCATGACTTATCCAGCGGGTAGTCCGCAATCGCTCCCGCCGGATCGGCCGGAGCCTCGGCCTGAAATCGGTAGTCGTCGCCGACGTTAATGAAAGCGCGCAACAGACCGGTATCCGTCAATCCCATCCCGAATGCGCCTCCTTTGCTGACGATGTTCGAGCCGAACGTCGCCATCATGGGATACATCCGCACGGGATCTTCCGGATAGTGCGGCGAATCCATTGCCCCGATATAGGCTTTAGCGCCCACTACATCAATGCCTCTATATCCCCCGAAGATATCTCGCCGGCCGCTGGTCCTTTGCGTTGCTTTCCAGTCCGAACCATCGAGATTTGCTTCCGCTGTCCATAGCTGGATGCCGCTCTCCCCCAATCCGCGAAGCGAGCCCGCTTGGTCATAGAGTTCCTGGACCGATTTGGTGGTAGGCAACAGCACGAACGTGTAATCCACCTTGTCCCCGATCACCTGAAGGCCACTTTGCACGGGTCCGGCCGGGTTATCGCCAAAGGTACGCCGGACGGCATGAAACCCGCTTCCATCCGCGTTCATGAACCCGGTAAACAGATAGCCGCCCCGGTCGCCAACCCCCTGATTGAAGGCCAAATAGATTCGTCCCCTGCTGACCTGAAATGAACCCCATCCGCCAGGCAGCATGCATACGCGAGGAATCGCTCGTAGAACCTTCCAGTTGCTCCCGTCTGCATCGGAGGTAGCAAAGAAGAGTGTGTCGTCGCAGGAATAAGCCACCGAACGGTTATTCTCGTAGTGAAATGTTGGGTACATATAGAAAATCTTATCTTTTACGACTTGTAAGTTCGGGATCCACCCTCCGTCTGTCGTTCGTTGGACGGCCCTGAAGTGCGAGCCGTCCAGATCCGAGGTTGCCGTCCACAGTTGCCATCGGTCTTTGGCGTCCTTTTCCGGCCAACCGTAGTAGATCTGCTTTCCGACAACCTGGAGGTTCCCCTCCTGTTCGACTCGGTATCCGTCTTTCTTGTTGGTTCGCTGGGCGGAATGCCAATCGGATCCATCGGTGTTGGACTGCGCAGTCCATATCTGCCAGACACGATGGGGATCCTGGCCGAAATACTCGTAATAGGCTCTGTTCCCCACCACTTGCAGTTTCGGCTCGAGGCCTGTCAAAGGCCACCAAGTCCGCGGGGTATCCCGGTACCCAGTCAGGTTGATGTCGAGCGATCCCGTCCACAACTGCCAGTCGTTCCAGGGGAATCCAGGATGCCCCTTCAACGTTGTGTCGCGAGAAAGGGCCGGGTTTTCGCTCGAAGCCCGGTCGATATTCGCGGCAAAGTAGATCGTCTCGCCACACACTTGAAAGTACGGTCCACGGAGGGAGGGATAGGACGAAGGGAGGCGAACGATGCGGAACTTTTCGCCGGTGCCCCGGACCCAGGCAGTGACGGTCACTTGCCGCGTCAAGTTGAACGGAGGCGACGAGGGAATGCTCACCCTGTTGCTGCCGTCGAAGAGCAGCGCCTCGCCCCGGATCCCTTTGGTCCAGGTGGCCGAGCCGATGATTCGTCCACCGTGGTGGTGACCCGAGGAGTCCGAGACGGTTTGTCCCGACCCTTCGTCGAAGCGGTATCGCGCAACGGGTCCCTTACCAGAAGTGTGCACAGCGACAGCCAAGAGGGCAATGGACAATTCCAGGCCAATGGCGAAGACCGCCAGGCGGATCGCGAGCGTGCTCCACTGGCCAAGACGGTTAGGCGCGTAATTTCCTGAGGCTTTCATGGGCTAGATCGCCTTTCCCCGGGTGCTGCTTACCCGCTCAAGGTTTCTTGCGTCCCAGGATGAGAAAGTGGGCATAAAGAGCGCGGCCGGGCGGGCTCGGCCGGCCGCCGGTAAACTTCCATTCGAATTCCCTCCAGGCCGATTGTTGCTTGGGTTGGAGAACGTTTCCCGGCGGAACCTGGAAGTTCCAGAATGCGCCTTTGCCGGACAAGTGATTGTCCGCATTCACGACGCTCATGCCCTTGAGGGAAGTCTGGAGATCGTTGAGTACGACGGTGAACGGGCCCGCGACGGGCGCCAGCAGCGGATTCTCCAAGCGAACGCGCACCGCGACGGTGTTCGTCGCGAAATCCACGCGCGCGTCGCTGATTTTGAGAGTGAGCTTACCGCTGAGGTCTTCGCGCGACACGGACAAAGCGGAATGGGGCAGCGCGGCCGGATCCACGCGGAATTCCTTGTGCCATAATTCGGTAACTCCGGTGGCCCCGTCTCCGTTGATCCAGGCCGAGTGGAAAACGCCGTCCGGGCCGGCCAGCAAGCCTTGCGTATCGCCGCCGTTGGGCCAGCGCCCGGGAACTCCGTTCATCATGAAGATTGCGGGAAGCGGTTTGCTCTTGCCGGTGATGTCGAAGTAGCTAGCGGCGTACACTCCCCAATTCCCCGCGGCGAGCGGGCAGGTGGGCTCGCTGCTGGCGCGCACATTGGGAAGAAACGTATCGCCACCGTCGCCAGAGACGGCGAAGTAGAGCCGGAAACAGGAGTTCTTGGGGTCGTCGCGGCGGTCGTTCCAGGCGACGCCAACGATTCCGTCTTCGTTCACCGCGATGGCGGGGTTGGCCGGAGAGTCCGTGCCGGTGTTGTCGTTGACGGTGACCGGCGCGGTCCACGTCTTGCCGAGATCGTCCGAATGGACGACTTTAACGTCGTCCTTCTTACCTTCGAAATCGGTGTAGGCGAGGAAGATACGGCCGCGGTGGGGGCCTTGCGAGAGGTCTATCGCCGCCTGCGGCGCAGCGACCATGGTTTTGAGGTTGTCGTATCCTGACGGCCAACAGAAGGCAGGGCCTTGCGTCGCCGGCGAGAAGGTATTTGCTCCATCTCGAGATAGGGTGACCCACAAGTGCCCACACAGACGCGACCCGGGGCTGGAGCTGGCGCCGGAAGCGGGAACCGCGAGGGCGGAGAAAGGCACGATGAGCGTGCCATCAGGAGCGACCAGCATTTCGCCAATGGCGAACGGAGCTTCGCCGCCCTGGCTGCGCACCATAACGTGCCCCTCCGAGAAGCTGCGCCCACCGTCGGTGGAATAGACAACGTGAATCGCATTGAAGCGATTGTCGTCCGTTTCGAAGGCGGAGACCGTCGCGCCGGCGTACATTCTTGCGCTGAATTCGCCCCCCGTATCGTCGAAGGCGAGGTACTCCCGGTCGTGCGTGCCGCCGGGAATGGTTACCGGCAGGCCCCACGTCAGCCCGCCATCGGTCGAGCGGCTCAGCAGAAAACCGATGGGCGTCCCTTGCAGGGCGCCGAAGAATGCCGTTCCTTGAGGATCGAAATAGGCGATCGGATCGCCGCCCTTGAAGATCGTGTTGTCCGGGGTAGTCGTGCGGGCGTGTTTCCACGTCTTCCCGCCGTCGAAGGAGGCGTAGACGGCCGAGCCGGCATGCCCGTTTTCGATCGCGATGGAAGTGGCTATGAGATTATTCGGATTGCGAGGATTGATGGCGAGAAAAGTCTCCGCGTGGGGATCGGCGGGGCGATCGCTCGAAATCTCCGTTCCCGGCGAGACGGTAATTCCGGGAACCTGAGAGAAAGCGGCCAGCGGAAGCAGAACTGCGAGAGACGATATTGCCAGCCTTCGCCAATCGAAAAGACTGCGGCCCATCACGATCGCCTCCTCAAAGCACTTGGATCAAATGTCTTGCCGGCCGGAATGAATTGGTCCCGATCTTCCCTGCTGCGCTTTTCGCTCCGTTCAGTTTTGCCCTAGTCCCCCCGCGGCAGCCGTTTTGCCGGCGAGCCCGGGACCTACAGAGACGATCTTGAACATCATGAAGGGGTATTCGGGCTGCTCGGGTATGCCGGCGAACTGCCACTGGAAAACCCGCTCCGCCGATTGGGTATGGGGGGCCAACTCCTGCTCTTTGAATTCCCAACGAGCCCCCTCCGCCTTTGCGTGGTTGTCGGCGTTGCCCGCCTGGAAATCCTTCAAATTGACACGCACGTTCTCCAACTCCACGGCGAACGGACCTTTTACGGGCAAGGGAGAAGTATTCTCCAGGCGCATCTGGCAGGAAAAGGTATTCGCCTTCCAATCGAACCCGCAGTTCTTTGCGACGAGCTTGACCTGCGTACTTACGTCGCGCCCGGGCGGCACGGCGGGATGCACCTCACCAGGCACGGAAAAGCTGGTCGTCGCCAGTTGCATGACGCCGGAAGCGCCATCGATCCACGCGGCGTGAAACACTCCATTCGAATCGGCGCCGAGACCTTGCGTGTCCCCGCCTCCAGGAAAGCGCGTGGAAATCATCAGCACGTTCAGCCCTTGACCCACGACGGATGCGCCTTTTTCCGTCTTCGGGTACGCGGCCACCATCACGCTCGGCTTCCAATTCCCCGGGGCGAGGGCGCAAGTGGGCATTTGACCGGTGGTTACGTTCGGGAGGAACGTCTCGCCGCCATCGAGCGAAGCGGAGAAGTCGAGGTCGTAACAGGCATCCTTATGATTGCGGCGGTCGTTCCACGTGACCCCGACCACTCCCTTGTCATTGACTGCGATTGTCGGATTGGCATCGTTCACCCGGCCGCTGTTGTCGTTGACGGTCACCGGGCTCGACCAAGTCCTGCCATTGTCCGAAGAATGGATCACGCGAATGTCGTGCCGGTCCCCAGACGTCTCCACCCAGACCAGATAAATCCGCCGGCGGAAGGGGCCGCTGGAAAGGTCAATTGCGGCGTATCCGTTTCCTTGAATTTCGTCATTCTCGAACTGCTTTTTCTCCGAAAATGTCCATCGGGAGCTTGCGACCGGCGACGAAATCGAGTAGGTGTTTCCGCCATCGCCGGAGATGGCCACGCGGAGGAATCTCTGCTCGGTGATTTCGCGGTCCGCGCCTTTGGGGGAAAACAGAGTAGGCAGGTCGACTTGGGGCACCTCGCTGGTCCAGAAGGGCGCGATCACCGTGCCGTCCGGCGCAACCAGAATATTGACCATGGCGAAAATATTTTCGCGGTCCGAGCTGGTAATCAGATGCGGCTGGCTAAAGGTCTTTCCGCCGTCGGTGGAAAACGCGATGGCCTGCACCCCATAGGTCTTTCCGTCAAGCCCGACCGAGCTGCCCGTCGCTCCGGCATAGATGCGCCCCGCGAATCGCCCGGTCTTGTCGAAGGCCATGAATTGCCGGTCGAAGCCCTTGATGCCCTGGAGCAGCATCTCGGGCGACCAGGTGCGGCCGTCATCCGTGGAATGTGTAATCCAAAGGCCATCGCGATCGTTGGCGGCAAAATATGCCTCGCCCTTGCCGTCAAAATAGGTAATGACGTCCCATCCGCTCGCAACTTTGGCGGGCAGAGCCATCCTGGACCACGTACGACCGTCATCGAAAGTCACGTACCCGCTGACGCCCATTCCCCGGTCGCTTATCCGGCACGAAGCGGCAATCTGGTTATCGGGACTCCGCGGATTGACGGCAAAGAACGATTCTCCATGCGGGTCGGTGGGAGCGTCCGCGGAGATGGTGACTGTCGGGCCCACACTGACCTTCTGTCCGAATACCGGACGACAGATTGCCAAAAGGAATAGAAAGAGTGTTGCGCTGACCTTCGACATCGGGCCAACTCCTCCGCAGGTTGACATGAACACGCCTTGTTTGCGCATGGCGCCAAATGGAATCCTGCCTGCTGGCTTCATTTTTTACCGCCTGTTTCAGGCGCAGGCCGCTGCTCGATCGGCTTGGGAGCAAGCACCTTGGCTTCGAAGTGGATGAAATTCTCGAGTTCCGTGGCCGAGGGCGGGTCGTGCTCCCAGCGAATGCCGCCGAGCCGGAAAACCAGCCGTTTGGGCGCCGAAACTTCGCCGGGCGCGAGTCCTTCGTCCCGGTGCGGCAAGTCCTGGCTGAAATCCCAAGCCGCTCCCGGTCCCGACTCGCCGTTGCCGGCATTGGCCACGGCAGCCGCGCCCATTCCCGAATCGAGAGACAGCACGCGAACCACAAGCGGAGTTTTCAGCGCTACGTCGGATGTATTTCCGAGGTAAGCGTCCACAGAAACGGTTCCCGCGGCCCGGTCGAATTGGCAGTTCTTGAAATCGAGCGTCACCTTGTCCGTAACGTCGCTCAGGTTCGCCAGGTCGCTCGAGCCGTTGACCATCGCGGCGCCGGCGACAGAGACCGCCGCCGTCCATACCTGCGCCACTCCAGTCCGGTTATCGATCCAGAACGGATGGAACCGGCCGGCGGCATCCGCCGCCATGCCAGCCGTATGGCCGCCATTGAAGGAAAAAATCGGCCCGATGCCAATACTGGCATGGATATCGCCGCCCTTCTCGCGGCTATACGGCTTGCCCCCTCCGGAACTCGATCCGACAAGACCGATCTGGCCCTGCAGATTGATGGTTGCCGGCGCCGTGGACACGCGCCCGCTGGGGCTGAAAGTTTCGCCGCCATCGTTCGAGGCGGCGAAGCGAACCCACCAGCCGAAATTGCGAGGGTTGTCCCTCCGGTCGTACCACATCACACCGACGATGCCTTCGCGATTGACGGCGACCACGGGCATCACGTCGTCGGGACCCTTCGAGGGAGGCGGCCAAGCATGGTCGTCGTCCACGACGTGCGGCGCCGACCACGTTTTGCCTTTGTTCGAAGAGTAGCTGAGCAGGATCTGGCCGCGCCCCGAGCGGTAATCGGGCCAGACGACGTAGAGGCGGTCGCGAAACGGGCCGTGGCTGCGGTCCACTGCGATTACCGGAACGATGCTCGACGTCGTGCCAATGTCACCATAATCCATGTACCAATCGCCGATGGTGCCGGCATTACCGTAGCTGTCGCCTCCGTCGGTTGATTCGATGTATTTCAGCCACGAATTCGGCGCCGAGTAAGGCGGTTTGTCCGCGATGTGCACGCGGTCGCGCTGCTCGCCGAAAACCGCGATGTAGGTGCCATCCGAGAGAACCACCCCGTTGCCCATACCCAAAACCCAACTCGGAAGCGGCGCCAGGCGTTTGAAGGGTGGTTTAAAGCTAGCGCCGCCGTCCAAGGAACGCTGAATCGAGATGCCCGTTTGGTCGTGGAGATAATCCGTCAGCGGAAAGTCCATCGGGGCGGCCGAGCCGGTGCCGTTGATGTAGATTCGGCCGTTGTATTTCCCTCCCGTCGTATCGATGGTGATGTATTCCCGGTCGATCCAGTCGATATGGGTGGGAGAATTCCAGGTGTCTCCCTCGTTATCGGACCGATACACCAAGACGTCATCCATCTCGGGCTTCACGGCCGGTTGGAGGTATACGGAGTAGGCTTTGCCGTCAGGACCGAACCCACAAGCTGGATCTCCCGAGCCCATCTTCCCGCTGCCAACGTAAAGGGTGGGTTTCCAATGCGCGCCGCCATCGGAAGAGACGTACGTAATACCACCCGACAGCCTGCGGGTAAGCGGATCGGGGAAGATCATCGAACAACCAATCAGATCATCGGGATGGGTAGGATCGGCGTCCATGAGGACCTCGCCGTGGGCCTCGTGCGCGCGGGCGAGGCTGACCTGAACGTTGGGGCCAACGGCGATCGTGGGCTGCTGGGCGCGGGCGGTGGCTACAAAGGCGGCACAGAAACAGCCTACGATGAGAGATCCGATCCTAAGGCCGAAAGGATGGCGCATGAAAGTGTTCTCCCCTTTGGTTCCGAGTCAAGGTCCCAGATACTTAGCGAAGTAGGCATTCTCCCTTTTCCAGAAGTCCTTCATAGCCGCGCCAGAGAAGCCGTGGCCCTGCCCGGGATAGCGCAGGAACGTAACGGGTCTGTGGAGAAAACGCAGGCCGTTGTACATCTCAATCGTGCCCAGCAGGAAATCGCCGTCGTTGTCGCCATCGGCCAAGAGCATCGGCGTGGTCACTTTATCCAGATGGAATACAGCCGACAGTTTGGCGTACCCCGCGGGATCGCCCCAGGGGGTAATGTCTCCCGCCCAAACCCGGATCGACGTCACGTCTTCGAGGAAGATGGGCAGAAGCCAGTCCGGCCACACCCCGGCTACCGAGACGGCGCATTGGAATCGGCCGGTTCTCGTAACCAGATCATTGACGACGCCCCCGCCGTTGCTGAACCCGTAGAGGCACATGCGGTTGGGATCGGCGATCCCGCGCCGGATCACTGCGTCGACTCCCGACATGACGTCGTCCACCGTCACGTCCCATCCCTGAGGACCCTTCCCCACCAAGCTGCTCTCAGGCGACTTCCAGGAATTCACCCACACGTGAGGAGCGGGGGGGCTGGGCAGAAACACGGCGTAGCCTTCCGATGCCCAGGCTTGGTTCCCCATCATGGGGAAGAACCAATCCGCGCCGCCGACGAGCGGGTAGGCATCGACAATCAACGGATACCTGTGGCCTGGCTGGTAATCCACGGGCTTCAGGAGCGTGCCCTCGAGTTCCACTCCGTGGGAGTTCTTCCAGCGCACAACTTCCGCCTCGCCAAGCCGCCACTGCCGCACTTGTGGGTAGAGATCGACCAGTAGCTCGGCCGTGTGTCCTTCGGCCGCCACGTACTCAAGAGTGCCGGGATGCCTGGGGTCGGTTTGTTTCCACGCCACGGCCCCCCAGCGGGAAGCGGTGATGCCGGCAACGGCCAGCGGCGACGCCGCGTCGCTCGTAGGGGCAAGCCTCTCCGCTTTTTCCGAGGGAAGCGCAATGCGAGCGAGCGGAGAGGAAACACCGTCTTTGTACGTCACCAGGACCGATTTCCCGTCACCGGCCCAGACGTAGTCCTCGATGTCGCGGTTGAGCTTGGCCGTGACGTTGACAGTCTGGCCAGACCCCACGGGCCTCACCAACACGCTCTGCTGAGTAAAGAACGTTTCCTTACGCAAGTAGGCGATCTGGCGGCCATCGGGCGACCACGACGGGCGCGATCGGATGCCCGGGCCCGTGGCGAGGGCCCTGCTCCTCCCCGTGGCAACGTCAATCGTGTAGAGGTTGATTGCCTTGACCCCGAAGACGGGACCCGGCCGGCCGCGTCCGGCACAGAGGATCGCCTTGCCGTCGGGCGACCACGCGGGATTGAAGTAGGCGAAATCGTCCCGAGTCAAACGCGTCACCCGCTCGCTTCTCGTATCCGCCAGAAACAACTGATTCGTCAAAACGGCGCCGGGGTTGGCGTTCTTCATTGCCGTGATCGAGTGGCCGTCTTTGGATTCGATGGACCCGATGGTCCCGAAGGCGTGGGCGAAGATGCCGCTCAGAGTCCAATCGGAGGGCGTGGTGTCGGTTAAGACGAGGGGCGAGCCGGGCGTTGAAGAAGGGGCTTGCGCCGTGGTTTCGCCACCCGGAGCGGCGGCGCCTGGACCCGTCGCCGGTACTCGCGTCCCAAACACGATGCGGGCGCCATTCGGCGACCAACTGTAGCGAAAGGCGTCGTGCTCCCAGCCCACGACCCTGGTGGTCGGATCGGGATTGATGCCTCCCTTTACATGCGTAATCTGAACGGCGCGGTTGGTCTTCCGATTAAAGATCCAGAGTTGGATTCCCTCCGAGCCGACGGAATAGTAGGCGAGGCGGCGGCCGCGAGGCGACCACACAGGCAGGAAGCCTTTGCCAATTTGGCGTGGCGCGCTTCTCGGCGGCGTGTTCACGAGCCACAGGCTGTCGTCACTTAGGGCGTAGGCCAGCGTGCGGCCATCGGGAGATAACTGCAGCGTAACATCGGGAAAGCCCAGACCCTGCAGATCGGATAAGGTCACCGAATGGGTTCGCTGAGCCGATGCGGGGATCGGCATGGCGGCCGACAGCGTCAAAAGCAGGAAAGCGACCGAGAATCGTTTCATACTTCCATAGACAATCGTGAGGCCGATATTTTCACCACCCGAATGAAGCGGTAGGGGCGGGTGGAGGGCGTAGGTGGGCCGCCCCTACCGCTTCTACCCAGGTCAGAAGATCAGCTTTAAGGCGGCCTGTACCGAACGATTGCCGCCGATGGAATACAGCGGATTGACGCCACCGTATCCTCCCTGCAACGCATTGCCAAGTGTCCTGCTGACCACGATAGCGTTGGCGCCGTAGGAAGTCTGACCGTATCCCGGAGTATATTTCCAGCCGCCGCTTCCGTTCGGAACGATATTGAGGGCGACTTGCTGTGTCCCGCTATTGGAACCGCCAAAAAAGCCCATGTTCGGGTGATTGAACACGTTGAATGCTTCGAGGCGGAATTGCACCTTGTATCGTTCGCTCAGGTTAAAGGTCCGATGCACTGCGAGGTCGTCTTCCCAGGCGGGGAAGTTGCGCAATCCGTACCGTCCAAAGTTGCCTTGGCGCGCCGGGTAGTAGCTGCCGCCCGCAGATAGAGTGGGATCCGCCGGAGGGACCGCAAAGGCCGCAAGATTGACAGCTTTTCCACCTGGGTATTGCGAGCCGTACAGGTAAAGCGGCTGACCGGGTACCCGGTCTGGCCTTTCAAAGAGGGTGGAGGTGGTTCCGAAAAGAAAACCGTAAATGCTACCCCCAATGTCTGTGGGTAGGGCTGATCGCGCGATAAACACCGTATCCAACGACCAGCCGCCCGTCACGGCTTTGGTGAATCGGTCTCGGGCCAACGTCGGAAGATTGAAAGTGACGGCGGCTGAGCCCGATTGACGGACGTCAAAAACGGACGGACCATAGTTGATGTTGAAATTATTCTGCCCGTAGATGCCGTTATCGGACCCGTATCCGAACGAATTTTCCGAGCTGTTGTCCAGCGAGTGCGCCCAGGTATAGGAAGCGAGAATTTGCAACCAAGTGGACCGGCGCTGGAACTGAGCTTGGAACGCGTGATAGTTGGAATACCCCTGATTGATGCCGTCAATTTGAGCCGAGGCTGTTCGAGTAGGTCCCAACCCGTAGGCTTCTTCTTGCAGCGCCAATTGCCTGCCCAAGGCGCCCACGTAACTCAACTTCAACACCTGATTCGCACCCAGCGCCTGTTCGAGGGTCACATTATATTCGTGCGTATAGGGCGACTTCATATTGGGGTTGTACATGTCCACGGCGCCACCGGCGGGATCGAAGGTAATTGGAGGGGGCGCCGCCACGCTCGCCGGGAACGGCCAAGTCGTGAAGAACCCGAACTTGTCGCCGGAGATCGGATAGCCGGTCCAGCCGTAAACCAGCATTCCGGCGGATTGACTGATCAGGTTAAAAAAGATTCCATAACCGCCTCGCAATACCAGTTCCCGCCCGGGAGTCTGGATCAGCTCGTACGCGATGCCGATGCGGGGCGCGAAATTGGCCCACTGCGTTGCGTAGGGATCGCCGTGGGTGAGGAAGAAGTTCACCTGAGTGGGATCGGGATTGTTCAGCCCTGAAGCCGTGATCTCCGGCAACCCTCCGTTGCGCAGCATCGGAGTTTCGACATCCCATCGAATGCCGTAGGTGAGCGTCAGCCGAGGGGTTGCCTTCCATGAATCCTGAGTGAATGCGCCGAGATCGTAATTGCGCACGGAGCTGGGAATGGAATCCAGGATCTGATATTCCAATACGTTCCCGGCAGCCAGCGAATTGAAATCCAGCGGTAGTGGTTCGGAAAGGTAAGAGAACGGCCAAAAGAACATCGAGTTTCTGCGCAAATCGACGCCGAATTTGATGTCGTGAGTCCCTTTGGCCAGCGTCTGCGTGTCCACGATGTTGTACGATTGATTGAGGCTGTTGTTCGCGCTTCCTGGCTGCATGAACTCCCGGTTGACGTAGTCGCAGCCGGCGATCACGCACAGGGCAAACTCCCCATTTTTGAACGAGTAGCCATATCCAGAGGGGAAGAAGTACGACGCAGGGGGTGGCACGGCGCCGTCGAAGTTCGTGAGTGTGTCGATCCCATCGCCCTTATCCCGGCTGTAATTCAGCCGGAGGTCGTTCGCGGCCGTCGGACTCATCACCCAGGTCAGGCCGCCCGTCATCGTCTGGATGTTCATGAGACTGGAGTCGACTTCACTGAGTGCCGATAAGCCACCGGGACCGCCGCCACGCAGGTCGAATCGCGAGGGCGAGTAATCGTACCTGCCGAACAAAGTCAAGTTGTGAGTAAGCTTCGTATCGATCCGGAGGCTCGTGGCATTCATCGTGCCCGGATCGGACCAAGAAGCCTCTCCAAACGCCGAACCGTCGGGATTCACGACAGCACCCGGAGACGGCAGCGGAAATGCATCCAATAGCGGTTTGGCGCCGGCGGAAGCGGAGGACCGCAGTGCGAGGCTGGGGACAGAAAACGTGCCATTTTCAGGCTTGCGGAGCCGAAGGCCCTCGTAAGAAAAGAAAAAGAACGCCCTGTTCTTGAGAATCGGTCCGCCGACCACGCCGCCAAAATCGTTCTGCCGCAGGGCCGGCTTCGTTTCCGGCGGCACGTTGAAATAATCACGGGCATCGAGCGCATCATTGCGAAGGTAATCATAGACATCGCCGTGGAACTCATTCGTGCCCGAGCGGGTAACGATGGAGATCTGTCCGCCCGGCTGACGCCCGTACTCGGGAGCATAAGTCGAGGTCTGGACGCGAAATTCCTGGAGAGCATCGACCGACGCCAAGCTGCCATACCCGCCGAAGACGTTGGTGGCCGGAATAGCGCCGCCGAGCGATTCCGACATGAAGTAGTCGGTGCTGAGGCCGAAATTCGCGCTGACGCCGTCCACGGTGACGTAATTCGAGTCGGCGCGTTGGCCGTTGACGCTGAACTGTCCCAGGTTGCCGCTTTGCACGGTTTCCGTTACCACGCCGGGAGTGAGCAGGAGGAGGGATTGAAAGCTCCTGCCGTTCAGCGGCAACTCCTGGATAAATCGCTGGTCGACGACCGTGCTCACCGTACCGTTAGTCCGGTCGAGCAGTGGCGCGCCGCCGCGGACGGTGACCGTTTCCGAAGAGGAGCCGAGCTGCATCTGGAAGTTGATCTCGAGAACATCCTGGACGTGAAGCACGACGTCCGGCTTGACGATGCTTTTGAACCCATACTTCCCGACCTCGATGCGATAGTCGCCTGGAGGCAGGTTCGTCAAAAGATAGCTGCCCGCGCGGTCGGTCTGAGCGTTGTAATGGAGATTCGTGGCGGTGTTGATGGCCTCGACTTTCGCGCCGGGAATGATGCCTTTGGAGGGATCGGTGATGCGGCCGGTGACGGAAGCGCTCGTCGATTGAGCCCGCGCAAGCCCCGGAATCAACAGCAAAAGTAGGGCTACGGCTGCCAAGCGGACGGTTCTCATCGACGCACCTCGCTTTCGATAGGCATCGGGCCTCGGGCCCTTATCGAAGTGTTCGGCAGGGACAGGCAACTTGTACCAAAAGAAGAGGGAACAGGTCACAGGTTACAGGAGACCCGGACAGCAGGCCGCCCGCAGGGGACAGGGGAAAACCGGTGGAATTCAACCGCCTACTGTGAGCAAAAAACTGCCTGCGCTACGTAACCCACACCCAGTGACCTGTAACCTTCGCTTAGGAGTGGTTGATAGGAGCTTTGTGGAGATAGGCGTAGAGAAAGGGCTTGCCGCTCGGCTTCTTGCTTCCGCCCTTGGGTTCCACGGTGACGAAAACAGCGTCAAGGTTGGCCAGCACCTTGGGATCTTCCGACCTCAGCACCCAGCGCCGGTTCGTTTTGTCGTCCATATAGAAAATGCCGAGGCTTACCGGCTTCGAGCCATCCAAGCCGTTGCTGCCCCACGCCTGAAAAGCCGTGTCCTCCTCGCGGCGCGCCCCTTTGCCGAGATCGAACGCGTAGAAAACGAGAGACTTGTCTTTAGTGTAGAAGACCCGCCCGAAGGGCCGTTGGGTGTTTCCCGTGCCATCGACATCGAAAACGTCCGCGATATAGAGCTGACGCGCGCCCATGAGGTCGCGAATGTCCCGGTCTTCCGCCAGAAATTGCTGTTGCCTGCGAACCATCGCCGCCTCTTCCTTGAGCTGGGCGGTGAGCTGGGAAACCTGGGACTCCAATGCAGAGGCATGCGCGCGGAACTCCCCTTCCTGCGCTTCTTCCAGGGAGAGGTCGGTGAGAAGCGGAGCCAGGGAGCTGCGTGCGTCGGCAAGATTGCGCGAGAGAGTCTCCTGCGCGCTGTCGGCGGCCGTCAAGTCGCGAGATTGTTGCTGATTTTGCGCCGAGAGCGAGGCGTAGGAACTCTTCCACCCGGCAATCTGCTGCTCCAGCCAGGTCGCCCGGACAGCCAGCGCGTCGAGTTGGCTCCGGTCGGTCGCGAGCAACCCCTCGAGCGCCGCCCGTTCGTTTTCGAGCTTCGTCACCTCTTGCCGAAGCTGCGGATTGGGACTGGGAATTCGGCTCAGGATGGGCGCGGGTCCGCCGGAGTTGGACGAGCGACCCCGCCGGTAACCGGATTGATACGCAAAAGAAAAACCGAGGAGCAACGCGGCAGCAGCTCCCAGGCCGGCAATGAGGAACCGCGGCCCGGGCCCGTTCCGCCCCGAGGCAGACTGCGAAATGTTCGCAGGCGCGTTCATGCGCCCGGAAGCGACTGCCGCAAGAAGCTGCAATTTGGCTGGCTCTTGATCCCAAGCCAGCGCCTCGGCGTCGGGAGCGGAAATGGGATCCCGGAAGGCGGCAACAGCCGCCATGCGGCGCAGGGCCGGCCCTTCGTAGCAGGCCAGGAGCGCACGACACTCTTCGCACACCGCGAGGTGGCGGCGAAGCGCCAACCGCTCCGCGGCGGCCAGCTCGCCGGTCGCGACCAGCGCGCACCACTCCTTGAATTTCTCGTGGTCGGCGAGATACTTATCGGATTCCTCGTTGTTCATGACGCGCTCACTTTCCCCCGATCAACGCTTTCACCGTCTTGCACTCGTTCAGGTGCCGCATACCCCGGTAGTAGTAATGGCGGACGTTTTCGAGCGTTTCCCCCATCCGCTGAGCGATTTCGCGGAGGGTAAATCCCTCGAAGAAGTAGAGTTCGAGGGTCGCACGCTGCTTCTCCGTGAGCTCTTCAAAGGCTCGATGCACCCGCTCGCCGCTCACCTGGACCGAAACCTCATCCTCGAGCGAGGAGGCCTCTACCAAAGCATTCTGCTGAGAAAACGTTTCCGCGCCACCGTAGAAGCCGCGGCGGGACAAATAGGCCCGCCGATCGAACGCCCGGCAATAGGCCAGATGAACGATCCAGGTGCGTGCCGCCCCCTTCCGTGGATCGTAGTTCCGGCACGTTTCGTGCAGGTGCAGGAAAACGTCCTGCACGAGATCCTCCGCTTCGGCGCGGTCCCGCAAGCCGCGAAACGCGATGGTCAGTACCAGCCGCGCGTAGCGCTCGAACAGCAGGCCGAGGGCGCTCGTATCCCCCGCCTGCATGAGCGCGAGTAAACCCTCGTCGGTTGGCTGGACGGCAATCGGCTCGTCGACCTGCTGCCGAGCGCCCACGCGCAAACGACGATGCGCGGGAACGAGCGGCTCGAGAGCCGCCCGCGCAACGTCAGAACTCATCCCGCCTCCCCCTTCCCTGCCCCAGTAAAGGTTGCACCCTGCAAGATGAGCGAAACGACCGGAGCATACACCGATGGTTGTCCCGGAGGAAGGGAAATCCCCACAAGCAACGAAGAAAGAGCCGAAATAATCCTGGTACACTTTCGCCCACCCAAACGAAACTCGGGATTCCGCTTTCTCGCTTCCCAGCGGTACAAAAGCTCCCTTTGCGGCGAATACCGGGCGTAGGGGTGTGAGCCGGGCGACAATCGGCACCCTGGCCGGGAACGAGAACGGCGTGGTCGGCCTGTCCTGGAAGGACGTGGAGATTCTCGGTGCGCCGCCGACCGAGGCAGCGCCCGCGAAATGATTTCGCGGAAATCCGTGATGGAGGAGGTGTGACACATGAAATCGGGTGCATGGACTCTGCGAATGCTGGGGGCGGGCATGGCCGTCCTGGCTTTCGCCGCGGGCGGAAGCGCCCAAACGGCAAAAGATCCCATCACTGTGGGACCGAACGTTCAAGTGAGCGCGGCGAACGCCAGCCGAGACCACTACGAAGTCTACGTAGGAACCGACCCGGGAAATCCAAAAGACTTGATCGGCTGCTCGATGATCGAGCCGAAACGACCGAGCACCCGGCTCACCGACTCGATCGTCTACAGCTCCTTCGATGGCGGCGCCTCCTGGACGCCCACCTTGGAAAGCGACGCCGCCTTACAAGGAGTGGGCGATCCGGCCTGCGTTTTCGGACCAGGCGGCGATGCGTATTTCGTCGCGCTCGCCATGGAATCCGGTGGTCCGCTCTCGACGATGTATACCAGCCACATGCTCGTCTACCGTTCGGCCGACGAAGGAAAGACGTGGTCCGCGCCGGTGAAGCTGCCCATGGTCGACCGCGACTTCGTCAGCGTGGATACGACGCACAGCAAGTATCGCGGCAACGTCTATATCACCGCAAACGGCTTTGCCCGGGCCATCGGCGAGGGCAGCCCTACCGCCGGGTTCATTTACTTCCGGTCGGAGGATTCGGGAAAGAATTTTTCCGATCCTTACCTGCTTTCCGCGCCGCCCGGCCACGGAACGATCGGCCAGACGCAAAGCGCCATCCTCTCCGATGGCACCATCGTGGCTTTTTTCTCGGAGCTGCTCGACGAGGCGAATCTTCCCATCCGCCCCAAGAAGCCCAGCTTCGCTCTCGACGTCATCCGATCGACCGACGGGGGCCTCTCGTTCTCCCGGGCGAGCGTTGCGGCCCAGGCTTACATCGGCTATTCGGCGGTCGGGAGCCTGATCCCCACGCTTGCCGTGGACCGTTCGCAGGGGCCGTTGAAGGACCGGCTCTACGCCGTCTGGTCGGACTACCGCTTCGGCCGAAGCGAGGTCCTGATCATTCACTCCTCGGACGAGGGAAAGACGTGGTCGAAACCCATCGTCGTGAACGACGACGAGTCCCGGGGACCCGGTAAGGGCCCGGACGATTTCATGCCCGTGGTCGCCGTCAATCCGAGCGGCGTCGTTGGCGTGATGTGGTACGACCGGCGAGATAATCCCGACGACTTCGGCTATTGGGTGCGTTTTTCGGCTTCGCTCGACGGGGGGGAAACCTTCCTCCCGAGCGTGCGCGTCTCGACGGCGCCCCAAACCTACGCCCCGAGTACCTGGCGAATGATGTGGCCGATGGTTCAGGGCGGAGGCGATCCCATACCCGATTCTCCCAAGGGCGATTTGACCGGAGCGTTCGCGGTGAATACCTGGCCGGGCCACACAGCGGGGATGGCCGCGACCGCTGACGGCATATTCCATCCTTTTTGGGTGGACAATCGCAGCGGCATCCAGCAAGTCTGGACTGCCGACGTGAGCGTTGAGGGCAGCGCCTTTCCCAACGGCTCCTCGGAACTGGCGGGTTGGAAAGACGCTACCTCGAAGGTCTATCTGGAATTCGGCCGGCCCGTCTTCGACGCCTCCCGGGGCACGCTCTCGGTCGACGCGTACCTGGTGAATACGTCGAAGGCGGCGATACGAGGGCCATTGAAGCTGCGATTCCTTACCTTGGACTCGACTTTCGACACACCCCGTGCCGTAAACGCCGATAACGGCGTCAGCGGTCCCGGCGCGGTCTTCACCTTCGGGCGCGAATTGCCTGCCGAAGTGCTCAAGCCGGGGCAGCGGTCGCTTCCCAAACATCTCGTCTTCCGCGTTACCGGACTTCACACGCTATCCGGCTCGACGGTGGACAACGACCGGCCCGTGCTCTTCAACTACGATGCACGTGTTCTGGCGCCGCCGCAGAAGTAACCGGCACCCCAGGCGCTGCTTGGGGAGGTTGCGCAGTTGCAAGGAGAAAACCATCATGCGACGTGAATTCGCGCTCCGGGCGGCCCTGGCCGCTCTGTGTTTGGCCCTATGGTTCCCGCTGGCCGCCGCTTCGCAACACCCCGACATAGCGGTTTCGCCCGGAACGGAGATCTCCCGCGATAGTCCCGGAGATCCGCACGTGGAGACTTTTCTCGCCCTCAATCCCCGCAATCCCCAGAATCTCCTCGCTACCTCCATCGCGATCGAAAACGGCAAGAACGCCTCCGTCGTCTACGCCTCGTTCGACGGCGGTAAGACGTGGAAGCGGGCTCGCTCGGCCACCGAGGACAACAAGATCTTCAAGGGCGGCGATCCCATCGTCTATTTCGATCCTCAGGGGACCGCATTTTTCGGCGCCATTCAAGGCACGCCCGTCGGATTTCTGCTCAGCCGGTCCACCGATGGCGGCCTCACCTGGGGTCCGCCGGTCACCATTCCCGGCGGAACGTACGACCGCGAGTATCTCGCCTTCGACCACACCGGAGGCAAATTCAACGGCAGAATGTATGCTGGCGGAGCGATTTCCGTTACCGAAGCCAATGGCAAGAGGCACAATGCCATCGACGTCGTCTTTTCCACCGACGGCGGCCGGACGTTCTCGCCGGGTCACGTCATTATCGGGAACGAAGGGGGCGAGGACATTTTTGGAATCACGGAGCCTCTCGTGGCCCCCGACGGTACCTTGGTTGTGCCTTTCTCCGCCCTCCACGTCCCCGCCTCCAGTTCCAGCTCGCGTTTTTGCGGAAACCTTTGGGCAAGCACCTCCACCGACGGAGGAGTCACGTTCCTGCCCGCATCCGAAGGCCCGGCTTTTTGCTGGGCGAATGGCTACAAGGCGTTGAAGAGCCTGGTGGCCACGCAAGCCGCTATGGACCTTACGGATGGACCCTATCGCGGCCGGATCTATCTTGCTTTCACGAGTTACGACGGGAAGAAGTACGATGTCGAGGTCACTCATTCGAGCGATTTGGGCAAGACGTGGTCCTCGCCGGTCGCCGTCAACGACAACACGAATACCGACTCGCCGGCGAATCCCGCCATCGCGGTCAACAAGGACGGACTGGTGGGAGTGGTTTGGAACGACCGCCGGAACGATCCCAAGAATTCCTGTTTCCGGCTCTACTTCTCCGTCTCCGCGGACGGCGGCGATACCTTCCTCCCCAACGTTCCTGCCAGCGATGCGCCCACGTGCCCCGTGGCCGCCGCCAACTGGCCGGTAGACGCCTTCAGCTTTCTGGACTTGCCCCTGGATCTGAGTAAGGAGAAGCGCCTCCCGGCCATCGCGATGAGTGGCGCGCCCGAGCGCTGGCCCAACGGCGGCGATACGCAAGGTTTGGTGGCGGGCCCGGACGGCGTCTTTCACTCGGCGTGGATCAACGGCGACGGCGCGTCCGGAACGATGGAGTTGTGGTACAAGGAATTCAGCGTGGACAAGAACGCGCTGCCGCGTTCCGCTGCGTCGCATTCCCGCGAAGACCTCAGCCGCCAGCTCACTCTCGATATCAGCCAGCCGCAAATCGATTTCACCGCCCATACCCTGTCCGTGCGTGTGCAGCTCGTCAATCCCCTTCCGGTCACTGTCACCGGACCCTTCACCGTCGTGCTCAACGACGTTCAGAGTTCCCTCAAAGACCTGCGCGTGGTCAATGCGGGCAACGGCCTGCCCGGCAAGGGAGCTTTCTGGAACTTCCGGGTTTCGGGTGGAGAAACCCTCCAGCCGAAGCAGAAGTCGGAAGTCGAAGAGTTTCGATGGCAGTTTTCCGGCGGCGCGCCCGATCCGCCCGGCGAGCCTCTGCGCGCTCATTTCCTGATCTTGGGGCAGGCGAAGACGCACTGAGCCTGCCAATCCAAAAGACGAGGTGTCACAGCGATGCGCGTCTTGCTATGGCTTTCGAATAAGTCTCGCGGCGGGTGGAGTTCTCGAGTGATTTGGCTTTCGATCCTTGCCATCGCGCTCGCGCTGCTCGCCCGCGCCGGCGGTTTGCCGCATCCTTCCCGCCAAGCCTCGGCCCAGCCGGCAACCGCGGCGAAGATCGTCGTCGGCCCGAACATGTTGGTCAGCCGCGACGGCAACATCCCGCACGTCGAGCTGATCGTGGCGTCGAATCCCACGGACCCGCAGAACCTCGTCGGCGCCGCCATCACTCCCACGGCGGCAGATGGCGGATGGGCCTGCAAGTCTTATTTCTCCCAAAATGGCGGCGATTCCTGGACGGACACCGTGTTCCCCGAGCTTCATAGCAATGGCGGAGGCGATCCCATGGTGGGCTTCGGGATACACGGGACAGCCTACTTCGCTTCGTTGATGACGGTGACAAGCCCCGAGGGGCGAACGAGAGCCGCGGTCATGTTCTACCGCTCGACTGATGGCGGGCGCACCTGGCACAAACCCGCCGACCTCGGTTATTCCTACGACCACGAGGTCATGGCCGTCGACCACACCCAGGGGGAGTACGCCGGGCGCATCTACCTGTCGGTCCTCTACGACTATCCCGTCTATCGTGTGGGGGTGTTTCGATCCGACGACGACGGCCGGACGTTCATCGGCCCCGTCGAAGCAGCGAATGGAGGCGGGACGATCGGCATCAACACCGCAGCAGACGTGCTCGTGCTGAGCGACGGGACATTGATCGTTCCTTATGAGGATTTCCAATTCCTGCCGGAAAAGAGGAAGACGAGCCATACGGGCCACTTCTGGTTCGTTTCGTCAGCCGACGGCGGCGTTACTTTTTCCAAGCCGCACCCGATTGGCGCGCAGGAATTTGACAGCAGCCCGACCGCTCCGCGAGTGGGAACCTTCCCCGCCTTCGCCGTCGATACCCACTCCGCCTCCTTTCGCGATCGGATCTACGCGGCGTGGACCGATTTCCGTAGCGGAACGTATCGCGTATGGTTCTCCTATTCCGCCGACCGCGGCAACACGTGGAGCGCACCCGGCGAGATCGACCCGAGCGTACCCGGCCATACGCTCGAATACATGCCCATGCTGGCCGTCAACCGCCAAGGAGTGCTGGGAAGCACCTGGTTCGATACCCGCGCTTCGGCCGACAACAAGGAATACGAGGAGTACTTTGCCGCCTCCCTCGATGGCGGCACCTCCTTCCTTCCGCCCGTCCGCGTCTCCTCCCAGCCCTCGCTTCTTCCCGGGAACGGCAATCTCAACATCGCTCCCGCCGTCTTCTCTTACAAGGGCGAGCAGAGAATCTCTTTCCTCTCTGCCGCTAGCCGGTGGGGAAATGGCGGCGATTACATGGGCCTCACGACCGACTCGGCGGGAACGTTTCATCCCTTCTGGGCCGACAGCCGCTCGGGAACGTTCCTGATCGAAACGGCCGCCGTGCGTGTGGATAAGGGGAAAGAGGAAAAACAGGTCGCCTCGACGGCTCCCAAACGCACCGACATCACACAAAAGGTCTCGCTCGTCTTCGATCCGGCCACCTACGACGCCACGACGCGCGAATTGACGATGGCCGTTCGGCTCAAGAACGTTTCCTCCTCCCCCATTTACGGCCCCATCGTGGCCACCGTCGCCAGTTTCGGAAGCGGCATGGGCGCGGACGACCGCGAATACAGCCCTCAAATTCTCGACGCGTCGAATGGAGCGCCCGGCGCGGGAGCCACATTCGATTTCCGGAGCGAGCTTGGCACTTCCGGAGTTCTGGCTCCGGGGGCGGTTTCCGGGGCCTCGGTTTGGCGCCTCCGGCTGGTCAAGCCCTTGCAGACTCCCGATATGCATGTGACCCTGACGGGCTATATCCCGGAAATTCAGTAACGCTTCACCGCGGCTGATCGAGGTCGGCCCGCCGTAGCCTTGGCGAAGGCGGGTCGGCCCGGCCGCGTATATCGTGAGAAGCCGGTTTTGTGTCAAGCCCGTTGAAAAATAAATCCTGAATTCCGAAAATGAAAGGCCCTGTTTTGTCTCAACTCGGTTAAGTTTCGGCTGCTTGGAAGAAACGCCGAGGAGGACAAAACAGTGCACTGGAAAGGCGCGCGTCGGCCACTGCCGAGAAGTCTCCGGCGGCATCGGCCCTATTAGTGGTACGGGACCGGTGCCGGCAGCGAATGCTTGGAGTGTGCCGGCGATAACGAGGCTACCTGGCTGTCTGCACAGAAATGGGTATCTCCGCGAGCAATCATCCATGAGATCGACCGGACGGCGCTGGCCAGCTTGTCGGTTAAGAAAAGGTCCTGAGAAACTGCCGATTCTCTTGAGGAGAGGGTCTATGAAGCGAGTCCTGGCTGTTGCGCTGTTGGCGATCTTCGTTGCCACGACGCGTTCTCAAACGCCGGCCGAGGCAAAGCCGCGAATCGTCATCGGGCCTAACATCCTGGTGAGCCACGACGGGGACGTCGCCCACTGCGAGACGATGGTCGCCGCCAATCCGACCGATCCACAAAACCTTCTCGGCGGCTCCATCGTGATGGTCCTTCCCGATGGCAGTCCGGCCGACATGCCCTACGCCTCCTTCGATGGCGGCTCGACATGGACCGGCATCAGGCTTCCCGCGGAATTCCAATACGGCGGCGGCGATCCGCAAGTTGGCTTCGGTGTTACCGGCACGGCCTACTTCGTTGCGCTGTCGCCGCCACACGGCATGCTCTTCTTCCGGTCAACCGACGGCGGCGCCACGTGGAGCAAGCCGCTCACCCTCAGTCCCCATAACGACCACGAGATGCTTATCGGGGACCATACGTTCGGCCCGTACGCCGGGCGCATCTACCTGACCGCAGAAAGCAGCCTGCCGGGCTCGAACGAGCTCGAAACCTTACAGATGCAGAGGCGCGTCGTTCTCTACCGCTCCTCCGATGACGGCCGCTCGTTTATCGGTCCAATCGAAGTCGCGCGCGGGCACAACACCGGCCTCGCCGCTCAAAACCTCCTCGTGCTGTCCGATGGAACGCTCTTCATCCCGATGATCGAGTATCCGAATTACGCCGTGGACAAAACGAGCGCCTATTGGAACGCCGTCTTTTCCACATCCCGCGATGGCGGCGTCACCTTTTCGCCGCTGCGGCCCATCGGGAAGATCAATTTCGGCGGCGAGCCGGTGATGCGGGAAAAGCAACGAAGCGGCCGAGTCGATCAGATGGGCGGGCCGATGTTTGCCGTCGACCGCAGCGGAAAATACCGCGACCGGATTTACGCGGTTTGGGATGACCTGGAGGAGGGCCGCTTCCGCTTGATGCTCACCTGGTCCAGCGATCGCGGTAAAACCTGGACCACGCCGAAATCGGTCGATCCAAATGCCCCTACCTATGCGTCCCAGTTTCAGCCCATGATTGCGGTCAATCCCGAAGGCGTGCTGGGCATCTTTTGGTACGACACCAGCGGTTTCCCGAAACGCGACGAATTCGCTACCTACTTCACCGCGTCGGTGGATGGCGGCGAGACCCTTCTGCCCAAGCGGCTCGTATCGAGCGAGCCATCGAGCCCCTTCGGTTCGGGCAATCTCCGTCCCGGCCCTCTCGTTAGAACCGAGCGCGGCATGGTGGTCGCCGACTTGCTCTCCGGCGTCTCGCGCTGGGTCAATGGCGGCGACTATATCGGGATGACCGCCGACCGCGATGGAGCTTTCCATCCCTTCTGGACGGACGCGCGCAGCGGCACCTACCAGTTGTATACGGCTGCCATCCGCGTGCGAACCGGCCCGCAGGCGTCCGCGGGAGCCGCCGCGTCCACCCGGCCACCCGTTGTGCCTGCCACACTGACCGACAAGATCACGCTCGTTTTCGATCCCATCCAATACGATCGCCAAACGCGCGTAGCGGTGATCCCCATCCGGCTGAAGAATACCTCCGGCGAGAAGCTGTATCCGCCCTTCAAGGTCGAGGTCAAGGAATTCGCCGCCCCCTACACCATCAAGTCTCACGAAAAGATCTATCCGCCGGTCATTCTCAACTCTTCGAATGGCAAGCAAGGCATTGGCGCTATATTCGACTACTCGCACGCTCTGGGTGACCTCGATTCGCTCGACCCGGGCGCGATGACCAATGCCGTTCCCTGGAAGCTCGAAGCCGCCTCTCCCGTGAAGACTAATTTTCACCTTGGCGTCACGATCACCGGCTTCGTCAGCGCGCCTCGCCCGAATTCCGGCGCGGCCGGCGCGCGGTAAGGGGCGAGGAGGATCTCTTGCGAAGGAGCAAAATGAGGAGAACAAGAGGAGCAGGGCACGGGTACCGCGCCCCTACGGGCCCAGTTTTTCTGGCGGGAACGCTGTTCGCTTCGCTTATGTTGCTCTTCACCGCCGGCGCGGCGGCTCAAAATCCTGGTCCCGCCGGCGATCTCGTGCGCGTCGGCCCGAGCGTACACGTCAGCAGCGCTTTGCCTTCCAATCCGCAGTCCGAGGTGGAGATCGACGCCAATCCGCAAAACGCTAGCGAGCTCATGGCCTGTACCATGATCTTTCCGAACGATTCCCCGACCACGGACGTTGTCACCTGCGTTTCCGCCGATGGCGGGAAGACCTGGAAGTTCGCCCTAAGAACGAAAGGCGGGGACGGGCATCCAAGCTGGGACTCGGATTGCCGGTTCGGACTTGGGAACGTCGCCTATTCCCTCTCCGAGGGCATCAATCTGGCCACCGAAGTACCGGCCGGCTCCATCCAAGAGCCCAAGAAGAAAGAATAAGTGGAATTTCGCGCGTTACCCCGCGAACAGCAGGATAATAAGCAACATTCGGCCGGCAAGGCGGTGTGTGGAAAGGGGTGCGGTATTCCCTAATGGATGACCCAAGCAAGAGAATGCGCCGGAGAGACTTCCTGAGCAACGGAATGGCCGGGCTCGTCAGCCTGGCTACCGTTCCATGGTGGGCCGATTCTCCCTTGGGCGCGCCGCTCGCAGACCGGGCGGCGCCCAAGAACCCCGTGGTTCTCCAGTCCTCGGATGTCCAGCTTATCCTCGACCGTGGGGACGGCGTTCCGTTCGAGTACCGGCTGACCAGACTCGGGACGAAGATGCGCGGAGAGGATCTGGGCGAGAAACTCGCCGCAGTTGTGTGCCGGAAAGAGCCGCGAGGCTACCGGGCTTCGCCCCTGACGGCGACCGGGGCGGCGGCGACCGGAACGCAAGCCGATTTCCGTTTCCAAGCCGATTACGAGGGCGCGCCGGCAGCTTCCTTCACCCTGCGCTACGTGGTCGAAGGGCCGACCATCCGAATCAGCATGGAAGAAATTGAAGAACGCGAGGGTTACGAGCTTATCGAGGCGGCGTTGCCGCGCCTGGTGACCGTGCGCGAGGAGGACGGAAAGGCCTGGCTGGCGCACGGGGATTCCGGCGGCCACTTCGCCGATCTCGCCGCGGCGCGACCGGGCAGCTTGCCGCAGAACCGTTTTTGGGGCAGCGTGCTGGCGAGTCTTCCTCTGGTGATGGTGGCGAACGAGCGCGCGATTTGCGTGCAGGAAACCACCGCCTACATGGATGGCACCGCACTCACCGTCGCGGGAGACGCCGGCCACCGCCGCGCCTCGCTCGGGACCATCCAGCGGCACCGGGTAAACGGCAACCTGTGTTACGACATGAATCTGGGTCCGCCGGACCCGCGTGACTGCGGCAACGCCCAGACTCCGAACCTGCCCATCGAAGAGAAATCGCAATGCCGGCTGGATTTTATCGGCGACGTGGATGGCGACGGGCGAATCGACTGGCTCGACGGCGCCAAACTCGTTCGCGATCGCATGCCCGCCAAGATCACGACTTTCTACGACGACAAGTTCGAGTACGGCATTCATCTCGACCAGCCGCTATGGAAGCAGCCGGGCGCGACATTCGAACAAGCAGGCGAGCTGATCCGCAAGGTAGCGGCGCTGACCGATTCCTGGCCGCAAGTGGTGCAGTTGTGGGGATGGCAGTTTCGGGGAAAAGATACCGGCTATCCCTCCGTCGCGGAAGTGGACGAGCGGCTCGGCGGCTACAGCGGCTTGATGAAGCTCATGGAACTCGGCCGCCGCTACAACTGCCACGTGACGTTTGCCGATAATTACGACGACGCCTATCGGAGCAGTCCCGCCTGGGACCCGGCGTTCATCGCTCGCCGGCCCGACGGCGGCTTGTGGAAGAGCCGCAACTGGACGGGGGAGGATTCCTACATCCTTGGCCTGGCGAAATACATGGCGGGTCCCGGCGCCGAAAGAGTGAAGTACACATGCGAGCGGTACAAGCTCCGCGATACCACGCACGTCGACGTGCTCTCGTACTACTCGATTCGCAACGACTGGGACCCCGCGCATCCGGCGAGCGGAATCAAGAATCTGGAGCAAGGCCGTTACAAGGTTCTCGAAGGCTTCAGGCGTTACGGGGTGGATGTCAGCTCCGAGGCTTTGCGCTACGCCTTCATCGGCAAGGTCACCTGGTTCAACTACGCCGACGGGCTGGCGCGGTCCCATTGCCCTTTCGGGGGCGCGCCGGTTCCCATCCTGCCGCTCGTCTACCGCAAGGTAGCCGTCTGGGGCGCCAACGGCCGGATGAAGCCTTTTCCCGGCCGCATGGTGGACGCGCTGTTCTGGAATACGGCCGGGCGCATCTGGCTGACCCAGGCATCGCCGCTCGAAGAAGTTACGGATCTCTTCTACCTGCTGATGGTTCCGTGGTTCAAAATCCAGAGTCTCGACATCGAAACGTTCGAGCGCTCGGGTGACCGCGTGAGGATCGGGCTGGAGGGGAAAACGAGGCTGGATTTGAACCCGACCGAGGGAAGCTACTCGGTGAAACTGGGCGGGGTGGAAGTGGCCCGCGACGGCAGCACTTTCTGTCCTCTGGACGGCGACCGGATCGCGTTTTACAGCCTGCTTCCTGCCGAACTCGCCGCCCCGCTGCCGGGGGATTGGAAGGCATCGGAAATCAAGGCGGTGGCGTTAGGGGTCGAGAAGCGAGAGGAAATTCCCTGCAACGCCCGCGGAGGCAGCGTGCGCGTTTCGACCCCGGCGCGCCGACCGGTGATCGTGTACCGCGACGCGGAGACGGCGGATCGAGCGCCGCACCGCATCGGGTGAGAGAGCCGGCCGCGCTCAAGGCCGAGGGAGCCGCTTCGCTCAGGCGCGCAACTTCGCCGCCTTTTCCGTCGCGCCCGCCTCAAAGACCAACGGCGTGCCGGCCTTCGACAGCGCACCTCCGTCGATGGTGATTTCTTCGCTCGAAGCGCCTTCGACGCGCGCGAAAACGGCCGCGGGTGTAAGCAGCCTCGCGCCCGCGATCAGCGCGTCGCGCGTGTCGATCAGGCGCAGCACGGCGTCAGCCTGCGGATTGCCCTCGACACTCAAATTGCCGACGGCGACGTCAGCCGCGCGATCGAGCACCACCGCCGGCCGCAGGTCGGGCCGCTCGAGATTGAAGCGAACGTTATCGAGCGTCAGCCCGCGCACTTTCCGCGCGTAAAGGCCATAGGCCGGCGGGGTGCCCATTTCAAAATATTCGCCGGCGATCGGAGGAACTTCCCGGCGGGCTTCTTCGGCCGTTCCTCCGCCGCCGTAGGTGACGTGGACATCGCTGAGCGTCACCCCCTCGAGGAACGCGTCTTGCACCGAGTTCAGCACGATGCACTGGCGCGTCTCGCCCGGCCGGAAATGTTGGGGAAAGGGGAAGTCGGGAAGCTGGCGGCCGTGGGCCACGACCCGCGCGCGGATGCCGTGGAACATGATGTTGCGCACGAAGCCCTTCTCGGAAGGTTGGCTTGGCGTTGCGCCAAAGGGAGCCCGATCGGTCAGGTCGATGGAGATCGGTCCCGTAACATCCTCGAGGACGAGATTGGCGAAGAGGATGTTCTGCGCGCGAGCCTCCGGGCCGAACTGCATCTTGATCGGGCACCCAAAGGTATCGTAGATGACGCAGTTGGAGATGGCGATGTTTTGCGGATTGCCCCCGCCGAACCGGAAGACGGCCCAGCGCGTGCTGAACGTGCTATTGGTTATGGTGACGAACTCGCAACTGCCGAACAGCGCGCAGGCGTCGTCTTGCGACTGCACGTCGCAGTTCGCCACGTGCACGTAGCGGCTGCTGATGAAGTGGAACCCGTCGTTATTGCCGTTCACGCGATTGTAGATGCGCAGCCCGTCGCACCAGACGAAATCGCTCTCGATCACGCGGACGGAATGGTAGGCGCTATCGCGGAGGAACAGATCGCGCACGCGCACATTCCTGCAGCGGTAAAAAAGGAGGTGATAGGGCCGGCGGCTGCCACCGCGGCCCGAGGGCGGCGGAACGCCGCGGCGCGGGGCACGGAACTCGGCTCCCTGCCCGTCGATGGTTCCCGGCCCTTCGATCGTTACGTTTTCGGCGTGGACCGCGAAGATCAGGCCAACGTTGCCGTCGCGCAGCGTCGCGTCTCCGCCAAGCGGGATCGCCCCGGCGGCGTGATATTGGCTGCCGTCGGCGCTGCCGAGCAGCTTGCCCTGCGCGGCGATGTGCAGGGTGACGTTGCTCTTCATTTCCACCGTTCCGATCGCGAAAACGCCCGCCGGCACCAGCACCGTTCCGCCACGATCGCCGCTCGCGGCGTCGATTGCCGCTTGCACGGCTTTCGTATCGAGGGTTTTGCCGTCGCCCTTCGCGCCGAAATCGCGGATATTGAAGGTGCGCGCGCCCGCGGCTTCGCCGCCGGAGGGCGGCGACAGGGTCGCAGCCGCCGGCCCGGCGGCTAGCAGGCCTGGCGCGACCAAGCCCGTCGAAACCAAGCTCAGCCATTTCCGTCGTGTGGGCGCGTCGCCTGAATCCATTACCGTTCCTCCCCGTGGGTGTTGCCCGGCCGACGATTCGAAAGCACGTGGCGAAGCGTTTCATCCGCCCGCCTCCTCCGAGACCCAAAGCACCGGCTGGCGGATGGGATAATTGCGAATGATTTCTGCGACGGTGGGATCGGGATCGAGACGCCTCCACACGGGAAAATACCGAGGCCGGTTGAGCGCGATCCCGCCGAAGAGCAAGCTGGGCTGGCGAACCGGCCAGTCCGCGAAATATTCGACGTCGTGACGGTACGGCCAGCGGCTTTTGTCGGCGATAAAGGGGAACAGGAAGGCGACGGCCTTGGCGAATCCCCGGCCATCGGGAAGCGCGAAGGAAAACAGGTTGTCGCGCGGAGTCGAGAGGATCTGGCAGACCGTGGCCATAGCATCGAGGTTGAAGAGGCAATAGCCATAGGGCTTGGTGCGCCTCAGTTCCAGAGGGAAGCTGCCGTCGGCCGCGATCTGATTCGGAACGAGCACTTGGCGGAATCGCGCGCGGCAGAAGTCGGTCAGCGCGCGGTTGTCGGTATACGCGGCGAATTCGGCCACCTGCATCACCCAGCAGGTGCCGTGATTGTTTTTGGCCTCGCGCTCGGCGATGCCGTTCTTCGAGGTCGTCATCCAATGGACGTAATCGGCGAACCATTGGCGCACTTGCCGCTGTTCCGCCGGCGGAAACTCGCTCGATCGCTCGAGAAAGGGAATCGAACGAACGACTTCGACCAAGTGAATCGTGTCGATGATCCCAATGCCGCGTCCCGTGGTGATGCCATGGATCGCTTGAGCGTACTCGAGGTTCGGGTTCATTCGCGTGGCGGGCGCAACAAACCAGGCGCGCAAGTGCTCGACGGCGTGCGCGGCGTAGCGCCGGTCGCGCGTCAGGAGCCACGCCGCGGCCAAGGCGGGCAATTGAAGACTCAAGCGGATGAGCGCCTGGCGATCCGCGGTGAAATTCCCGGGATTCGAGTAGCCGTCGCGCTGGATATACGGTCCCGCGGGATCCTTCGGATTCGGCCACCAATAGTCGCCTTCGGAATAGTAATCGTGCCTCCCTCCGGCGCTGCGCGGGCAGAAGAAGCTGGTAATCGTGACGGGGGGTTCGCGCAGGCAGCGGTTGGCGGCGGTAAGGATGCGGTGACGGTCGATCGCGGCGACGTTGGGGATGTCCGCGCGAGGCAACGCGCTGATGGCGAAGCGGCGCGCCCCCAACGCCGCGGCGGCGACGCCCGCCATGGCGCAGAATTCCCTTCGCGATACGAGCATCCTGAGCCCTTCCTCCCCGCAACATCCGCGCGCCCGGCCAGATGCGAAAGAACCGCGCCGGGCAGGCCTCGGTCCCGCACAACGCCATCTACGTGCGCGCGGCGCCAAAAGTCAACGGCAAAGAAATCGATTTCAGATTGTGAAAAAGCGCCGCAGGCGAACGACTCGCACGGTGGGCGACCCCCTTCTGGCTCGCCGGACGCTTTTCCCCCGGCGCCTTCGTGCTAGCCTGACAAAAATCCGCCAGCTTGATTCCGGCAGGCGCGAAGCCCATACTGCGGTGCGGAGAGAGCCCATCATGTCTCATGCGAGATGCCACAAGGCTCCCCGACGGATGCGGGGCGGTGATTTCCACCTGCCCTACGCGCGGCATGGGTGGCTCGCTGCCGTCTGTTACTTCCTGGCCGTGGCCGCCTGCGCCGGCGGATTCGTGCCCGGCGCCAGGGCGCAGCGCCCATCGGCGGTTGGCCTTACGGCGACCCTGGACTCGCGCACCGGAGCCTATCAAGTGACCAGCCGCGCGCCGGCGTGGGAGTTTCGCGGAAGCGTGGGAAGCCGCGTGGAGCGCGTTGCGCGCGCGACGGGGCGCGACGGCATCGGCCCGTTTCATGCGCTCCGGTTCGCGTGGCGCTGGCACAGCCTTCCTGTCACGGCGGAAATCATCACTTATGACCTCGAGCCCATCGCCCGGTTCGAGCTGAGGTGCGATCGGGCCACACCGCATTCCCCCATCCCCTTTCCCGATTTCACCTCGCTGCCCGCGGGACTCCACGTCTTCAGCTACCGGAACCAGGCGTTCTCCCCGCCGCAGTTTTCCGCCGGCGAGTACGGTACGCCATGGCTGCTGTTCGACGATCGTGCCGACGCGGCGATCCTGTCGCCTGCGGCCGGGTTCCAGGTTACGACGCTGCGCGGCGATGGAACGCGCCGCGTCGCGGTGCGCTTGGACGATGCCATCACCCACGTTCCAGCGGGCTATTCCGTACGCTCGCTGCTCGTGGTCACGCGCGGCATCGGCCGGGCCTTTCGGACGTGGGGGAAAGCGCTAACGAGGTTCGAAGGCGTCACTCGCCCTTCGAACGAATCGGATCCCACCCTGCGCACGCTCGGCTACTGGACCGACAACGGCGCCACCTATTACTACAATTTCGATCCAAAGCTCGGCTACGCGGGCACGCTACGCGCGGAAATCGCCGAGCTGCGCTCGCGCGCGATCCCCATCGGCTACCTCCAACTGGACAGCTGGTGGTACCAGAAAGACCGCCTGAGTTTCACCGGCCGGCCGCTGACAGCCAAGAATCCGCGGTTTCCGCTGGCCCGCTGGAACGTCTACGGCGGCATCTGGCTTTACGAAGCTTCGCCCACGCTGTTCCCGCAGGGTCTCGCCGCCTTTCACCGGGGCGTGGGTTTGCCTTTCGTCGTACACAGCCGATGGATGGGCCAGGACAGCCCCTATCGCCGGCAGTACAGGATCGCCGGGGTCGCTCCAATCGATCCGAGCTACTGGCGCCACATCGCGCGCTATCTGCGAGCGAGCGGAGTGGCCACTTACGAGCAAGATTGGGCGAGCGTGATCCGCGACTATTCCGGCTTCCATGCGGATCCGCGCATTGGCGATGAATTTTTCGATGAGATGGCAGCGGCCATGCGGCAGGCAAGCCTGACGATGCAATATTGCATGCCCGAGCCAAGCGAACTGCTCCAGGGCTCGCGCTATTCGAACCTGACCACCACGCGCGTCAGCGATGATAAGTTCGTTCGCGCGCGCTGGTACAACTTTCTGTTCACCTCCCAGTTCGCGGCCGCGCTGGGCATCTGGCCGTGGGCCGACGTCGCCACCAGCACGGATGCGAACCTGATCCTGTTGCAGACTCTTTCCGCGGGGCCTGTGGGCTTTGGGGACGCCATCGGTCAAGAAAACCGGGAAAATCTGATGCAGGCCGCGCGCAAGGACGGGGTCCTGATCAAACCTGACGCGCCGCTCGTCCCCCTCGACCGCGACTATCTGGACGCCGCACTCGGCCGGCACGAGCCGACCCTTGGCCGCACGTACACGCGCCAGAACGGCGTGACCACGGCCTACGTCTTCGCCTTCGCCCGCACGCCGCTGGATCGCGGGCCCGTGCGCTTTCGCGCCGCGCAGGTCGGTTTGCGCGGCAGGATGGCTGTTTACGACTACTTTTCTCGCCAGCTGACCGTCGTTCCTTCGGGCGAGTCGTTCCGTGGCCAGCTCGAAAAGGACGACGCTTCCTATTACGTCTGCGCGGCCATGGGCAAGAGCGGCATCGCCTTCCTCGGAGACGCCGGCAAATTCGTTGGCACGGGCCGCGTGCGCATCGCCGCGATTCGCGATTCGCCCACGCAGCTCGAAGCCACGGTCGTCTTTGCCAAAGGCGAGCGTGCCGTAACGCTTCACGGCTATGCCGGTTCCCCGCCGGAAGTCACGGTGAAGGGTGGCACGGCAGACACACTGCGGTACGATCGCTCAAACCGCGAATTTACTGTCACCATCTCGCCGCGTCCCCGCGCCTCGCTCGCGACTCAAGCGGTTGGGCAGCCCCCGGTGCGCGAAGCGACGGTGTACTTCCGCAGTTCGCGCGCCGCACGGGCCGAGCACACGGGCTCAAGCAGCCCCGCGCCGAGCGCCCGATGAACTTGGACCGCAGCTCCGGTTACGGATTCCGTATTGCAGTCGAGCCTCTCGCTTTCGTTCCTGGGAAAAAGAATTCAACGCGGAGTGCACAGCGTGGCCTTCGGGCCGCAGCCAAGTAGCACAGGCTTCAGAGTCTGTGTGGCAACTGGCATTTCCACAGTTTGTATTTTTCATAGATTCGCGCAAGTCGTTTGCGGACAACGCACGAAATTTGCGCCAGGGCTGTGGAATTC
>JAJYLB010000075.1 GCA_021788095.1 Acidobacteriota bacterium | reverse complement strand
TATATGAAAATATACACAACCAGCACATGAACGAAAATTTCTTCTTTCGTTTCATGGCAGCGGACGAAGCCATAGCCGTGTTTGATAAAGGCTGTGACCGTACCAGTCATTCTCTTCTCCTTGTCATAAACGAATGGGTTTTACTGGTTCGGAGGGATGACTTGCGAGGAACCGGGATCGCTGCCGGTGTGCGCCTAGGTCAGTCTGCTTCGATTACTTCTGCCTCGCGCTTCTCTTGGTTCATAGCCACCTGCTGTGGAAGGCTCCAAATGGTTGGGCAATATGGCCGCCGGGGAGCCGGAAGCGTCTGGCGATTCAATTGTGAACAGCTACAAAAGCTCGCTTCTTAGGCAAACAGCGCGGGCCGGAGATACCGCTTGTGCGCCTCGGCCCACTTCTCGAAATTGCCGCGCTTAACCGCGAAGCCGCGCGGCTCCAACGTCCGATAGGGCATCAACCCGCGACGAACGGACATCCAGAAAACCTTGTATCCGTCCCGCGTAAGAATGGCGGCTATTTCGCGGCCAGTGATCCGGGGCGTCAGCTTCACTTCCATTTCGCCCTCATATATCAGTATAGCAAAGTCGTTGACTGAAAGTCAACCAGAAAATGAAGTCTTTTAGCTGGCAGCTGTGTAGAAGCCGAATAGCGCACTTTGAACTGGCTGTGTTCCGTTTGTTCCAGTTGGAATCGGGCGTGGGCTGCAACGCCGTCGAACGACGAGCCTTGGAGTAACATCGCTCAGTTCGACTCCCACACGCTTCCGCCAACTTCCCAGTCCAGCGATGCCGGCAAGCCGGTGTCCCGGGGTACCATCGGGATTCCGCCTCCGAGCTCGCGCCTCGCTCACGCCCGCGGACCGGCTGAGGTCCGACTCCCACGCGCTTCCGGTAACATTTCGCCCCTCTGGCGGGTGCGGATCGGGGGACGGGATCGAGGCTGATCTTGGAGAAATACACCGGCAGGTCGTGCGAGGCAACTGAAGACGGGAGAGAACTCGTGAAAGAGACATCGCGACGGTCTTTTCTGCGGCAATTCTGCGCGGCGGGCGCCCTGGCGCTGAAAGGGATGCCGAATCTTGCGAGGGCACCCATCGACAGCCTGTCAGCTCCCGGCAAACCGGCTCCATCGAGTGCTTCCAGGAAAAAGTTCGTAGGGATTCAAATTGGCGCTATTTCGTTTGTGGACGAAGGCATCGACAAAGCCTTGGACACCGTGCAAAGGCTTGCCGGCGTGAATGCGGTGATGATCAGCGTCTTCACCTATTCCTACGGATCGGAAGGGCGACAGCAGCCGGGACAATTTTCAGACCACGGGTTGCAGGAATCCAACGTGGCGACGTTCCACGGCGGCGATTACGCCACGGTTCACCCTGAATATTACAGGAACGTGCCTTTCGGAGGCTTCCGTGCTCCAGACCTCGGTAGCTATGACGTCTTCGAGTCTGTGATTCCCAAGGCAAGCGCAAGAGGAATACAAACGTTCGCCTGGTGTGAGGATCAAGCCACGCCTCGCTACGTCACTGGCTTCGAGCGAGGGGCGGAAGTAGACGTTCATGGCCGCGGCACAGGCCAGATGTGCCTGAATAATCCCTATGTGCGCAATTTCTTTGCCGCCTTGGCGGAAGACTGGATCAAATCTTATCCGATCGACGGCATCATGTTTGGCTCGGAGCGCCAAGGCCCGCTGGATAACGCCATCCATGCGCGCTACGGAAGGTCTCATGGCCCTGCGAGAATAACTTGCTTCTGCGGATACTGTACGCAGAAGGCGCGCGCAAAAGGCATCGACGTGGAAAGGGCGAAGGAAGGTTATCAGGCCTTGGAAGGATGGGTCGAGGCGGCCGAATCAGGGGTACGCCCGGGCGACGGTAATTTTGTGACCTTCTGGCGGCTCCTGTTGCGCTATCCGGAAATCCTGGCCTGGGAACAGTTCTGGAGCGATAACCAGCACGAACTCTACGCTCTCATTTACCGGGCAGCCAAGAGCATCAGGCCGAGCGTGCAGGTGGGCTTTCACATCTGGCATAGCAACTCTTTCAGCCCATTCTATCGTGCCGAGCAGGATTACTGGGCGCTCAGTCAATCCGCGGACTTTCTAAAACCCGTTGTCTATAACGATTGCGGGGGCCCTCGATTGGCGGAGTATATCCGCAACGTTCATTCCACCGTGTTCCGCGATATTCCTTCCCAGGAACTGCTCGATTGGCACTACGGCGTTCTGAACTACAAGGGAGAGGCGGACCTCTCGGAGTTGCCCTCAGCCGGTCTTTCCGCGGGGTACGTCGCGGAGGAAACCGCGCGGGCCGTCGCGGGTGTCAAGAACCAGATCCCGATTTATCCCGGGATCGGCATCAATGTGCCCACCGGCGGAGGAGAGAAGAAGGCGCGGCCTGCCGACGTCCGCGCGGCCGTGCGGGCGGCGCTCGCCTCGGGGGCATCGGGAGTCATCCTGTCTCGGAAGTATTATGAGATGCACCTGGCAAATCTGAGTGCTGCCGGTGACGAGATCCGCTCGCTTCCTAGCTCGTGATTTCCGGGCACCGGCGCAGTGGCTTGAGGCGGCGCCACGGACGCCCGGGGCTGGTCCGGCCATGAGCGAACCCAACCTCACTGCACAAATCGCGTCAAGCTGAGGAATTCCACCTCTTGCTGCGCCTTGGTGGTGGCCATCGGAGAATAGGAGTAGTAAAAATCGGCTGCCACCGTCGAGCCGGTGCCTTGCGGCACTTTGAAGGTGAAAAACTCCTTTTTCGTTTGCAGGGGCGCCAAGCGTGTGTCCGAGACCACCTTTGCGGCCCTCAGGAAAACCAGGTCTTCCCGATTGAGGATCTTGCCGTCCCGGTCGGCCACAACCCGGGTGAACGCCCGCGTCTGCTCGAGCGATTTTCCGCCCATAGGCTCGACCCGCACGTCCAAAATCAGTTTTCGCAGGGGCGATCCGGTAGGCACCATATGCCCCGCTGCCTGATTGGTGACGTCCACCTCCACGTGTACTTCGCCGCCTTGATGGGTGACGAAAAGCTGTCCGCGGATGGCCTTATTGAGCTGGGTCAGAGAATGGCTGCCAGGCATCTCGTGGAGATTGATCTCATGGCCGGCCGTCTCCTTCACTTGGGGAACCACCACCTTTCCCTCAACCTGATACATATGGCAGGCTTGACATCCTTTACCCTCTGCCGCATACGGACCTTTCTTCCACTCGGAGTATGTCGTGAGAACCGGAAATCCCAACGAATTCCGGTACTCGTGGCAGGTCGCGCAAAGCAACGGGGAGGTGTGCACCGGGGAGTAGGCTGTTCCATGAACCGGTGAAGTCACATCTTTCCACGGACCCTCCTTGACATTGTTGTAGTCCACCAGTGCTTTCGGGTTGGGCCCGTCCATGACGACACTTCGAATGGAGTGGCAATAGTCGCAGGTCACCCCTTCCCAGCTCAGTTTCAGTTTCAGCGACCAATCTCCCGTTACCGCTACCGTAGGGGCGTGGCACCCCAGGCAAACCCTGCGTGCCCGAGCGCCGAAATCCGCGCTCGCCATCTGCAAAGCATCCTGAAATAGCCGGCTCTCCAGGGCTTGTGAGTGGACGGACTCCTTCCATCCCTGTTCGATGGCTTGGTGACAGCCGCCACAATACTCGGCGATATGGGGTGTTTCCTGTGCGGCGAATACGCTTAAAGGAGCGGTGAAAAGGAAAAAGACCAGGAGGTAACGGCTATTGAGCATGGGTAACCTCTTTGAAAGGCTCGACAGCGCAGCCTGAGCCTTTCCAAATCAGAGTCTCGATCCCACGCTCCTGACCGCCCGACAAAGTACTACCAAGTCGTCATAAACGCAACGGCCCAGTTTGCCCAGTTTGCCAGTAGGGGGGTATCGTTGACTTGCCCTCGATCTCGCCATAAGATTCCTTCGATTTGGGTGAGCCCCCGTCACTTGTCGGCCAGGCAGTCTCCCACTACCGCGTCGTTGAACGGCTCGGCCGTGGCGCTATGGGTGTGGTCTACAAGGCCGAAGACACGAAACTTGGCCGCTTCGTCGCGCTGAAATTCCTGCCGGAAGATCTGGTCCGCGACCCGCGTGCGCTGGGGCGGTTCCGCCGCGAGGCTCGCGCGGCCTCCTCGCTCGACCATCCCAACATCTGTGCGATTTACGAGATTGCGGAGGAGTCCGGCAAGCTATTCATTGCGATGCAATATCTGGAGGGCCAGACGCTGCGCGCGCGGATCGGTGGCCGGCCTTTGCCGATCGAAAGCATCCTGGAACTTGGCGCCGAAATGGCGGACGGGCTCGATGCGGCGCACGCGAAGGGCGTGATTCACCGCGACATGAAGCCGGACAACGTCTTCGTGACGCACCGCGGCGACGCCAAGATTCTCGATTTCGGCTTAGCGAAATTGGTCGATCCCAAGGGCGCCGCGGGCGAGGCCGGGGCGCCAACGCGCGACAGCGTCGATCCGGAGCTGACCTTTCCCGGCGCGGCGGTCGGCACGGTGGCTTACATGTCGCCCGAGCAGGTGCGGGGCGATGATCTCGACGCGCGCTCGGACCTCTTTTCGCTTGGCCTGGTGTTATACGAGATGGCCACCGGCCGCCCGGCATTCACCGGGAAAACGAATGGGGCGATTCAAGACGCGATTCTCCATCGCGATCCAATCCCCGCCGGCCGGATCAATCCGGGAATTCCGGAAGAGCTCGAATTGGCGATCGCTAAGGCGCTCGAAAAGGACCGCCAGCTGCGGTATCAGTCGGCGGCGGATCTTCGCGCCGATTTGCTGCGGCTCAAACGGGACAGCGTAGCGGAAGGCACGACCGCACGCATGGTTCCAGCGCGACCAGCCGAGTCTGCCGGCGCGGCAGCGAGCGCGGAAGCCCCGGCAATCGCGATGCCTGCCACGGGCACAGCTTATGCGCCGGCTGCCGCGCCGGCCTCAGGCCCGTTGGCTATGAAGGGAGAGCGCCGCTGGGCGCGGCTTGCCGCCGCGGTGATTGTCCTCGCGGCTATCGCCGCCGGGGCGTATTTATTCTGGCCGCGCCGGCCCGTCCTCACCTCGAGAGATTCCATCGTCCTCGCCGATTTCACGAACACTACGGGCGATTCCGTCTTCAACGGCACATTGCGGCAGGGCCTCGCGGCGCAGCTCGCTCAGTCGCCCCTCCTGAATATCGTTTCCGATGCGCAGATGACCCAGGCGCTGCGCCTGATGGGCCAGCCCGCCGGCGCTGGTTTCACCCCCGCGCTGGCCCGGCAGGTTTGCGAGCGAACCGGCGCCGCGGCCGTGCTCGATCCCTCGATCGGGCAGGTGGGCAGTCAGTACAGCCTGGTTTTGAACGTGGAGAACTGTTCGACCGGCGCCACGCTGGCCAGCGCCCAGACGGTCGCGAGCGACAAGAACCAGGTACTCGCGGCGCTCGGCTCGGTGGCTACTTCGATCCGCCTCAACCTCGGCGAATCGCTCGCTTCGATCCGGAAATTCGACAAGCCGCTGCCCGACGTGACCACCTCCTCGCTCGAGGCCCTGCGGGCGTATGCTCTTGGCGTCCAGGCGGGCACGAACGGCGACCTCTCCGTGGCGATCGCGCCGCTACAGCGCGCCATTGCGCTCGATCCGAACTTCGCCATGGCCTACGCCGTGCTAGGGGACTTCTACGATGACCTCGGGGAGACCAGCCTCGCGGCCGAGAACTTGAAAAAGGCCTACGCGCTGCGCAACCGGGTGAGCGAGCGGGAGGAATTCTATATCTCCTCGAGTTTCGACCTCGTCGTCACCGGCAACCTGCTAAAGGCGAATCAGGTCTTCCAGCTTTGGGCGTTGACCTATCCGCGGGACTCCGTTCCGCACGCCAACCTGGGTTTCGACGATGTTGTTCTCGGCCACAACGACCAGGCGCTGGCGGCCACGCGCCGCGCGCTCGCGCTCGATCCCTCCAGCGGAGTCGCCTACGCGAACGTCGCCGGCATATGCATTGGTCTTGAGCGTTTGGACGATGCCGCGGCCGTCCTGCAGCTGGCTAAGGCACGCGGGATCCATTCATCGCTTTTTCACTTCGTCGGATATTTGCTTGCCTTCCTGCGGAGCGACAGTGCGGCCATGGCGCGGGAGGTGGCCTGGGGCTCGGGCAAGCCGGGAATCGAGGATGAATTTCTCGACCTCGAGTCCGGCACGGCTGCCTACGCAGGCCAACTGGCGAAGGCGGACGATTTCACTTCGCAGGCCGTTTCAGGCGCCGAGCTCGGCGGGGAGAAGGAGACCGCGGCAGGCTTCCGGGCTGAAGCGGCCCTGCGCGAAGCGCTCGTAGGCCATGCCGCCCAGGCGCGGCGGCAAGCCGTGGCCGCCTTGAAAATCTCGAATGGCCGAGACGCGCAGGCCGCCGCGGCCTTGGCGTTTGCGCTAGCCGGCGACGCGGCCCAAGCGGAGAAACTCGCCGACAACCTGGCCAAGCGCTTCCCGGAAGACACCCTCGCTCAGTTCAATCTCTTGCCAACGATTGACGCTGCCATCGCGCTCGATCGGAATGCCCCAGCCCACGCGATCGCCGATCTTCAGGCAGCTTCGCCGTACGAACTCGGGAAACCGGCCGTAGCGATCGCGCTGAGCCTTTATCCCGTCTACGTGCGCGGCCTAGCGTATCTGGCGGCGCGCCAAGGACCGCAGGCTGCCGCTGAGTTCCGGAAAATCCTCGACCACCCGGGCGTCGCTCTCAACGAGGTGATCGTTCCCCTGGCCCGCTTGGAACTGGCCGACGCCTACGCTCTGGCAGGTGATAAGGCCGCTGCCCGCAAACAGTATCAGGATTTCCTCGTCCGCTGGCGCCGCGCCGATCCAACTATCCCCGCCCTCCGCCAGGCCAAATCTGCATACGCCAAATTGGAATAGCCGGTTTCTCGCGAAGAACCGTCTCGTGCCATCTCGGCGGACAGAAGGGTGGAGCGCTACTTCCGACTTTTCCCTTTTGGCCTCCGATTCAGCCTGCGGAATTGGCGCTCGCGAGCGCGGGCTCTCAAAAAGTCCTCGTTCTCGTTGGGCGAAATCCTCGCCAGAATGCTTCCTTCGCGCTGTGGCCGCCTGGTGTCCGAAAGCTCGCCGAGATACCAGTTCCAGAGCGCCCCGGAATCGTTCTCCCAATCCACAGTGTCATCGCCCGTCCGGCTGAGCAGACGGAGCTTCTTCCGGGCGCGCTGCATTAAGTTCGCGTAGTTAGGGCCGGTGCGGAGCATGTCGGGCATCGCCCGTCTGGCCTGCCGCCATAGCTCGCTGCCAGCGCTTCGGATGAGCGCCTCCTCCGCCATCCACTCGCCGAATCGCTCCTTGGTCATCTGCCGCTGCGCGAGCCAGCGGGCCAGGTCCCGCGGCTTCTTCAGACGCTGATGCCGGCGGAATTCCCTGGTGGCCTCGGAGACGCCCTCCCGCGTGGGCGCGTAGCCCCGCCGCCTGGCCTCCTCCAAAATCAGCGTGCGGAGCAGGCACTCCTGATGAAGCTCCTGGTAGGCGCGGGCATCCAGCCGCAACTCGTCGAGCAGGGCTTCGAACGGCACCATCTCCGCGCCGTCGCGCGCGCTCGCCGTAAGCCCGCCCGCCGATCGCACCAGCCGGTCCCAGAAGCTGGTGTGCTCGAAATGATAGGGAACGGGTGGCGGGGGCGCAGGCGCCGCCAAATATTCGTGCATCGACCGCAACATGGCGATGGCGTCCTCGCGTTTCTGGTCCACTCTCCCGCCGGGCAGCCACGAGCGGAATGAGTCGAGTTCGCCATTCGCAAGCCCCTGGCGTGCGCCCTGTTCGAGAATGGCGCCGTAGGTGCGCTCTGCGTAGAACAGTCCTTTGGCAACCCGCTCGAGCGCCTGCCGCGCCTCCCCGGTGATCGCGCGTTCGGCTTCGGCACGCGCAAGCGTCGCGCGAATATTGACCATCGCCTCCGAGAGCGGCCGGAAACCCGTGGCGGCGGGACCATGCACGATACTTACCTCATCGTCGTCTTCCAGCTCGCCGCTCCTGAAGGCCTCGAAAATCCTCCCCACTCCAATCATTCCGAAAGGCGCCAGTTCCGCGGCGCGCAGCGCCCCCATGCTGGCGCTGCCGAAGACGGCGATGCCCCTTCGCATCGCCCACAAAATCTCCTTGTGCCAGACGGACGGCACCTGATCGAAGAAGCCGTCGATAATGCCGATCGCCCGGGGCTCTGCGAGTGAAACGCGGTAAACGTCGCCCTGCGAAACGGGGGGGAGATAAACGGCGTGCAGGTACGCGCAAGCCTGTTCTGGCGAGAGCGTCGGCCCGGTGAAAATGAACGCCTTCATGCGCGGCCTGCCCGTACGGCCCGAGCCCGCGCTCCTGGGGCGTAGTTGTGCGCCTCGGACACGCCTTCCAGCCCGGGAATCACCACGCGCGCCACCGGAATCCCCGATTCGCCTTGGCTCAGATCGATCGCAATCACCTGCGTAATCCCGGATTCACGGAGCCGGCTCAACTCTCCCAGCACATCCTCGCGGATTGTGGCCGCGAGAGAGTTCGGGGTGTCGTGAAAATCCCGTGGCGCGGAACCGACGGCCGGTTTTTGCCGACGCTCTTCGACTCGAGCCGTCTTGTGGAGGTGCTCATACTCTTCGCGATACACGTTGTCGCGCGAGCCGGCAATGAGCGTCAGCCGCCCCTGCGCCGCTTCCGTTAGCGCCCGAGAGAGGGCGATGGCGCGCGAAGGATGGCAGCCAGAGCCCCGGACCCTGTAAAACACGTGGCCAGGGTCGGCCGATTGTTCGGTGATGAGACACTGAAACACCGCGAGACCCACGTCGCTCGTGATGTCCCAAACGGAGACGTTCACCCCCGCTCGCGCGTACCGTTCGAGCAGTTCCCGGCAGCCGGGATCGTCGATGGTTCCTAGATCCAAGCGGCGCCGCCAGCGCCAGCGCTCCCCGCGGCATTCCCACAGTGCCACCGCGTCCCGTTCGACAACCTCGCAGATGGCGTGGCTGATCGCCTCTAGCAGATGATTTCCAGCCGCCAGCCCGTTCGAGGTTGCCAGGAAGCAGCCGAAACCGGAAGGATAGGGCGGTGTGAAATTCAAGCTCGCCATCTCGTAGGGCATCCAGATCGGCTCCTGGCCGATCAGGTCGTAGCCCTCGATCCAACAGATGGGAAGGCGCGAGTGGTACAGCGTGTTCTTGGCCAGCGGCAGCTTTTCGGGGTCCGCCAGCAAATGCGAAGGTCGCAGATCCTCGTAGCTGCCGATTTTCAGCGGCAGCAGGATGCGCTCGGCATGAAACGATTCGATCGACTCCATCAGCGCTCCGGCCTTGGCTTCGTCAAGGTTCTGTCCCTTGCCCTGCGCGACCGCAAGCGCGCGGGAATTGGGCCGGCAGGCAATGGCTGTGGGGATGCCGATCCGGTCGAGACCGGTGATATTTCCGACGCGCGTGATTCCCATGGCGGGGGTGAGATTGCGCAGGCGGGCCAGCGTGGCGTCGGGCGCGGCCATACGATGGGTGCCTCGAAAGTACTGCTTCGCGCCCGGGTCGGCTTCGGGACCGAGCGCGGCCGCCACCGTGGCCCAGCCGGACCTGTCTGCGCGGGTCGACCCAGCCTCCCCGCACCGGTTGTTGGCAAGCCCATCCGGCGCGGTGGTTCGAGGCATCGCAGGTGCGATCGCCTCCACCGGGCGGGATCGTTTGCTTTTTCGGGAGGACACTTTTGAAAGTCGCCCGCTGCTGACTCCCGGGTCTCCGCTCAGCGGATCGCTGTTATGACGACGCACATGATCGCCTCCGCGCGCTGGGCAGAAGGCATCTTCTTCGCCGCCCACGCCCTCTTCAGTTGATCGTGAAGCTCTTCCTCGGTGAAATCCAATCCCTTCTGTTTGCCGATTTTGACTACGAGACCGGCCTTGCGTACGTTCTTCAATTTGCTCCGTAGGCGGGCGTCTTTCTTGACGAGCATCAGGAATTTTGTTGCGTCTGCGGCTGCCATGGTGCCTCCTAAGAGGGAATGCCCGCTATGCTATATTAGGTCGTCCTGCCTCGCAACAGCCGAGCTACAGTCGAGCTATAGACGAGCTTTAGCCGAGCTATAGACATTACCGGTGGTCCTATTGACTTCCGGGCAGAAGCGAAGATACTGGGTTCCCCCTTCCTTCAGGTTTCACCCGTGAATGCTTGGCCGGCAGCCGGAAAAGAGTGTCTCCAAGCCGAGCGCGTTACATCCATGAACGAAGACCAGCAAGGAAGTCCAACCGCAGCAGACCAACTCTTTCTCTTGGAAGCGACGGGAATCCCGCCTGCCGCCGGTTCGGAGGCGACCTTCCGAGAGGGAAAGGCGACGACCGCGGAGAAGGCAGCCATCACCGAGGCGCATGACCTCGCTCGACTGAAGCTCGAAGCGCTCGATGCCGCTCCGGTAGGCTTCCTCATCACGAACCGAGCAGGCGTGATCGTATGGGCCAACCGGGTGATCGAGCCGATGACGGGCTACGCACCTGGCGAGCTGATCGGCCTGACGCCGCGCGTTTTCCAGTCTGGGCGCCAGCCCCGCTCCTTCTATCGCGAGTTGTGGGAAACGATTCTCGGCGGCCGCCGCTGGCAGGGGGAGCTGACCAACCGGCGCAAGGACGGCTCGCTGTTCGAAGAGGAGATGGCCATAACGCCTTTCCGGGGCGATGGAGGAGAGATCTCGCACTTCCTTTGCGTGAAGAGGGACGTAAGCGAGCGGAAAGCCACCGAGGAAGCTTTCCGCCGCAGCGACGAGCTTTTCCGCCAGGTCACCGAGAACATTCAGGAAGTGTTCTTCATTTACACGCTCGTTCCGCCGCGGGTGATCTACCTCAGCCCGGCCTACGAACAGATATGGGGCCGACCGCGCGGCGAAGTCTACGAACGCCCGGCGGGCCTCGTGGACACCCTTCATCCCGACGATCGCGATCGCGCCATCCACGGTTTCCTTCAGCAGAACCAGGGGCGGGCGGCGGAAATCGAGTTTCGCATCCTCCGCCCCGATAGGGAGATTCGCTGGATTCGCATAAGGACGTTCCCCGTGCAAGACGATGCCGGTGGGCTGTTTCGCGTGGTGGGCTTCGGCGAAGACGTCACGGCGCGGAAACAGGCCGAGGAGGAGCTGCGCGAAGCGCATCACAAGCTGAATTTGGCTCTCACCGAGGCGGGTGAACGCGAGAGCGAGAACGAGAAGCTCACCGAACTGGTCGACATGATTCAGTGCTGCGAGAACGCCGGGCAGGCGCACCAGATCACGCAAGAGCTGCTGGGGTCGGCTTTCGATTCGCAGGGAGGCGCGCTCTACCTGATCGGCGGTTCGCGGGATGCCGAAATCGCGGCCTGCTGGGGCGAGGGAGAGAAAGCGGAAAAGACGTTTCGGCCGCAGGACTGCTGGGCGCTGCGCCGCGGCAAGGTCCACGTTGTGCCGGAGAGCAACTCGGCAACGCGTTGCGGCCACGCCCATGTCGCCGAAAGCGCCGGCCACATCTGCATTCCGCTGGTCGCGCATGGCGAAACGCTCGGATTGCTTTACTTCGAGTGTCCTTTGAGCGTCTTTGCCGCCTCTTCGGCGATCTACCCGAATCCCGCCAGACGCATCGCCGAACAGGCGACCATCCTGGGCGAACGGCTTTCGCTCGCCCTGGCCAATCTCCAATTGCGCGAAGTGTTGCGGCAGCAGTCGGTGCGCGACCCCCTCACCGGGCTCTTCAACCGGCGGTACATGGAGGAAACGCTCGAGCGCGAGCTGGCCCGCGCCGCCCGGCGCCACGATACCGTGGCTGTGGGCATCTGCGATCTTGACCGCTTCAAGGATTTCAACGACATCTTCGGGCACGATGCGGGGGATCTGTTGCTCCGCGAAGTCGCCGTCATTCTCAAGGCCAACGTGCGGCAAGCGGACGTCGTTTGCCGCCTTGGCGGCGAGGAGTTCGTCATCATCCTGCCGGGGGCGGGCGTGGACGTAGCTCGCGAGCGCCTCGACCAGGTTCGCCAACAGGTGCAGTCCCTCTCGCTCACCCACCGTAACCGCAAGCTCGGCAAGATCACCATCTCGGTCGGGCTCGCAGGCTTTCCCCAGGATGGCTCTTCCGCCGACGACGCTCTGCGGGCCGCCGACCGCGCCCTCTACCGCGCCAAGGCCGAAGGCCGCAACCAAGTCGTCCTGGCCTCGTAAGGTGACCCGAGACCCGTGAAAGGACCACCTCCCTGTAACTTAAGACCGTTGGCCTGCGGAACCTTATGAAAGCCGTCTGGGTGCCCCAGGCGCCGTCCTGAACCTTCGGGATGCGCCTGGGGACCGGGCTTTCGACCCTGTGCAGGTGTGGATCGCTGCCGGGTGAAGGCCGCACAGCCAAAGATGACTGTGCTACCGGCGGTTTCCGCCCGCCGCCGCGGCCGGATCTAAGCCGTCAGTCTGCCTAACCCGACTTTGACAACTGGACGTTCTTTTCCGGGGTTGTCGGCGGTTTCCGCTCGATAAGCGTTTTGCTTTCAGCAGCGCCCTTCACGAAGGA
>JAJYLB010000024.1 GCA_021788095.1 Acidobacteriota bacterium | reverse complement strand
AAAAACGCGAAGTTGGTAGCGGCCGGGAGGCACCCCGGAAATCGTCCAATGCCCGGCCTTGTCCGAAATTCCGTAGAAATCCGTATTCACCGTCAAGATCACCGCCATCATCTGCGGGTGGATATTGCAGAAAATGTAGGAGGGGCCCAGCCGGTTGAAACGCACCGCTTTCTGCGCGCCCGCTTCGTACAGCCCGAGATCGAATCGCTTGCCGCGGTAAAGCGAAAAAACGTTGTGGAACCAGGGATCGAAATTGGGGAACACCACCAGGCTGCCGAGCGGGACGACGAGCAGATGGGGATGGAACTGTTTGTCGCGCTGGACCATGCGATAGGTCTTCTGACCCGTGTGGAGCGGGGCAGGCGAATCGCCAGGATCGTTCGCAACCAGCCAAATCGCCACCCCGGAGGCGTCTTTCACCGGCTTGGCGGGTTTTCCCTCGAGGAGATGGATTTCTCCGGAAACCTCCGCCCCGGCGGAAACCGTGGAAAGCGCGCTTTGGGCGCGCGACCACGGCGCCAGCGCGCCAAGAAAAACTGCAAATGCGGCAGCTAGGTAATTTCGCATGGGCGTCAGAAAAGGAACCCGGCAGCCAAGCCCACCTGGTTCGCTGTCGCGAGAACTCCGGAAAGCGGGTAGGTGCGCAGCCGGCGATATTCGGCCGAAAAGAGCAGATCGGATCGCGGCCGGAAGATGTAGTTCGCGAAAAGCATCTCGTTGCGAGGAGAGAGCCTGGCGAGCGCCGGGTCGAGCACGGCGGCCGCGGCCAGTTCACTGGCTTTCCAATCGCCGGCGCCGATCGCGACGTTGAACTCGTTGCGGGAGTTCAGCATGAACTTGAGTTGAGACCAGCCTCCCATCATGGGTATCCGGGCCAGCGCGGGGGCCCCCACTTGGATGTACTCATTATAATCTTGCGTCTGAATGTAAGGTATCGGGACTCCGCCAAGAGAATCCAGCCCCTGTCCTGCAAAAAACTCGCCGCTCAGCTCCGTATGGGGGACGAGGGGAAATCTCCAGTCGAGGATGCCTCCCCAGCCGGAGACGGTGGGAACGTAAGCGAAGCGTTGGGGCAAATAGACCCCCGAGATTCCGACGGAGGCGGGACGATCCCCTCGACTGCCGTTGGCCGAGACGCGCACGGCGTAAACCGGCTGGCGCGAGCTTTCCCCGGGACTGGGATGACGAACGGCGGAGCCGGCCGTGGCGTAGCCCGACGGATCGAGAAAACCCGCTTCCACCTTGAACTGACCGAGTCCCGTAGGGAACCGTTGCTCCACAAGCAACGTCGGAGCCCAGTTCCACAGGTTGCCCGCCAAAGCAAAAGCGGGTACCGCCACCGACATATAGGAGGTGGGGACATTGGGCGAGAAGAACGGCGTGTCCAAACCACCGACCACCGATGTGCGAGCCCAGTCGAACCGCAGGCGGGCAAGTCGCAGCCGGGCAATCCCCGACGTTCCCGCGCCATAGCCGCTCGGCAACCCCCCGAAGAAATCCATCTGCATATCCGCCGACGTCCTCGCGCCCAGCAAGTCCGGCCCGGTGACCGCGAGCCCGACGATCGATTGGCGGATCGAAGCACCCAGGCTTCCTGAGGACAACTCTTCCGAACGCGGCTGCGCAAGTGTCGGTACGTCCTGATTATCCACTTGGCCGACGTCGCGATAGGCATTGAACAGAGCGAGTCCCGAGAGCTGCAGCCGATACTTCGAGCCGCTGGCAACTTTATCCTGATCCTGTTGGTCCACTTTGGCATTCAGGACTTGCCAGTCGTCCTCACTGATCCGGGCGGGGTGTGAAGGGGAAGAGGCAGCGGCCTGGGCGGACGGGGACGGCGCGGCGGCGGGGAACGGTCGCGACGGCAAAGAGACGATGGCAGACGTCTCACCGGAAGCCGACAACCGCTGATTCAGTTCTTCCAGCAAAGAGCGGAGCTGTGCCACCTCCGCGCGAGTTTGCGCCAGTTCAGCCCGAGTTTTCCGGAGCGACTTATCGAGAGCGACAATCCTGGCGTCTGTGTCCACCCGCCCACTGGATTCCGCGGCCTGCGGCATCGACTGAGCCAACGCCGGCCAACTCCCTGCCAGGAGTACACACGCCATGCCGGCAGTACTCCGGAGAACACCGCACTTCCTTACCTTCATGACTCTTCTCCTTTCCTCAAGCCAGCCTGCGAGCGGACCCGCCGGGCCACGACACTCAATATCGTAAAGAGTATGCTCCCGTTACGAAAAGGGCCACCGGCCGGGCGCTCGGGAGATCACTTGGTCCCCCCTTTGCCCAGGCTACGCACGTAATAGGTCAACTGCCAGATCTCCGGGTCCGATTCGATCCCCGCAAAGCCGGGCATCCCACTCAATCGAATCCCGTTTTTGATCGTCCAAAACAGCTCACGGTTGGAGAGCTTCTGTACCTCTTGGGAACCGAGGTCCAGCGCGCGGGGATACATCGCTCGGCCGAGTTGTGTCGGCTTGCGCCCATTCTCGCCGTGGCAGGTCGAGCAATCCGTGCCAAAGAGATTCCCTCCCTCCGAAATGCTCTTGGCGTTGTTGGCTACGCTCGGTCGTGGCACTCCCCGGGCCCCGCGCGAAATGAACCAGTCCCTGGCTGCCCCAGACCAGGAGGTTTCGATAGGCCCGGGATTGGGAAGCGCGCTGATGCTCGCGTGGGTTAGACCGTAGGCCAATACCAGCAGAACGCACACGACCACGACCAGGGCAACGAGCCACTTCAGCTTACCCATGCCTTCGCGCTCCCCCGAATCTCGTCTTCATTTCGGTACGACGTCGATCACCATCTTCATGTGGCCGTGTCCCAAGCCGCAGAAATGGCTGCACTTCCCCGAAAAACTTCCGACTTCGGTGGGAGTGAACTCGACCGTGGTGATCTTGCCTTTGTGGATGGTCACTTTGATATGGAATTCCTTGATCTGGAGACCGTGAGTCACATCCAGCGATTCGAGCTCCAGAATGACCGGCTGGCCGACCTTGACGGTGATCTCGTTTGGAGTGAACGAGAATCGTTTGGCAACGATGGAGAAATGCTGCGCCGTGGCTGTCTGCCCCGCCGCCGGGAGGGCGGCGAGCAAGAGCACGAAAGCCGACAGGAGCGATGTCATGTGCTTCCTTCCATGGTTCTCGAGACTTGGCGATCTTTGGAATCGCCGTTTCATGGGGCGAGAAATTTCAGAAGCGCCTGCTCGTCTTTCTCCGTCAGTATGGCTCGGACACGCATTTGGCGTACCACCGCCCGCACCACCCGCGGAGAAAGTTCCTGTGGCGCGTTGTGGCACCGGCTGCAATTGGTGCGAAAGACCTCTTCGCCCCTCCCGGCCTCCCCCGTCACATGGCTCGAGGAAGAAGCCGCCTTGCGCTGAGCCGGCCGCGAGCGGCTTTGAGCCGCCGCAAAGAGGCAGAAGCACAGGCAGGCGCTTAAACCGGCGAACGCCAGCAGCGTCTTCATCATTTCCCCCCCGGATACAACGGGAACAGAAACCTGTAAGTCACGCCGAAGTCCCACACGTTGACATTGCCCGTCGGCGCGAATTGCCGCCCATAACTGGCGTTCAGCCGGACCTCGTGCGGCAGAAAGTAGTTCCAACCAAAATCCACGCGCTGCATGTCGGTTTGCGGAAGAAAATCGCCGGTCCCTGGTCTGAGGCGGAAAAACTGCTGCACGCGGCCGACTGCCTGCAGCCGGCCGAGAAGGGAGTCCTGCCCTCCAAAGCGTGAGAAGCGATAGGCCGTCTCGAGCCAATAACCATGGCCGTGGGGCGAGTGAGCGTATTCTCCCCGGATGGCCACCGGAACGCTGTAGGGCAGCCAGGAAAGATACGCGCCGTAGGAATCCATCTGCTGGTTCTGCAGGAGCCTCTGATAGGAGCTGCCCAGTTCGAGCCGAATCTTCGGGAAAAAAACGCCAGCGCGGGCGCCGGCCGACCGGCCGGATTCCAGCTTGTCGATCGTGCTGAGCGAAGAGAAATACGCGGTGTAGTAAAGCTGGTAAGTCTTCGTGGAGACCAAGGACCCGCGCAGCATGGCCCCGTCGCCGTAACCGTTGGTGTAGGTCCCGATGGGCAGGATGATCGGCGCATCCGCGAGATTGCGAATCCATATCGCCGAGAACCGGTCGTTGTACATATTGAAGGGAATCAGAAAGCGCCCCACACTGATCGTGAGCCAGGAAGCCGCGTTGTAGTCAAGCTGAGCGTACTCGAGGGTCGGAAAAAAACGGGTGCTGTAGGCGCTGCCTGGCGCCCTCTGGGAAATGACCTCGCGGAGGTCCGCCCTCGATTCGAAGAGCCACCGGTCGCCAATCGGAACGGCGAGCACGGGCGCAACCACCGGTTGGAATAGGTTGGTCCCTCCGCGCGTACTGCCGAGGAATCCCGCACCGCCGGAAAGTATGGGCACGTCCGATTGCGCGTGAGCGCCGGCTTGGCAAACCAACGCCAGCAAGGCGATGCGCATTAGCCGCCAGGCCATTCGGCCCCTCGCTCCTGAAGACAAAATCGGCGTTCTCCTTCGAGTCGCTTCTTCGTTTGCCATTTCCCCGGGCCCTGGTGCAGGAAGCCGAACCATTTTCACCGAGCTTGCCGCACACTTTGTCACGAGGATGTAACAAGCCTGCAACTTTCTCGCTTCCCCCTCCCGCCCTCTTCCAGTGGAGTTGCACCCATCGAGAATTGATTTTTCCCCGGGGGACCAAAACATTACAAAGAATTGACAGAGCGACGACGACTTGCGGCAAACGATTGGCTAGACTCGCGTCGATTAGGCAGGAGAACCATCCGCGGCTGCAAAAAGCCCAGTCGCCGGCTTCGGCAGCTGGGATTTTCCTGCCCTAACCCTCAGGCCGGATTCCATTCCGGCCGCGACTCGGGAGTAAGTTGAAAACGGAGGTTCAAGCGTGAACGGCAGATCCCCTGAACTTATGCGCCTTACGTACTGGTCGTCTATAGATTCGAGGTTTCCCTCGGGCTCTCCCGGTGTTGAACCTTCGTTCCAAAGCCGGGTGAAGCCCGACGAGCCAGCCCGGCCGGCGGTTGGCGCCGTCGGTCAGGCTCTGCGGTTCCTGCGGAAAGGAACGCTGTTGCTGAGCCTTCTTCTGGTGGCAGGAGCGGGAGTTCTCAAAGCCCAAAGCTCCGACACCGGCGCCATTGCTGGCCGGATCTCCGATCCATCGGGAGCGCTGGTGCCGAACGTGACGGTAACGGTGGTGAATGAGGATACCGGTCTTACCCGCGTTGTGAAGTCCAACGCAGTCGGGCGTTACCGCGCGCCGCTCTTACCGCCCGGCCACTATGCGGTGCAGGTGAAAGCCCCCAAGTTCGAGCAAGTAAACCTGAAACCCGTGCCCGTCATCGTTACCGAAACGGCCGTCGTCGATATCAAGCTTCAACTCGGTGCAACCGCCACGCAAGTCACCGTGTCCGCCACACCCACTCTTCTGCAGACGGAAAATCCCGCGCTAGGCCGGGCGGTTGGGAGCCAGATGATTACGGCCCTGCCTCTGGCAAATCGCAACTTCACCCAGATCCTGGCCCTTTCGCCGGGCGTCACGGTGCAGCTGCCGAACGCGGGCGCGCTGGGGCGTGACAACCAAAACGTCGCGGCGAACGGCGCCAGAACCACGGCCAACAATTTCCAGTTTAACGGCATCGACGCCAATAACATTTCCGAAAATTCCGCTTCGGGATACGGGCCCGAAGTGGGCGTGGCCGTACCGGCGCCCGATACCATCGCCGAGTTCAAGGTCCAAACGGGCCTCTACGATGCGGCTTACGGCAGGTCGTCGGGAGCCAACGTTGATTTCGTCAGCCGCTCCGGGACGGACGAATTCCACGGTGAGGCCTGGGAATTCTTTCGCAACGACGCGCTCAACGCGAACGACTTTTTCCTAAATCGCAACGGTCAGCCGAGGCCGGTAATGAAGCAGAACCAGCTTGGGTTTGCCCTCGGAGGACCCATCCAGCGACGAAGGACATTCTTCTTTATCTCCTATCAGGGCTCGATCCAACGCGACGGCGAATCCAAACGCTCGCTACAAAACTCGTTTCTGCCACCCTTGACAAACGACCGGTCGGCGGCCGCACTGGGCCGCTTGTTCGGGGGCCAATCCGGATTGTTCGGCGGCACGGCCGTGGCGTCCGATGGCTCGAACATCAATCCCGCCGCGCTCGCCCTGCTGAATTTCAAGTTTCCCAACGGCCAATACGCGATTCCCAACCCGCAGGTGATTCTCCCAAACGGGCTGGGAGCATCGACGTTTTCCTCGCCGGCCAAGTTTCGAGAGGACCAGTTTTCGCTGAACCTGGATCGGTCGTTTGCGGCTCAAAATCAGGTTGCAGCCCGGTTCTTCTATTCTCGCGACAGGGTCAGCACGCCTTTCACTCCTTTTGGGGCAACTCTGCTCGGTTGGGGCGAAAACGAAACGGACAAAAACGCGATGCTGGTCCTCTCCGACACGCATACGTTCAGTTCCACGCTGGTCAACGTGGCGCGTTTCGGTTACGTGCGGTTCGACGGCGCACAATTCACGGACTCGCCAATCAAGAACGCGGATCTGGGGATCACCTCGCCTACCGGGCTGCCCTCGCCACCGGACATGCCATTCATCGAAATTCCCGGGCTGTTTTCAGTTGGTCCGGGCAGCCTGCACTTTCTGGAAGCCACGAATCTGTTTGTGGGTAAGGACACGGTTTCCTACTTATCCGGCAGGCACAATCTCCGTACGGGCGTCGAGGTGAAACGGCATCAAGTGAACCTAGACTCGCCCTTCTCGACCAACGGCTTTCTGGTCCTTCTCAGCTTTCCGGATTTCTTGCTCGGCCAAACCGGGGCCCAGAACGGAACCGCATTCAGCAACGTTTTCTTGAGCGATGCCCTTTCCGGCTCGTTCAATAAAGCCGAGCGGTATTCTGACTTTGCCTCGTTTCTTCAAGACGACTTCCAGGTCAATCCCCGCCTTACCTTGGACGCGGGGCTTCGCTACGAGTTCTTTGGTCCGCCCAGCGACATCCGCGGCCGGTTGTCGAACTTCGAACCGTCGCTGGCCGATCCGAATCCGATAGCTTCCGGCTCCCTCACTGGAGTCGTTGTGCCCTCGAATTTCTCGGGCCAGGTTCCCCCTGGCGTAGTAAGAACCGGCCAGACCGCGCTCTGGCAAAAGGATTTCCGGGACTTTGCGCCTCGCTTCGGTTTTGCTCTGCTCCTACGCCAGCAACGCAACTTGGTGCTCCGCGGAGGCTACGGAATCTACTATCAGCGACTCTCCGCCGAACCGGTGCTGAACTCGATCGGGTCCCTTCCCTTCGCGATCACAGTGTTTCAGGCCGGTGCCAGCAATGCCGCCGCGACCCTTCAAGTTCCGTTCAGTCCGCCGCTTCCTCCCCCCTCGAGCTTTCCTGCCTTCGTTCCCCGAACTCCGCAGAGTTCGATTTTCTTTCCGGCAGTTTCGCCCTTGATGCGAAGCCCATACCTCCAAGAATATGACCTGGACGTTCAATTCGCCCCGACCTCGAATACGGTCGGCGAGGTGGGGTACGTCGGCTCTTATGGCTCGCGCCTCACCGGCTGCATTCAGTTCAATCAGGCTCAGCTTGCTTCACCGGATCAACCGGTGCGCGGGCTGACCGCCAACACGGTCGAGAATTTGGCCCAGCGTCTTCCCATCCTCGGTGTCGGCGGCGGCTCGTTCGTCTGCGAGACCAGGTTCCATTCCAACTACAACTCGCTCCAAACGAGCCTGACCCGACGGTTCAGCCGGGGATTGTCTTTCTTGGCAAGTTACACGTTTTCCAAAAGCCTGGATGTAACCAGCGGCGGAGGAAACCCCTCGGCCTTCGATCTGAGTTTCATCACCAACGATCAGGCGAACCCCAACAACGCCTACGGTCCTTCCGATTTCGATCGGACCCACCGTTTCGTGCTCAGTTTCGTCGAGCAGCCGCCGGATTTGCATCGCGGTCCGTGGCTGGCGCGCACACTTTTTTCCCAGTGGCGGTTCTCGGGAATCTTCGTGCTCCAGTCGGGGCTTCCCATCACGCCGATCGACTCGAGCGCCGGCACCATCTATGGAAATTCCGTCAGCGAGGTTCGAGCGGAATGCACCGGCGCCAACCCCTCCAGCGCCGGCTCGGTCGAAAGCCGCCTGAATGGCTTTTTTAATCCGGCGGCATTCGCACCGGCGCCGGTGATTGGAGACGGAACAGGGTTCGGCAGCTGCGGCACGGGCATTGTGCGGGGACCGGCTCAACGGAACCTGGACCTGGGCATTCAGAGGAGCTTTCGCGCGACCGAGTCCAGCAAGGTGGAATTTCGGGCAGAACTTTTCAACCTTACCAACACTCCCAACTTCGACTTGCCCACCAGAGACTTCTCCTCTGCTTCGTTTGGGGCGATCTCGAGCATGGCGAGCAACCCGCGATTCGTGCAGCTGGCCCTCAAATACGACTTCTAGCCGCGGCAGACGGCCGCAGGCGAGGCAGGAGAACGCATGGAAAAGAGACAAGCAGCAGGACGCAGGCCGAGCGTTCCCGCGTCGGACTCCGCCGGTCACCGCGCGACAACCGCCGACCGCGAGTGCTTTCATGAGCCCGTTGAAATCCCTGGAGAGACGAAGGAGGTCCGAGGCGTGTTCGAGCGAAACACGTATCCTGAACCCAATCCGGTGCTCGGCAACATCGACCTGCCCCTAAGCGAGACTTACTACCCGCTTGGCTTCACCCTCGCGATCGCGACGAACTCCGAGGATGTGCTCGAAGCCGCCCGGGAAAGCTGGGGAGCGTTCCCCAGGGCGTTTGCTAAGCCGGCCATCGAGCTGCGCGTCGGCGTGCTCGCGGAAAATCCTGCTTGGCCTTCCTCCCCACACTTCGTCCGCTCCGAACGTCACCTCATCGCTTGGCTACAGAGTCCGAGCGATTTCTCTTTTTGCGACATGAAGAAGGGTTTTGGGTTCTGCCGAGTTGGGGCTCGAACGGCCGCCAATCGCCCGCATCTCCGCTACTACTATCTGGAGGCGATGGCCTACACCTTGCTCGAGGCGCTCTACCTTACCCCCATCCATGCCGCCTGCGTCGCGTTACATGGCCAGGGACTGCTGCTTTGTGGGGAATCGGAAGCGGGGAAATCGTCGCTCGCCTACGCCTGCGCTCGCGGCGGCTGGACGTTCGTCTCCGACGACGTCAGCTATCTCGTCCGTGGTGGGGATAGCCATGTGCTGGTGGGAAATCCCCATCTGATCCGGCTGCGCGAGCCGGCGCGAGACCTCTTCCCCGAGTTGCGCCAGCACCCGGTCATCCTGCGCGGCCAAGGGGATCGGGCCATCGAACTGGCCACGAAGGACCTGCCCAATGTCGTCACCGCACCACATTCCCCGGTCCGCTACATTCTTCTCCTCAACCGGCAGCCGGGCAGCACACCCCAGCTGACTCCTTTCTCGAAGGCGGAGGCGTTACGCCAGATGGAGCAGGTCCTATGCCTTGGCGAGCAGGATTTGAGGGACGCCCAGGCCGCTTCGCTGCGCCGCCTGCTTTCCGCCGAGGTTTTCGAATTCCGTTACAGCAGCCTGGATGCCGCGCTGCCGGAGTTGAGAGCGCTGGTCGAGTCCCGGGAACATCCCGGAACCCTCAAGGAATCCGCCCTCGGATATCACGACGATGCCTAAGCGACCCCGCCATATCGCGGCGCTCTTTTCCGCGCTGCGCTTTCGCGATCCGCGCCCCGATTCGCTCGAAGCCCTGAGCGAGCCCGAGTGGCACCAGCTCCTGGCCTTCTCCGATCGCGCGCATTTGACCTTGACGCTCGCCAAGCTTTGCCACGACTTCCTGCCCGAACCGGTCCAATGGCGCGTCGACCGGAACCTCGCGGACAATTCCGAGCACGCGTTCCGCCTTCAAGATGCCTATAGCGAGATGGCCGAAGCGCTGCGGAGCGCGGGTGCGGAACATCTGGTCCTCAAGGGTTTCGCGCAGTGGCCCCATTTCGTCTCGGATCTGAACTTGCGGCAGCAGTCCGACATCGATCTCTTCTGCCCGCCGGATTCGCTTCCGCTCGCCCATGCCTCGTTGCTGAAAATCGGGTACGAACCGGCCAGCGTCCCTTTGCCCGATACGGACGATCATCTCCCGGCCCTGGTTCGCCACACTGGGTGGCAATGGCGAGGCAATGCGTTCGATCCGGAGATGCCGCCCTCGATCGAGCTGCATCATACGTTGTGGGACGCCTCCTGGGCACGTTGCGGGCCCTCCGAATGGGGCGCCTTCTGGAATCGTCGCACGTACCATGGCGTGGGCTCTCTCCGCTTTCCCGCGCTCCATCCGCTCGATAGTTTCGGCTACTGCTCCCTCCATGCCCTGAAGCACCTGCTCACCGGAGGTCTGCTTCCTTACCATATCTACGAGCTTGGCTTCTTCCTTCACAACCACGCCGAAGACGATCCGCTATGGAAGGCTTGGCTCACCTGGCATGACGAAAAGCTCCGCGCTCTGGCCGCGATTCCCGCGGCCCTGGCAGGGGAGTGGTTCGCCTGCCGCCTGCCGGAGGCCGTTGCCGCGGAAATCGCCTCCCTGCCCGGCATCGTCCCCCGCTGGTTCCGGAAATTCGCAGACCTGCCCCCCGGCGATCTGTTTCGACCGAACAAAGACGCGCTCTGGCTGCACTTGGGTTTGATCGACTCGCCTGGTGCCAAGGCTTCGGTGTTCCTGCGACGCCTGGTTCCTCTCCGGATACCCCGAATTAAGCACCGCTGGTCTCTGGAAGGGGCCGGTGGCGACTCCGGCATACGGCGCTGGCGGTTCGCAAGGTACGTCAAGTACGCGAGGTGGATCGCCACACGAACGGTCGAGCACCTCCGCCTCCTTCTCCCTACGCTCTGGCATGGCCTCCGCTTCTGGACGAACTAGGACGCACGCCCATGCGAACCGGGGCCGCCACACGCGCCGAACAGGAAACCCGCCTAAGGTCTCGCTTTCACCCGGGCCGCGTTTGGAGTGATGTCGCGGTTTGGTGGGGAGGGAAAAACTTCACGCAGGATTTCTGGAAGTTCTTGGCCGGTGATTTCCTGTACGATTCGGGCGGCTACGTCTTCTTCCTCCTCTACAACCTCTACTTGCTGGATCTCGGCTACCGCGAGAACTTCCTGGGATGGGTCGCGGGCCTGATGGCGGTGGGAAATATCGTAGGCAGCCTGCCTGCCGGATGGGCGGCCCGGCGGTTAGGGATGCGCGGCGTCACGCTGCTTTGCTTTGCGCTGGTGCCGCTGAGCTTAGCTCTCAGAGCCACGCTTTCCTCCGCGCCTTGGCTGCTGGCTCTTGCATTTCTCGGGGGAGTAGTTTCGTCACTGTGGCCGGTGGCGCAGCCGCTGATCGTCGCCGACCTCACCGATACTCGAAACCGGCCTTTTGCCTTCAGCTTCGTCTCTGCGGTGGAAATTGGGTTCGGAATCCTGGCGGGCGCCGCAGGCGGCTACCTGCCGGGATGGCTAAGCCATGGAAACCGGGCGGTCGGAGCGGCCCCTGCGACCAGAGCAGCTATCCTGGTTACCTGCGGCCTTAGCCTGTTCGCACTCTGGCCCGCAAGCCGCCTGAAACTCACGCCCGCACCCGCTGGGGCCGAGAGGCGAATCTATCCGCGCGACGCGTTTGTGTGGCGTTTCTTGGTGGCGACAGGACTGTGGAGTTTTGCCACGGGCGCCTTCAACCCCTTTTACAACGCCTATTTCGCGCATTTTCAGGGAGCCAGCGTCGCGCGTATCGGCATGATCCTAGCCGCTTCGCAGTTCGTTCAGGTGGTCGCCATTCTTGCCGCACCCGCTCTGTTCCGCCGGGTCGGCCTTGTCACCGGCATCGTGCTGACCCAGATCGCGTGCGCCGCCTCACTCGTCTGGCTCTCGACGGGTCCCCAAGGTTGGGGAGCGGCCGCCGCCTACTGCGCATACTCGGGCTTCCAATGGATGAGCGATCCCGCCTTCTATTCCCTCCTTATGACCAAGGTGGTCCCGTCCGAACGCGCGGGGGCATCGTCCCTTTATTTCCTGGTGGTTTCAGTGGTGCAAGGAGTTGCGGCGGTGGTGGCTGGCGAGGCGTTCGCGCGCTTTGGATATCCCTCGGTAATGACGGTTATTGCTGGTGGGATACTCGCCGCTGCCCTGCTGTTCCGTTTCCTCTTGTCGGGAAGCGAATCCGCTCAGCCATCGAGCCTCGCGGCAGCCGAATAGCGTCCACGCGGAATCCACCCCGGGAAGATCGGAAGAGCGTCTGCGAGCAGCGGAAGGCGCTACTTCTTGAAGAGGTCCTCGAACGCCTTGCGGGCGTCGGTGGGGCGAGAGGGGCTGGCGGCGGGCGTGGGTGCCGCGGGAGCCATCACGGGCGAGGTGTCCTTCTCGACGTTGGTGCGAAATTCGAAGAAGGCGCATTGGTTTCGCGCGTTCTTATTGGGGATGCGCTCGGGAATCGGCTGCGTGCATTCGAAGCGGGCGCCCGTATCGAAGTGGACGCACTGCTTGCAACTGTGGAGTTCAGCCTGGCACCGAAGACACTGAGCCTGGGGATCGAAACCCGGCGCCAGCACCGCGCCGCAATTCGCGCACCGCGCGCGCAGAACGGTCCCCACCATTCGTGGCGTCTTGGGACCGAGCCGCTCCTGCCGCGCCGGGCGCGGCTCCGCAGGCCGATGCTCGCGCGGCGTCTCTTCGCGGTCGTTACTCATATAACCCTTGTGCTTATACTTCCGTTCCATGCCTTGCCTCCGGGAAAGAAAACTTCATGGTCCTGAGATAGGGGAAGACTGCGCCGCGTCGATGCCGACTTTCCCCCTTACCCGCTTGTCGGGACGCTTGCTTCCGTCCCCGCCCGCTTCGCTGCAGTCCTTTGCGCTACACCAAGGCGGGCCGGAAGCCGGGTCCCCAAGGAATTCTCCTGATCCCCCAGCTACGAACGAACCCACAGATGGACGAGCCCCTCAGGCGGCAAATCTGGCTGGAGGAATTCGCGACGCTGCCAGGTGAAACTCAGAACGGCCTCTGCGGCTGAGTAGCCGCTTCGAACCGCACCCTCCATTGTCGCAGGCCAGCCCGTCCGCGTCCAGTCCCCAGCGAGAAAAAGTTGTCGTATCGGGCTCTGGGCGGGAGGGCGCCACCGGTCGACCCCCGGAGCCGGGGAAAAGGTGGCTGAGGTTTCCTTCACCACCGTAGCCTTCAGCAACTCCGCCGACCGCGCGGCTGGCAGAACGAGTTCCAGCTCGCGCCGTACCCGTTCCACAATCTCCTGCCGCGAACGCGGCACCAGGTCGTAACTGGCGCTGATGACCACCTGGAGATATTGGCCATCGCGCGCGGGCTTCGAAGGCGCGGCCGCTCCACCGGTTCCCGGCGCCGCTCGGGAGGGGCCGCGCTCGGATTCGGCTTCCACGCGGGGATGGAGGAGCAGCGACTTATTGAACACCCATTGGCTCTCGAGGCCGACGAGCGCCCAAAACGGCTCGGAAGTCACCTCGCGATCGAACCAGAGGTGAATGCCGGTAATGGGAGACGTCCGAAGCTGGCGAAGCGCCGCGAAAACCGGCTCCCGCTCAACGAGATCGGCGGGAAGGAGTTCGAGGAAGGCGTCGTGGGGGACGGCGACGACGTAGGCGTCGGCCACGGCTTCGCTGCCGTCGTCGAAGACGAGCCCGGCCACGCTCCCCGCTTCGATGCGCACGCGGGCCACGCGCGCTCGCGTGCGTATTTCCCCGCCTCGGGCGGCGAGCGCGGCCTGACAGCCGGCGTATAGCTCGCCCAAAGGAACCGCGGGGACGCCGAGCCGATACCCGCCACGCGTCGCCAGGAACGCCTTGTAGAAAACATCGATGCCGTACTGGGCCTGAGCACGGTCGAGTTCCTCGTCCAGCGCGCTCACCAGCACCACCCGCCAGAAGCGTTCGATCGCCGCCGGGGTTTGGCCCCGGCTTCTCAGCCATTCCAGCATGTTTCGCTCCGCGCCCTCGCGCGGCTTCCCTCCTCCGCGGATGATCTCCGCGAGAGCGCGGGCGATGCCGAGCTTGTCGCCGACCCCCAAACTGCGGAACCGGGCGAAGGCGGGGGCCAGATGGAACGGCGGCGGCAAGCGCGAGGGGCCGATACGCGAAACGCGCCCTTCTCGGTCGGCAAAAAGCATATGGTCGAAGAAGCGTATCTTCCCGCTGGCGCCCACGCGCGCGTAGAAATCGGCAAGGTTGGTGCAGCAACCCATCGTAACGTGCTGGCAATTGTCGATTTCCGCGCCGTCCGGAAGGGTGTACGAGGCGGCGCGGCCGCCTAGGTGAGGGCGCTTCTCGAACAAGCGGACGCGGCAGCCGGCGTCAGCGAGCGCGATGGCGCAAGAGAGCCCAGCCAAGCCCCCGCCAACTACGATCACGTTGGGTGAATTCATGTGCACCGGGTGGGCCGAGACGCGCCCAGAAAAATACCGCGAGCTTCTGCGTCACCGGCAGCCGCGCGCGCGACGAGAAAGCGTCGAAGCCGCGCCGCTCCAGCTCCTCCAACAGCCCGCTGTAGATCCGCGCCAGCGCCCACAACGCGCGGCGGCTATCTTCGCTGACGAGCGGGATCAGCGTCCAGGCCCGCTCGTAATATCCCCACGCGCGCCCCGCCTCGAAACGGAGCATCCGCTCGAGCGCCCCTTCGGGCGGACCCTGCCGATCGAGCTCCTCCGGGCGGCAGCCAAACCTTTCGAAATCCTCGCTCGGCAGGTACACGCGGCCCGCGGCGTAATCCTGACCGAGGTCCCGGAGGATGTTGGTGAGCTGGAACGCGATGCCCATCTCCTCCGCCGGGACGATGGCCCGGGGATCGTCGAAGCCGAAGACATACACGCACGCCAGGCCCACGGCTCCTGCCACGTGGTAACAGTAGCGGCGCAAATCCTCGAAGGTACGATAGACGCACGGATCGAGGTCCATCTCCGCGCCCGAGACCACGTCCAGCAGATAGCCCGGCGGAATGCGGTAGCGCGCGACCGTATCGGCGAGCGCGGGCCAGAGCGCTTCCTCCGGCTTGGGCTCGTCCGTCCCGAATCCCGAACGTTCGGGACGGGTAAGCGCCTGCTCGGTGCGCGCGCGCCAGTCCTCGAGTGCCCGGCGCTTGAGGGAGGCGTCGCCCGGAGTATCCGCCAGATCGTCTACATGGCGCATGTAGGCGTACAGCGCGCAGAGGGCCAGCGCCTTGGCCCGCGGCAACACCCGGAATCCATAATAGAAATTGCGCGCGGCGCGCCGCGCGATTCGCTCGCAATGGGCGTAGCTGGCTTCGAGCGGCGCGGGCATCGCTCACGCCGCCTGCTCGGAGCCGCCGCCGTTGCCAGGCCGCCGGCCGAACCAGCGACTTACCAGCGCCCGGGTGAGCAGGCGCACCTGTTTGGATCGAGGAACCACGGGGCGGTTCGCCAGCGTGTTGTAATCCGCCGCGGCAATGGCGTCCAGCACCGCTAGCCCGCTGCGACTGAACAGCTCGATGTCGGCTCGCAAAGCGGGGCTAACGAGCCCCACCAACGGCCTTCCCTTCAGAAAAAGGTCTCGCGTGCGCACGACCAACTCCCGCATCAGCGACCGGTAGCGGTCGTCAAAACGCCCCTCGGCGATGGCTTCCTCGTCGAGTCCGTGCGCGGCGAGCCCGTCCAAGGGAAGGTAGAGCCGGCCCCGACGCCAATCGCGCGCGACGTCCTGCCAGAAATTCGCAAGTTGCAGAGCCGTACAAGTGTAGTCGGAGAGGCGCTGCCGCTCCGCGTCCCGGTAACCGCAAAGAGCCAAGACGAGCCGGCCGACGGGATTCGCCGAGTAGCGGCTGTATTCGACAACCTCATCCCAGTTCGCGTACCGGTGCTTGGTTTGGTCCTGCCGAAACGCCCGCAGCAGGTCGCGAAACGGCTCGAGCGGCAAATCGAATTGGGCAATGGTTGCGGCCAACGCGACGAATACCGGGTGCCGCGGCCGCCCCGCCTGGGCCTGGCACAGCTCCTCTTCCCACCAGTCCAGAAGCTCGAGGGCAACCTCCGGCTCGGCCACCTCGTCTCCCAGGTCGTCCGCCCAGCGGCAATAGGAGTACAAATCGAAGAAAGGCTGCTCGAGATGCCGCGGCAGCAGCCAGGTGGCCACCAGGAAATTCTCGTAATGGGTGCGTGCCAGCCTGCGCGTGTAGTGTCGCGCTTCCTCGATTGCGCAGCCGTCGGCGGGCAGGCCTCGGGCGATGGGTAGCTCGCGAACGCGGGCCAAGCTGGTTGGGCTGGCGGCCCCAGGCACGGCTTCCCTCCCCGTTTTCGTTCCTACGGGATTACCGCCGTCTTCCATTCACGGTGGTTTTCTTTCATCTGCGCGAAAGCGCGCGGCAGGTCGGCGAGAGGGATCTGGCCGGTGACGAAATCCGCGGACCGGATGTCGCCGCGCGCCACCGCGTCGAGCGCTTGGCGAAAGAAGGCTGGCGTATGGTGGAAACTGGATTTGAGTGTGATCTCGGAATAGTGCAAAGACGCCGGATCCAGCCGCACTTCCGAACCGCTGGGGCAGCCGCCAAACAGATTCACCGTCCCGCCGCGCCGCGCCAGCCTCACCGCCCATTGCCATGTCTCCGGCGAGCCCACCGCCTCGACCACGGCATCGGCCCCGCGGCCGCACTCGGTCAATTCCCGAACCAGAGGTACGGGATCCGGATGCTCGATCACGTCGAAGACCGCCACTGCCCCCATGGCTTCGGCCGCGCGCCGCTGGCTTTCCCGCTTCCCCACCGCGATGACTCGCGCTCTCCTCACCGCCAGCATCCGCACGAACATCAGCCCGATGGACCCGCAGCCGATCACCGCCACCGTATCGCCGGGAGCGGCGTCGAGAACGGAGATACCTCGCAGCACGCAGGCGAGCGGCTCGGCCAGCGCGGCATCGGCAAACGAAACGCCCTCGGGGATCTCCACCAGGTTTTCACGGACGATCCGGCCCGGAACGCGCAGGAACCGGGCGTAAGCGCCATTGTTGAAGAGCAGGTCCTCGCACAGGTTCTCCCGGTCCCGCTCGCAATAGACACACGTCCCGCACGGAGCCGAATTCGCCGGCACCACGCGCATCCCCGGCCGCAGCCACGCCGGCGCTTCGCTCCCCACCTCCCGCACCACACCCGCCGCCTCGTGCCCGAAGACGGAGGGGGGAACGATCATGCGGGGATGCGATCCCTGTTTCCAAACCTTCAGGTCCGTTCCGCAGGTGAGGGCTACGCGGACCTCGACGAGCGCCTCATCAGGGCCAATCGCGGGGATCGCGATCTGCTCGATTCTGACGTCTTCCGGTCCGTAAAGCACCGCCGCGTTCATCAGGCCGGTGAGGGTCGCGGTCCGCATTTACGGTAGCACCACCACTTTCATGGAGCCCCCTCGCGGCCGAGCCGCCAGGGCCAGCGCCTCGGTCATTTCGGCCAAGGGCAAACGGTGCGTAATCATCTCTCGCACCGGTAGGATGCGTTCGAACACCAGCCGCGCCGCCTCTTCCTGCCGGTCCACGGCCGCGCTGTAACTGCCCAGAATCTCCTTCTCCTCGATTCCCACCGCCGCCACCCCGAGTTCGACCCGCATCACGGGATCGTTATGAGCAAACAGTAGCACCCGCCCTCCCGCCCGCGCCAGAGCAAGCGCCTGACCCACCAAAGAAGGATGAGCGGCTGCCACAAGTACGGCGTCGGCGCCCCGGCCCTCGGTGCGCCGCTGCACTTCCTCGCGCAAGCCGGGATCATCCGGCGCAAACGACGCCGCCGCTCCAAATCGCAAGCTGGCTGCTCGCCGGGCGGGCAGCGGATCGCTCGTCACCGCTTCGGCGCCTAGATGCCGGGAGAGCATCAGCAACAGCATGCCGATCGGCCCCTGACCGAGCACGGCCACTTGTTCCCCGGCCGCGACGCGCGCCTTCTCCACCGCTTTCATGCAGGTATTCAGCGGCTCGACGAACGTCGCTTCCTCGAAGCTCACCCCGGCCGGTATGGGCACCATACCGCCTTCGACGATCCACGGCATCGCCCGCACGTATTCGGCGAAGCCGCCCCCGCTCGGCTGGAATCCCGCCGTCAGCCCCACCGTCTTGTACCTCGAGCACTGGGAAAACAGCCGGCGCTGACAATAGAAGCATTGGCCGCAAGGGAGGTGATGGAACGAAACCACGCGGTCGCCGGGCTTGCGCTTGCCCACCCCTTCTCCCACCGCCACGATCGTCCCGGCCACTTCGTGCCCCAAAATCAGCGGCGGAGCGATGAAGCCGTGCTCGATCTTCTTGATATCGGTGCCGCAAATGCCGCAGGCGGAGACGCGCACCAGCGCTTCTCCCGGCCCAATCTCCGGCACCGGCACCTCCTCCACCACCACGCGGCCTTGGCCGCGGTAGACCGCCGCGCGCATCGTCCGCCCCGGCCCACCCCGCGCCTCAACTTCGATCTTGGCTTCCGGTGAGTTCATTGCGAAAATCGCGCCTCGGCCGCGCCCACGTAGCGCTCCAAGAACTCCCCTAAATTCTTCGCCGCGCGCCGGCTGGCTCCCGCCAGGCGCACCAATCCGCCGATCGCCGCTGGCTTCCGAACGAGCTGCCCGGCCAACGCACGGCCGCGCACGCGCCCCCTGGCGTCGAAGACGCGCCCAAAATCCAGCGGCAAATCACCCTCGACGGCGTCGCTCACCGCCCGTATCGCCGCCGCCGGTATGCCGCGCGCCGCTGCCGCTTCGAGCACCGCGAAAGACTCCATTTCCACTGTCTCCGCCGTTTCACCCAGGAGCTGCTTTTCCCTCACCGTCTGCGCGACGCGGTTCGAGCTTACCATCGTAACCTCGCGGGCGCCCTGCGCGACGGCAAGCTCGGTCCACTTCTCGGAAGGGACCAGCTCGCACCCGTCTTCCCAGCGGACAACCTTCCGGGCGACAACCACCGTCCCGGGCCCAAACTCGGGCCGCAGTCCTCCGGCCAGACCCGACGAGATCACCAGATCCCACCGCTCCTCGGCGAGGACGCGAGCCGCCACCTGCCCGGCATTCGCCATCCCCGCGCCCGTGATGAACGCGACGACGTCCAGACTGCCTTGCCGCTTCCGATAGGCCTCTATCCCGCCGCGGGATTCAGCGCAAAACCTCGCCTGCCTGCGCCAGGGCCCCAATTCCCCGCCGAGTGCGAACGTCACGAGGACTCGCACGTTCTTCAGGCTGCCACCCATCCCGATACCGAGCCGCGAGCCACGTAACCGCGATCGGTATACCACCGGACGGCGCGCTCGAGAGCCGCCTCCACCGGGCTTGGCGCAAAACCCAACTCCCGCGTGGCCCGCGAGCAATCCACGAACATCTTGTGCCGCGACATCCGCACGCCCTCGAGCGGTATCTGCGGCTCGCGGCCGGTCATCCGCGCCAGCCATTCGTCGGCCCAGCCGGCCGCATAGGCCACGGCATGCGGCAGGCGCAGGCGAGGCGCGCGCCGGCCCGTGATTCCCGCAAGCACATCCAGAATCTCTTTCAAGGTCATGTTGCGACTGCCTAGAAGATAGCGCCGGCCCACCTGGCCGCGCTCCGCCGCGAGCAGATGGCCGGTGGCGACGTCCTCCACTCCCACCAGGTTCAGCCCCGTATCCACGTACGCCGGCATCCGCCCGCGCAGAAAATCGAGAATAATGCGGCCGGTGGGGGTGGGCTTCGCGTCGCCCGGACCCACGGGCGTGGTGGGGTTGACGATGATTGCAGGCAAGCCGTTTCGGGCGGCCTGAAGGACTTCTTGTTCGGCCATAAGCTTCGAACGCTTGTAGTGGCCCACCATCTCTTCGATCGTTGCCGAAGTGGATTCGTCGGGCAGCATGTCTCGGTGCGGGACCCAAACCGTGGCCACCGTGCTGGTATAGACGAACCTATTGACGCCGGCGCGCCGCGCCGCCTCCAGCAGGTTGATCGTGCCGGCGACGTTGCTCGCGTAGATCTCGCGCGGATCGCGAGCCCAAAGGCGATAGTCGGCCGCAACGTGGTAGATGCGCCCAACGCCCGCGCAAGCCTGATCGAGCGACTCGCGATCCCGCAAATCCCCGGCCACGAATTCGACAGGCAAACCCGCCAGTAGTTCGCGCCGGCTACCCACGCGCGCAAGCGCGCGTACCGCCTCGCCCCGCTCGGCCAGAACCCTGGCAACGTGGCTGCCGACGAAGCCTGTTGCGCCCGTAACGAGTACCGGTTGCATAGCCCTTTGGATGCCCCAGAGCGGGGCCGGGAGGAGGCCAGCCGCTTATTGCAGGATCGGCAGGCCCTTGTGCTCGGCGTCGTTTGCCGATGTCGCGCCCAGCGTGCCGCCGCCCGCCTTCGACGGGCCGGCTGCGCCGCTCGCTGCTCCCACGCCGTTCGCCGGGTGAAGCTGCGCGGTTCGGAGCGGCTTGCGAGTGCCGGGAAACACCTGCCATTTCAGCAGTCGCCACCCGTCCGTAAGCTTCCCGTTTCCGCCCAGCACGGCGGAGGGTTCGTAGCCGACGTGCACCATGCAATCCCGGCAGCGCGGGTCGCGGCCATAACCGAATTTCTCCCACGGAGTGTTTTCCACCAACTCCCGGTACGAGCCCCAATGCCCCTCGGTCATCAAATAGCAGGGACCTTTCCAGCCGCGGGGATTGTAAGTGGGATTCCCCCAGGCGGTGCACATCAGTTCCCTCTCGCCGCGCAGGTAATCGAGGTAGATGGGCGAAGTCATCAGGTTGTACCGCTCGAGCAGCGCGCATGCCACGCGGAATTTCTCCTGGATCTCCTCGCGAGACATGAACATCTCCTTGGTCTGCACCGCCGCATAGGAATAGGCTGGCGAGAGCATGAAGCCGTCCACGCCCAACCCCGTCAGGAAGTCGTACAGCTCGGCGATTTCGCCGAGATCGGTCTCCTTGTAGACCGTCGTGTTCGAGCTGACCAGGAATCCCGCTGCCTTCGCCGCCTTGATTCCCTCGATCGCCTCGCGGAACACCCCATCCCGTTCCACGCACAGGTCGTGAGTCTTTTCCATTCCATCGAGATGGACGTTGAAGAAGAAACTCGAGCTGGGCCGGAACTCGTGCAGCCGCTTGCGAATGAACATGCCGTTGGTGCAGAGATAGATGTGGCGCTTGCGGTCGAGCAGCTCTTTCGTCAGTCGGCCGATCTCGGGGTAGATCATCGGCTCGCCCCCGCAGATGGAAACCACCGGCGCGCCGCACTCCTCCGAAGCGGCCAGGCACTGCTCCACCGTCAGCGACTCGTTGATGGTGGATTTATATTCGCGGATGCGCCCGCAGCCCGTGCAGGTCAGGTTGCAGGCGTGCAGCGGCTCCAGCATCAGCACGAGCGGGAACTTCGCATTTCCCGAAAGTTTGTTCTTGAGGATGTAGCCGGTCATTCGGCGCGTCAGCGTCAGGGGAAAGCGCATGAGTCTCAGGCTCCATTCTTCGTGAGTTCATGGGGCAGTAGCTGGGTTCCTTCCGGCAGGATCGTTCCCGCGATCCGGTTCCGATACCGGGCCAAAGCATACACAGGGAAAGAGTTTCGGTACAGATGGTAACGCAAATAGAAGACGCTGGGGAAGCCGGTTCCGGTGAACTGTTGCTCCTCCCAACCTCCTTCGGAAGTCTGCGTCTCCAGGAGGTATTCCGCCGCGCGCACCGTCGCGGCATCCTCCGTCGCGCCGGCAGCGAGCAGGCCGATCAGCCCCCAAGCGGTTTGCGAGGCCGTCGATGGCCCTCGCCCCTTCAGCGATGGGTCGTCGTAGCTCGCGGGCGATTCGCCGAACCCGCCATCCGGATTCTGCACCGAACGGAGCCACTCCGCTCCCCGCCGGCTCGGGTTTCCCGCCGCGAGCCCGGCCGCCTCGAACGCGCGAAGGACGCCGCTGGTGCCGTAAACATAGTTCACTCCCCAGCGGCCGTACCACGCCCCCTCCTGCGTCTGATCGTTCTGGAGGAACCGATAGGCGCGCTGGATCACCTCGTGTGTTTTCGGCCAGCCCATCAGGCCTAAGCATTCCAGCACGCGCGCGGTGACGTCGGCCGTTGCTGGGTCGATCATCGCGTTGTGGTCCGCGAAGGGGGTTTGGGTCAGGAGCCGGCGCTCGTTGTCCTTGTCGAACGCACCCCAGCCCCCATTCCGGTTCTGCATCCCCACGAGCCACGCCAAACCCCGCCGGATGGCATGCTGCAGCCGGTCGGAGTCGGGATGCGCCACCCGCCGCAGCGCCATGAGCACGAACGCGGTGTCGTCGACGTCGGGATAGAAGTCGTTGCGGAATTCAAAGGCCCAGCCGCCCGGCGCCGCTTTCGCCTTCTCTTGCCAGTCACCTGGCCCGAGCACTTGCCGGTTCAAGATCCAATCGGCGGCCCGGAGAATCGCCGGGTGGTTCGACCCAAGGCCGGCCTCTTCGAGCGAAACCATGGCGATGCAGGTGTCCCATAACGGCGAGAGGCAGGGCTGGAGGCGTATCGTGTCGCCTTCGGCGATCTCGAACTCCGCCAGGTGCTTCATCTCGCGTGCGGTGAGCGGGTCTTCCGGCCCCTGGCCCATGGCCATGAGCGCGAAAATCGAATTCACGATCCCGGGAAAGATGGCCGCCAAGCCGTCCGACCGCTCCAGATGCTCCCGCATCCAGCGCTCGGCAGCCTCCAGTGCCCGCCGCCGCAGCAGCTTTCGAGGGAAACGCTCCCTCCATTTCAGAGCCCGATCCACCGCCAGGAACACGTTCCGCCAACTGATCGGCTTGGCGCCCCATTCGAGCGCCGCCCGCCGCTGGGAGGGATTCCGGAACAGCGGCTCGATATCGAGCGGAACCGGCAACCGCCAGAGCGGCTTCCGGGCCCACAAGATCATGAGCGGGACGACGATTCCCCGCGTCCACGATGACGCCTCGTAAAGATTGATGGGGAACCACGAGGGCAACAGCATCAGTTCGGGAACGATGGCGGGAACCATGTCCCAGCCGATGACACCTGCCAGCGCCAGATAAAACCGGGTAAAGGAATTGGTCCTCTCGAGCCCGCCAAGATCGCGGACGCAACGCGCCGCGCGAGCCAGGTGAGGGGAATCGGGAGCGTCGCCGGCCAGGCGCAGCGCCACCCAGCCTTTCACCGTCGCATTGAGTTCCGAAGGTCCATCCGGGTAAATGCTCCAGCCGCCATCAGGAAGCTGGCGCGCCCGGATGTAGTTCGCGAGCTTGCGAAGGCGATCTGGCTCTGCCCGGCCGACCAGGTGCAAGAAGAAAATGTAATCGGATTCGAGGGTCGTATCCGCTTCGAGTTCGCCGAGCCAATACCCTTCTTGGTGCTGAAGGGAGAGGAGGTAGTCCCGGCCACGAGCCACCGCGCGATCGAGCCGCTCGGCGAACTCGCGCTCGATGCGCGGCCTCCCGGGCTCGAACTCCGCTACGATGCCTATGCCTGCGGCGTCGCTCACCGTCCCTTACCCTTCCTGCCCCTTGGCAATTGCACTCCTACACCCGAACTTTTCGATGGCATTCCTTCTGTGAGCGATTCCTCTCCACCCTGGTACGTCTAGGAGCATGCCCCAACCGAATGAGCGCCCTTCCGAGAGCCCTGACTCCGAAGCCTGCGGCTCCTCCCCGGCGGTTCGACTCGAACCGCCCCGTCCCGTCACTTCCCAGGCAGGGAGCCCGGAAGTGTTTGCGGGCCCACCCTAAGGTACTAGCCTGAGCTTCCGGCAGAGAATTGCAGCTTTACGATTATCCTCAGGTTGCGGTGTGAGGGTCAATAGAAATCCGTGCCTCTCAATCACTTGGCTTATCCTCAACCCCGAGCCTTCCTTCCAGGCGCTTCACCCGCCTCGCCAGTTCGGGGAGCCGCGCAAACCAGCTGTACTGCTTCTTGAATTGCTCGAGCGGCCGTGCCGGCGTGCCCCAAACCACCCACCCGCTTTGGATCGTTTTGCCCGTCAAGATGCCCGCCTGCCCCCCGCACACGGCGCCTGGCTCGATCGTGCAATGATCGCCGATGCCCACTTGCCCCCCAATCATCGCGTCTCGGCCCACGATGCTGCTCCCCGAGATGCCCGTCTGCGCCGCAATCACCACATGTTCGCCGATTTCCACGTTGTGGGCGATCTGAACGAGGTTGTCGATTTTGACGTCCGCACCCAGAAGCGTTACGCCAAGCGAGCCGCGATCGATCGCGCTGTTCGCGCCGATCTCCACGTCCTCGCCGATTTCCAGCCGGCCGATCTGCGGAAACTTCCATTGGCGGTCCGGCCCGCGCACGTAGCCGAAGCCGTCGCTGCCGATCACCGCGCCGCTATGCACCACCACGCCTCTGGCCAGCCGCGTGCCCGCATAAATGGTGACGCGGGGATAGAGCCGGCAACTCTCGCCAAGCCTCGTTCCGCGTCCCAGGAAGCAGTGCGCGCCGATCTCGCTGCCGCCGCCGATCTCTACCTCCTCCTCGATCACCGCAAACGGTCCCACGGATACACCCGGCCCCAGGCGCGCGCTAGGGGCGATGACCGCCGAGGGGTGAATGCCCTGCGCCGCCGGAGCCGGCTCTAGAAGGAACGCCGCCGCCCGCGCAAACGCCAATTTCGGCTCTGTCACTCGCAGCAGGGTCTTCCCGGGGAGAGCCAGTCCTGGCGGAACGAGCGCGGTGCCTGCGCGCGATGCCTCGGCCCGGGCGCGTTGCCGCTCGCCCTCACAATAGATCAGGTCGTCGGCCTGGGCTTGTTCCGGCCCGGCCAAGCCGCGGACGGGTCGCGCCCCGTCCCCTTCCAGTTCCGCACCGATCGAGCGGGCAAGATCCTCGGCCGTGCGCATCATGGCAACCTCGCTTTCAGGTACGGGGACAATGGCTATGGCAAGACCCCGCCCTCAGAGGTGGGAGCTTAAGCTCCCACCCAAAGCCGGGCAAGTCTTAGTGTCCTGAGTCGGAAGTTCGCAACATAGGCTCTCGGGGGTCGGAGCTTCAGCTCCGACATTAAGGCCCGCCAAATCAAGGGGCTTCAGCCCCTGAAGCAGGGCGACTTTTACATGGAACTTGCAACTCGGGTCACTAGGGCCCGCCATCCTCCCTCAGAATGGATACACCGGTGGCTCGCCTTGTGGGCGCGTTTTCCACCGCTTGTGTACCCATAGCCACTGATCCGGATAGCGGCGCACAAAGCTTTCTACCACCCGGGTGAACCTGGCGGTATTTTCGCGGATGTCGCGCTCTTCGTCTCCGCTTCGCACCAGTTCCACCGCGGGATCGAACCGCAGCCGGTACTTCCGCAAGTCGCGGTCCCAGACCAGGAACCCAGGCACCACCGCCGCACCTGTGCGCAAGGCCAGCCGGGCCAAACCCGCCGTCGTGCAAGCCGGCAATCCGAAGAAGTCCACGAACACACCCTCTTCCCGCAACGTATTGTGGTCGATAAGAACGCCGACCGTTCCGCCTTGCCGCAGCAAAGAAAGCACCGACCGCGCCGAGTGGTTCTTGTCGATGGACTGATTGCCGGAAAGGCAGCGGTAACGGTTGATCAGGGAGTCGACCCGGCAGTTCTCGATCGGCCGCGCCAGGAAATGGAGTGGATTGCCGAAAAGGGCTTGCGCGAAGGGAGCGAGTTCCCAAGCGCTCAGGTGCCCGGTAAGGAAGAGCACGCCTTGACCTCGCTCGCGTGCGGCCGCGAAGTTTTCGAACCCGTCGAGCATGACCACGCGCTCGATGTTCTCCGGGCGATAGCGCGGAAACTGCGCGAATTCACCCGCCATCCAGCCTAGCTGCCGGATCATTCCCCGAATCACGCGCCGCCGCTGCCCCGCGGTCCAATCCGGGAAGGCGAGCTTCAGATTCCAGTGCGCGGCGCGCCGTAGCGGTGGCCGCAGCCCATACAACAGGCGCACCGCCTGCACGCCCACCACGCGCGAGACGGGCCGCGGCAGAACTCCCAGGAAGGCCAGCGCACCGCGCGCTGCGAAGTATTCTGCCCACTCGGCCATTAGCAGCCCATTATCCACCAGGAGCACCCGGGAACGCAGGATAAGGTTGCCCTCCTCGGGGGTCCGGAAACCGTGCGAGGAGAGCCAAGAAACGCCGACATCGAACGCCAAATCGGATTGACAGCGACGGAGAGTGGAGCAAAATGGAGCCAAGGGAGGACGCCCGTGGAGCACCGGGCGCGGCAAGGAGGCACGATGCGCGGGAGCCGTGCCGGGATTGCCTTGGCAGTGGCAGCGGTTTGGTGTGCAGGGTCTGCAGCTACAGCGCAGGAGCCCAGCCGCGCGGAAATTCTCAGGACCCTACGCGAAGCCAGCGTACTTGCCCGGTCGGCAAAGCCTCCGGATCAAGCGTCGTTAACCGCGAACATCGCCGGCCAGCAGACGCGCGCGGGCGACCTCCTCGGAGCCCTGCAAACAGCCCGGAGCTTACGAGATCCACGGGACCAAGCTCTGGCGTTGGGAAGTATCGCATGGTCGCTGGATCGCGCTGGGAACCTAGCAGGAGCGCTGGAAATACTGCGCCAGATTAGGGACCGCGCCGGCGCAGCGTACGATTACGAGAACTTGGCATTGGCGCGCGCTTGGCGAAAAGACTTCCCGACTGCAGTTTGGGTGGCACGTCTCATCGGCGACCCCTCCCTGCGGGCGAACGTGCTGGAGCGGATCGCAAAGGGTCAAGCCAAGGCGGGAGATGTAGAGGGCACCGCGCTTACGATCGAAGGAGCCCGGGCGATTGTGCAGGGCACTAGGGACGACAGCCGGGCTCTACCCGATATGATTGCGGATTTGGTGGCAGCAGAAACCGCGGTTGGTGACCCGTCCGAAGCCCAAGAGGAATCGGGCCGACTGGCAACACTGCTGCAGGAGAAAACCAATCCGACTTCCCGCTGGCAGTTGCTTCAACAGCTGGCCGTCGCCCAGGCTGGTTCTGGCGAGATCCTTCTCGCGCTTCAGACAATCGACAAACTCCCCCCAGGCTGGGCACGCGCCACCGCCCTATCGTTCACGGCAGTGAGCCAAGCGCGCCAAGGCGACTGGGTGGATGGTGTGGCCACGGCGCGGGAGATCCCCCCGGAGTACTCCAGCCTGGGGACCTTACGCGAAATTGCGCTAATTCTAGCCAGGCGCGCCGACCCCTCCGCCGCCTGGCAGGCGGCCGGTGATATCAGCGACCAGGCGCGCCGGGCTGAGGCTCTCGCATCGGTCGCGCTTGAAGAAGCCATCCGGAAAATGCCCTCGGCAATCGAGACACTTGAATTGGCTGAGGCGGCAGCACAGCAGCTGAACGAAAAGAATGCGGCACCTGCCCTTAGGGTGATTGCCACGACTTGGGCAGAAATGGGAGATCTTGTCCGAGCCCGGGAAATTACGGCTGAACTCCCGGACTCGCAGTCAAAGAAGTGGCCGTTAGAAAACCTCGCCATGGCGATGGCAGAGAGAGGAGACTGGAGCGGAGCCGTGGCTCTAGGTGGGGACCAGACTGAACCCTCGCTAAAGGCTGACCTTTTATGGTGCGCAGCCGCGGGCGCGCTCGACAGGATCGAGGACGAGGCGCGTCAGCAGAAGTGAAGGTAGTCTGACCCTTGCGCTAGGCCCGGCGAAGTGGCGTCGCCTCCGCTTCGGCTTTACCCCGGGTCGATCCAGGCTCCAACCTGAAATTAGGATTAATTGTTGTTCAAGTTCGTCCTATTGGCTTGAGAACGGTGTTAGCATATGTGCGAGTTGGGTCCCTGCCCGAGCGCCGGGATGACCTTCTTCACGCTGGCACGCAGAGAAGGAGGTGCCCATGTCCAGGATTTCCTTTCCCGTCATAGCAGGACTGCTCTCTCTGTCCCTGGCCGCTGCTACTCTGTCTGCGCAGACTCCCACTACGCCGGCGCCATCGCCCGGCATGTCGAAGGTGCGCATCGTTCGCCTCAGCGTCGTGCGCGGAACCGTGCAGGTGGAACAAGGCGCCGGCAATGCTTTTGAGCCCGCGGTGGTGAACCTGCCCGTCGTCGAGTCCGACTGCATCCGCACGGGAATCGGCATCGCCGAAGTCGAGTTCGAAGACAACAGCACCCTGCGCCTCACCCCGAATACCCAGGTCGATTTTCCTGTGCTCGAACGGACCGCCTCCGGGGACACCGTAACCGAAGTGCGCGTGGTCCGGGGCATGGCTTATGTCAGCCTGATGAAGAAACGGGCCGGGGATTTCACCCTCGAGTTCGGGCCGAATAATCATCTGGAAAAAATCCAGCTCCCTCCCTCCAGCCACATCCGCCTGCAGATGAACGGTACCCGGGCTCAGCTTGCCGTGCTAGGCGGTGCCGTTCCGGTGAACGGCGCGAGCGGGCCGAACGACGTACGCAACAAACGAACTGTATCGTTTACACCCGCGGACTGGGACAATCCCGCGGTGACGAAGAAGGTTGTGGCGGAATCGTTCGACGCGTGGGATCGGCAGTCGGCCGAATATCACGGGCGCTTGGCCAGCCTATCCGCCTTCCGCGGCGCCCCCTATTCCTACGGCATGAACGATATGGCCTATTACGGCGCCTTTTCCGAATTCCCCGGCTGCGGAATGATGTGGTTTCCCTATTTTGCCGGCGCATCCTGGAATCCGTATGCCAACGGGGCATGGGCGTGGTATCAAGGCGTAGGCTATTCCTGGGTCTCGCCATACCCATGGGGATGGATGCCCTATCACTACGGCGCGTGGTCGTATTGCCCGGGCGCAGGCTGGGGATGGATGCCGGGCGGCGCATGGAACGGACTGAACAATGCGCCCATCGCGACTGCACCCGGCCCGAGAGGCGGTCGCACGCCTCGCCGGTTCCCGCAGCCGCCAATTCTTCCCCCTCACCGCGGTCGTCCAACCATGATCGCCGTCAACTCAACCCCTCGAATCTTTTCGGGAATCAGTAAGAAGGGCTCCTTCATCTTCGTCCGCGGATCGGCGGGCCTCGGGATTCCACGCCGAGGCCTCGGCGGCCTGCGCGGTTTCTCGCGGAATAGCCTTCGGCACGGCATGGCCACCACGCCCGTCTACCTTTCGATTGAATCGGGCGCCCGCCCGGGTCACGCCGTGGCCGGAAACATCGCGCCGATCGCCGTTCACCGCGGATATTCACCACCCCCGCAGATGCGAGGGATGGGCTTCCCCTCGGGCGGGCGTAACAATGGGGGTCGTGCATACACGCCCGACGCCGGAATGTCCGGGCGCGCCTCGTCAGCGCCGGCGACATGGTCTGGGCCCTCTCGGAACGCCTCCGGTGGCGGCATGCCCGTCGACCGTGCCCCCGCTCCGGCGGCTGGCGGCGCCCAGCCGACGGTTGGCGGCGGCCATCCGCATTAGCCAGCCCCGCGTCAGCGCGGCAACATCTTTCTCGCTATAGTAGACTTCGCTTGCCGTGCCTCGCCGACGCCTGTTCGATTTCTGGACCGTGATCTCCGCTTTCCTGTTGGCCGTGTGCTTGTTCGCGGGACTCGGGGCGATTGGCTTGGTGGGACCCGACGAGCCTCGCTACGCCTCCATCGCTCGCGCCATGGCGCGGACGGGCGATTGGGTGACTCCTCGGCTTTGGGGTCATCCGTGGTTCGAAAAACCGATTCTCTCTTACTGGGCCGCGGCGGTTTCCTTCCGTTTGGTGGGAGTGAGCGCGCTTGCCGCCCGCCTTCCGAGCGCCTTTGCCGCGCTTCTCGGCGCCCTCCTGCTCGCTTGGGCCGCATCGCGACTCTATGGCAAGACCGCCGCGCGCCTACTGCTCGCCCTGTTCCCCACCACGCTCGGCCTCTTCGCTTTCGCCCACGCCGCGACGATGGACATGCTTCTTGCCGTTTCCCTCGAAGCTGCCATGGTTTCCGCGCTCTGCGCGCTCCGCTGGTTCGAACCCGGGAGTGATCCCAAGATCCCGCCTTCGGAGGTCGGAGCTTCAGCTCCGACTAAGACGCCAGCCGAACGATGGGTTTTAGCCCCTGAAGGCGTCCCGCCGCTGCGTCCCGAACGGCTCTCGCATCAGGAGAACTCTCCGGCCATCGCGCGTTTCTCGCTGGCTCTCACCGGCGCCTGTGTCGGCCTGGGCACATTGGCCAAGGGCCCCGTAGCGATCGTGCTAGCGGGAGGGAGCGTAGTGCTGTGGGCAATCGTGACACGCCGCTGGCGCGACGCCCTCCGCTTCTTGCGCTGGGAACCCCTGTCGGCCTTCGCTGTCGTCGCTTTGCCCTGGTATATCGCTTGCTCCCTCGCCAATCCCGGCTTCGCCTATTTCTTTCTCTGGTATCAGAACGTGACCCGCTTCCTGACGCCGGTCTTCGAACACATGCAGCCGTGGTGGTTCTTCATCCCCGTACTGGCGCTGGGCTTGCTCCCCTGGACGCCAGTGCTGCTTGTCGCCGCGCGTGACGGCTGGCGGCTCTATCGTTCCGGCTCGGCCGCAAGCTCGCCCAGCACTCTCGTTGCCTGCTGGGCTGCGTTTCCCTTGCTCTTCTTCAGCTTCTCCGAATCCAAGCTGCCGGGATACATCCTGCCCGCGCTTCCCCCGCTGGTTCTCCTGCTGGCGCGCGCGATAGATCGCATCGCCGTTCCCGGCACGCGAGATCGCGATCGCCTCGCCGAGTGGGCTATCGCGCTCGTGGGGCTCGCATGGATCGCGCTCGCCCTGACGGCAAATCATTGGTTAAGCCGCCTTCCAGTCGCTTGGGTTTCGGCCCATCACGGCGCGATCCTGGGATTCCTCGGCGCTACGGGCGCTCTCGGCGCGTGCGTCGCCGCTCTTGCCTTGCTTGGCCGCCCCCGACACGCCGTAGCGGGCGCCGCCCTCTGGATGGGCGTGCTCGTCGCCACGGCGAGCTGGTACTTCCTGCCGCAAGTCGATCCCTACATCTCCGCTCGCGCCGCCGCCCGAGCCGCGCGGCCAATCGTCGCCGCCGGGTCGGTGGTTGAGGTCTACGGCCTCAACCGCGATTGGGCCTACGGCCTGAATTACTATTTCGGCCGCGAGCTGCCGGAATGGTCGCCCAGTCAGCCTGGAACTGCCTGGGTCTTCACGAAGCCGAAAACGATTCCGGTCATCGAGCGGAACCCCCTGCTCATCCAAGCATCCGCGTTCCCTTTACCCGGCGGCCTCGCCCTCGTTCGCATTTCCCGCGCGCGCCGCTGAACCTCGCCTATCCGAATCTGCTGGCCATGGTGCCGTTATCCGCATAGTATCCCGGTGGGCAAAGAGGCATTTGGCAGGGCGCGTTCGGGAGCCCGGTCGCCCATCCGTACGGAGACTACGGAGGCAGATGAATCGCAGCCGTCGCCGTGCCGAAGAGCCCACGGGGGAGGACCTGCCGGCCAACGGCAGTAGGCTGCCATGAACGACGAATCGCGGAAAACCGAGTCTGCTGCGGCCTGCTCCGGCTCCGCTCGCCACCCCGTTTCCTCTCCTCCCCATTCCCGCTGGTCGTCCGACTCGGCCATCCTCATTTACTTTGCGTTGGCAACCCTGGTGGCCCATTGCCTCACAAGCAATCGCTATGGCTTCCATCGGGACGAGTTGGCCATGCTCGACGACGCGCGCCATCTGGCTTGGGGCTACGTCGCCTATCCCCCCATCACCCCGTTCTTCGGCCGGCTGTCACTCCTGCTTTTCGGCACGTCGCTTGCCGGGTTCCGGTTTTTCTCGGGGTTGGCGCAGGCGGCTGCCTTGCTGCTCACGGGTCTGATGGCGCGGGAGATGGGCGGCCGCCGCGCGGCCCAACTCGTGGCGGCTGCAGCCACGTTGCCCTGGTGCCTCGCCCTGGGTTCCCTGATGACGTACAGCTCCTTCGACTTCTTCTTCTGGGTACTGGCCGCCTATTTCGTCGTCAAACGCCTCAAAACCGGCGATCGGCGCTGGTGGCTCGCAATCGGCGCGGCGATCGGTCTCGGCATGATGGCGAAGTACTCGATGCTGTTTTTCGCCGCCGGCATTGCTGCCGCCGTTCTGCTCACCGATCTCCGGAGCGACTTGCGCAGCCGCTGGCTCTGGTATGGTGTGGGAGTGTCGCTCGTTATCTTTCTTCCCAATCTTCTCTGGGAGGCGCTGCACCAGTTCATCTCGCTCGATTTCCTCATCCACATCCACGCGCGCGACATCGCCATCGGCCGGGCGAAAGGGTTCTTCTTCCCCGGCCAGTTCCAAATCACCATGCTGGCGTTTCCCCTCTGGCTCGCCGGGCTCTATCACTGCCTTGTTCGGAAAGCAGCCAGGCCCTTCCGCGCGCTGGGCTGGATGTACTTGGTGACTCTCGTTCTGTTCATCGCCGGCAAGGGCCGGCTTTACTACCTCGCGCCTGGCTATCCGATGTTGTACGCCGCGGGCAGCGTGTGGGGCGAGCGCTGGGTTGCTTCCCTGCGGCTCGGATGGGCATGGGCGCTGCGCGTAACGGTCGTCATGCTTCTGGCGATCGATCTCGCGGTGATGGCCATGTTTGCCTTGCCGGTTTTCCCGATCGAATCCCAGGGGTTCAAGTCACAAATCAAGGCCGACAACGCGCTGGCCGAGGAATTCGGCTGGCAGGAATTGGTCGCGACAATCGCGAAAATCCGCGATGGCCTTTCCCCGGCCGATCGCGCCAGTCTGGGCATTTTGGCGGGAAACTATGGCGAGGCGGGCGCAATCGATCTCTATGGCCCGCGATACGGCCTGCCGGGCGCGCTCAGCGGCGTGGATTCCTATTGGCAGCGAGGCTATGGCAACCCGCCGCCGCAAACCCTGATTGTGGTTGGATTCGACCGCGATTTCCTCGCCGGCAATTTCTCTTCCTGCCGGGTGGCCGCCCTGAATGGGAATCGCTACCAGGTCCCCAACGAGGAATCGCTTTACCACCGCGAGATTTACGTCTGCCGCGGTTTGCGCCCGTCCTGGCCGGCCTTCTGGAAAGCATTGCTCGCCTTCGCCTAGGCCACGAGGTCCGGCGCCGATTTCGCGCAATAGCCTGCGAGGGTGCAAGCGCGGTTCGTGCCCCCCGCTCGATCCTTCAGCCGGCGCCTGGCTCCTCTCGCCTTGTCGGTAACCGGCTCGCTCGCGGGCGCGCCCGCCCGCCATACGCACCCCAGCCGCCGGCCCAGCGGTGTTACCATCGGCGGGGTTGGAACGCTTTTTCGGCAGTGAGCGAGCGGTGCGATACCTCATCCTCGGAAACGGCGTGGCAGGCACGACGGCCGCACTGACGCTGCGCGCGGCCGACCTCGAAGCGGAAATCACCATGGTCAGCGCCGAAAGCGACTATTTTTTCTCGCGCACTGCGCTCATGTACGCGTTCATGGACCGCATGTCTCTTCGCGATCTCGAGCCCTACGAACGCAGAGTCTTCGCCAAGCAGAAGATTCGCTTGGTGCGCGATACCGTCGTGGATCTCGACGCCACCCGCCGCGCGCTTTCCCTCGCCTCCGGCCAGACTCTCGCTTACGATCGCTTGCTCCTCGCCGTCGGCTCCCTCGGCGCTCGGCCCGACTGGCCGGGGCTCGAAAGCGTGCGTGAAGGTGTCTCGCATTTCGTTACTCTCGCCGACCTCGATCGCTGCGAACACCTCGCTCGAGCCACGCGCGAAGCGGTGGTCGTCGGCGGCGGCCTGATCGGCGTCGAGCTGGTCGAATGCCTCGTCTTCCACCGCAAGAAGGTAACGTTCCTTGTCCGCTCGCCCTGGTATTGGCCCGGAGCGCTGGCCCGGGAGGAATCGGAGATCGTCAGCTCGCACATTCGCCGCCACGGCGTGGATTTGCACGGCTCGGAAGAAGTCGCTGGCGTGCAGTCGGACCCGGGCGGCCGCATTCGCGTCGTGCGAACGAAATCCGGCGCGGAATTCCCCTGCCAGATGCTGGGCATAGCGATTGGCGTGGTTCCCGCCGTCGCATGGCTCCAGCAGGTGAAGACGCCGCCGCGAATGGGCCGCGGCATTCTCGTTTCACCGGCATTCGAGACGTCGCTCGAAAACGTTTGGGCCGCGGGCGATTGCGCCGAATTCCAGCACGATGGCCGGCCGACAGTCGAGCAGCTTTGGTATTCGGCGAAACGCCAAGGCGAGCTGGCCGCCCGCGCTATGCTTGGCAACCCGATCCACTACGCTCCGCCCATCTTCTTCAATAGCGCCAAGTTCTTCGAAATCGAATACACCTCCGCCGGCGCGGTTGGCGAGCCGCCCGCCGGCGCGCGCACGTTCTTTTTCCCGTTCCCGGGACGCGAAGCCAGCGCGCGTATCGTCGAGCAAGCCGGCGCCGTCGTTGGGCTCAATATGCTCGGCTCGCGCTGGGACCACGCCCTGTTCGAGCGGTGGATCGCCGAACGCCGCGGCCTTTCCTACGTCGTCGAGCATCTCGCGGAAGCCCAATTCGACGTCGAATTCGGCCGCGTGGACTTGGCTCCCTTGCGCTCCTATTATCGGGAATGGAGCGGGCGAGGATGAGAGCGGCATGGTAAGGCAGGGAAAAGCGGCGTGGCTTGCCCACGACCTCACCCATCGCGGCGTAACCGCCTGGCTCCTGACGGGCCTCCTCGTTGCGTTCTACCTCCTGCTCTATTCCACGGAAGTCTTCGCTCGCGCCGCCCGCGCCATCGGCTTGGACAGCCGCTGGACCCTCTACGGCATCCTCTACTCCCTCGCGATTCTCGCGGGCGGCGTGTACGTCCTCCGCAAGTACCGCCATAACCGTTATCAGGTGGTCCGCACGGCGGTGGTGATGTTCGTGCAAGTCGTCTTTGCGTTTCTGGTTCCGGAAATCCTGAAATTCTTTCACCAGCCGGAATACTACTTCAGCTATTTCTGGCCGCTGAAGCTCGACGATTTCGTGCCCGGAACGATTTTCCGCCTCCCGCTCGCTTACGTGCTCTACAGTTTTATCGGCTCGCTCCTGCTCGTGCCACTGCTGGGGACACTGGTTGGCAAGCGCTGGTACTGCTCCTGGGTGTGCGGCTGCGGCGGCTTGGCCAATACCGCCGGCGATCCCCTGCGCCACCTCACCAGCAAATCGAGCGCGGCGTGGAAATTCGAGAAGGTCTCCATCCACGTCGTCCTGGCGATTTGCCTGCTCTTGACGGCGCTTCTTTTCCTCGCCTGGGGCTGGGGCGCCCGCGCGCCGGAGCTGGCGCGCTTTACCCACGCCTTCGAGACGGCCTACGCCTTCCTCGTCGTAGCGATGCTCAGCGGGGTGGTAGGCGCCGGCCTCTATCCCGTCGGCGGCACGCGCATCTGGTGCCGCAACTTCTGCCCCATGGCCGCCTTGCTTGGGTTGGTGCAAAAGGCCGGCCGGTTCCGCATCGCGGTCAAGCGGAATATGTGCATTTCCTGCGGCTTGTGCAGCAAGTATTGCGAGATGGGCATCGACGTCCGCGCCTACGCCCAGGCCAACTCGAGTTTTACCCGCGCCGCATGCGTTGGCTGCGGCCTCTGCGCCGAGGTCTGTCCGCGCGGCGTGTTGCGGCTCGAAAACGCGCGGAGCCGGCCCGCACCCGAGCCCGCCCTCGTCCGAATTTCCACGGTATAATGCCTTCATCTTGGCTTTGCTGCGCACGCGCGTGGAACTGACCGACCTGCGCCGCGTCAACTGGCGGAAACTCCAGCCGGTTTTCGAAGAGGAGGCGCGCTGCTGGAAGGAGCAGTTGCGCTGGGACTATGGCCCTTCCCTCGAACTCATTCGAAACTTCATCCAATCCCATTCCCTGCTGGGCTATGCCGCTTGGCAAAAGGGCGAACCGGCAGGCTACGGCTTCTACATCCTCGAGGAGCACAAGGGCCTGATTGGCGGGCTGTTCGTCTCCTCCCGCTTTCCCCCAACGGAAATCGCCCGGCTCCTCTTGCGCGAGATCCTGGCGAGCCTGCGGCCTCTGCCCCATCTCGCTCGCGTCGAAGCTCAGCTCATGCCCGGCGGCACGGAGATGGACGATGCCCTCGCCGGCGAAGACTTCCGCATCTACCACCGTCAATTCATGCTCATGAGCCTGGCCGGCGCTCCCGCCGACGGCCAAAACAAGCCTTCGGGCTTGGCCCTATCCCCCTGGAACGACCGCTGGCTGCGCCCTGCGGCGCGTCTGATTCGCTTGGCGTACGAGAATCACATCGATGGCGAGATCAACGACCAATACCGGAGCGAGGAAGGCGCCAACCGGTTCCTGCGCAACATCGTCTACCAGCGCGGCTGCGGCGAGTTTCTCCCCCGCGCCTCGTTCGTGCTCACCTTCTCCGAAAGCGATGTCCCCATCGCCCTGATTCTGAATTCGGAAGTCGCTCCCGGCGTCGCCCACACCACACAGGTCTGCGTTCTGCCGGGCTACCAGGGCCACGGCCTGGGCCGAGGCATGCTCCAAGCTTCCGTCTGCGCCCTCGAGAGCCTGGGCTACACGGCGCTTTCCCTCACGGTCACCTGCGCCAATCGCTCCGCCATCGCCCTCTACGAAAACATGGGCTTCCGCGCCGTGCGCCGTTTCTCCGCCGGCGTCTGGCTGCCGTAACAGGCCGCTGCAAAAGGCCAAGATGTCATGCTGAGCGAAGCATCCCGTCGATCCTTGGGAAACAGGTGTTGAGATCCTTCGCGGAGTTTACCCTGAGTGAAGCGACCGGGCTCGGGATGACGGTGGTGAAGGGCCTCTTGCAGCATCCTACTAAGGCGTAATCACCCCTTCTTTTCCCGCTCCGCGCGGGCTCGCTCCCCCAGCAAGCCCTTCAGCTCCCCGAGAAACTCCCGCACGTCCTTGAAATCCAGGTACACGGAGGCGAACCGCACGTAAGCCACCTTGTCCAGCTTCTTGAGGTGAGACATCAGCAGCGTGCCGATCTCGCTGGTGGCTCTCTCGCGGTTTGGCGATTCCAGCACGAACCGCTCCACCTCCGCCACCAGCGCCTCCAGCTTCGCCGTGGGCACCGGCCGCTTCTCGCAAGCCTTCAGCAGGCCCTGGAGCACTTTCTGCCGGTCGAACCGCTCCCGCCGCCCGTCCTTCTTCACCACCATGTAAGGGATCTCGTCGCTGCGCTCGTAGGTGGTAAATCGCCGATGGCAGCGGTTGCACTGCCTCCGCCGCCGGATCAGCTCCCCGGTCCCGCTCTCGCGGGAATCGACCACCCGGTCTTCCCGGGCCGCACAGAACGGGCACCTCACCGGCGCACCTGTTCGGTCCGGTGCTTGAGTTCCTCCTCCTCGGCCATTTCCTCCTCCCGTTTCGACTCCGAGGCGAGTCGCAACAGTTCCCGGAACGAGAACCCCTGCCGAATGAGCAGCGGTATTCCCCCAACGAGCACGGCGCAGAAGGTGACCACCCACAAGACGATCGCCGCCGCCACCGCCGGCCCCTGGTCGATTCCAAAAAAGCCGGTTAAAGCGACCATGCTCGCCACTTGCGCCCCGCCGCCGATGGCTGGCAATTGGAACATCGCGCCGAGCATCGTCACTCCGAGCACCAGCATGGCGTCGGCGAAGCCCAGATGGCCGAGATCGCCCCCGAATCCTTGGAAAACCCAAACGAAGGCCAGCGCCACCAAAGCCCAGTGAACCACCGAATAGCCCACGGCTTCCCCGAGGTCGCGCCAGGTGCGTATCGCCTGCAAACCGTCGCTCACTCCCACGAAAAAGCGCGCCACGCTGTGCCGCCAACCCCGCCGCCCGCTCCATGCCGTCAAGCGGCGCTCGAGCGCACCCGCGCCATGCAGCCGGAAGTAGATGAGGAACGCAATCACCAGGATGAGCACACCGAAAACGACCAGGCCCCAATAGCGCGCCTCGACCACGGCCGAATCGCCCCCACCGCTCGCGATTTGGCTGGTGGCGAGCAGAAGGCCAAGGCCAAAAAGGGCCAGAGTCGCGGCTATATCGAAAATCCGCTCGAGCACGTAGATCCCGAAGGTGCCAGCGATCGACAGCCGGTCCTTGCGCGCGATCAGCAGCGGCCGAACCGGCTCCCCCGCCCGGCCCAGCAGGAACAGGGACGCAAAACCCATCAGGGTCGATTCGAAGACGTGCCAGAACCGCGCGCGGCCCAGGTAACGGGAAAAAGCCACCCAGCGTTGGGCTCGGAGCGCGTAGCAAACGTAGATGGCCAGGGCGGCGAGCAGAACCAGGCTCAGCCGCGTCTGCTCGAGTGAGTCCCGCAGCGTCGACCAGCTAAAGCCTTGCTTCGCCAGCGCCCCCCGCGAGTGATACAAGAGCGCCCCGAGCGCCCCGAGGATGATGATGAGAAGAACCAGGTTCCTTACAAGTCGTTTCATCCGAAGCCGCACCGTATCAGCTACCCCGCCAGAGTGTCAAGGCAGCCCCCGCCGCAGCCCCCCTGGCCGCAGGCAGCCACCCGCCAGCCTGCCCCTCAAGGCAGCCCCTCGCCGGTTGCCTTCCATCGAGTGGCCTTTGCTTTTCTCCGTCTTTCGCCTCCGTGACCTCCGTGTTGATGCCCTTCGGCCCGTCTTCCGGCCCCCTGTAACCTGTGGCCTGTAACCCGTCCCCTGTCTTCCCTCCTCCGCGCCCTCCGCGTTGATGCCTTTCGGCCCGTCTTTCGGCCTCCTGTGGCCTGTAACCTATCTCCTGCCTCCTTTTCTCTCCCGCGGCCCGAGCGAAGTTCCTGTTGCCACCCGGCACGCATCCGGGCGAGAATGCCACGAGGTTCGAAATGAGCGCTTTCGAAGACACGAAAATCACCCGCAGGTCGCTCCTGAGGACTGCCTGCTTGCTGCCTCCTGCGCTTTCCTTCTGGAATTCGATTTCCGAGCCCGCGGAAAACCAGCCCGATTACCAGATTCGGCCGGTGCCGCTCACCCGCGTGGACGTTCGAGACGAGTTCTGGACGCCGCGAATGGAAGCGAACCGCGCGGTATCGATTTGGCATTGCTTCGACCGAATGACGGGCGATCGCGACGATTTCGGCGTTCCGAAGCTGATCGAGGGCGCGGCCTACATGCTCGCGAAACGGCCCGATCCCAAGCTCGAAGCCTACGTCGATCGCCGGATCGATCAACTCGTTGCCGCGCTCTTGCCGCGCCTCGCGAACCCGGAAATGGCCATCCGCCTTCCCGGGCATTTCCTCGAGGCGGGCGCGGCCTACGCGGCGGTCACGGGCAAGCGGAAGATGCTCGACGCGGCGCTGCGGGATGCCGCGGTGGCCCGCGCGAATTACGGGCCGGGGAAGAAAAACTACATCGCCGGTCACGAAGGCCAGGAAATCGGCTTCGTCCAGCTTTACCGCGAGTCGGGCGATCCCGCCGATTGGGAGTTCGCCCGTTACCTGATCGACGAGCGCGGCCAGCCGAATTATCCGCGCCAGGGCGTCTACGCCACCGACCCCGATTACGACCAGGACCAGGCGCCCGTGACCACCCAGCGGACGGCCGTGGGCCATTGCGTCCGGGCAACGTTCCTCTACATCGCGCTCACCGATATCGCCGCCCTGTCCGGCCAGCCGGCTTACCGTGTGGCCGACGACGCGATTTGGCGAGACGCAGTTTCCGGGAAGGTGTACGTTACCGGCGGCATCGGCTCGATTCGATACCACGAGCAGTTTGGCGCGCCGTTCGAGTTGCCGAACCTCAGCGCCTGGGACGAGACGTGCGCGTCCTATGGCAACGCCGTCTGGAACCACCGGCTGTTCCTGCTGCACCACCACGCCGCCTATATCGATGTGATGGAGCGCGTGCTGTACAACAGCTTCGCCGACGGCGTCTCGCTCAAGGGCGACCGGTTCTTCTACCAGAATCCCCTGAAATCGTTCGGGAATTACGAGCGGTTCGATTGGATCAACGTCCCCTGCTGCCCGCCGAACGTCGTTCGGCTCACGGCCTCGATAGGAAGTTACATCTACGCGGAGTCTGCCGATTCGCTCTACGTCAACCTGTTCGTGGGCAGCCGCGCCCAAGTGAACGTCGGCCGGGAGGGCAACACGGCCGAGATCGTTCAGGAAACGCGCTTCCCGTGGCAGGGCGAGACGAAAATCACCCTGAACCCGCGCCGGCCCGAGAGGTTCGCCCTACGGGTTCGGATGCCGGGATGGACGCGCGGCGAGGTTCTGCCCAGCCAGCTCTATCGCTACGCGGACCGCGGCGAAGGCGCGCCGAAACTCTTCGTCAACGACCGCCCGGTCCCCATCGAACTCGAGAGGGGATACGCGCGCATCGACCGGCTCTGGCGGAAGGGAGACGTGGTGCGAGCCGAATTCCCCATGCCCGTGCGCCGCGTGCGGTCCGATCCGCGCGCGCAGGAAGACAAGGACCTGGTGGCGCTTGAACGCGGACCCGTCGTCTATTGCGCGGAATGGCCCGACAACGGCGGCCACGCGTTGAACCTGATCGTCCCCGATCGCGCGGAGTTCCAGAGCGAATGGCGCCCGGACCTGCTCGGTGGAACGCAGGTGATCACGGGAAAGATCTTATCGCTCCAGCGAGCCGCCGATGGCGCCTCGCTCGAAACGCAGCCGCACCAACTCGTCGCCGTGCCTTACCATCGCTGGGCAAACCGCGGCATGGGCGAGATGGCGGTATGGCTCGCGCGCGATGCGAGTAAGGCGTGGATTACGCCGGTTCCTCCGGCGCCGATCGTGAGCGTGGAATCGTCCGGCGGCGTGCCGTACACCTGGACCGGGTACAACGATCAGAACAGCGACATCGGCGCCCTCTACGATGGGAAGGACCCCATCAATTCCGCCGACGAATCCTATCGCTACTTCCGAATGCGGCCGCCGGCGGGGACGCCCGCCTGGCTGGAATACGGATTTGGGGGGATGACGCTTGTCTCGTCTGCGCGCGTGTATTGGTACGACGATCGCCGGTTCTGCCTGGTTCCCCGTTCCTGGCGGATCCTGTACAGGGACGGCGGGCAGTGGACTCCCGTGGCGGATGCGGGGCCTTACGTCGTGGCCAAGGACAGGTTCAACGATGTCACGTTCGCTCCCGTCCTGACAGACGCCATTCGCCTCGAAGTCGAGCCCCAGACCATCTCCTACCACGCCGGCGATATTGGCCCGCCGGACGCAATGTTCATTCGCGCGCCCATCGACTGGCGTGAATTTGGCATCCTCGAGTGGCGCATCGCCTGATATCCGAGCGAGGGTGTTAGAGAGAGCCGACACCCTACCCCTCCGCGCCTCCGCAGTGGCATTTCCGTCGTCCCACTCTGTCTCTTTGCCTCCTCTGCGCCCTCTGCGTCTCTGCGGTGGAATTTCCGTCGTCCCGCCGTGCTCCTTTGCCTCCCCTGCCTCCTCTCTTCTTCTTGCCGCTCGCACCCGTCAACAGTAAGATGATGGAACTTTCCCGTCTTCCGCTGCGTTCTTCAGCAGTGGGAACGGAACGTGCGTGCCGAGAGGCTGAGCCTGTTTGGACGCCGATACGCAACTGGTCAACCTCTGCCTGGCCGGAAATCAGTCGGCCTGGGAGGAACTTCTTCGCCGCCATGCCTCTCGCCTGTATCAGCTCTTCTACCGCTTCACCGGAAACCGGCAGGAAACCGAAGACCTGACCCAGGACGTCTTTCTCCGTGTCTATCAGACTCTGGGCAGTTACCGCCCGGCCGAAGGGAGCTTCAAGACCTGGGTCACTAGCGTGGGCCGCAATCTCCTCATCGACCACTACCGCCGAGCCCGCCACGACCGCGAAACGCGCTCCCTGGATGACGAAACCGGCGCTCCTCCCGAGCAGGCTTCGCCCCAGGCCGGCCCCGAACGCCTGGCGCGCCAGGGCGAGTTGCGCCGCCACGTTGAGCGGGCCCTGCTCGAATTGCGCCCGGAGTTGCGGGAAGCGGTGATTCTGCGCGACCTTCAGGAACTGGAATACCGCGAAATCCAGCGGATTCTGGGGGTACCGGAGGGCACGGTCAAATCCCGTATCAACCGCGGCAGGATTGAACTGGCGCGGGCCTTGGAACGTATAGGTTTAGCAGGGGAATAAGCGATGTCGTGGACGTGCTCACAGACGGAGGACAGGCTGCTCGAAGCGCTCGAGGGAACCCTGGGCGCCTCCGACCGCGCCCAGTACGACGACCATGTGGCCTCCTGCCCTACCTGTCAGGCTCTCGCCCGCGACGTCAGCCAAATCGTCGCGGCGCTCGGACGGATCGAGCCGATCGAGCCGGGCCCCTACCTGGTCCCGAAGATCCTCGCGCGAACCACCGGTGCCGGTGCCCGCCGGCCGCGTCAGCGATTGGCTTGGCTCGCTTCCCTGGCCGAGCCGCGCCTCGCCGTCGGCGCGGCTGTGGTTCTGATCACGATCTCGATCCTCGCTCACGCGGTGACGGCTTCGAACTCTCGCAGCGCGCCCGCTTCCCTCGCTTCGTGGAATCCCGTCGAGATCTATATGCAAGCCAACCGCCGCGTCCACCTCGCCTACGCGCGCAGTGTCGAATTTCTGAGCAACTTGCGCGTGGTCTACGAAATTCAGTCCAGTTTCCCCGCCGAGTCCCCGCCCGCTGCGCCGGCCCAGAAGAAAAGCCCGGACCAGATCGAGCAGCTCTATCCCCACCGGCAGGAACGCCGGGCTCAAGTTCGTTCCAACTCGCCCTCTTGGAGACACGCATGAAATGCGCTACCCATCCCGATAGGGATGCCACCGGCTTCTGCCGCACCTGTGGCAAACCGCTCTGCGCCGACTGTACTCGCGATGTCCGCGGGGTTCTCTACTGCGAACCCTGCTTGGCCGCCATGGTCGCGGGCACTCCGCCTTCCCCGCCCGTGAGCGCGCCAAGCCCGGGAGTCGCCGCCGCTCTCGGCTTCATTCCGGGTTTGGGCGCCGTCTACAACGCCGAGTATGTGAAGGCGCTGATCCACGCCGCCATCTTCGCGGGATTCGTTGCCATGCTGAGCAACGGGCCATCCGGAGGGTTCGCGGCCTTCCTTGGTATCGGGCTCGCTTGCTTCTACTTCTACATGCCTATCGAAGCCTACCGCACCGCGCGAATGAAGCAGGCGGAAGCCTATGCGGCCGCGGGCTATTCGCCCCATTTCGTCCCCTCCCCTGCCCCGCCGCACGCCGCCGCGGCAAGCTCCGGCGTCTCGAGCGCCACCTCTGCGGGCTTCGCGCCCCAAGCTGCGCCCTCGCCCGGTGCCTCGCCAGCCTCGCCTCAGTCTGGCGGGCCGCCTTTCGCCGGACCGCCGCCTAGTCACTCCGCGGCGACATTCGCCACGACTCCGCCTGCCGGCGGCCGAGCCGTACCGGAGTGGTGCGATCCGTGCGGGCCCCGCCCGCTCACGGGCGCCATCGTACTCATCGCGATCGGTGTTCTGTTCCTGCTCGGAAATCTCGGGCTGCTCTCGGGGGAATGGCTGAGCGAGTGGTGGCCTCTGATTCTGATCGGCTTAGGCGTCTGGCTTTTCTGGAGGAGGTTCCAGCAGCCGGCGCGGAAAGGGGGTAGCCAGACATGATGGCTTGGCGAAATTGCGGCTGCCAGCGGTGCCGCACGCATGGTGTGATGGGTCCTGCGATACTCATCACGATCGGCGCGCTTTTCCTCGTAGGACATTTCAGCCACTATTCTTTCGGCGATTTCTGGCCGGTCATCCTGATCGTGATCGGTGCGATCCTCGTGGCCGAGGCCGTGGCTTCGAGCCACGGCCACGTCGGGCCCTGAGAGGAATATGAGCTATCGCTACAGGCGCGGGTCCATCTTCGGCGGCGTGCTGCTCGTTTTCATCGGCCTGCTCTTCCTGCTTCACAATCTCGCTCCTGGCCTTTTGCCTTTTGAGGATGTGGCTCGCTACTGGCCCGCGCTGTTGATCCTCTGGGGCCTCGTCATGGTTTGGGACCGTCTCGCCGAAGGCCGCGCCGCAGCTTCTGCGCCGGCGCCCCCTGCGCCAAACTTGCCGGCCCATGTAGTCGGGCGCCCGCCGCGGCGCGGCCATGCCGCCGATTTTTTCCTGATTCTGTTGATCGTCGTGGCCTTTCTCGCCGCTAGCCACGAAGCGCATCTTCACCCGGGCTGGCCGTCGGCATTCGCCCGATTCGATCCTTTCGCCACGCCGTACTCCTACACCACCACCCTGCCCCCCGCCCCTATCGAGCCCTCCGCCCAGGTCTCGCTCTGGACTCCCGGCGGAAACATCAACGTGCATCCGCAGCCGGCCCAGAACCTCAGCGTAATCGTCACCAAAACCGTTCGTGCCACCTCGGGAACCCGAGCGCAGGAACTCGCGGAAGCTACCGCGGTCTCCGTCGACCAGACGGCTTCCGGCGTTCAGGTGAACCCGCGCATTCCCGCGAGCGCCAACGAGGACGTCAGCTATGATGCCAGCCTATTTCCTGAAGCCGCTTTGAGCGCCTCTACCGATCGCGGCGATATTCACGTGAATGGCATCGCCGGCGCCCTTTCCCTGCGCGCCTCGGGCGTCGTCGTCGTCTCTCACGCCGGTTCGAACGTTTTCGGGGAGTTACGGAGCGGCGACGCCCGCATTCATTCGGTGAAGGGCAACGTCAGCATCAGCGGCCGTGGCGACCGCATCGACGTTGGCGAAGTCAGCGGGACAGTCGCTCTCCGGGGCGAGTTCTTTGGCCCCATCCGCGTTCGCCGGATCGGAGGAGGGCTCACCTTCGACTCCCGGCGCACCTCCCTCAGCGTTGACGCCGCCCTCGGCCGATTGGACCTGGATTCCTCCGGCTTGCAGCTTTCCGATACCCCGGGCAACGTCTCGCTCCAAACGCGCGAGAAAGACATCCAACTGGAAAACGTCCAAGGCGCGCTGCATCTCTTCGATCGCGACGGCAGCGTCCAAGTCCGCTATAGCGTGCCCCCCCGCAGCGATATCGATATCACCAACCGCTCGGGAGACATCGATCTGGTTCTTCCTGACGGCGCTGGCTTCTCCATCTACGCCGTGGCGAAGTCGGGAAACATCTCCTGCGACTTTACTTCCCCTTCCCTACAACTCGCCCGGGGATCGTCGACCACTGTTCTCCAAGGCTCGGTCGGTGCCGGTGGACCGAAACTCACGCTCACCAGCACGTACGGCACCATCCACATTCGCCGCGCCCCCGCCGCTCCCGCCCCGCCTTCCGCCCCCTCCACCTGAGCGGCCCGCCGGCCCCTGTAACCTGTCCCCTGTCGTAAGTCCCCTGTAACCTGCCTCTCCATCCCCCGCCTTCCGCTTTTGGGTGATCGCCGAGGCCTGCCCCGCATGGGCTCCCGCAGTTGCTTCGTCCGCTTCAGCAGGGCCTCAAGGCTGACTGGTGGATCGCCAACAGCCAGCATCGACCTGAAAACCGCGTAGGGATCGGTCTTCGAACGCGCCCTTCGCAAGGTCGATTCATCGTCGACCCAGACATACACGACCGCTCTGCCCTTCGTCGAGAAACGGAAAAACAGGCGATACCGCTGATGAAATTTCGCCCGAAACCAGTGCCGGTTGTCCGGCCCCAGGGTGTCGCCTTGCCGAAACTCGGGAGCGTTGGGGTTGCGGGGAATAATTTCCGTGATATGGCGGTGAGTCGTTGCCAGCAGCTTCGCTTTCGGATGCCGCTTGTAGGTCTGCGGCTGCGCGATCGGAAGCTGCTCAACCGCGTCCGTCAGTTCTTTGAGTTGGCTCTCAAAGAGGGGATATTGAAACAGCCGCCAGCCGTTCACCTCCATTTAGAGCAGCGCCTCGTCCCCCAAATCTTCCTCTGGAGAGGTATCCACGCCCCCGACCAGTCTGCGAGCGCGTGCCAGATCCCCGGCATCGGGCGGCTTGATCTGCTCCGGAGAGCGCTGCATGTCAGCCGCCAGAAAACTCATGAAGGAGGAGAGCACGGGGTCTTCCTCTGCGGGCTTTCTCTTGGGCTCCGCGCGCGCAACCACCAGCATCCGCCCGCGGCCGATGACGCGAGCTTCCACTTCTCCGTTGAACCCAGGATGGCTCTGGAAGAGGGCCTTCTCGAAGCGCAAGCCGAGGGAATTTCCTGTCCGCTTCTGCTTGCCATGGTATACCCCGGGAGTTCGCGGCTTTGCGGCCACAGGTTGCTTCTTGTCCCCGAGTCCTGGCTTGGCTTTGGCACTCGCCATCGCCTGTCTCCCCAGGAGAGACGTTATCACACTCGTACTTACGTGGTAAGGTGAACGTTAGTACATTTTTGTCACAGGGCACCCTTCGCAGTTCCAGCCTCTGCCCGCTGCCCTCTAACCTGTAACCCGTCCCCTGGAGGCAGTAGAGGCCCTTCCACTTCGTCACGTCTCATTTCCGCGGCCTTCGTACGGGCCGAGGAAGCGTTCGCCGTTAAAATGGATAAGATGCGTCGGAGCATCCGCAACCCACACTTCGGTCTCCCACGAAATATCACCCAGATATTTGAGCATCGCCGAACGGCTAAGAAATGCCGTCACAAAAACGAGGCCTGCTTCACAACCCCGAAACAGTCTCTTCAGTTCACCGCGTCTCTTGGGATTTACGGGTCCGTGGCTCGTCACCGCCTCGACCAGCACCAGCCACTTCTTGTCCCTGTGGTAGGCGACAACGTCAGGCATTTTTCCGTGAGCTTCAATCGTCACACCAAGCGATCTTAGCAATTCGCAGTCAAAGTACGCCCATTTCTCATCCGTATCGCCTACGTACACAAGTTTTCCCCCGGTGACAAAAAGCTCGCAGAAGTCCTTGATGATTCTCTCAACGAGGGTGTTCTGGCCCCCGGGCGATAGCGTAATTGTCTTCCCTTTCGCCACCTCGATGGGAATGCGCTTCATGGCACGCTCTTGGGCGTACCGCTTCCTTAGAGTTTCGATAGAGGTCAGATGCCCCTTTAGACCCTCCTCCCACCGTGGGGTGCCGAATGCTCTCAGCAGATTCAGGAGGCGGGGTTCGATCTGATACACGGCGTATGGGCTATTAGTTGGCCGCGTGGGGTCGTCGGGGTTGATCCTCACGATACCGCCGTCAAGAAACTGGTGAATCGTTTGGCGACGCACAGTCTCGCGGGTATTGGGGGCATAGTTCTTTCCGTAGTGCGCGCGGAAAAATTCCATCATCGGCGTTATGCCCATTAGAGGCTCCCCGGCTTCGGCCCACAGCGTATCAGGCCTGACGTCGAGCAACGAAAGGAGCGTGAGAGCGGAGCGCTCGTTTTGTTGCTCGCGCGGGAGACCTAAGTCCTTCAGGATGCGCAGCGCTTCTCCAACCCTTTTCTTCGCTTTCACGGGATCCGTGATGCCAGAATCGTCTGCCAAGTTAAGCGCCTCCTTGACGTAACGGTCAATGGTTTCCTGATCTGGAAATTGCCCCCCGATCCTTAACCCAAGAGCCTCAAGCTGTGAGCGGGTCGGGTATTTCAAACTCCTGAGGTCGGTTGCATTTACTTGCGTGTGACCGCTGAACTGTCGGAAATACAGGTCCACAAGGGTAGAGTTGAGAAACGCAGCAAGGCCCTTTGCCAGCTTGAGGGGCAAACCACCGCCGTTCCGGTGAAAGTAGTTCAAGTGGTTTTCAAAGCCAACAAACTCTGCCTCCACGAGGCTCGGCTCATACAGGGCGGCAACGACTCGTCTTTCTTCCTCTTTCGCAGAGAACCGCTTTACCAGCACGTAGATCCCCTGCGGGACAAGCAAGCCCTCCCGATCATGGGCAACTGCAATCGCTTGGGCCTTCCTTCCCCCCGGCTTGGGCCACTTAACAAAACCTTTCTCAAAATTGCGCGGATAGATGAGGGGTACGGTGTCTGCCCCAGGAGCGCGCCTCAGATATTTTGTTGCGCGGAAATCGACCACGCGCCCGGTTGACACCTCAAGATCATGCTCTCCCAGCGTCCAGGACAACCGGCCCAATGATTCACCAACAGTTGCCCCCAGCTCGTCAGCAACGATGTGAATGAAACTCTCTGGATCATCCGGGCGGACGACTTCCTCATAAGCTGCCTCTCGTATGGAGGAAAACTCATCCTCTGGGCCCGTGCTTGAGGAAACAGTCACGCGGAGGTTCTCGTTCCCGCCCTTGACACCTTGGAAAATCACGTTTTCTTGCAGCACGCCGTCCTCACCGAATGCGACCTGTCGGGACTCGAAAACGTGGATGCGGCGAATTGCGAGCGTGCCCAGGACGAGTTTTCGGAATGGCCTGAAATATGGCCCGTTGCAGAAGCTCCTCGGAGTAATCGCGACAAGCTCGCCCCCTTCAGCAAGAAGCATCAGCACGACGGACAAAAACCCGGTGTACAGATTAGAGGTCTCAACGCCGATTTCCCTCAGAGCAAATCGTGTTTGGGAATCACTGTTGATTTTTCTATACGGAGGATTGAGGATCGCACAGTTGAAACGCTCAACTGGATCGAACATCTCTTGACTCAATTTGCATACGCCGTCCTCAATGAAATCGCGCTCGATCACCTCGAAGCCAAATGCGACGCCGCTCTTTTCACAAGTCTTCCGGCATTCATCGAGGGTGGCCCGGAGATATTCGATCAGGGCGCGGTCAACCTCGTACGCCGTTGCATGAAGGCTCTTTGGCTTGCGAGCACGGCGGCAAATTTCGTCTACGAAGGCCGCCGTCAGTGAGCCTACCCCAGCCCCCGCGTCCAACAACGTGAGAGCGTCGGCTCCAGCCTGAAACATGGATGCCATGAGTCGTGCCGTCGCGGGCGGGGTCATGAATTGGCCTAGCTCGGACCGCCGTTGTGGGTCGAGCTTCCGACTCGCGTCTAAGCGGAAAAAATCGACACGATCAACGAGCACGATGCTGCTCCCTACTCTTGCACAGGGCTCCAGGGAGATCGTAGTACACCATCCCTGAGTACGCAACGGCCATGCGGAGAAGTTCGACGCGAACGGTGCGGTTCAATGGGCTGGACCTTCCTACCCGGTGCCGGGCCCTGCGCAGCTTCTCGCGGCAGTGGCCAGACCTTGTCAGGATTCTGGTCACCGAGGCGCTCGTGCGCAAGCACTGGCCTGGGATCAGGGACTCCGCGGGTACGATGCCGTCCAACCGCCTGCAGCTCTCAGCTGGCAAGATGCGCTTGGTCAGGACGTAGTTCTGGCCACTTTCGACCGCCAGTTCTGGGCGGCTGCGATTCGAACGGCCCTTCGCGCCTGGCCGGAGACATTCGCCGGCGGCCGTGCCGATCAGGGCTGAGTCGCCGCGCGCCTCCCGGCTACCGTATCGTTTGCGGGAAGGACGTTCCCACCGACCAACTCTGCGTCTTCGGAATCTGCGCGCGCTGGGTGAGCTTCTGCCCTCCAACCTCCAAAGTCACTACGTATTCCCCCAGCGGCGCCCACAGGTTTGGCGCGTATCCGGCAGCGCGTCTCGCCCCGCCGACGAAACGCCTCGGCCCTGGTGGCCTCGGAGCCAGCATGTTCCAAACGACGGTGTTGATCCCCGCCGCCGTTGCCCCATCGAGTAGCGCCATCACCTTGCCACTCGAATCCGTGACGGTGATCTTGGCGCCGCCGCTTTGCGCGCGCCTCAGATAGTACTGAATCGCCATGCCGTTCGCCGGGTCCGGAGTCACCAGATACCCCTGCGCGAAGAGCCAGTCGTTTGCCCCGAAGGCCCAAGTCACTCGTTCGGGCGTTGGCGGGATCGGGAAGAGATAGGCATCCTTGGCGAGCACGGCGTCATTCAGCTCTTCCAAAGCCCCAATATTCGTTACGAACACGCCTCGGCCGAACCCGGCGACAATGAGGTCGTGCGCCCGCGGCTGCACCGCCAAATCCATCACGGGCACGTTGGGCATGTTGTTGTTCATCCTCAGCCAATTCCCCCCGCGATCGAGCGAAACGTACAGTCCGCTTCCGCTCCCTACGAAGAGCAGATCGGGATTCCGAGCGTCTTCCCAAACCACGTGAATGGGGCCGCTCGGAAGGTCACTGGCTGTGGATTTCCAAGTCGCGCCGAAATCGTCTGTCATGTAGAGGTACGGGTGGAAGTCGTCCTCCTTGTTCCCATCCTTCGAAACGTACGCGCGGCCGGCGGCGTCATTCGACGCAAACACCGTGCTCACGTATGTCCCTTGTGGTCCTCCGGCCTTGACGATCGCCCCCGTCGCGTCGGTCCACGTCTTGCCCCCATCCCGCGTCACCTGCACCTTCCCGTCGCTCGTGCCGACCCAAATCACTCCGGCTGTCACCGGTGATTCGGAAATCGTCGAGAGGGCGCACCAGAACCGCGGCTGCTGCACACCGGCCGTTCCCGCCGGCGCGAGCGGCCCGCAGCTATTCGTGGTGAGGTCGGGACTGATTTCGGTCCAGTGGTCGCCGCGGTCCACCGATTTGAGCAGCACCTCGCCACCCGTGTAGATGACGCGGCTGTCGTGCGGCGACATCGCTACTGGCGTGCCCCAATTGGCCCGATAGGGCGGCCCGCCTCCCGGCCGCACCGGTCGAATATTCGCCCGATAGCCGAGCTTCTGATCGATCCGGAAAATGCTTCCCCATTCGTTCGTAGCGTAGGCCCAGCGGCTGTCGTTCGGATCCACCTTGATGTGCATGCCGTCTCCGCTGCTGATGGCCACCCAGTCGAGCAGGCTGGTGTAGCCTCGCGGCCCGATCGAGGGACCTTTCCACGTCTCGTGATCTTGCATGCACATGTAAATGTTGTAGGGATCATCCACGTCGTAGCCGATCGAATACGGCTCGCCAACCGGCAAGTAAGCGATGTGCCGGCTGGTCTTCCCGCCGTCGTAGGAAATATCGAATCCACCGTCGTCGCCGCCGATCATCCGGCTGGGGTCCTCGGGATCGATCCATAAAGTTCGCACGTCGCCGAAAACCCCGGGGAATAGCCCCGGCGAGCCGCCACCACCGCCCCCATGCCAAGTCTTCCCGCCATCCTCGGAAGCCCAAAACGCGTTGCTCACCATGAAGACGTGCCGAGCGTTGCTGGGATCGACCCGTACCTGGGTGAACCCATCGCAATCTTCGTCTCCCGAGCCGATGTACCCGCTCCCTTTCGGACTGAGATCGACGTTCGCCGCGTTCCTCTTCGTCCAAACGCGCCCGCCATCCTCGGTCCGATAGAGCTGGCCGCCACGGAGCCCCGCTCGCTGCCCGCCCGTGCAACCGGCTGGCGGGCCGGTGGGCGCGCCGGGATTGTCGTTATTGATCGCGGCGTACAGGATGTCGGGATTCTGCGGGTAGATATCCAAACCGATCTTGCCGATGAGGCCGGTGGGCAGCCCGCCGGCGAGTTTGGTCCACGAGGCGCCGGCATTCTCGGTTTTGAAGATGCCGCTGTCCGGGCCCGCATTCCGAAACATTGACGCCGTTCTCCGCATGTCGTAGGTGGCTGCATACACTACCTCGGGGTTCTTGGGGTTTATCACCAGATCGATGACGCCCACCTTGTCGTTCAGAAAGAAGACGCGCTTCCAGCTCTTCCCGCCGTCCGTTGTCTTGAAAACTCCGCGCTCCGCGTTCGCCGAGTACAGATGCCCCATCGCGCCCACGTAGACGATGTCGGGATTCGCGGGATCGATGACGATCCGCGAAATGTGCTCGGTATCCCGCAGGCCCATGTTCGTCCACGTCGCTCCCGCATCCACCGATTTGTACACGCCGTCGCCCGCAAACGAGCTGCGCGCTCCCCGCGCGTCTCCCGTGCCCACCCAAACGATGGCGGCGTTCGACGGTGCCACCGCGATGGCGCCGATCGTCAGCTTGTCTTGGCCATCGAATACCGGAGTGAAAGTAGTTCCGCCATTCGTCGTCTTGAACACTCCCCCCGTCCACGTCGCCAGGTAGAACGTGTTGAGGTGATTTTGTACCGGAGCCGCGACGGCCGATGCCCGCGCTTGCATCCGAAACGCCCCAACGTTCCGAAACACGAACGCGCGCAGCAGCTTCTCGGTAAACAACCCGTCCCCGCCGGACGCAGGTGGCGCGGGCTCCTGTCCCGAACGTTCGAGATTCGGGACTGCCCGCGCAGTTTTGCGCCCCGGCCGTGCAGGCCCCGTGCCGCGACTCTCACCCCTTTCGTGACTTGTCGTTACAATCTCAAATCTCAATTTTGCGCTGCCTTCGGCGCCGCTGCCCGCACGCCGCATCTTGCCCCGCCCCGCCCAACCAGCCAAGCCCAGCAGCAGAACGACTCCCGTAGTTGCCAAGATTCGCGCGAATCTCATCGGCTCACCCCTCCCACGTGGAACACCGGTTCCTGGCCTTCGAATCGGCGGCTAACTTACCCCCGCCCGCCGCTCCCGTCAATCCCAGCCTCTTTCCCAGCCGCTTTCCTTCCGTCGTGTGTTCTTTAGCTTTTCTACCTCTTTCGCCTCTGTGCCCTCCGTGTTGACGCCTTTCGGCCCGTCCTTCGGCCCGCTGTAACCTGTCCCCTGTAACCTGCGCGGCCTTTCCCGGTCTTTCCCTTGCTGTCCCCTGTGGCCTGTAACCTGTCACCCCTCTCTCCGCACAGTGCCGCTTCGGCCCCGGTAGCAGACTTCAGCCTTTGGCCTTTGTTTTCAGGGTGCAGGGAACGCAGGCTGAAGCCCGTGCTACTTGGAAGTGGCCCGAAGCCCGCTCAGAAATCACGATCAGGTCTTCAGCGCGCCAAATCGGCGGCGATCAGCGCGGAGCGCGTGCGGCGATCGAGCCAATCGCGCAGCGCGTCGCCACAACGGCTCCAAGGCGTATTCATTCAGGCACGCTGTCCGCAAGGGAGCGAAGGCCTACCGCAGAGACCTAAAAATGTCTTCGCGCCGCACGTCCTTGTGACGCGCCACTTGGCGGAGAATGGCGCTTAGGGTGCCCACCCGCAGTCGTTGATGAGCCGGCACAACCACCCGTTGGCGGGAGGGCTCGGTGGTCTCCAGGAGCACGTGGCTGCCCTCTTGGTGAACTACGCGGTAACCCCAGTCGCGGCAAAGCGCGCCTATCACGTCGTTCCCGCTCAAGTCGCGGGGCACTTTCACCGCTAGGCTAGCACCTCGTCGCGGACCAGGTGGAGGCGGATCCGGGCGGGTTTCCTGGGGTGGTCGAAATAGTAGGCCGCCGCCGCTTCCTTCACGTTGCGGCGCAGCGCATCCCAATCGTCAGCCTGCGTGAAAATGCTTTCGGTCAGGCACTCCGCCACATACCCGCCGTCACCCTCTTGTGTGACCTCGAAAACGATCTCATCCATGGCAGCCAGTCTAGGGTGGCCGGGATCGAGTTGGCAAGAGGGATCGGATTCTGGGATCGGATTCTCAGCGCGCCAAATCGGCGGCGATCAGCGCGGAGCGCGTGCGGGGATCGAGCCAATCGCGCAGCGCGTCGCCGAGCAGGTTGAAAGCCATTACCGCCCAGATCAGCCCTAGCGCGGGAAACACGACGAGGTAGGGCGCGTCGAAAAGATGATTGCGGGCGTCGTTGAGCATCGCGCCCCAACTCGCCGCCGGCGCCAGCACGCCCAGGCCGAGGAAACTCAGCGTCGATTCCGCCAGGATCGCTCCCGCCAATCCGATCATCGCCTGCACGAGCACGGGCGGGAGAATGTTCGGCAGCACGTGCCGGCGCAGTATCCGCCACCCAGGCGCGCCGAGCGTGCGGGCGGCAGCAACGTAGTCCAGTTCCTTGACCTTGAGCGCTTGCGCCCGCGCCAACCGCGCGTAGCCCGCCCAGCCCGTCACCACCAGCGCGATAATCACGTTCCCGATTCCCGGACCGAGAAAGGCGGCGAAAGCGATGGCGAGCAGAATGCCCGGGAACGCCAGAAAGGCGTTGATCAGGATGACGTTGATCAGGAGATCGATCCAGCCGCCGAGAAACCCCGCCACCGCTCCGATGGCCAAGCCCGCTACCCCCGCGCCCACCACAACGGTCACGCCCACCGTCACCGAAACCCGGCCGCCATAAATCACCCGCGAAAAGACGTCTCGGCCGAGATCGTCTGTGCCAAACCAGTGGGTGCGGCTGGGCGGCTCGAGCCGCTGGGCGAGATTCTGCGCCGCGGGATCGTAAGGAGCGAGCCGGGGCCCCCCGAGCGCCACGAGAATCAGAAGCACGCTCAGCCCCAAACCCACGCGGCCAAGCCGGCTGTGCGCCAGGAACTGGCGCAAGGGCGTCATGAAAACCTCACTCGGGGATCGAGGAGCGAATAGAGAATATCGGTCAACAAATTCACCAGAACGTAGGAGATCGCGATGGCCAGGATGCAGCCCTGCAGCAGCGGATAATCCCGCGCTTCGATGGCATCCACCGCCAGTCGCCCGATCCCCGGCCAGGAGAAAATCATTTCGGTGACGATAGCGCCCGCGAGCAACGTTCCGAATTGCAACCCGATCACGGTCACGATGGGGAAAAGAGCGTTGGGAAGGGCGTGCCGCAGCAGAACTTGGCGTTCGGATAAGCCCTTCGCGCGCGCGGTTCGCACGTAATCGGCGGAAAGCTCCTCGGCTACAGCGGCGCGCACCATCCGCGTGAGGATGGCGGCGAGCGCGGCGCCCAGCGTAATCGCCGGCAGGATCAGATGCGCCCATCCGCCTCGGCCCGAGACCGGCAGCCAGCCGATTTCCACCGAGAAAACGAGGATGAGCAACGGGCCCAAGGCGAAATTGGGCACCGAGAGCCCAAGCAGCGAGACGACGGCAATCGCGCGGTCCGCCGGCCGGTTTTGCCGCGCCGCCGCGGCCACGCCCGCCGGAATCGCCAGCAGAAGACATACCGCCAGCGCCGCCACGGCCAGTTCCAGCGTCGCGGGATAGCGCCCCAGAACGAGCCTGAGCACCGGCTGGTGATAGCGCAGCGATGCGCCCCAGTCCCCGCGAACCACGCCGCCCAGGTACCTCCCGTACTGAACGCGCAGCGGCAGGTCGAGTCCCAGCGCGTGGCGCAATTGCCGGATGTCGCCGGCGCGCGCCCCCTCCCCCAGCATCTCCACCACCGGATCGCCCGGCACGATGTGAATCAGCAGAAACACCATAGTGACGATCAGCCAGAGCGCCGGCAGGGCCCAGAGCACCCGGCCGAGGAGCCGTCGGGTCAGCCCGCCACGCCGGTCCTGCCCACCGTCGCGGGCCTGCCGCGCCGTCCCGAAGCTTCGGGATCGCAGCAGCGAGCGAAAGCGGGTCATTCCGCGGCCTTCGCCGCGAGAGTCTGGAGTTGGCGGAGGGGAGCGACCTTCACGCGCGAGACGCGTCGGCGGTCCATCTCCTGAACGGTGAACCGGTAGCCATTGGCGTCGAACGTCTCGCCCCCGCGCGGCAGGAAGCCCAGCCGGCTGAGGACGAACCCGCCCAGCGTTTCGTAGGCGGCATCTTCGGGCAGCACGATGTTGTATTGGGAGGCAAGATCGCGGACGCTCGCGGCGCCATCGAACACCATCGCGCCATCGGCAAGCTGCACCGGCCGCCGCTCGACGTCGAACTCGTCGTGAATCTCGCCCACAAGCTGCTCGAGGATGTCCTCGAGCGTGACCAGCCCTTGGATGCTTCCGAACTCGTCCACCACCATCGCCAGGCCCGCGCGCGTGGCGCGGAATTCGAACAACAATTCGCTCGCCGATTTCGATTCCGGGACGATGAGCGCTTCGCGCAGCAGCCCGCGGAGATCGAACGGAACGGGAATGCGCCCGGCCTCGAGCGCTCGAGCGCGGTCGGCAAGCACCCACGTGAGGTCCTTGACGTGCACGAAACCCAGCACGTGGTCCAGCGAGCCCTGAAAGACCGGCAGGCGCGAACGCTGCGTGGCGGAGAACAGGCGAACCGTCTCATCCAGCGAGGCCGCGACGGGCAGCGCGTGAACGTCCGGGCGCGCCACCATCACCGCCCGCACGTCGATCTGATTCAGTTCCATCGCCCGGCGAATGAATCGCTCCTCGCGTACCGGCAGAATGCCCCGCTCCCCTGCCTGCTGGATCAGAATCTGCAACTCCTCTGCCGTGCGCACCAACTCGTGCGGCAAAGACTGGCCGAGCCCCAGCAGTCGAACGATTCGCCGGGCCAGGCCGTCGAGCAGCGTTATCCCCCAGCCGCCCGTCGTCAGAAACCAGCGGAATGGCCGAGCCACCGTCAAAGCGACTCGCTCGGCCCGCGCCAGTCCGATGGACTTCGGAACCAGCTCCCCCAAAACGATCTGCAGGAAAGTCAGCAGCAGGAATGCCAGAACCAGCGCGGCAACGTTCGCCGTGACTATGCCCCACCGCCCCGGCAGCCACGTAAACAGCGGATAGAAAAAGGACGCGAAAGTCAGCTCGCCGATGAAGCCCAGCGCCAGACTGACCAATGTGACGCCGACTTGGACGCCGGAGATGACCCGGCTGAGGTGACTGAGTAGGTCCGCCACCACCCGGGCGCGGGAGTTGCCCTGGTCCACCAGCAGCCGAATCCGGCTCGATCTTACGGCGACGAGGGAGTATTCCGTCGCCGAAAAAAAAGCGTTGAGCGCTATCAGGAGGAGAACAGCTAAGAGTTTCAAGACCAGCATAGGGCGAGGCCGGCACTGCCCGGATTGCGGCCGGAACCCCCGGTCACAAATTGTACCCTTGGCGCGCATCCCGGCCAAGGTCCCCGGCCAAGGTCGCGCTAGGGGAATAGGCGGCGAACCAACCGGCAAGCGCCCACCCACTGAGGTACCGGACATTCCTGATTGGACAATCTCACGCTCTGAACGCACGCGTTGGACGCCTGTCAAGACATTTAAGAATGTAACCGAAGGGGTGGTCGTCGAGACATTCGAAATGTAACCGAAGGTCGGCCGTCGCCGCGGCTGTGGGAAAGTGGGAATCCCGCGCCGTTGGCGGGATTCCCAA
>JAJYLB010000074.1 GCA_021788095.1 Acidobacteriota bacterium | reverse complement strand
AGTGAAGACCTTTTGAGATCCCGAGCACAGAATCAATAACTTACGAGAAAATCAGGCCCCAGTTGTCAAAGTCGGGTTAGCCACTAGCCACCAGCCACTGTTTCTCGCCCGCTGTCCCCTGTTGCCTGTGGCCTGTTGCCTCTTGCCTGTGCCTGTTGTAACGCCGGCATCCTGCCGGCTCCGTCCTCTACCCCCTGCTCCTTGCTTGCTGTGGCCTGTTGCCTGTGGCCTGTTGCCTATTGCCTGTCGCCTTCTTCCCCGGCCCTTGTTCATCCCGTCTCATGGTAGTACCCTGGCGATACAGCCGTTTCTTGGGGGTTGACGTGAGATGCCATCGGACTTCGGCGTTCCTCCTCTGTTTAGTCGCCGCCGCCCCCGCCGCCGCCCACCGCGTCAGGCGTCAAGTGGCGCGGGCATTCCTGCCCGCGCTCTTTTCGGTCACCTCCCGCCTCAACGACGCTGTCATCCTGAGGCCAGACGCTGACACCGAGCCCTTGCCTCGGCGTAGAGCGGCCGAAGGACCTGCTTTTCTTCCCGCCTCTGCCGGAGCCCATCGTGGGAAGCCCCAAGTGGCGCGGGCATTCCTGCCCGCGCTCTTTGCCGTATCTGTCCGCCCTAGCAACATTGTCATCCTGCAGCGAAACGCCACCCCGGCTGGCAACCCACGCCCTCCGCTACGGCAGATGGCACTGACATCGCCGGCTACCCACGTCAGTACCACCACCGCCGGCGTTAGCCGGTGGCGCCCTGCCGCCGCTGCGCCTCGCACAGGCTCTGCCGATCAGGTGCCCGAAGGATCTGTCTCCGCAATGCATTGCTGTCGCCCCTCTCTGTCATCCCGAACCCGGTCGCCTGCCTCTGGCGACCGGCGTGAGGGATCTGCTTTTCCCTACGCCTCGCAAGGCAGCCAGCCCGCAGCAGCGCCAGACGCCACCTCGCTCTGGACCGGCGTTTCCCAGCCGGCCTTTGACCCAGCCAAATCCGCCGCCGTGGAAAACCTGGCGCTGGTTCGCGACCGTATCCGAATCGCGCTTCGAGAGGGAGCGATACAGTTCGCCTTACCGGTGGCAGGCCAAGTGTTTGCCGCGGCCTTCAAAGGGCGGGGCCGCCTTGCTGTCGTTCCGCCCAGCGCCCTCGAAGCCCAGCAACTCCAGCTCTTCACCGGGCAGCCAAGCCTGGATTTGTCCTTCTCGGAAGCCACTTTTTCTTTCCACGACGCGACGTATGCCGAAATCGCCCGCCAGGTGAAGTGGTCGCCCACCACCTCGCGCAGCGATCTCGCCGATCTTTACCGCAGCCGCGAGCGGCAGCGCGAGGACTACGGCGCCGGGATCCTGCCGCGCCTTTTCCAAGCAGTTCTTTCCGCCAACCCCGCGAGCGACGAATATTTTCTCGCCGACCTCAAGACCGATCGTTTCGGCTGGGTCCAAGTCCGTTACGACGCAAGCCAGCTCGAAGAAGTCGAGATCGGCCGGTGGCGCGCTACGCCCGCGGCCGTCGAGCAATTCGATACGTGGATGCGTTTTCCCGCGAGCAATCGGAGCCCAATGACTTTGGACGAAGACCCTCTGGCCAAAGACGATTACTTCGTCCGGGACTACGCCATTGACGCCACCGTCACCGGCGGCGCGGAACTGAGCGCCACGAGCGCGCTTTCGCTGGCTCTACGGCAGGCTGGCGAGCGCGTTCTGCTGTTTCATCTGGACTCCAACCTGCGCGTCAGCAGCGTTCAGGATGGCGGCGGGCACCCGCTGGCGTTCTTCCAGCCACGCGCGTACGGCGGCGGAGTGCAGCATTTCGGCGACTACTTGGCCGTCGTCCTCCCGCAGCCGGCGGCCGCGGGTGGCGCGGCAGTTCTGAAGTTCCAATACGCCGGCAAGAACTTCATCCGCAGGGTTGGTGCGGGAGAATTTTTCTGTCCGAGTTTCGGATGGTATCCCTCTCCCGCCGACGAATTCGCCACGCGCGCCAATTTCGAGCTTACGTTCCATTCGCCCGAGCGATTCGTCCTGACGGCCACGGGCGAGCAGACGGGAAAGAAGCGCGAAGGCAAGGAAGTCGTCACCATGTGGAAGAGTCCCGAGCCGCTCAGCGTGGCCGGCTTCGCATTTGGCGCTTACAAGGAACTCGATCGAAAGCTTGGCGCTGCCACCACCGTCGAGGTGCTGACCAATGTAAACGCCAACGACATGCTCTCGACGATCCAGTCTCTCAACTCCGGCGACCTGCCGGGATCGAATCCCGGGGCCTCTATGCCTCTGGGCTCGCTCGATCCCTCGCACATGGCGGCTACGGTAAGCGCGGAAGTCTCGAGCGCCTTGCTCCTCTTCCAAAACTACTTCGGGCCGTTCCCCTACCCGAAGCTCACGGTCACCAACATCCCCTGGGCGTACGGCCAGGGCTGGCCCACGCTGCTTTACCTTTCGTTCATCACGTTTCTGGATTCCACGCAGCGGCACGAACTCGGCTTGCCAGACACGTATCAAGCCGGCTCCTACTTCCGCGGCCACGAGACCTCGCATCAATGGTGGGGCCATCTCGTTGGCTGGAAGACCTATCACGACCAATGGCTTTCGGAGGGCTTCGCGGACTTCTCCGGCAACCTATACGTCGGGTACCAGGAAGGTTCCAAACAGTATCTCGACCAATTCAAGCTCGAGAAAGAGAAGCTGCTGGCGAGGAACCAGTACGGTCACATCTACGATTCCCTAGGCCCGGTATGGATGGGCGATCGGCTGGGGTCGTCGGAAGCGCCCGATGGCTACAGCACCGTGATTTACGACAAGGGCGGGTGGATCCTGAACATGCTCCGCATGATGCTTTTCGACAGCATGGCGCGCGATCCCGATGCCGCTTTCAAGGCGATGATGCACGACTTCACCGCGACGTATGCCAACAAAGCCGCTTCCACCGAGGATTTCGAGGCGATTGTCAACAAGCACATGACGCCGGTCATGGATCTCGATCGCACCCACACGATGGACTGGTTCTTTCGCGAGTACGTTTACGGCACTGGCATTCCCGACTACACGCTTTCTTATCAAATCTCCAGCGCTTCAAGCGGCCAGTGGAAGGTTACCGGAACGCTGACCCGTACCGGCGTCGCGAGCAACTGGGAGGACCTGATTCCCCTGTACCTGCATCTCGGCAAGCGCATGGCGCGAGGCTGGATTGCCGCACGCCAGCCGACCAGCACTTTCTCCTTCACGCTTCCGCAGAAGCCCGACCGTATCACCGTAGATGATTACCAAGACCTCCTAGCCACCTTCCATCAGTAAACCCGTGTCTCGTGCCCCGTGGCCCGTGGCCTGTTGCAGCGTGCTGCCGTCTCCGTTGTTCCGCCGCTGCCGACTGCCGACTGCCCACTGCCCACTGCCCACTGCCCCCTGTGGCCTATTGCCTGTGGCCTATTGCCTGTTGCCGTCTCATGGCCCTGAGCGGAGTCGACCGGTGCTCTTCGTCGGGACCTGCCGGCCGGCTTTGCGCCTTTGCGTCCTTGGGTGAAACGCTCATTTCAAGTCTGCCGCTGCTCTCACGCCAAGCGATAAGCCGCAGAGCCCGCGGAGCACCCCGGGCGGGAAACCCGTCGGAGGCGCCGGGTTTTGGCGAATCTAAGTGCCCTGTTTTCAAGGAACGGATTTCCTGACCCGTCGCAATTTGGAGAGGTGCGGTGAGAGGGATATTCGTTCGCTTTTTGTTCTCCCTAACGTCTATATGTTACACCGTGTAGCTCATAGGCCACCGCCGCCCCCGCTCCCTCATCCTGACATGCGCCCGTGCTCCGTGCTCCGTGACCCGTGCCTGTTGTAACGCCGGCGTCCTGCCGACTCCGTTCTTCCGCCACTCGCCACTGCGGCCTGCCGCCTGCCGCCCGCCAACTGTCCACTGCCAACTGCCTCCCGTGCCCCGTGCCTGTTGTAGCGCCGGCAGCTTGCCGGCCGGCTTTGCGTCTTTGCGTGAAACGCTCATTTCTGTTCTGCCCACTGCCCACTGTCGCCTGCCGCGCCGTCCCGAAACTTCGGGACGGCGCGGCGGGGCGCAGGCGGATCCCCTGTTGCCTGTGGCTCGTGGCCCGTGCTGCGCCCCCTGTCATCCCGAACCGGGTCGCCCGTCTTCGGCGACCGGTGTGAGGGATCTGCTGTTCCCTCGGCTCGCCCATCCAAAGGTTCCATGACTTGGGGGCAAAAGTCCTGGGGCGTACTAGGCGAAGAAAAAGGGTAACACCAGCGCCCGGTTCGGTGGTATATTCCTCCCGCCGAGCCCGGCGTCGCGGGCATGAGCCGAGCCCTGGGGTCGCTATGTCGCCCTCCTACATCGCGCACGTTGCGAAAGACGGGAGACGTCAGGGTTTGGCAGACCACCTGACTGCAGTTTCGAAACTTGCCGGGGGATTTGCGGAGAAGATCGGCTTGCGGACGGGGGGGCAGCTTGTGGGTCTCCTGCACGACTTAGGGAAGTACAGCGAGGAGTTCCAGGCCTACCTCAGTTCCTCAAGCGGACTTTTGGAGCAAGATGGGGATGCGGGCGGTGTTGCTCATCCCGCCCGCAGGGGCAGCGTCGACCACTCTACGGCCGGTGCCCAGATGCTGTGGACCAGGCTCTCGGCCGGGGGAGCCTTCGACGGCGTGGCTGCGCAGGTACTGGCGCTCTGTGCCGCGTCGCACCACTCCGGCCTCATCGACTGCGTCGGGCCGGACGGGGCGGACCTGTTTACGAGGCGAATTGCAAAGGACGACCGGCTGACGCATCTGGGCGAGGCTTGGGGCAGGGCAGACAGCGGCCTGAAGGACCGGTTCGAGAGCCTCCTGGCGGGCTACGACCTCGGTGCTCGCCTGCGCGGTCTTGTCGAGAGCGTCTATGCTTGTGACCCCTTCGAGACAGTCGTCCGCTTCAGATTGGGGTTGCTGGCCAGCTTTCTCCTGAGCTGCCTGGTGGACGGCGACCACACCGACAGCGCTGACTTCGAGCGGGGTGGTGGCAATAGGCAAGTGCCGAGCGCCCGCTACGGCGGCTGGCTCGCGCTGGTGTCGCGCCTCGAGGGTCACCTGGCGGGGCTACCCCGGGGAGGGTGGATCGGCGACCTACGGCGGAAAGTCTCCGACCAATGCCTCGAGGCCGCTTCATGGCAAAGGGGGGTTTACACGCTAACCGTTCCGACAGGCGGCGGCAAGACGCTGGGCAGCCTGCGGTTTGCCCTGAGCCACGCCCTGAAACACGGGATGGATCGCGTGGTCTACGTTGTCCCCTTCACGACTATCATCGAGCAGAACGCGGGCGTGGCCCGCAAGATTTTGGAAACCGCCAGCGACGGCCCTGGAACAGTGGTTCTTGAGCACCATTCAAACCTCGCTCCCGAGGAGGATACATGGCGGGCGCGGCTCCTGGCCCAGAACTGGGACGCACCCGTGGTCTTCACCACCAGCGTGCAGTTCCTTGAGGCTCTCTTCGGTGGAGGGACCCGCGCCGTGCGGCGCATGCATACCCTGGCGAGGGCAGTGATCATCTTCGATGAAGCGCAGGCGCTACCCGTCAGTTGCGTGCATCTTTTTAATAATGCCGTCAACTTCCTTGTGGAGCAGTGCGGGAGCACTGCCGTGCTGTGCACGGCCACGCAGCCGCTCCTCGACCGCGTTGACAAATCGAAGGGCGCGATGCACGTCGGCCCGCAATCTGAGATCGCACCAGGCGCGTGCAGCCTCTTCGCCCGCGTCAAGCGCGCGGACGTCGTCGACCAACGGAAGCCGGGAGGGTGGAAGTTTGAAGAGGTGGCCCAACTTGCCCTCCGGGAGGTGAGCGCCGCCGGGAGCTGCCTCGTCGTAGTCAACACGAAGGCCGCGGCCCGCGGGGTGTTCACGAAGGTCCGGGAGACGCTAGGGGACCCCGAGGCTCGGGTCTATCATCTCAGCGCCAATATGTGCCCTGCCCACAGGAGAGCGCGCCTAGGCGCGATGCAGGCTGACCTAGGGGGCAAGCCGGTCGTTTGCGTAAGCACTCAAGTGATTGAGGCGGGGGTCGACATCGATTTTGGCTCGGTAATTCGCTTCACCGCGGGCCTCGACTCCGTGGCGCAAGCGGCGGGGCGGTGTAACCGGCACGCCGCTCGCCCGACCGGCACTGTGCACGTGGTCAATCCTGCTGTGGATCCGGCGGACGTGCTGCGAGACATCCGGGCAGGAAAGCAGGCGGCCGACCGCGTCCTCGACGAGGTATTGCGCGGCTGTCTGCAGGTGCGCGGCGATCTGCTAAGCCGCGCCGCGATGGACAGGTATTTCGAATACTACTTTTTCGAGCGGAGGAGAGAGATGGCCTACCCCGTGCGACCCCCGGATGCGGGCAGGGACGACACCCTCCTGAACATGCTGAGTGAAAACACGCTGGCGGTTGGCGCAACGGCCCCGCCCATATACCTTCGGCAATCCTTTATGACAGCCGCCCGCGCTTTCAAAGCAATTGACGCGCCGACGGAGGGAGTGATCGTGCCGTACGCTCGCGAGGGCGTGGAGGTCATCAATGGTCTGTGTTCAGCCTTCGACGCGGAGGAAGGCGCGGCGCTCCTGAGGCGCGCTCAGCGGTTCGCGGTGAACGTGTTCCCGCGTACGCTCCAGCGCCTACAGAACGAGGGCGGGCTACACGAGGTGCAGGAGGGAATGGGAATCTTCCACCTTGACGCGCGCTTCTACCACGAGGACTTCGGCCTGACGGAGGTATCGTCAGCGCCAATGGAGATGCTCAATGCCTGAGCGACAGAGGAACAGCATCGAGTTCCGGGTGTGGGGCCGGTACGCCATGTTTACCGACCCCGTGACTAAGATCGGGGGAGAGAAGTGCTCCTATCAGATCCCCACCTATGAGGCCCTCAAGGGCGTCGCGAAATCCATCTATTGGAAGCCGACCTTCATTTGGGTTGTTGACGAGGTTCGAGTCATGAGGCGCATCCGCACCCAGACGAGGGGTACGAAGCCGCTCATCTTCCATGGCGTTTATGCGGACGCTCGGCAGCCGGGAAAGAGGCAGGAGCCGTTCAATACGCTCGCAATTTACACCTTCCTCACGGGCGACCCGGACCCCGTGAGCGGCGAGCCGCGGGTCGAATACCAGGTCCGAGCGCATTTTGAATGGAACGAGTACCAACCCGATTTGGCAGCCGACCGCATCGAAGGGAAACACCTCGCCATCGCGAGACGGATGGTAGAGCGCGGCGGTCGGCAGGACGTCTTCTTGGGGACGCGTGATTGCCAAGGCTACGTCGAGCCGTGCGTCTTCGGGTCGGGGCCTGGGGACTACGACGGGTACGGGGAGCTCGCGTTCGGAGTGATGTTTCACGGGTTCGATTACCCCGACGAGACCGGTCACGACCTTATCGTGAAGCGCCTGTGGAGGCCGGTCATGGTCGACGGCATCGTGCCCTTCGTACGTCCGGAACAATGCACGATCAGGGAGGCGGTGCGCGCCATGACGCCAAAGCGATTCGGGGTCGCGCGCAACCTTCGCGGGGTGGACGCGGAGGCCGAGGAGTGGGGCGCCTGAAATGAGCTGGATCGAGAAGCTCGCGGAGACTTATGACAGGTGCTACGGCGCGCCGCAGTTCGCGGCAGAGCCGCTGCTGCCCCCGTACCACATTCTGCAACAAGCGCACATCGAGGTCATCATAGACGGGGAGGGAAACTTTCTTCGCGCCAGCGTCTTGCAGAAGGAGGAAACCAGAGTTCCGGCTACCGAGGGGTCGGCGGGGCGCACGGGAAAGGTGCCGCCGCCCCACCCCCTGTGTGACAAGGTCCGCTACTGCGCTTCCGACTACCCGAAGTTCGGGGGAGCGCCGGGGTTTTACGCGGAATACGCGGCCCAGCTTGCGCGCTGGTGCTCTTCGGCCCACGGTCACCCAAAGGCGGCGGCAGTCCTGGCATATGCGAGGAAAGGGACGCTGGTCAAGGACCTGGTGGCGGCGGGCGTTCTCTTCTGTGACGGGGCAGCCAGACTCCCGCGAATCTGGCGGGGCGAGGGCCCAGCGCCTGCGATTCTCGCGGTGCTCCCGCGGAAGAGCGACGGGACAAAGGACCAGGGCGACGGGTTCATTCGCTGGAGGGTGAACATCCCCGGCGACCCCGTCTCCGCCGTATGGGAAGACGCGGACCTGCAGGACCGCTGGGCGGCTTACTGTCGCAGCCTGGGGGGACCCCGCGGCCTGGACTGCGTCACCGGTCAGACCGGCGTCAGGCTGGCGCGCAACCACCCCAAGGGAATCCGCCGGCCCGGAGACGGCGCCAAGCTCATTTCCTCCAACGACACGAAAGGGTTCACCTTCCGGGGCCGATTCGAGTCGGCTGGCCAGGCCTGCGGCATCGGCTCCGACACCAGCCAAAAAGCCCACTCCGCCCTTGGGTGGCTAATCCGGCGACAGGGCCCCGTCGAGCGGAGGGGGGGTCAGGCCGTAGTAGCGTGGGCCGCCGGGGGGGGCGAGGTCCCGGATCCCCTGCGAAACACGCTCGAGCTGTTGGGGGCGGAGAACGCGATGCCCGAGACGGGGCCGACGGGCGGCTACATGGGCGACGCGGGTCAGTACCTAGCGCGACAGCTAAACAAACTCATAAACGGCTACCGGGGAAGGCTCGGACCCACGGACGGCGTCGTGGTAATGGCGCTCGACTCTGCTTCGCCAGGCCGCATGGCCGTTACCTATTACCGCGAATTGACCGGCTCGGAGTACCTCAACCGCGTCAAAGCTTGGCACGAGGCCTGCGCGTGGCCACAACGGTACTCCAGCGATGCCTGTTTCGTGGGCGCTCCAGCGCCGAGGGAGATCGCGGAGGCCGCGTACGGCAGCAGACAGGGCGACAAGCTGCGCGACGCGACGGTGGAGAGGCTCCTGCCTTGCATCGTCGATAGGCTACCCGTCCCCAGGGACCTCGTCGATTCCGCAACGCGCCGAGCCTGCAACCGCCCAGGGCTCGACCGGTGGCAATGGGAGAAGACTCTTGGTATTGCGTGCGGGCTTTTCAAGGGATATCACGGTAGGGAGGCTTACCAGATGTTTCTCGAGGAAGAGCGTAAGAGCAGGGACTACTTGTTTGGCCGCCTGTTAGCCGTCGCGGACCACATCGAGGAGAGGGCTCTGCATGTGGCCCGAGAAAAGGGCCGGGAAACCGGCGCTGCAAGGCTCCTGCAGCGATTCGCAGAGCGTCCGTTCTCGACATGGCGGACCATCGAGCTCGGTCTGTCGCCGTATAGGGCACGGCTGCGGAGCCGACGGCCCGGCGTGGCGACGGACATGGAAAAGCGCCTGGACGGGATCATGTGCATGTTTCAGGAGGGAGATTTCGACGACCGGAAGCTTTCCGGTGAATTCCTTCTCGGCTATCACTGCCAGCGGGCAGCCCTGTGGCGCGACGCCACTGGCGGAGCGGGGCCGGAAGGTGAGCCGGGTGAAGAACAGGAGGAATGAATGGCTACGCTGCAGAACAAGATCGACTTCGCAGTTGTGTTCCGTGTGGACCATGCCAACCCGAATGGCGACCCGCTCAACGGCAATCGGCCCCGAACCGACTATAACGGCCTGGGCGAGGTCAGCGATGTTTGCCTGAAGCGGAAGATAAGGGACAGGCTTCAGGAGCGAGGGCACGCCATCTTCGTCCAATCCAACGACAGAAGGGACGACTCGGCGAAGTCCCTTCGCGAGAGGGCGGAGAAATTCCTTGGGGACAAGCTCGCATCGGCTGACAAGACCCGCCAGGCGGCTTGCGAGAGGTGGCTCGACGTCCGTGCCTTCGGACAGATTTTTCCGTTCAAGAGGAAGGGGAGCGGCAAGGGTAAGGACGGAGAGGACGGCGGCGAAGGCGTCTCCATACCGATCCGCGGGCCCGTCACGGTTAGGACGGCCTTCAGCGTCCTGCCGGTGCAGGGCGACCTCACCAGCATCCAGATCACCAAGAGCGTCAACCTCGAAGGAGACAGCGACGTGAAGCGCGGCTCCGACACAATAGGCATGAAACACAGGGTCGACAAGGGTGTCTACTTCTTCTTTGGCGCGATGAACCCGCAGCTGGCGGAACGCACCGGCTTCGACGACAAGGACGCCGAGGCAATCAAGGAAGTGCTGCCCCGCATATTCGAAAACGACGCGTCGTCCGCGAGGCCGGAGGGCAGCATGGAAGTGCTGAAGGTTATCTGGTGGAAGCATAACTGCAAAGCCGGGCAGTTCCCCTCCGCCAAGGTTCACCGTAGCTTGAAAGTGAGCTCGGACGGCGGGGTAGAAACCGAGCCCCTGGCCGGCCTCGAGCCCGAGATTATTAACGGCCTCTGACATCGGCTGGCCGCTATCGACACGCATCTCGAAGACGATCTGCTGCCGATTTCCGCGCTCCAGCATTTGGCGTTCTGCGAGCGGCAGTGGGCGCTTATCCATCTCGAAGGCGCGTGGGCGGAAAACCGCCTCACCGCGGAGGGGCGCGTGCTTCACGAGCGGGCGCACGAGCCCGAGACCGAATCGCGGCGCGATTTGCGAATTGCCAGAGGTCTTCGGCTTCGCTCCCTGCGCCTCGGACTTACCGGAGTGGCCGACGTCGTGGAGTTTCATCGCCTCTCGGAGGCGGAGGGGAATTCGCGCGCCGAAGAGAGCGGGGAGCCATGTGGCGTCCGGCTTCCCGGCGCGCGGGGCCTGTGGAAGCCGTTCCCGGTGGAGTACAAGCGCGGCCGGCCCAAGCGCGGCCCTTACGACGAGGTCCAGCTCTGCGCCCAGGCGCTTTGCCTCGAAGAGATGCTCGGGGTCGCGGTCCCGCGAGCGGCACTCTTTTACGGCAGGCCGATGCGGCGCACCGAGGTCGTTTTGGGCGCCGCGCTACGCGCCGAGACGGAGCGACTTGCGGCGCGGCTGCATGAGCTTACGCGGCTCGGCGTGACGCCGCCGCCGGTTTACGACAAAAAATGCGAGAGCTGCTCCCTGCTCTCGCTCTGCATGCCGCGCCGCCTCGGAGGGCAGCCCTCGGTTCAGCGGTACCTCGATCGCGCGCTCGAGGAGGCAGATACCGAATGAGGCACCTGCTCAACACGCTCTACGTCACTACGCAGGGCGCCTACCTCGCGCGCGATGGGGAAACAGTGCTCGTGCGCGTTGAGCAACAGGACAGGCTTCGCGTGCCTATTCACACCCTCGGCGGGATCGTCTGCTTCGGGCAAGTCTCCTGCAGCCCGCCCCTGATGGGGCTTTGCGGCGAGCGGGGCGTGGCGATTTCGTTCCTGACCGAGCACGGCAGATTCCTGGCTCGCGTTCAAGGCCCCGTGTCCGGGAACGTTCTGCTGCGGCGGGAGCAGTACCGGCGAGCTGATCTCGAAGACCGGTCCGCCGAAGTCGCGCGGATGGCCGTAACGGGGAAGGTAGCGAACGCCCGCGCCGTCCTTCTTCGGGCCGTGCGCGAGCGGCCCGACGCTAGCGGCGCTGGCAAACTGGGCGCCGCCGCCGAGCGGCTCGCGGGTATCCTCAACGAACTGCGGAGCAATCCGGCGCTCGATCGCACGCGAGGGCTTGAGGGCGACGCGGCGCACGCTTACTTCTCCGCGTTCGATCATCTCATCGCCGTGCAGAAGGAAGGCTTCTACTTTCGCGAACGGAGCCGGCGCCCGCCGCTCGATAACCTCAACGCCCTGCTCTCGTTCGTCTACACCCTGCTCGTGCACGATGCGGCGGCCGCTCTCGAGACCGTCGGGCTGGACCCCGCCGTGGGCTTTCTCCACCGCGATCGGCCCGGCCGCCCCAGCCTTGCGCTCGACCTCATGGAGGAGTTCCGCCCGGTGCTCGCCGACCGGCTCGTTCTGACGCTTATCAACCGCCAACAGGTGAGGCCCGAGGGGTTTCGCACCACGGAGTCGGGCGGCGTTTTGATGGACGACCCGATGCGGAAAGAGGTGCTCCTGGCATATCAAAAGCGGAAGCAGGAAGAAATCACCCATCCCTTCCTGGAAGAGAAGATGGAGCTTGGCTTGCTGCCGTACGTTCAGGCGCTGCTGCTGGCCCGCTTCCTGCGTGGCGACCTGGACGCCTATCCCCCGTTCCTTTGGAAGTGAGCGCCCATGCTCGTTCTGATCACTTACGATGTGAGTACGGAAACCCCCGAAGGGCGACTGAGGTTGAGGCACGTCGCGCGGCGCTGCCAGAATCTGGGCCAGCGCGTCCAAAAATCCGTTTTCGAATGCCTGGTGGACCCGGCCCAGTGGACCGCGCTCCGGACTTCCCTCGTAGACGAGATCGATCCCGAGAAGGACAGCTTGCGGTTCTACTTCCTCGGCAGCCATTGGAGAAAGCGGATCGAGCACGTCGGCGCTCGTCCCAGCTACGACCCGGAGGGGCCTCTTGTGGTTTGAAACTCGCAGCGCGGACCCCAAGCTCCCGTATGTGCCTAGGGGGATTCGCGGCTTGTGGCAACCCGAGTATCCCGAGCGGCTTAGGTCGCCGGTGCGCGTCAGGCGAAAGGCCCCCGGGCATGGGCCGGCGGGGGTTGCGCGCGGGCAGCGGCCTTGCTCCTTCCAGGTGAGTGGGTTACATGTAGACAGTCGCGCCCCACGCGGGCGCGTGGATTGAAACTCCTTTTGGCAAGGGCCATCTTGCCGGCTGGCCGGTCGCGCCCCACGCGGGCGCGTGGATTGAAACTTTACTGGCCGGGCGAGGGGCCGCAGGGCAAGCAGGTCGCGCCCCACGCGGGCGCGTGGATTGAAACTGGCGACGGTGGGCGGAGCATTCGCGAGCACGATGTCGCGCCCCACGCGGGCGCGTGGATTGAAACCTGTCCTGAGCGGCTGAGGGATGGCAGGACCACGTCGCGCCCCACGCGGGCGCGTGGATTGAAACTGAACAATGCCGATCC
>JAJYLB010000003.1 GCA_021788095.1 Acidobacteriota bacterium | reverse complement strand
TGCCGTTCCCGGTACGAGTGGACATGGACGACGCTTGGGTGCCTCCGCTGCCGAAGGGGGCATCGTCGGTGGTGCGCCGGGGCTGGGCTCTCGCGCGCGTCGCCGGCTGCGTCGACTGCCACACCGTTATCCTCGCCAATGGTTCCCGCCCGCCGTCTTTGCGCTTTGCCGGGGGCCTGCATTTCCACGGGCCCTTTGGCGACGTCTACAGCTTGAACATCACTTTCGATCCTTCGGGAATCGGTTTCATGAACGAGGCGATGTTTGCCCGGACGCTCCGCACCGGGCGCGTCAACGGAAACGGCCTGAAGCTGAAGCCCCCCATGCCGTTTGATAGCTTCCGGAACCTGAAGGCCGCGGATATTCGCGCGATCTACGCCTACCTGCGCACCGTGCCGCACGTGCGCCACGAGATCGATAACACCGATCCGCCCACGTACTGCAAGCTCGACGGTGAAAAGCACGGGTTGGGGAATCGCAACTGATTTTTGCGTTCCTGCGGGCGTTGCCCTAGACTAAGACACTTACCATGATCCGGCTTCTCGGGGGACTTCTCTTCTCGCTTCTTTCGTTTTCCGTTCCATCGCTAGCGCCAGCCAGCGCGGCTCTCAGCTTCGCTCGGAGGCCTGCTGCGGTCGCCCAGGGCTCCGTGCAGCCGTCGCCGGTGCTCGAGGCGATGGAGCTGGAACTCGACCCGTCGATCGAGGCGCTGCGTCAAGCCAATCCGCCGGCATACTTCATCAGCTACGCCGTCACCGACCAGACGGCCGTGATGGTGGAAGGTTCGAACGGGGCGCTGCTGGAAAGCGACGAGAACCAGAACCGCGTTCTGCAGACGCAGGTGAGGGTGGGCAGCTACCAGCTGGACGACACGCACAACATCGGCGACCGGAGCATGTCGCAAACGAGCGATCCCGCGCTGCTGCCGCTCGATGACGACGTGGCCGCCATTCGCCGCGCGATCTGGCTCTCGACCAACAACCAGTACCGGGAAGCGGCCGCGGCCTACATTCGCGTCCAAACGAGCCAGCAGGTCCAGGTCCAGAACGCCGAGACGACGGCGCCCGACTTTTCGCACGAGACGCCCACGGTGGATTACCTGCCGCTGGTTTCCGCCCACTTTGACCGCAAGCCCTGGGAGGCGCGGGTGCGGCGGTACACGGCCGCCTTCAGCGCTTCCCCCGCGGTGACGAATTCCATCGCCACGTTCAGCGCGAGCGCCACGAACCAGTTCTTCGTTTCGAGCGAAGGCGCCAAGGAGCAGTTCGGCCAGATCCGGTACCGGCTGGAACTCTACGTACAGGCCAAGGCCCCCGACGGAATGGACCTGTACCGCTACGCGGATTTCGATTGGGTGAAGCCGTCCGAGGCGCCCTCGGACGCGAAGGTGATGGCCGCCGTGCGCACGCTGCTCGACGAGATCCAGGCGCTCGAGAAGGCCCCGGTGTTCACGCCGTACGTGGGGCCGGTGCTGCTCAGCGGGAGAGCCGCCGCCGTCTTCTTTCACGAAGTTCTCGGCCACCGGCTCGAGGGCTTCCGGCAGAAGGAAGTGACCGAGGGGCAGACGTTCACCAACAAGGTTGGCCAGCAGATCATGCCGTCGTTCCTATCGGTCTACGACGATCCCACGCTCAAGACGATCGGCGGGCAAGCCCTGCTCGGCTATTATCCCTTCGACGACGAAGGGGTACCGGCTCAGCGCGTGACGCTGGTGGACCACGGTGTGTTGAAGAATTTCCTGATGTCGCGTTCGCCCCTGCCCGCCTTCCCGCACTCGAACGGGCACGGGCGCCGGCAGGTGGGGGACCAGCCGATCGCCCGGATGGGGAACACGATCGTGGAGAGCTCGAAGGGAGTGCCGTTCGCCGAGCTGCGGAAAATGCTGATCGATCTGGCGCGGAAGCAGGGGAAACCGTACGGCCTGCTGATCGACGACCTCGAGGGCGGCTTTACCATCACCGGAAGAGAGCAGCCGCAGGCCTTCCAGCTTCAACCGTTGATCGTGTACAAGGTCTACGCCGACGGCCGCCCGGACGAGCTGGTGCGAGGCGTGAACATCGTCGGCACTCCGCTAACCGTGCTCACGAAAATCCAGGCCACCGGCGACAAGGAAGCGGTATTCGACGGCTACTGCGTGGCGGAATCGGGCGCCGTGCCCGTCTCCGCGGACGCGCCCGCGATGCTGTTCAGCGAGCTGGAAGTGGCCCGGAAAGAGACTTCCACCGACAAGCCGCCGATCCTTCCGCCGCCCGCGCACGACGGGCAGGATCCGGAGCCGGCGGGCGTCCGACCCACGCCATGGAGCCATCTCCGATGAGCCGCCGCGCCCTCGCGATTTTCCTCTTGGCCTGTTGGGCGGCGTGGCCCGCGAGCGCGCTGGCCGCCGCGCCGCTATCCGATGCGCCCGCGCCGCCCTCGGGCTCGCCCGCTCCCGCCGTTGCGGCCAAGGCTTCCCCCGGCGTTCTTGCGGTGCCGGCCGCCGGGAGTTTCCCGGCGCTCGAGATTTCCGCCGCACGGGGCCAGGCGCAAGCGCCGGAAGACGACACGCTGCGGGCCATGAAGGACGAAATGGCGCGGTCGGAGGCGCGGCTCCAGACGGCCGACCTCGGTAAGCCCTACTTCATCGATTACCGCCTGCTTGACGTCGAAGTCCGCTCCGTGACGGCGGATTTCGGTTCGATCGTGGACTCCACGACTTCGCGGCAACGGGTCATGCTGGTGGAAGTACGGATGGGCAACTACCACATCGATAGCTCGAACTTCGTCGCGAGCGGCGGGTTCCGAGGCTCGATGGGGAATGCGGGCCAAGTGGGCATCGACGGCGATTACTATTCGTTGCGCCAGGATCTCTGGCTGGCAACCGACCAGGCCTACAAGCAGGCTGCCGATCAACTGGCCCGCAAGCAGGCCTACCTCAACAGCCAGGCCAAGCCGCCGGAAATCGACGATTTTTCCCGAATCGGCAAGCCGGTGGTGCTCGTCGAGCCGCACGCGCAGCCCGATTGGACCTCGCGCGACTGGAACAAGGAGGCCGAGGATGCGTCGGCGGTATTCCGGGCGTATCCCGACTTCTACGCGGGCCGCGTGACCTATTACATGGTTTACCAGACCTACTACCTGCTCACGAGCGAAGGGACGGAGCTACGCGTCCCGTCGAGTTGGGCGGGTGTAGAGGGCGCGGTGGAAACGCAGGCCCCCGACGGCATGCCGCTGCACGATTTTTACTCGGATTACGCGCTCACGCCGGCCGGCTTGCCACCCATCGACCAGGTGAAGCAGCATCTCACCGGGATCAGCCAGCAACTCGAAGCCTTGCGCGCCGCCCCGGCCATCTCCGATTACGACGGGCCGGTGCTTTTCGAGCCGCAAGCGGCGGGCTCGCTGCTCGCGCAAGCGCTTGCTTCGTCTCTTTCCGGCGCCAACCCTCCGCTCGCCCCGGCGGCGATCTACGAGCAGTTGTACGCCGTGGGCGGCCGGAGCGACTGGACGGGCCGTATCGGCCAGCGAGTCTTTCCCGCCGGCATCACGCTGTACGACGATCCCACGGCCCAGGAGTTTGACGGCCAGCCCCTCATCGGCGGCTATCAGGTGGATGCGGAAGGCGTTCCCGGCCGGCGCGTCGCGATCGTGAACAACGGCATGCTGGTGGGCCTGCTGATGTCGCGCCGGCCCGGGCCGGATTTCAGCCAATCGAACGGGCACGGGCGCGCCGGGGGGTTGGGGGCGCCGACGCCCTCGCTCAGCAACCTATTCCTGACCTCGAGCGACGCGCTTGACGCGCAAGCGATGAAGCAGAAGCTGATCGCTATCTGCAAGAGCGACGGCCTGCCGTGGTGCCTGGTGGTGAAGCGGATGGACAACCCCGCGCTCGCGGCCATCCATCACGACGATTTCGAGGAGATGCTGCGCGACATGGTCAGCGGCATCTCGAACGGGGATCGGGCGCCGCTGGCCGTCGAGCGGGTGTGGGTCAACGACGGCCATGAGGAACTGGTGCGCGGGGCGCGCATCATCGGGCTCGGCGTCAACAATCTGCGCAACAATCTTGCGGCCGTGGGCAGCGATCCCGCCGTGGTCAATTTCATGCAGAATCCGCAATTTGCGGCGACCGCTCTGGCGGCCTTCGGCTCGGCCGCGGGCGGGTTGCCCAGCTCGGTCGTGACTCCGTCGCTGCTCATTCGCGACGTCCAGGTCAACGGCCCGCATGGCGGCGAACAGCGCCTGCCGCTCATTCCCATCCCACCGATGCAGTGACCCCGCGCCCGGCTTTCCCGGGGCAGGGGTATAATGCAGCCACGGAACGATCGACGGAGGTAGCGAGATGGCGGAGCCGTCCTACGAAGACCTGAAGGCGCGAGTCGCGGAGTTGGAGAAGCAGTCGGCCAGCCATCGCTCGGGCAAACTGGAATTTCGCGTGGGAGAGAAGGGCGGCGTGAGCGTCTACGGCCTGGGCCGCTTCCCCGTTACCTTGTACTACGAGCAGTGGCAGCGCCTGCTCGATTCCGCCGGGGAATTGCGCGCATTCCTGGAGAAGAGCAAGGCCGAAGGCCGCCTGAAACTGAAGGAGAAGTAGGATTCAGGCTGGACGCGTTCCGGATGGTTACGGTCAAGTCGAAGTATTTCCCGAGCGGGCTCTGCAAAACGCGGTCTAGCGGCCGATGGTAATCACCGCAATTTCCGGCAAACAGTTCATTCGGATGGGAAGGAAAGACCAGCCGATGCCGCGGCTGACGTACATGCGGGATCCGCGCTCCTGATACCAGCCTTCGAGGAACCGGCCCGACCCGCGCGGCAACCAGAAAGCACGTATGAACGGGAAATCCACCTGGCCGCCATGGGTGTGGCCGGTGAGCGCCAGATCGTACCGGCCGGCGGACTCGTCGAAGAATCCCGGGGAGTGGTAGAGGACGATGCGGTAGGCGCCGGGCGGGGCGCCGCGCAAGGCCCGGCCGAGGTGGGCATGTCCTGTTTCGGGATCGTCCAATCCCCCGAGCCACACTCCCGGCCGAATCAGCGTGCCTTGATTGAGCAGGAAATGCACGCCGGCGCTGGTGTAGAACTCGCGTTCGTGCCGTAACGGATGCGCGTTTTCCCAATTGCCGCGCACCAGCCAAACGCCCAGCGGCGACCGCGTGGCCGCGATGGCGCTCAGCACGGCGTGCTCCCGGTCGAAATGCTCGCCTACGCCGATGGAATCCCCGGTGATCGCGACGAGGTCCGGGTGCCGTTCCTGGAGGATTCGGATCACTTCCCGCTCGCGGTGGCCGAAATGGACCACGTGGAGGTCGGTGATTTCGGCGATAGTGAGTGGCGGGTCGAGCCGGTTCTCGATCGTCCCGGAAGTGACGTGGACGAGGTTCGGCTCGATCCACAGGGCGTCGATGGCCAGAAAGCAGACGGCGGCCGCCAATAAGCTCCAGCCGATGCGGCTGCCTGTGCGCCCTCTGCCCAATGTCGGCCGTCCGTCCCTCTTTTCTCCCGCGGAAGGAAGGGAAGAGTGTACGGCAGCGCCGCATCGCGCGCCAAAGGCCCGGCGGCTCCGGCAGCGTTTCCCGTGAAAAAACCGAGGGTTTATAATCTCCTGCGAGCGATGGACGCCGCGAGCGCCGTGCGCGAAAAGAAGCTGGCCGCGCTAGGCTCGGTTTTCGCCGCCGTGGCGCTGGTTGTGCTCAAGGTGTATTTGGCCGCGGCCACGGGCAGCCTCGGCGTACTTTCGGAGGCACTCCATTCCGGGCTGGACCTCGTCGCCGCCGTTCTGACCTTCCTTTCCGTCAGCGTTTCCGACAGGCCTGCCGATACGGTGCATACGTACGGGCACGGTAAAGTGGAGAATTTCTCCGCGTTGGTGGAAACGGCCTTGCTGTTGGTGACCGCGCTTTACGTGATTGGGGAGGCGTTTCGGCGGCTGCTCTTCGTGCACGCGGCGCTGCGTCCCAGCGTCACGGCGCTGCTCATCCTGGGTTTGGCCATGCTCATCGATTTCGTGCGCGCGCGGGGCTTGGGGCGGGTGGCGCGCCGGTACCAGAGCGACGCCCTGGAAGCCGATGCACTCCATTTTTCGACCGACGTTTGGAGCACGGGGGTGGTGCTCGTAGGGATGGCCGCCGTGTGGGTGGGCGATCGTCTGGCCGTGCCGCAGCTTGCCTATGCCGATCCCGTGGCCGCCTTGGGGGTGGCCGGGGTGATCCTATGGATCGGCCTGCGATTGGGCAAGCGGACGCTGGACGCTCTGCTCGACGCCGCTCCGCAGGGGCTCGTGGAGCGGATACGGCAATCGGCCGAGAGCGCGCCGGGCGTGCTGGCCGCCGAGCGGGTGCGGGTGCGGCGAGCGGGAAACCGGCATTTCGTGGATCTGGCCATTATCGTGCCGCGCCGATTGGGGGTGGAGCAGGCGCACGACCTGAGCGACGAAGTGGAAGCGCGGGTGCACGAGGTGGTGGCGGGGGACGTGATGGTGCACGTGGAGCCGCGCGCCGAGGCCGCCGAGGGCCTCTTCGACCGGATTCGCGCGCTGGCGCAGCGCTCGGGCATGCCCATCCATGAGATTGCGGCGCAGCAACTCGATGGCCGGCTCCTCATCGATTTGCATCTCGAGGTCGACGAAGACCTCTCCCTGCTTCAGGCGCATCGTCGCGCCACCCAGCTCGAGGAGAGCATCCAGCGGGCTCTCGAGGGCGAAGCCGAAATCAACATTCACATCGAGCCGTACGGCGTACACATCCCGAGTGCGCAAGAGCTGAAGGATCTCGAAGAGGCCATCGGGCAGCATCTCGACCGGCTGCGGAACGAATATCCCGAACTCGCAGATTTCCACCAGATCTACGTCCGGAGCGTGGAGCGGCGCGTGGTCGTCTCGTGCCACTGCGCTTTCCAAGGCCAGCTGCCCATCACTCGCGTGCATGACGTTACCGCCGCGCTCGAGGAGCGTCTGCGGCGGCAATTTCCGGAGATCGATCGCGTCACCATCCATCCCGAGCCGATTGAGGAGGCCTGAAGGGCGCGGGAGTTCAGCCGAGCGCGGGCAGTCCCGAAGGTTCGGGAGCCCGCGCCACTTGGGGCACGCCGGGATGCGCTGTGCTAGGATGGGATCGCTGGGCTGTACCCCGGCAGATGCGGGGACGGCACCGGAGGCGAAGATGAGCGCTTTTTCCTCGGCGGGCAACGGCCGCGTGACCGTGCCCGAGATTCGTTCTCGCAAGTCCCCAGTTCCCACCGGCGGTTTCCCTACCCAAGAAAAGATCACTTGCCTCACCGCGTACGACTATCCCACGGCGTTCCTGCTCGATGCCGCCGGCATCGACATCCTTCTTGTGGGCGATTCGCTGGGCATGGTTGTGCTCGGTTACGAAACGACGCTGCCGGTCACACTGGAAGACGTCCTCTACCACACGCGCGCCGTGACTCGCGCCACGCGGCGTGCACTGGTGATGGCGGACATGCCGTATGGTAGCTACCACGTTTCGGTGGAGGAGGGCGTGCGAAACGCGCTGCGGCTGGTGAAGGAAGGCGGCGCGGCGGGCGTCAAACTGGAGGGCGGGGAACGACGTCTGGAGCTGATGGTACGCCTGGCCGAAGCGGAAATCGCGGTGATGGGGCACATTGGGCTGACGCCGCAATCGGTGCACCGGCTGGGCGGGTTCAAGGTACAAGGCAGGAGCGCCGAAGACGCCGCGACGCTGCTGCGCGAGGCGCGCGCAATCGAAGCGGCGGGCGCGTTCGCGCTCGTGCTGGAATCGATTCCGCGCGAAGTCGCCGCCGAGATCACCCGCGAGCTGCGCATTCCGACCATCGGGATCGGCGCCGGGCCCGAGTGCGACGGCCAGGTGCTGGTCTTTCACGACATGGCGGGTCTCGGTACGGGACGCGCGCCGAAATTCGCGCGCCGTTATGCCGACCTCGGAGGAGCCATCACGGAAGCCGCTCGGCGCTTCGCGGAAGACGTTCGCGCCGGCGCCTTCCCCTCCGACGCCGAATCGTTTCATCTGCCGGCGGAGCCGCGGGATCTCGCCCGTGGGCGGACCCGTTCCTGAATCTTCCGAATCAAGACACCGGCCCAAACCGACGGAACGCGCGCTCGCCGGGGGCTGGGGAGGGGATTATCGATGACGCCCGAAGATTGCCGCCTGCTTTTCGATTACAACGCCTGGGCCAATCGCCGCCTTCTGGATGGCTGCGCGGCGGTTCCGGCCGACCAATTCACTCGCGACCTCCATTCCAGCTTTCCCTCCGTGCGGGATACGCTGGCGCACATCGCTGGCGCCGAATGGATCTGGGGCGAGCGCTTCCATGGCGTTTCACCCGCCGCTCCTCCGGCGTGGCTCAATACCGCCGAGCGGGCGGAGCTAAGCAAGCGGCTCGCCGGGCTCGACCGGGAACTGGCCGAATTCGCTTCGGGACTTAGCGCCGCCGATCTGGTCGGGGCTCTTGAATACCGCAATCTGTCTGGCGGGGCATTCTCGCAACCGCTTTGGCAGCCGCTCCAGCATCTCGCCAATCACAGCACCTATCATCGGGGTCAGGTGGTGACGATGCTGCGGCAATTGGGGGTCCAGCCTCCGCACACCGATCTGATCGTTTTTTATCGAGAGGGAGGGAGGCCGGGGACCTAAACGCGGCGGGCGATGGAGCTGGTTCATACCGTCGAGTGGATGAGACAAGCGGCGCGGCAAGCGCGCGAGGAAGGCGCGATCGTGGGGCTCGTGCCCACCATGGGCGCCTTGCACGCCGGGCATCTTTCGCTGGTTCGCGCGGCGTGCGCCGCGTGCTCGAACGTCGTCGTCTCCATTTTCGTCAATCCAACGCAATTCGCGCCGGGCGAGGATTACAGCCGGTATCCACGCACCCTTGACGCCGACCGAGCGGCGGTCGCGCCGCTCGGCGTCCATTACCTGTTCGCGCCGCCGGTTGAAGAGATGTACCCGCCAAGCTTTTCCACCAGCGTCGTGGTGGAGGGGCTGAGCGAGCGGTTCGAGGGCCGCTCGCGCCCGGGCCATTTCCGGGGCGTAGCCACCGTCGTGCTGAAGCTCCTGGAGATCGTGCACCCTTCGGCAGCCTATTTCGGCCGGAAGGACGCCCAGCAGGCGCGGATCATCCGGCAGATGGCGAGCGACCTCGCCCTGGGCTCGGAGATCGTTGTCTGTCCGATCGTTCGCGAGCCCGATGGATTGGCGCTCAGCTCGCGAAACAGCTATCTCGATGGCCGCGAGCGCGCGGCCGCCACCGTTCTCCACCGTGCTTTGGCGACGGTGCGCGAGCGCGTGGAAGGCGGCGAGCGCCGGGCCGCGCCGCTTGTCGAAGAGATGCGCCGGAAACTCGCTGGCGAACCGCTGGCAGCCATCGATTACGCCGAAATCGTCAACGGCGATACTTTCGAGCCCGTCACCACCGTCCGTGGCTCGTGCCTAGCGGTGCTGGCGGCTTTCATCGGCTCGACCCGCCTCCTCGACAACCTGTCGATCGAAGAATGCAACGGCCGGGTCACCTGCACGCTGTAGCGAATCCACACCCCAGTGGCTTCCCGGAGGGACACGCGGGCACGCCGTGCCGGGCGGGAGTGAATCCATAACCTGTCAATCGTGGCGAGTTGGGCTGGGTCTAAGCGGTCTGTTTTCAGTGCCGGAAGATTAACAAAGCGTCAAATTTGGGACAGGTTGGGGAGGCGCGGCAGTCGCGGTTTACATAGTATTAGTACTTGAGATGGTTCACGCGTCGCGAGACACTGCCGGCCGGGGCGAACCCCGAGTAGCGGCGGTGGACGACCTTTCTCGGTCCCGGCGCCCGGGGTCGCCCCCACCTTGGTTTTCTCGAGCCCGTCAGGCCGGGCCTAAACGGGTCCCACTCGGGCCGGGAGCGCCCTTGGCGACGGGCGTGCTTTGCTGGTCGCGGCGCCGGGGCGCATTGGCGCGGAGAGGTGAGGCGGCTACATGCAAGAGGAGGGGTTAGTGGACACGAAAAACAGTTTCTGGAGCGAGCGTGCTCGGCCGAGTCATCCGAGGACGACACGGTGCGGCTGGTGGCGGGTGGCCATGGGCTTTGTGGGACTGCTGGTTATGGCGCCCAGCGGACTCGAGGCGCAAGGGGTGCGCTACGACAACATGGTTATCGGGCCTCGGGGTACGCCAGCGGGCGGGGCGACGGTAGCGGTGTGCACGGCAGGCGCCTCGACCAGCACGACGCCATGTTCTCCTCTGGCCACGGTCTATTCGGACGAGGCGATGACCGAGCCGACGGCGAATCCCATGCCCGCGGATTCGCTGGGTAATTACGGATTTTGGGCGGCGCCAGGCCATTACCTCGTGGAGATCTATGGCTCGGGACTCAGCACGAAGGAGATGGACGTTTTCCTTCCCTGCGACCCGGCGAATTGCCTGGTCTCGAACGCGACGTTCTCTTCGATCACCACGGGCAACCTGAACCTGACCGGTGGATTGACGGTGAATGGTCGCGGCGTGGCCACGAAGCCGCTCCCTAGCGATGAGGTCGTGTATGTCTCGCCGAACGGCAGCGACTCGAATGACGGATTGAGCTGGGGAACGGCGAAACTGACTGTGCCGGCAGCCTGCGCGGCACTGCCGGGGGGGAGCAGCAATTGCTCGGCGGGGGCGGGGATGATCTGGGTCTCTCCTGGTTGGACGGGGACCCGGCCTACGGTGAGCGACTCGTCACTCCACGTCTACTACCTATCGGCGGCGATTGGTGGCGGGGGCGGTGGCGAGGCCCATGTGAGCGATGGTGTGTATTACGTTTCACCCAACGGCGCAGACACCAATGACGGCCTTTCGTGGGGCACGGCGTTCCAGACGCTTTATCAAGCTGTCGGCGTGTTGGAAAGCGCGTCGGTGCAAGGTGGCACGCTATACGTGGCGGCGAATACAGCCTGCGGCGGTACGGTCAGCGGTCAGGGGTTATGGCTGGACACGACCGATGCAACGCTTCCCAATGGATTTATTCGAGCGAACTATGCCATCCGCGTTATCGGTGTCGGGGCGGGGGGGTGGACCGGCAACTCACACACGCCGGTCGTCAACCTGAATTGTGGAAGCTCGACTCAACCGGCGCTTAAGCTCACCAGCGTCAACCGGCCGGAAGAATTCGACAATCTGAACTTTAGCGGAATGCAGGGAGCCGTACTCAACGCAGCGACAACTCAGATTTTCAGAAACGACAATTTCAACGTGGATCGCTCCGTGAATACCAATGGGCCTGCGCTGTCTGTTGGCGCGTCGAGTTTTTGGCTCTATTTCTACGACTGCCTATTCCAAGGCAATTTTCCCGTTGCCTCGGCGGGGTCCGATGCATCCGAGGCAGTTGTCCTCAACCCGAACGGCGGCGCGTCGATAGGTTTGACCTATTTCGTCAACGCGCAACTCAATAGCGGAGACCTGAAGTACTACGTTGGCAACACCAGCGCATCCCTCGTAGTCGATGGTCTCACTACAGAGAATCAGATTGATGGTCACGGCGCGGTATGGTTTCCCACCGGAAGCGGCCAAGGCGATCTGCATGATCTTGTGGCTAGTCTCGACAATATCAGCGTTGCCGACGCCTCGGGCTGCGTTTCCGCCGCGAGCAACGATTGCTATTCCGTAGAGAATGACGGAACGACTGGGACAGATCAAATCGTTGCTTGGGGCGTCTCCGCATACGGGCCAATGACCGTTGTGGGGTCCTCAGGCGGTTTCGGAAACTACGCAGCCCTGCCCCTTATCCAAGGTGACCCCGGCCCCTTTGGCGCACATAGCTTCTGGCAGACCGATGCCGGGCGGCGCATGTTTTCGCCGGTTGCGCTGCCGTGGCCCAATTTAACTAATCAGGCGCCTTCCACATGGACGGTGGGCGGGGGCACCGGCGTGAGCGCCACGGCAGTCGCCGCACCGGACGGCACAAACAACGCGGGGCAGCTTGCAAACACAGGGAGTTCATTGGGCTGGATGCGTCCGAGCTACCCCGGCGGTGTTACGCTGGCTGTCGGGGATTACTTGATCTTCGGGGCCTGGGTGAGGGGTACGGCAAACAACCTGCCCAATGACACCGGCGTACAGGGCGGTTGTGGCGTGGTCACGTCTAGCCTCCTTCCTGCCACTGATAGCGCAGGACTTACGAATCCCGCTGCTTCCGGTGAGTGGGAATGGTGGGTTCACGTTTTGAAAGTCACTACGGGGGGCACAGGCTGCAATTTCAATTTCAACCTTCGAGTGAATGCCAACACGCCGAGTAACGGCCCTGCCTACTTCGCCCCTATCTTCCTGCACATCCCCTCAGGGCAAGTGACGGACAGCGAGGCGGCGCTCGTGGGCTTGGACTTGGCATCCTACCCCGACTCGTTGAACCCGCCCGTCGAGGCAACCCTGCGCGGCCATCCGTTTGCGTTTGGCGGCAGCGGCGACAACTACTTCGCCACGCTCGATCACACCGCGCTCACGGCGAACCAGACGTATACCTTCCCGAACACGAGCGGAACGCTCGCTCTTGCGCTCGTCGGCACGACCGGAGCGATCGGCGGGAGTTCGCTGGCCGCGGGTGCCTGCACGACGGGCACGGCGTCGGTGAGCGGAGCGACGACCGCGATGGCCGTAGCCGTATCGCCCGCGGCGGATCCGGGCTCGGGATTCACGTGGGAGGGATGGGTGTCGGCGGCGGGGACAGTGACGGTGCGGGTGTGCAACGTCTCAGGCGCCTCGGCGACGCCTACGGCGGGGACATACAACGTAAGGGTGGTCGAGTAGGGGGTCTGCGCGAGGGCGGAGCTGACCGGCCGCAGCGAAAATTGCCCTTCGTCCCGGTGAAAACGACCCGGGACGCGAAAGGCGCAGAGTCGACACGATCAGACTACGGTTTTCCGGCCCGGGGCGCGGCCAGGGTAAAAGCTGGAGGTGATGTTACCGGATTCCGCGTCCCCGTCGTAGAATTCGATCTCCCCCTCTGAGCTCCAGACAGCTCAGTTCTGCAGAACGACATTTTCCAGGTGGTTGGACTCTCCACGGCCGTCGAGCACACAACGAGCACGGCCCTGCCCGGCGAGGCTCAGGTGGCGTTGGCCGGGGAGGCACGTCCCCTAAGCGGGGTGATAAGGAAGAGCGCGACCGGGGTTACACTAAGTGATTCCATTTCTGATCCCCTTCGGCTTGCCTCCGCGCGCACGCAGGTTAGGGCGCGAGGGGGCGGGGCCTGGCGAGTGGTTTAAGGATGAAAGGCGCATGAGAGCGAGAGTTGGCGGAACGCTGGCAAGTCCGAAGGCGGTGGGCGCGATTTTTCTCGTGGCGGCGATTTGGCTGGCCTACGAGATGGGCCAATGGGTGCTTGAGGGGGGAATCCACGGGCTGGTGTTACGGACGGCCATGCTGGCAGGCATGGCGATTGCGCTGGCGGTGCTGGTGCGTTGGCGAAACGGGATTCTGCTGTTTCTCAGCTGGCTGATGGTCGAGGACCTGGTGCGGAAGTACATGGGCAATCCCATGTACGTTTACTTCGTCAAGGACGCGCTGCTCGCGGTGATCTACGTTTCGTACTTCGTGGGAGTGGCGCGAGGCCGGGAGCGGGTCTTTCGTCCGGGATTCTGGGTACCGCTCGTGGCGCTGTTCTTTCTGGCGCTGGGGCAGGCGTTCAATCCCCGGTCGACAAGTGTCTTTTACGGCGCAATGGGGATGAAAATCGATTTCTATTACGTCCCGCTGATCTTCCTTGGCTTTTCGTTCCTGCGGAGCCGGGAAGACTTGGACCGCTTTCTGGCTTTCAGCTTCAAGCTTTCCATCCTCGTGGCAGGAGTGGGAATCATCCAGGGACTCGGCTGGAAGAATTTCCTCAACCCCGCGACCCTGGCTCCGGAGTTCCGATCGCTCGGACAGTTGGTGCGGTGGGCGCCGGGCATGGAACAGGTGGTGAGCGCTCCGCCCTCCGTGTTTGTGAGCCAGGGGCGGTACGCAAACTATCTGGTCCTGATGTTCACACTGGCGCTGGGAGGGGTGGCCTATCAAGTTTTCAGGCGGCGTCCGGCGAAATTGACGTACCTGACCCTGGCAGTGCTGGCGACCGCCATATTCCTGGCCGGATCGAAGGGCGCGCTCGTTTACGGGATTCTGACGCTGGCGGGTGTGGGCATGGGACTGCTTTGGGGAACCAGGGGGCAGCGGTGGGCCAGCGCGCGATTGGGAAAGATCATGAGACGAAGCGCGGTCGCGCTCGCCGCGAGCCTGGTCCTTCTCCTCGCTCTGTATCCGAGCCTGGCGGGAAGGTGGTCGACCTACTACTACGAGATGCTGTGGCCGGATAGCTCCTCGTCGGTGCTTGCCGCGCGGACCGGGAGCTATCCGCTCAATGAGTTCGAGAAAGTGCTTGAGTACTCGGGCTGGGAATGGGGCTACGGAACGGGCACGGCGTCGCTGGGGATGCAGTATGTTACGAGCCTCTTGAAAGCTCCGCCGCCGCTGGCCCCGGCCGTGGAAAACGGTTTCGGCGACATGATGATCGAATGGGGAGTCCTGGGGCCGATCCTGTGGGTGATGATGTCGGTTGGGGTGGTGCTGACCGCCTGGAGGGTAACGAAGCGTCTGGCCGCCACCCCGTATTACCCGTTGGCGTTCTCGATCACGTGGTTTGCCTTTTGGGTGCTTTTGCCTTTTACCTGGGGCAGTGTGACGACGTACCAGAATTACATCGTGAATGCGTACCTGTGGATGCTGATCGGCGTGCTCTGCCGGCTGCCGGATTTGGCGAGCCAGCCCGAGCGGGCTGTTTACGCGGTGCCGGCGCGGCTGCTGGCCGAGCCGGTAGCAGCAGGTTTGGCGCGGTGAGGCCGAGCTTATGCGAACGACCTCGAAAGAGCCGGTGGATAACCGGAGGGAGGCGGTGTCCACCCCTCGCAGCCGCTGCGCTTGCCCGACGGTGGGGTTAAGAATATGAGGGAAGCTCTGTGGCTTTACCTGAGGAATTCGCCGCTGGGGTGCCGGCTCCGATCGAAGGAAGGGATTGCTCGGCCGCTGCATGCGTTGGCGTGCCGGTTCTTACCGAGGGTTTGCGAGGTGAGGTCCGGTCCCTGCCGCGGCTTGCTGCTGGAGGTTTCGCCAACGTGGCCCACCGCTTTCTGGGAGGGAACGTACGAGAGCGAGGTGCAGCTTGCGGCGGAGGCGCGGTTGGGGCCGGGAACGGTCTTTTATGACGTGGGGGGCGGGATTGGATTCTACAGTCTGCTGGCGGCGCGGAAGGGCGCTCGAGCGTTCGTTTTCGAGCCGCTGCCGGAAAACGCTCGAAGCATCGTTTCCCACGCCCGGCTGAATTCGCTGGAAGGCTCCATCGAGTTATGCCCGATGGCGGCTTATTCTCACTGCGGGCGGCTCGCGCTCGAGTTCACCCAGCACGGGAGCCAGTTGGCTCCGGGAAGCCACCGCTGGGACCGGGGCCGGCGCGAGTTGGAGGTTCAGTGCATTACGCTTGACGAGTTTTCGCGCACGCATCCCGCGCCGACGCTGGTGAAAGTGGACGTCGAGGGCGGGGAAGGGGAGGTTCTCAAAGGCGCGGAGGGGTTGTTTGAGCGCGTGCGACCTTCGCTGATCTGCGAGTTGCACGACGCGGAAAACGCCCGGTTTGTGAACGAATGGCTGAAGGCCAGGCAGTACTCTGTTACGTGGCTGGGGCCGCCAGGGCTCGAGCGGAATCTGCTCGCCGAGCCTACCGGCTCGCGTTCCGCCTAGGGTGTTCAGGGCCGCCTCCGCGGCGGCAAGAGAGGGCGGGGTCGCGGCGAGGGGAGGATGGAATTGGGGAAGGCGCGAATCGCGGTTGTTTCGCCCTTCGTGGACAAGCGGCACGGGACCGAGCGGCGCGTGGCGAACCTCGTCGAGCGGCTGAAGAAGGATTACGAGATCCATCTATTCAGCTCGCGCGTGGAGGATGTGGATCTCGACGGCGTCGTGTGGCATCGGGTGCCGGAGATTCCCGGCCCTCATCTGGCGAAGTACCTCTTTTGGTTTGGAGCAAACCACATTTGCCGGTGGCTGGCGGAGCGGCACAGCGGCAAAGAATTCGACCTGGTCTATTCGCCGGGTATCAATTGCCTTGACGCGGACGTCGTGAGCGTCCATATCGTTTTCGCCGAATTCCTGCGGCAGGTGCGGCCAGAGCTGCGGCTGTCTCGGAATCCGCCAAGGACCTGGGCGAGGTTGCTGCACCGCCGCCTATACTACGGGCTGATCGTGGCGCTGGAGGGGCGAGTCTATGGTTCCGGGGCGGTACGGCTCGTGGCGATTTCCCGAAAGGCCTGGCGCGACGTGGAGAGATTCTACGGGGCCAGGCGGCCGGAGGCCATCGCCTATTTCGGAATTGACCCAGGTCGTTTCTCCCCCGAGCTTCGCCAGGGTCTGCGGGCCAAAGCGCGAGAGAGCCTGGGGATCAGCGGCGAGCGGTTCGTGCTGCTCCTGGTTGGGAACGACTTCAGGAAGAAGGGCCTCCACGCTTTGCTCGAAGCGGCGCGGGAGGCGGGCGACCCGCGCCTGCTCGTCTTGGTTTGCGGCGACGACAACCCCGCACCGTTCCGGAGGTACAGCGCGGGGCCGGGAGCGGTCGAAACCCGCTTTCTCCCCGTCCGCGGGGATGTAGAGTTCTATTACGCCGCCGCCGACGCCTACATCGGCCCCTCGCTCGAGGACGCCTTCTCGAATCCTCCGATCGAGGCGATGGCCTGCGGCCTGCCGGTGGTGGTCAGCCGGGAATCGGGGGTTTCCGAGGTGATGACCGGCGGGTGCGACGCGCTCATTCTGGAAGACCCCACCGATGCCGCGGCGTTGGCTGGTTACATTCATTCGCTGCTGGAGGATGAATGCCTTCGGGCGCGACTTGGCGCGAACGCAGCTCGGACCGCTCGCAGATTCACCTGGGATGCGAACGCGGAGCAAATGAAACAGGTCTTCGAACAGGCGCTGGCCCATGCGTGAACGGAGATACCGGGTGCTGCTGGTCGCGGCCCACCCGACACAATACGGCGCGGCGGCATTCCGGCAGATGGCCCGGGATTCCCGGTTGGAGATTCAGGTGGCGTATTGCAGCTTGCAAGGAGCCGAGCCGGGATACGACACGGGATTCAGCCGGGAAGTCCAGTGGGATATTCCGCTCCTTGAGGGCTACCCATGGATCGCGCTTCGGAACCGCTCCGCGCGGCCCAGGCTCGAGCGGTTCTGGGGCTTGGTGAATCCGGAGGTATGGAGGCTCGTGCGGACGGGAAGCTACGATGCGGTGGTGATGTATACGGGCTACCGGTACGCCACGTTCTGGATCGCTTTGGCGGCGGCGAAGAGCGGGAAAATCGCGGCGCTGTTCGGGACCGATGCTCACGAACTCCCCGCTCGCAGCGGAGGAGGATGGAAGGCGAGACTAAAGGGTATCGTCTGGCCGCGGCTGTTCCGGCTGGCGGATGCGGTCATCGTGCCGTCGACGGGTGGCGTGCAGTTGATGCGCTCGCTGGGGATAGCCGAGCGCCGAATTGTGCTGACCCCGTATGTGGTGGATAACGATTGGTGGACGCAGGCCGCTGCACAGATCGATCGCAGCGCGGCGCGAGCCCGGTGGGGTATCCCCCCCGACGCTCCAGTGGCCCTGGTTTCCGCGAAGCTGCAACCATGGAAGCGGCCGCTCGACGCGCTGGCAGCTTTTGCGCGGGCGAGAGTGGCGGGCTCGTACCTGCTCTTTGCGGGAGACGGGCAACTGCGCGGCACGATCGAGCGCGAGGCGGCGCGGCTAGGCGTGGAAGGACGCGTCAGGCTGCTGGGATTCGTCAACCAGTCAGAGCTGCCGGAGGTCTATCGCGCCGCGGACGTGCTGGTGCTGCCGTCGGATTACGAGCCATTCGGGGTGGTGGTGAACGAGGCGATGCTGTGCGGGTGCATTCCGGTGGTCAGCGACCACGTGGGCGCGCGATACGATCTTGGTCGAGCAGGGGCGAACGGGGTTCGTTTACCCTGCGGGGGACGTTGAGAAGCTGGCCGAATTGCTGGGCACCCTGCTGGCCAATCCGGATCAACGGGGGCGAATTGGGGCAGCCGCCCTGGAGCGGATCTCCGGGTGGTCTCCAGCGCTGAATGTGGATCGGCTGGTCGATGCGGTCGCAATGGCGGTTGCCGGGCGCAAGTCACGGTCCCGTTGGGCGCCACGGCGAACGCCAGACCGGCGCCCGGATGGATGCGGGCCTCCGATGGGGACGCGGCGATGCCCCTAGCTCGAATCGCGCATTTCCTGCTGGCCGTCCCCCGGGAGAAACGCGCCGAGGTAGGTGAATGGGAGGCGGCTTGACCGGATTTGCGCCCATACGCGTCCCCGCGCAAAGATGAACCACACCCTCCAATCCGTCCCTTCCCCCTCTTCGCCGCAGCCGGCCGAGCCCCGCGGGGGAGGGGCGTCAGCGCCCAGCTTTGGCCGCTCCCTGCGGCATGTGGCCTGGATGTCTTCCAGCGGGGTCATCACCCGCATCCTCAATCTCGCCCGAGGAATCGTGCTCGCGCGCCTGCTCACGCCATTCGATTTCGGCATCTACGGTTTGGGCGGATCGATCGTGGGGATCAAGGAGCGCTTCGCCGATATCGGCGCGGGCAATTTCCTTGTCTACCACCCGCGGGAAATCGACGAGCATGCCGATACAACTTTTTGGGTGAACCTGGGTCTCTCCTCCCTGCTCCTGACGATGCTGGCGATTGGCGCGCCGTTTCTCGCCCGCTTTTATCGGGAGCGGCTCCTGACGCCCGTTCTGGTTCTCTTGGGGCTTGGGGTCTGGGCTCGCGTCAATGCTTCCATTCACCAAAGCCTTCTCCGCGCGGATTCGCGATTTCGGGCCCTGGCGATTATCGACAATTGCTCGAGCGCGGCGTGGCTCGGGGTCGCCGTGGCTTTGGCATGGAAGGGCTTCGGCGTATGGGCGCTGGTGGGCTCGGCCGTAGCGGGCAATGCGGTCTTCGCGGCTTCGGTCGTCGTGACGCAGGGCTGGCGGCCGCGCTGGCGCGTGTCGAAGGTGTCGCTGCGCGTTTTAAGCGGTTTCTCCTTCTGGTATCTCGGCCAAGGCATTGCGTGGTATCTCGCAGGGAACCTTGATAATTTGCTAGTTGGGCGATACCTGGGGATGAGCGTGCTTGGCATCTACGCCCTCGCCTTCAACTACGCCTTGCTTCCCGCCACCATCGTCGGGAACGCCGTCGGTAACGTTGCCTACGCCGAGTTGCCCAAGCTCTACGACCGCCCCGAAGCCTTCTGGTCGGCCTACCTGGATTTCAGCCGCGTCATGGCCCTCCTAGGCTGTTTCACCGCGCTCGCCGCAATCGTCGCTGCGCCCGACCTGATCCCGCTCGTGCTGGGGCCGAAGTGGCAGCCGGCCGTGGTTCCCTTCCAGATACTCTCGGTATACGCGGCGGTGAAATGCGTCTGGCTGGACCCCTTTCCCTCGCTCGGCAATTTCCGGCTGAGCTGCCTAACTGGCATCTTCGGAGTGGTCGTCGTGGGAGGGTCGGTCGCCGTTGGCCTGCGTTTCGGGCTGGGGGGCGTGGCCATCGCCATGCTTGGCACCCAGGCAGCTTACCAGGCGGCCGGGCTCTACATCGTGAGCCGTTCCTGGCACCGCGTGCGGAGCGCGCTGCGGCTCTCGATTCCCTTTCTGCTCGGGGGCGCTCTCGCCGCCGTGCTTGGCTTGGTGGTTTGGCATGTGGTGCCGTCCGGCAGCCCAGCCGCCGGTCTCCCGAGGGCTCTTCTTGCCCTAGCTGTGTCGGTCTGCGCTTACTGCCTACTCTTTCTCCGGGACCTACGGACCACGCTTCGCCTGGTCCTGAACCGGAGGCCCGCGTGACTGGCGCGCTTGGCCTCGAGAGGGTCGGCTGCCCCGCCGCGCTGGTGTCTATCATCATCCCGACGCGGAACCGGGCACCGGTGCTCGCGCGTTGTCTCGAGGCCCTCGGCAGGCAGAGCTTCCCAGCCGAACGATTTGAGGTGATCGTGGTTGATGACGGTTCCGCCGACGCAACGCCAGCCACCCTGGAGCGCGCTGCGGCGGGCCTCCGCGTGCCACTTCGCGCATTCCGCCAGGCTGCTTCGCGCGGCGCGAACGCGGCCCGCAACCGGGGTGTGAAGGAAGCGCGTGGCAAACTCGTCGTGTTCATGGATGACGACACCATCGCCCCAGAGGGCTGGCTGGAGGCGCTGGTCGCGGACTTCCAAGCCGCCGCACACCCCGTGGGGACCGGTCCCGTGCTCCTCTGCACAGAGGGGAGGCTGCCCGGGCGGCATCGGTCCGAAATTGCTTCTTACCTCACCGAAGTGATTGGGCCCGAGACCGGACCGGGCGGCATCGTCGTTCCCGTCTCCGCAAACATGATCGCGCGCAGGGGAGACCTGCTCCGAACCGAGTTCGACGAGACGGTGCAGCCGCCCAGTGAGGAGACCGACTGGCTGCTCCGCTCCGGTCTCAGCGTCGCCTTCCTGCCGTCGGCTTGGGTCTGGCACTACAAGGGGGCGGAGGAACTGGGCCGTCTTCGCCTTCTGCGGCTGGCGTGGCGGCGAGGCGGCGAGGGGGGAAGGTGGACCCGCGAGCGACTGCGTCTCCCGATTGGGAGACGTGCTGAGACTGCCGGTCAGGCGCTCACCACCGCGGCGCGCGCCGTAGCTCACGGATTCCTGCGGGCGTGTTGGGGCGGAGTCGCCGTCGGCGCGGGGGAGACGTCACGCGCCCTAGCCCTCCTCGGGCTCACTCGGCGCAGTGGCCTCGGGAGGGGCCAGCCATGACGCGGCCCACTTGCGCAGGCACGCTCGCAATGGCCCAACCGGCGCCGCGCGCCGGCCTAGCTGGAGCGACGGCTGCGCTGGCGGGGAGAATCGGCTACCGGTTGCCTGGGGCTTTGCTGACCGTCGCGGTATTTGGGGCCATTTACGGCCTCCTGTTTCACAGGGATACATCGGCTGCGTTACGCCCAGTGGTGGGCGATAGGGCGGCGAGAGCCCAATGACCGGCGACAGCGATCCCCGCCAAGCCATCATACTCTCCGGCTGGGGCTGGAGAACGAACGGGACGCCCGAGCGCCTGGCCCGGGCCCTGAGCCTTGCCGGCTGGCGAATCTTGTACTGCGAGAATCCCGCTTCGTTTGTGCGTAGGCCCAGACAAGCCCGCTTCCCTCTGGCTGCCGCCGTGGAGGGTTTTCGGCCTCGCTTCCTGGGGCACCGGCTGAATTCTCTGCCTTTTGGCTCGAAGCTGCAGGGCAAGCTCCTAGCAAACCAGATTCTGGAGCAAGCCCGGGAACTACAGCTAACCCGCCCGATCGTGATCTACCCCCCTGGGGATTGGGCTCTGGATGTGGCTCGGGAATTCGGGAGGAGGGGCCTTCTCAACATCTTCCTCTGTACGGACCGCGTAGAGGGTTTTGATCCAGAGGGTTTGGCGGCGGAGTGCGCCGTGACGCTGGTTATACCGCGCACGGTCTATTTGCAGCTTCGGGCGAAGCTGGGCGACAGGATCCGCTTGATACCTCAGCTTGGCGCTCCGTTAGATGGTGAGGGCGGCGCTCCAGCTTGCTCTCGCGCGGCGGCCGCTCTCGGAGCGATTCCGCGTCCCCGGCTGGTCTTTCTTGGGCCAGCAAGGAGGCGCGTCCACGTTGGCTTGCTGGAGAATCTGCTGGTCACCCATCCCGATTGGCATTTCGTGGCTTGCGGGCCGGTTCCTGAGCTGCGCTTGCCGAATCTGCACGAGATCGCCTGGTTCGATCCCGCCGAGCTGCCGGCTATCCTCCGCCACGTCGACGTAGGCTTTATGCCCTACGATTGCGGCTTGGAGCAAGCCCTGCACGGGGTAGCCTTGAAGCTGTACGACTATTTCGCCGCGGGCTTGCCTGTCGTCTCGACGCCGCTCATCCATCTATGGGAGTACGGGAATCTGGTCTATCTGGGGGACACAGCCGAGGAGTTGGCCGAGGGCATCCGCAGGGCGCTGGCGGAATCTGCTGAAGATCCGCGCCGCGACGAGCGCCGCCGAATCGCCTGCGCCCATTCGCTCGAGAGCTTGTCCCCTACATTCTCGAGCCTGCTGCTGGGGATACTCGAAGCCGGGGACGGTCACGAGGGGGACCGATGACCTCATGGATCAATTTGCTGCTTGAGCGCGCGATGACGCTGGGCCCGGCGCCGCAGGGCCGGGGGAAGGCGCGATGAAGGGAGCGGCTGCGTGCAGGAAGGGGCGGCGGTGAGGGAGCCGAGAACGTCCGTATTGGCGCGGGAGCAATCGCACATCTGAGGGGTTGGCGCCGTCCTTGCCAGACGGGGAGAGAGGGTGGGATTTTTCGGCATCTCACGAAGGCGGCTACGTCATTGACGACGCCGCTGACAGGCCGGCTCCGAGTTTCGGTGGTGATTCCCACCTACCGGCGGCCTGACGCACTTGCCGCTTGCGTTCGTTCTCTGCTCGAGGGCGGCGTGCAGCCAGACGAGGTTATCGTCGTCGGGCGCGAGGGCGATGCTGCCACCGAGGGGGCTGTCCGTGTCCTGCAACCGGAGGGCGAGGGTTCGGCCGTGTTGCGCTGGGCAGCGGTGAACTCGCCCGGACACATCCCGCCGGTCGAAGCCGGAGTGCGAATGGCCGCGGGAGAAGTCGTGGCCGTTGTGGACGACGATGTGACCGTCAGCCGAGAGTGGTTGGGGGAGATTCTTCGTCCTTTCAGGAACCCCGCCGTTGGCGTCGTGGGTGGCCGTGTAGTGGTCCCCGGCCAGAAAGTCGGGAGACTCAAAGGCAGGCCGGGACATGTAACCTGGTACGGGAAAACATGGGGAAACGTGGCGAGACTGGAGGGTGAGGGGGTACTCGAGGTGGACACGGTAATGGAGGGCAACTGGGCGTGGCGACGCGAGCTGCTCACTTCCCTGCCGATGGACCCGGTCCTGAATTTCGACGACGCCTCGATGTACGGACTCGACCTCTGCCTGCGGGCAAAGGCATCGGGCTTCGCCGTGGTCTACGTCCCCCGCGCTCTTGTCCTCCATCATGCGGGACCCCGCACGCCGGAGCTGGATCGGGCCGACCGGCCAGCTCGTGCGTTCTCCTTTTGCCGGAACTACACGTACATCATGATGAAGCACCTGCCCTGGTGGCGGAGGGTCGTCTTCCTGGCCTGGTGGTTCGGCATCGGGGAGAGCGCTGCCTGCGGAGTAGCTGCTGCAGTTCACCGCGCGCTCTCCGGGCGCGGTCTTCGGTTCCGGGAGGCCGAGCGTGTGTTCGCCGGGAAGATAGAGGGGATTCGGCTCTGGCTGCGCGGCGGGGCGAGGAGCGGATTGTGAAGCTGCTGCTCTACAGCCACGCGTTCGCGCCGAGCATCGGCGGCGTCCAAACCATCGTGGGGGCGTTCGCGCGAGGGTTGGCGCGGGGTGGAGTGGAGGTGACCGTGGCGACGCCGGCCCCTCGCGGGGAGATGGACGATGCGCATCTGCCTTTCGCGGTGGTCCGATCACCTAGCGCCCGTGACTTAGTCCGCCTGATTCGCCAAGCGGACTTAGTGCATTTGGCGGGTCCCGCGCTTATGCCGCTGACGCTGGGCTTGCTGCTGGGCCGGCCCGTGGTGGTCGAGCACCACGGATTCCAGACGATCTGCCCGAACGGGCAGCTCTACCATGAGCCTACGGATTCGGGATGCCCGGGGCATTTCATGGCGGGCCGCCATCGGGAGTGCCTCCGCTGCAATCGAGGGCAGGGGCGGATCGCCAACTTGAAGCTGTGGTCGCTGACTTTCGTGCGCCGGTGGCTCTGCCGGCGCGTGGCGGCGAATATCGCCCCCACAGCCTGGTTGGGAGAGGTGCTAGGCCTCCCTCGAACGACAACCATTCTCCACGGGCTGAACGGGACGGTTCCGTTGCGGGCGAGCAGGCACGAGCTTCCGCTCAGATTCGCTTTCGTCGGCCGGCTGGTGGGCACGAAGGGGGTGCGGGTGTTGCTCGACGCGGCCATGAAGCTCCGAGCGGAGAGGCATTCCTTTCGGGTTGACGTGATCGGTGACGGCCCCGATCGGGCGGAATTCGAAGCGATCGCCACTGGGAGCGGCCTCGAGCAAGCCGTTTGCTTCCGTGGCCGGTTGTCTTCCGAGGCGATGGAGCGGGTGCTCCAGGAGTCCGACGCTTTGGTCATGCCATCGCTGGCGGGTGAGGTCTTTGGACTGGCGGCGCTGGAAAACATGTTTCGCGGCGGGCTGGTTATCGCCTCCAGGATCGGGTCATTGGCGGAGGTAGTGGGTGACGCGGGATTGACTTTCGAGCCGGGGAACGCGGAGGCGCTCGCCGCCTGCATGCGCCGGGTGATCGAAAATCCGCGGCTGGCGGAGGAGCTGGGTCGGAGAAGTGGGGAGCGCGCCCAGAGTTTCTTCCGGGAGGCGCAGATGATAGACAAGCATATTGCCCTGTACGAGAAGGTCCTGGCCCTGGGGAACCACTCCCCCGGCCGGAGCGCGGAGGTGCCCCGGAGAGTCCGAGGCGCCGGCGGAAATCGGCAGGCGTGATGCCTGAGGGGCTGAAACGAGCCATCCGTGCCGTCGTGCCACGTACGGCGCGGAACTGGCTTCGGTCGCCGTCCAAAACGGCGGAGTGGCTGTGGGACTCCGCACGGTTCTACCTTGGGAGGACGCCCACCGCGCCCCTGCTGCCCGATTGGAGAGTTCGCTGCCATCCGCACGCCTATCGCGTCTTCGTTCGAGATCAGATTGAAGATCCTGAACAGGGAGCTGAGTTTCGGAATTTCGCCTCGCACTGCGCGGATTCGATGCTGCTCTTCGATGTGGGGGCGCATTACGGGGTGTTCAGCCTTGCCGCGGCCCACTTCGGCGGCAAAGCCGTCGCGGTGGATCCTTCGCCCAGTGCCACGCGCATGATCGTCTTGCAAGCCTCGCTCAACGGTTTGACCGACAGAATCCGAATTCTCCGCGCCGCCGTGAGTGACACCAGCGAGACCCTGGCGTTGGTAAACGCCGGAGTCTTCTCGAATGGCTATTTCCAGGTGCTCAGGGGGCGGGCCAAGGGTGACCTCACGGAGGTACCGGCCCTGACTTTGGATCAAATGGCCGCCGAATACGGCGTTCCCTCCCACGTGAAGATCGACGTCGAGGGCCACGAGGGTGCGGTGCTTCGCGGCGGGCGGCACGTGCTTCGAGAACATTCGCCGATCCTCTTCTTGGAGCTGCATAACGAGATGGTTGCCTCACAGGGTGGCGAGCCGTGCGGCACACTCGACGAACTCGGCCGCCTGGGATATGCCACCTTCTCAACGTGCGGCGGACCTGTGGGCCGAGATGCGATCCTAGCTCGCCCCATCGTTCGGATCGTCGCGGGGCGGGTGAAGTGAGGCCGGTGGCGACCCGCCTGAAGTGCCCGGAGTCATCGTGGGGCGACTGGGGAGCGCCGCGCTATGGCGCGCTGATTCCTTCTCACCCTTCCTCGTGGTGACCGGAAGGGTCGAATGATAAACTTCTTGCGGCGTTAGGCCCGCAAAGCGGGTGCGCCTCCCACGGTCCCCGGCCAACACGGGGGATGCGGGCCGAACGAGGTCGCAGCGCCGCACAGGCACGGATGGTGGTGAAAACTCGAGAGGGAAGCAGTTCCGCCGCCGGGGGATCGGGAGCCGAGGCGACTGCGGGGGGCTCGCCCGAGGATCTTCGACGCGGGCGTGACGTGCTGCTGCCTGTCCTGCTATACCATTACGTCGGGCCGGCAGCGCCCGATGGCCTGAAGCCCTGGACGATCCGCGGCGGAGTTTTTGAACGCCACATGGCGTTTCTCGCCCGGCGCGGTTACGTCGGGATTCGCCCTTCCGACTGGCTGGCATGGCTTCGTGAGGGGAAGTTGCTCCCCGAGAAGCCCGTTCTGGTCACTTTTGACGACGCCTATGCCGACCTAGTCTCGCATGCCCTCCCCGTGATCGAGAGACTTGGTTTCGGCGCGGCGGTATTCGTCGTCACGGGGCTGGTGGGCGGGACGAACGTGTGGGACGAACGTCATGGCCGTGCGTCGCGGCAGTTGATGACGGCCGATCACATCCGCGAATGGGCGGCGAGAGGCATCGAATTCGGAGCGCACAGCCGTACGCATGCCCGGCTCCCTTCTCTTGCGGATGCCCAGCTAAGAGACGAGATCGAGGGTAGCCGGGAGGATTTGTCGCGGATCCTCGGGCGAACCGCGGAAGCGTTTGCTTATCCCTACGGGATGGTGGATGAGAGGGTGGGTGAGGCCGTGCGGAAATCCTTTGGCATGGCCTTCACGACCGCGCCGGGGCTAAATAGCTGCGAGACGGATCCCCATCTCTTGCGCAGGAACGACGTGACGTCGGCCGATTCGGCGCTCGATGTCGCGTGTCGGGTGAAATTGGGGTGGTGTCCCACCGAGCGCCTGCGTTCGCGGATTCGCGTTGCCGGAAGCCGGATCAAGAGGGCATTGCTTAGGGCTGGGGGGTCGAGGCAGCCACGCGGTCCAGCCGGCTTCTGACCATTTGCCAAAGTTCCCGGAGGTATTCTTCGAGTTCGCGCAGGCGGAGCAGCCAGCACAGCGCCACGAGCACCAGCACGCCGAAAGCCGTGGCGAGGACCAAATCGACAAACGCCCCGCCCGTCGAGCGCCAGGAAAGCCAGCGGCCGAGCCGCTCGCTCATCTCGTAACATGCCACGCCCGCTACCGCCGCTGCGGCGCCGATCTTCAGGAGAAACCAGAGTAGATCCGCCGTCTGCCGGCTGTGGGTGCGCCGCACGAGGAAAACGAACAGGGTGACTGCGTAGACCGTGATGGCAATCGTGCTAGCCAGGGCCAGGCCGCGATGCTGCATGTGCCGCTCGAGAGTCCAGTAGAGCGGCAGGGCGAGGAAGGTGAGGGTGGTGCCCGCGATGGCGGGCGTGAGGGTGTCGCGCGTGGCGTAGAATCCGCGAGCCAGAATGCCTTGCGCGCCCCAGGCCCCGAGGCCCAGCGCGAAGAAAAGCAGCGCCTGGCCGGTGGCGAGGAGATCGAAATTCGTCATGCGGGTGTGCCGGTAGACCAAGTAGGCGAGCGGCACGCTTTGCGCCGCGGTGAGCGCGGCGATGGGAACGAGCAGCAGCAGCATCGCTTTCAAGGTGTGATGGAGCAGCCGATTCAGCTCGTCGTATCTCTTCTCCGAATAGAGCTGAGCGAGAACGGGAAAGGCGGCGACGCCCACGGCTTGCCCCACGACGCCCTGCGGCACCTGCATCAACCGCTTCGCCAGGGTGAGCCAAGTGATCGGTCCATCTCCCAGGAAGGACGCGAGGTAGCGCCAGATCCAGTCGTCGGTGTAGGGCAGCGAGAGCGCGAGCATAATGGGCACGGTGAGCTTCAGGAAGAGGATGAAGCCCGGGTGGCGCAAATGGAGCCGGGGACGGTAGCGGGCGCCGACGCGCCACGCGCCGTAGATTTGCAGCAGCAGATTGCCCACGAGCGCGCCCGCCACCACTCCCACCGAAAATCCCGCCACCCCGAACCGCGCCGAGAGCAGCACGCCGCCGAGGATGATCGCCAAGTTGTAGATGATGGGAGCGAGCGAAGGAATCAGGAATTTGCCGCGGGCATATTGCACGGCCGCCAGAACGCCGCCCAGAAAAAAACAGATTTGCGCGGGCAGCATCAGCCGGACGAGGTGGACGAGCAAGGCGAGTTTGGCGCCGCGGAAGTCGGGTTCGGTCGCCGCTCCGAGCCGCGGCGCGAAAACTTCCGCCACCACGACCAGCGCCACCAGCACCAACCCCATGAACGTGAGGATGGTTGAAAAGACTTCCCAGCCTTCTTCCTCCCGGCCTTCCGTCGCGTACTTGGTGAAAACGGGAATGAAGGTGACGGTGAGCGCGCCGCCCGCCACCAGATAATTCAGGAAATCGGGCAGGGTAAACGCAGCGAAGTAGGCGTCGGTCGACGCCTTGAGACTGATCTGGTGGACGACGGTCCAGTCCCGGAAGAAGCCGAGCAAGCGGCTGGCAAGGATGCTGGCCATCACGATACCGCTCGACGCGACGATCTGCCGAGCCAATCGTTGCCGCTGCTCCGTCAATCGGCTCCCTTCTTCCCCACGCCGCCGGGACGCGCTCCCGAAGACTCTACCCTGCGCGCCCGAGCCGGCACAACTGCCCGCAGCCTGCCCGCGGTCTGCCACAAAGCCGAAGTTCGTCTTTCGGGCCGGGATCGACGGGCAGGGGCAAAGACTGCGGGCGAGACGCCCGCACCACCCACGTTCGCCAAGGCTTCGGCGGACGGGACGGCGGGCAGGCAGGGGACAGCAGGCTGGACACGAAAGGCAGGCCACTGGAAAAAGGTACAGAAACGGGGAACGGGCAGCGGTCCGGCCCAACCCTCCGGCAAGAGACTCCGGAAGGGTGGGGCCCCGACCAAAAGAATCGGGGCAGGCACCCAAACGACACGCGGGGTTTTGCGAGCTGCGCGACTTTTCTCAGCCTCCCATGGCCGCAGTAGCCAGGAGCTTCAGCCGCTGGAGCAGCGTGGCTATTGCCGTTCCTTCCGCTGGCCGCGCGGCGCGCCTTGCGAGGCCGGGAGCGCGGTGCTAGCGTTATCAGGCGGCGCGCACGCGGAACGCGGGGAGTCGAGGGCCCTTGGTACATCGGATGGAGGACGAGCAGAGGCTGCCTCTTATCCGTATGACCGCGCTCGCGGTTCTCATCGGCGTGGTGGCCGCGGCGCTGCTGTTCGGCTTCTGGCGACTCCAGGTGCTCGATACCCAGCATTACGCCGAGCTGGCCGAGCGCAATCGCATCCGCACCATCCCCATCATCGCGCCGCGGGGCCGGATCCTCGATCGTTACGGCCACGTCCTGCTCGACAACTATCCTTCTTTCAGCGTGCTCCTCGATCGCGAATCGCCCGCCGACGTCCAGGCATCGCTCGCCGAGATCGCTTCCGGGCTCGCGCTCGATCCCGCCGCCTTGGGCGAGCAGGTGGCCGACGCGGCGGGACTGCCGCCGTACCAGCCGTTGGTGATCAAGACCGACGCTTCGCCGGCCGATATCGCTTTCGTCGAATCGCATCGCGCCGATATTCCCTGTCTGAGCCTGCTCATGGTGCAGCGGCGCGACTACCCTCCCGACGATTTCCTCGCCCATGTGTTCGGTTACGTAGGCGACGTGAGTCCGCAAGATATCGCACGGAGCAAAGGCCGCTACCGGCCGGGCGACGTGGTGGGGAAATCGGGTCTCGAACGCGAGTACAACGACATCCTGATGGGCGTCGATGGCAGCCGGCGGGTCATCGTCGACAGCCGCGGCCGGGTGCGCGGCACGCTCGAGGAGACTCCCGCGATCCCCGGCAAGACGATACGGCTCACCATCGACGAGAACCTCGAGCGCGTGGCCTTCAACGATCTCCAAGGGAAGACGGGCGCCGTCGTTGCGCTCGATCCACGCACCGGGGGCGTGCTGGTGATGGCCAGCGCGCCATCGTTCGATCCGAACGAATTCGCGCACGGGATCACGCCGGCCCAGTGGAAGCAGTTGAGCGACGACCCCGAACACCCCATGATCAACCGCGCCATTCAGGCGCAGCTCGCTCCCGGCTCCGTCTTCAAGATCATCATGGCGACGGCGATGCTCCAAACGGGCGTCCCGCCCGCCAATTTCACCGTGTTCTGCCCGGGGAGCGCGGTCTTCTACGGGCGCGTGTTCCACTGCTGGGTATGGAAGACGCGAGAACACGCACACGGCTTGGTCGATCTCCACAAAGCGATCGTGCAATCGTGCGACGTCTATTTCTACAACGTGGGGAAGCGGCTGGGGATCGACCGCATCTCCGAATTCGCAAAAGATCTCGGCTTGGGCCGACGCACGGGAATCGATCTGCCGGGAGAGGATGCGGGGCTGGTTCCCTCGCCCGCATGGAAGGAACGCGAGTTTCACCAGCCGTGGTACCCGGGGGAAACGATTTCGGTGGCGATCGGCCAAGGCGCCACGACCGTGACTCCGCTCCAGCTCGCCTATTCCATCGGGGGAATCGCCATGGGGGGCGCGTTCAAGCAGCCGCACCTGCTTCGCACAGCCGCCGTCGATCCCGAAATTCGCTTTCCGCTGCTCCCCGGCACCGTCGACACGGTGACCGAAGCCATGTACGGCGTGGTGAATGAGGGAGGGGGCACGGCCGCGGCGTCGCGGCTCGAAGGCATACAGTTTTGCGGCAAGACGGGCAGCGCGCAGGTGGTGAGCGACGAAGCGGCCCAGCGGCTCAGCGGGCACCGCTATCTCGACAACGCCTGGTTCGTCGGCTTCGCTCCCCGGCAGGATCCCGAAATCGTTGTTTCCGTGCTGGTGCAGGGCGGCCTGCACGGGGCGTCGGTGGCCGCGCCCATCGCCCGCGACGTCATCGCCGCCTACTACAAGGAGAAGGCGCAAAGCGAGGAGCGGCTCGCCGGCTCGCCCACGAAGCCTCGCTCGGGATCGACGCAAGCCGATCCGGCAAGCCGTCCCAAAGCTTCGGGAACGCCGCAGAAGGCGGAGGCGGGCCCGAACTGACCGGGGAACGATGCGCGCCCGAATCCATACCGCGGACTTGGACTGGTGGCTCCTGGGCCTGGTGGCCTCGCTGTGCCTGCTGGGGCTGGTGGAATTGTACTCGGCCGCGGGTCATGCCGGCTCAGGCATGGCATGGAAGCAGTTGGCGTGGATAGGGCTGGGTTTCGCCGCGGTATTGTTGCTTTCGCGCCTGGATTATCAGTGGGTGATCGATCGCGGGCCTATTCTCTATCTGGTGATGTTGGGAGGCTTGTTTGCGGTGCTCGCCACCGGGCATTCCCAATTCGGAGCGCGGAGGTGGGTAAAGATCGGCGGGGCATCGTTTCAGGTGTCGGAATTTGCGAAGTTGGTTATAATCATTGCGTTAGCTCGCTTTCTGAGCGGAGTGCGCACGGACCGGCTGAGACTGGCCGAGCTTGTGAAGCTCGGCATCATCACCGGCGTGCCGCTGGGCTTGATTCTTTTGCAGCCCGACCTTGGCACGGCACTGACTCTCGTGCCGGTAGCCGTCGTCGGAGCGTTTTTGGCGGGAATCAAATGGAAGCACGCGCTGGCGCTGATTGCGCTAGCCGGGCTGTCCATTCCCGCGGCGTGGCACTTCGTGCTCAAGCCGTATCAGAAGGCGCGCCTCACGGCGTTTTTGCAACCGGAGCAGGATCCGCGCGGTTCCGGGTATCAGTTGCTGCAATCGGAAATCGCGGTGGGTTCGGGGGGATTGTGGGGCAAAGGGCTAGGCCACGGCAGCCAGAATCAGCTCGGCTTCGTGCCCGTACGGACCTCGGATTTCATCTTGGCAACCGTGGGGGAGGAGCTGGGATTCGCCGGGGTTTTCTTGACCCTTTTGTTGTACGTAGGATTGCTGCTGCGCTTGATCCAGAATGCAAAGCAGGCGAAGGATCGCGCGGGGATGTATCTTGTCGCGGGCGTGGCGGCCATCCTGGGGTTCCATATTTTCGTGAATGCGGCGATGGTGATCGGTTGGATGCCCGTTACGGGCATTCCGCTTCCGCTGGTGAGTTACGGCGGCTCCGCCACGCTGTTTGTCTTCATGGCGCTGGGACTGGTGATGAGTGTGCGCCTGCGTCGCTTCGTCAACTGAGCCTGGAGCCGGAAATCCGTTTGGGGGAATGAGGTGCTGACGCCATCGAGGAAGCCTAACGCCAGGAACCAACCAGGCGACGGGCGCGCCCTACGTGCGAGCCGCGACGGCAGGCGTCCGCCATTCCCGGGGAGTTTTCATGTCGAAAGAATTGGTGATCGCTTCCAGCGCGCACGAAACCAGGGTTGCCATTCTCGAAGATGGGCAGCCATGTGAAATCTACATAGAGCGCGAGAAAGAATACGCTCTCGTCGGCAGTATCTACAAAGGCCGCGTAACGCGCGTCCTGCCCGGGATGCAGTCCGCCTTCGTGGACATCGGGCTCGATACCGACGCCTTCCTCTACGTCAGCGACGTTCTCGAAGACCTCGAAGAATACGACCACATCGCTCCGGGCGGAGAAAGTCACCCGCGGCCCGAGATCGCGCCGGCTTCACCCGTCCGGTCTCAGGACTCCGGTGGGGCTCCGGTTTCAGAGTCCCGATGGGAGTCGACGGGAGTCCCGCAAACCGGGACCCATCGAACCCCAGAAACCGCATCTCCACCCGCCACCGAGGAGCCACTCGCGCCGGCAGCGCCCGCAGAGCCTCCAGCCGCGCCGCCGCGGCCGCCCTCGGCATCGCCGCGGATGGAGTCGCGAGGACGGTTCGACCGGCGAGGCGGACGCTTCGGCCGGCGGCGCGGGCGCCGCGGCGGCAGCCGCGACCTGCCCGCATCGAAATACGTTTCCTCGTCGGAGCCGGCTCCCTCAGAACCGGAAGCGGGCACCGGCTACGGTCCTGTTATCCTGCCGGGCGAGTCGCTGGCGAAATACAAGGATCGCGCGCCCACGCCGCCCGAGCCGCAGCCCGAGACGTTTGGCGGCGCCGGCCTATCGCCTCGAGACGCCGAACCGGAATCGCACGAGCCGGCGGCTTCCGAGCCGTTCGAGGCTCGTGAGGAAGTTGCTCCGGCGTTCGTCGCGGGCCCGGAGCCGCCGGAACCTGCCGAGGAGCGCTTTCCCGATCGAACGGCGGATGAGCCGAGCGCGCCGCCAACCGAATTTCAGGAGCGGGGATTTGCACCGCCGGAGCCCGGTGTTGCCGAGCGGGCCGCACCCGACGCCGCGACTTCTCCAATCGAAGACGAGCCGCGCGCGGAATCGGCGCGGCCCGGTTCGCTCTGGCTCGCGCCGGAGGAAACCGCTGCGCCCGCGACTCGGAGCGAGCCTGCCGCGAGCGAAGGCACGGACGAGCTCACCTTCGAGGAAAGCGCCGCGATCACCGAGACGCTCGCCGAAGAGCGCCAGCAGGTGGTTCTGGAAGCCGAGCCCGAAGCCGAAAGCGGCAACGGCGAGCCCAGCGAACCGAACGGCGAAGCCGCGGAACCGGAACCGCAGGAGGGCAACGCCTCGATCGAATCAGCCGAGCCAGATGACTCCTCCGGGCCTGGGAACGAAGTGGCCACGGTTCGGATGGATCGGCCGGCGTCCTCGCGCTTCGAGCGGCCGATGCCGCGCGACCGGCATCGCGGCGGCCGCCGCCATCACCATCAGCGCGGCGAGCGCGACCGCCACCGGGAGCGGTCCCGGTATCAGGCTCCGCCGCGCCGCACGCAGCAGATCTCCGACCTGCTGAAAGCCGGCCAGGAAGTCATCATCCAGATCACCAAGGAGCCGCTCGGCAAGAAGGGCGCGCGAATCACCAGCCACGTCGCGCTGCCCGGCCGGTTCCTGGTCTACATGCCTACGCTCGATCACGTCGGCATCTCTCGCAAGATCGGCACGGGGGAGACCCGCGCGCGCTTGCGCCGGCTGGTGGAAAGCGTGCGGCAAGGACAGCCGGGCGGATTCATCGTGCGGACGGCGGCCGGCTCGGCCGGCGACGACGACATCCGCGCCGACGCCGAATACCTGACCCGCACGTGGCAGGAGATTCGCGTGAAAGGCGAGCAGCGGCATGCGCCCACGCTCTTGCATCGCGATCTCAATCTGGTCGAGCGACTGCTGCGGGATTGCCTGAATCGAGATTTCAGCGCGGTCTGGGTGGATTCGGAGGAGGAATACGCTCGCGTTGTCGACTTCGTCAGCCGCTTCCAACCCGATCTCGTCAGCCGGGTGAAGCTCTATTCAAAGGAAACACCCATCTTCGAGGAGATGGGCGTGCAGCAGGAAATCGACAAGTCGCTGCGCCCGAAGGTATGGCTGAAATCGGGCGGCTACATCGTCATCAATCACACCGAAGCGCTGGTCGCCATCGACGTCAATACGGGCAAATACGTCGGCCGCGGCTCGACCCGGCTGGAAGACACCATCGTCAAGACCAATATCGACGCGGTGAAAGAGATCGTGCGGCAGATACGCCTGCGCGACCTGGGCGGCATCATCGTCGTCGATTTCATCGATATGGAGGAGCGGCGCAACCGCGACAAGGTGCTCCAGGCGCTCGAGGAAGCCCTCCGCCAGGACCGCGCCCCTTCCAAGGTGCTTCCGTTCAACGAATTTGGCCTGGTGGCCATCACGCGGAAACGGACCAAGCAGGCGCTCGAGCGGGTTCTCTGCCAGCCCTGCCCCTACTGCTCGGGTTCGGGCATGGTGAAGTCCGTGCCGACGATCTGCTACGAAATCGAGACCGAATCCCGGAAGATGGCGGGCGAACTCGATTCTCCGAGCCTCACTTTGCGCGTGCATCCGGAAATCGCCAAGGCGCTCAAAACGCGCGAAGCGCACCTGCTCGACGAGCTGGAGCGCGCCACGCATAAGAACGTCGTCATCCAATCCGACGCTACGCTTCATTTCGAGCAATACGACATCTTCTAAGCCGCGGCGAAGCGGGAAAACGGCGCGGCATGCGCCCCCGCTTCGCCTGTAGGGGCGATCCCGCCCTGCGGGATCGCCCCTGCTCTGAGACATAATCTACCGAGAATGAGGACCTATGCCCGCTCCCAAGCGCTCCGCTGCCTCTGACCGCTCCGCCACCCGCGTCGCCGTGATTGGCGCGGGGAAGATCGGCGGCATCCTGCTCGAGGGGTTTCTCGAACAGAAGCTCCTGCGCGCCGAGAACCTCTGCGCCAGCGTCCGCCACCCCGACCGCGCTCGCGAACTCGCCGCGCGCCTGCCGGTTTCGGTGGGTACGGACAACCGCGCGGCAGCGCGCCGCGCCGATGTGGTGCTGGTCGCGGTGAAGCCGCAGACGGTGCGCGAGGTCCTCGAAGAGATCCGGCCGGAACTCGGGCCGGGGAAGCTGGTGATTTCGGTTGCCGCGTCCGTGCCCCTGGCTTCGCTCGAAAAATTCGTCGGCCCGCGCGTACCGGTCGTCCGCGCCATGCCCAACACCCCTTGCCTCGTTCGCCGGGGAATGATCGCGCTCGCTCGCGGCGCGCACGCCACCGACGCCCACCTCGAAACCGCGCAAACTCTCTTCGCCACCGTCGGCCGCACCATCGTCGTGGACGAAAAGTTGATGGATGCCGTCACCGGGCTTTCCGCCAGCGGCCCGGCATTCATCTACGTCATTCTGGAATCGCTGGCGGAGGGCGGAGTGAAGGTGGGCTTGCCGCGCGACGTTGCCACCCTGCTTGCCGCGCAAACCGCGCTGGGAGCCGCGTCCGTCGTCCTCGAGACCGGCGCCCATCCCGCTCTGCTCAAGGACGCCGTCACTACGCCCGCCGGCTGCACCATAGACGGGTTGCTCGAGCTCGAGGAAGGGCGGCTTCGCGTCACCTTGATCAAGGCCGTCGTCAAAGCCGTTAAGCGCGCCGGCGAACTCTGGCTCGAGCCGTAATCGGCGGCGCTGGTGCCGGGGGGATTTCTCCACCGGGGTCCGCTCTTCCGGTGTTAGCATGTTCGCGGACCCCGTTCCCGGCCTCAAAATGAAATCGCGCGCCCCGAAGTCCGAAGAGATCTGGAAAATCGCGACGGCACTCGAGCGAGCCTACGGCAGTCCTCGCCACGGGAACCCTCGAAATCCCCTCGACGACCTGATTTACATCATCCTCTCGACGAGAACCAGAGATCCCAGCTTTGGTCGGACGTTCCGAAGGCTCAAGAGGCGTTTCCCAAGTTGGAACGCTGTCCTCCCAGGCCGGAAGTCCGAAGTGCAGCGAATCCTCGCCCCGGGGGGACTTTCCAGACTGAAGGCGCGCCAGATCGTGTCCGTCCTGTCTAGATTGAGGCAACGTTTTGGTCGGGCAACGCTGGCACCCCTGGGCCGACTCCCAGACCTCGAAGCGGAAGCATACCTGACCTCGCTCCCCGGGGTTGGACCGAAGATTGCAAAGTGCGTATTGATGTATGCGCTGGGCAGAAAGGTGCTGCCTGTGGACGTCCACGTCCACAGGGTGGCCACGCGTCTCGGCCTCAAAACGAAGAAGCGGCCGGACACCTCCCAGGCCCTAGTGGAGCGTGCGGTGCCGCTCGACTTGAGATATAGTTTCCACGTCAACGCAATCGCTCACGGTCGGTCGGTCTGCCTGAGCCGAGGGCCGCTGTGCGACAGGTGCCCGATATCGAGGTGGTGCGAGTACTACCGTTGCCGAAGAGGTCCAAAACGCCGGGGATGAGCCTGCGGCCCATAGCTGTGGACCTGTTCGCAGGAGTTGGTGGAATGTCCCTTGGCTTCGAGCAGGCCGGTTTCGACGTCGTGGCGGCAGTCGAGTACGACCCCATTCATGCGGCTACGCACAAGGTCAACTTCCCGCGCTGTGCGATCGTATGCGGGGATATCCGCGAGGTTTCCGGGGAGGCCATCCGCGCATCCGCGGGGCTGGCAAGCAGGCCACTCGACTTGATATTCGGCGGTCCGCCTTGCCAGGGGTTCTCCCTAATCGGGCACCGCGTCCTGAGTGATCCGCGGAACTCCCTAGTCTTTCATTTCCTCCGCTTGGTTGGTGAGCTGAGGCCGCGCGCATTTGTCATGGAAAACGTTCCGGGTATGGCGACGGGCCCGCACACGCAGCTCCTCTGCGAGTTGATCGAGTCCTTTCGCGCCCTCGGGTATAGGGTGCGGCAGCCGCATCGCATATTGAACGCCGCAAATTTCGGAGTCCCGCAGGACCGCAAGCGCCTCTTCCTGCTGGGGGCGCGGGCGGACGCCCGCCTCCCGGAGTACCCCACGCCGCTCACGATCCCGCCGCCGAACGGGCATCGAACCTCCGGCAACGGCGAACTCGCGCTGAACCTACCTCATTGCCCCACAGCTGAGGACGCCCTCTGCGACCTGCCAGACATAGAGGACTACGACATCCTTTTTCGGACCGATGAATTGTCCTGTCGGCTTAGAGGCGGTTCTTCCTACTCCCACCTCATGCGGGGCGAAACCATGGACCGCTCCGATTTCTCGTATCCGAGGAAGTACGACCGCTCGTTGCTAACGGGGTGCCTACGCGCCCGTCACACCGAGTTGTCCAGGAGGCGGTTTGCGGCTACCCCCCAAGGCACCACCGAGCCGATCAGTCGCTTCTTCCGTATTCCCTACGACGGGCTCTGCAATACGCTCCGGGCTGGAACGGCCGCGGATCGTGGCGCCTTCAGCGCGCCGAGGCCGATCCATCCGCTTTACCCTCGTTGCATCTCGGTAAGGGAAGCCGCGCGCATGCACTCCTATCCGGATTGGTTTCGATTCCACCGGACCATATGGCACGGCTTCCGGCAGGTGGGAAATTCCGTACCGCCGCTCCTGGCGAGGGCAGTGGGCACCCGTGTCCTCGCCGCGTTGGGGATCGCCCCCGTGAAGCCGAAGGAGCACATCGAGCTTGGAAACCCGCAGCTCGCCGCCCTCGACATGCGCGGGGCCGCAAAACACTTTGGCGTGAGTCCGACGGCCATACCGCCGAGGAGGAGGGGCGCTCGGATTGCGAGCTAAACAGTCTCGACCGTACGACCGCGCGGGCAGGGCCGCCGCTTACAGCCGAATAATCGAAAAAATTTTCCTCCGGAGGTACAGGAAGGGGGTGAAGTCCGTTGACTTCACTCGGGAGGAAATTGCGCGCGTGGCACGCGAGATCAGGATACCGGTGCCGAAGAACCTCGGGGATGTGGTCTACAGCTTCCGCTACCGTCGCCCGCTACCGGACCGTGTCCTTACAACCTGCAGGGCGGGTGAAGAATGGATTATACGGAGCGGCGGCCCCGCGAGGTACTCTTTTAGGCTCGTCCCCGTTACCCGCATAGAGCCGCAAGCCGGCCGCTACCAGATAAAGGTCCCTGACGCAACCCCCGAGATTGTTTCCCAGCACATACTTAGCGACGAGCAGGCACTGCTCGCGAAACTGCGCTACAACCGTTTAGTGGACATTTTCACCGGCCTGGCGGCCTACTCCCTCCAAAATCATCTGCGCACGCAGGTCGAAGGTGTCCAGATAGAAATCGACGAGCTCTACGTCGGGATAGGCAAAACGGGCGAGCAATACGTGTTGCCGGTCCAGGCGAAGGGGGCCGGCGACCGCCTTGGGCGGGTCCAGCTCGAACAGGACATCGCTTACTGCAAGAGCAGGTTCGGAACCCTGACCTGCCGGCCCATCGCCGCCCAATTCACAGACAATGACGTGGTCGCGATGTTCGAGCTCACCGTCGCTGAAGACAGGGTAAACATAGTCGAAGAGAAGCACTACAAGTTGGTCCCCGCCTCAGAAATTTCCGTCGAAGATCTCGAAACAATGCGGCGACAGCAGGACTGAGGCCCCTGCACGCGGTCAGGAACCCGGGCCGACGGCGCCGGCCGCGGCGGGCTCGGCGTCGGCGGGCGGTGTGGCCGACGGCCGGGCGCGTTCGAGCCAGGTTTGTCCGAGCGACATCACGCCCGTATACAGGTAACCCCAAACGAACAGCAGCAGGAAAGGCAGGGTGAAATAGTTCTGGTTTTGCCAGGCGTAGAGAACCGTGCCGAGGAAGTAGACGCCCAGAGCCAGCTCGACGTAGGGCGACCACCCGGCCCCGCGCCGATAGGCTTTCTTGCCTTTCGCCGCGCCCTTCGCCTTCCCCTCGATCCGGTATTTCGGCGTGCGCGCGAATTCCGATTTCTTCCCGAGAATCGCTTCGATCACCGCTTTCGAGTTCCGCACCGAGAGCCCTATTCCCACCGCCATCACGAAAGGCAGAAAGGGCAGCGCCCGCTTCCAGCTTTTCGGGAACAGCTCGTGCTGGCTGACCAGGTAGAAACTCGATACTGACCACGTCGCCGCCAGGAACAGCGGCAGATCGATCAGCAGCATTTGGAACCAGCCCTGGTAGAAACGCACGATCATGGCGGGGAGCAGGATCAGCGAAAGCGCCACCATGAGGGGATAACTGATGTTCGCGGTGAGATGCAAGACCGCTTCGGCTTTGATGCGGGGGCTGGCATCGGAGCGCAGCACGCGCGGCAGCGTCTTCTTCGCGGTCTGCATCAGGCCTTTGGCCCAGCGCGCCTGCTGCACCTTGAACGCATTCATCTCTACCGGCAGCTCCGAGGGACACTCGATCTGAGGCAGGTAAAGGAACTGCCAGCCGCGAAGCTGCGCGCGGTAGGAAAGATCGGTGTCTTCGGTGAGCGTATCGTGTTCCCAGCCGCCGGCGTCGTCGATGGTGGCGCGCCGCCAGACGCCGGCCGTGCCGTTGAAATTGAAAAAGATGCCTCGGCGCGACCGCGCGCCATGCTCGATGACGAAATGGCCGTCGAGCAGGATCGCTTCGATTTCGGTCAGCGCGGAATAGTGCCGGTTCAAATACGTCCAGCGCGCCTGCGCCATTCCCACTCTCGGGTTGGCAAGCAGGTAGGGCAGGGTCTGGCGGAGGAAGGAGGGCGGAGGCAGGAAATCGGCGTCGAAGATGGCGACGAATTCCCCCGTCGCTTCGAGCAGGCCCTCTCGCAGCGCGCCGGCCTTGTACCCCTCGCGATTCGTCCTGTGGAGGTAGGCGATCCGTACGCCCGCCGCGCGGTACCGCTCGACGACAGCTCGGGCGATGGCTTGCGTTTCGTCGGTGGAATCGTCGAGGACCTGGATTTCCAGCTTCTCTCGCGGATAATCGAAGGCGACGGTGGCGTCCACGAGCCGCTCGATCACGTACCGCTCGTTGTAAATGGGAAGCTGTATGGTAACCTTCGGCCAGTCGGCGGGCTCGGGCGGCGGCCCGGGAACGTTGCGCCGAAACTTGAAATATTCGTAGACGAGCCAATACCGGTGCAATCCGTAGATCGCGAGAATGCCCAGCACGAGGAAGTACGGCACCATCAGCGCCAGATCGAATCCGTTGGCTTGATAGAGGCCGCGGAAGGGATTGAGCGTCGGATCGAGCTGGCGGTGAAAGTACGTCCAGACGGGATTGGGCGTCTGCCACGCCAATACGTTAGCGTTCCAAGTCAATTCCCGCCTCCGCGCTCATGACTCGTTCCCCGTCACTCGCTCGCTCCCAGCTCGCGCGCGTCTTGCCGTTTGCGCTCGCGCTCCTCGCGGCGTTCCTGAGGCTGGCGTGGCTCGGAAACCTCGAGCGGCACGTTGTCGAAACCATCGCCATCGCTCTCGGAGCGGGCATCATCTACATGGCGGCGCTCTACCTGCTCGAACACAGCCCCGACACCCGCCGCGCCTTCTGGCTCGTCCTTCTCGCTTCGATCGCGTTCCGGCTGGCGCTCGCTCCCGAGCGGCCGACGCTCTCCGACGACCTCTACCGGTACCGGTTCGATGGCGAGGTGCAAGCCCTGGGCGCCAATCCCTATCTCGTTCGGCCCGACGACCCCCGGTATGCCGCACTCGCCCCGCGGTCGATTCGCCAAATTCCCGGCCACGAAATCCGCACGATCTATCCGCCACTCGCGGAATTGGTGTTCCAAGCCGCTTGGCGGCTCGCCCGTCCCGGACCTGCCCTCCCGAAGCTTCGGGACGGGCTGGCGTCTGGGTCTGCGGCCTTCAAAGCGCCGTTCTTGCTGGCCGACCTGATCGTGCTCTTGGCGCTGGCGTGGTGGACGCGCCGAGGGCGCGCGCGGAACTACCAACTCGCCCTCTACGGGTGGAATCCGCTAGTGGTCGTGGAGTTCGCTTCCAGCGGGCACTTCGATGCCTTGGCGTTGGCCGCCACGGTCGTTGCCACCATGCTGATTATAGGACCGCGCCGGGTAGTGTCAACGTTGCTGCTGGCGGCTGGCGTGCTCGCCAAGGCCTTTCCTGCCGTTCTCGTTCCGCTATGGCTCGTGAGGCTGAAATGGCCCCGGCGCGGCTGGCTGCCAGTGCTGGTGGCGAGTGGCTTCGCTCTGCTGTGCGCTTGGCCTTACCGCTCGGCGCTGCCTGTCGTTTTGACTACGTTTCGCCAATACCGGCACAGCTTCCGCGATAACAACGCCAGCATCTACTGGGTTCTCCAACGCGTTTCCCATTCGCACCAGCTAGCCTTGGGATTCGGCGCGGGGTTGGTCGCCGGCCTGGCGCTTTGGGCGGCGGCGCGGCGGCTGGACCCGGCTCGCGCGGCTTTCCTGCTTTTCGCCACCATTCCCCTGGTCGCTCCGAACGCCTATTCGTGGTATTTCACCTGGGCGGTGCCGTTTCTGGCGCTCGTGGGCGCCTCGCGCTACCTCGCGCCCTGGCTCCTGCTGACGATACTCGAGTTCCTTTCCTACGAGGTGCTGATCGATTACCGGGCGCTGGGTACCTGGCATTTCCAGCCGCTCTTTCTCTGGCTCACCTACGGCCCCTTTTACGCCTGGCTGCTCTGGATTGCGCTCACAAGTCCGGGAGCGCCCTGGCCGTCGCGAGGCCAGCGCATTCCCGCCTCCGCCGTTCCTCCCGCGCGGCCATCCTCTCCATAGGGTGCGCCTCGCGCCCGGGCCGCATTGGCCCGCATCGTCCGTAGGGGCGGGGTCTCCCCGCCCGCCGCGGCGTGTCGCCCGTCGTCGGCCACAGGCCACCTGTCAAGAAACACGAGCCGCGGGTTAGCGGATTCCCGCGGTGCTTCCCTGTTGTGAAGATCGGAGGAGTGTAATACAATTCTGGCATATGAGTCATACAATCACCATCCGTCTTAACGACGAGCTGGCAGACTGGCTTAAGAAGACTTCCAGGAAAACGGGAGTGCCGGCGGGGAAGGTCGTCCGCGAGCAGCTCGAAAAAGCCAAGAGAGCTTCCGGCAACCAGAGGTTTCTGAGGCTCGCGGGCAAAGTCCGTGGACCTGCCGACCTCTCCGCTCGGGAGGGCTTCGGGAAGCGATGAAAGGTATCGCGGACACCGGCCTCCTCGTCGCCTTTGGGAATCGCAACGACCAACATCACGCCTGGGCAGTTGAAATCGCCCGTTCCATCAGCGAGCCCTTGCTGACCTGTGAAGCAGTTCTCGCGGAGGCCGCGTTTCACCTGAATTCGAGCGCCTTTGTCTTTTCGCTTGTCCAGGAAGGCATGGTGCGAGTCGCGTTCGATCTTGAGCGACACGTGGATCAACTTCAGGCCCTGGCCAGGAAATACGTGGACCGCAAACCGGACTTGGCCGACCTTTGCCTCGTTCGCATGAGCGAAGTGTTTCCCCGTCACTTCGTGGTCACAGTGGACGAGGCCGACTTCCGCGTCTACCGACGCAACGGTCGCCACGTGATTCCCTTGCTGACTCCATCCAGCTTCAGCCGATAGCGGGATCCAGGACCAGCGGCGAGATGGTGCCCGGAGATTGCTTGGGCAGACACGAATAGCGCCGGGGAAATTCCGAGGGACGGAAAACGGCTCCGAACCGTGCGGGCATCCCGCACGGCCCGGGGCCGGTTGAAGTTCCGCCCCAGAGGGCGGCTTACGGCTCGATCGCCGCGCTGATGTGCGCCGCCTTCAATTGCTGATTGAATGCCGGCGTTTGCTGGTTCACGAACTGATGGAACTCACCCTGCAAACGCGTGATGTCCTGTTTGAACTCGGCGTTGACGGCAACGTCCTGCGCCGTCGGGCCAAGGTCGCCGCCGCCTGAGCCGCTTCCCTCCCCGTTGTCCAGCGGGGACATCATCCAGCAGATGCGCCCGTAAAGCTCCATGGGGTGCCGGAACACGTCTTCGCCGCGGCCGGTGTTGTGGATGTCGATCATTTGGCCTTCGAGCGCGATCGCCTTTCCTTCCAGTTGCTTCGCGGCATCGATGGCCGTCGTGTATTTCGTTCCGCTCGCCGCGAGCAGCGCCTGCAAATCGTCGAGCTGTTTCCGGGTCCACTCGATGTGGTTGATCATGTCCGCCACCCGGTTGGCTTCACCCTGCGCTTCCAACAGGAAATCCACCTGTTGTGCGATGGTGCGTGCCGTCCCCGGCGAATGCGGGTCGGGCAACACTTCCAGCGGCTCGCTGAACATCGTTCCGGCCGCATCCAGCTTCACCGTGTACGTTCCCGGAACGACGATCGGCCCGGCCGGCGGTATGCCGGAGCCGTAAGCGGTGTACGGCCGATGCGGATCGGCCCACGGCGCGTCCGGCGGAGGAGTCTGGAAGGCGATCTTCGTTCCCGGATCGTAGCGCAGATCCCACCACACGCGATTGAGTCCCGCGACCGTCTTCTTCACTTCGATCGTACGGATCGTCTTGCCGCCCGCGCCGAGCACGGTGAGCGTTACCTTCTTTTCCGGCGATTTCAGCCAGAAATCCAGGTCGGCACCGTACGGGGGATTCTGGCCCATCACGCGTCCGCCCGATTCCACTTCTCGCGCGTCGGTCGCGTTGCGGAAACGGTACGCCGGCCGCAGCTTGAAGAAATACGCATCCTTTCCTTCCGCGGCGTCCAGGGTGCGCAGAGGGGTCATATCGTCGAGGATCCACACCCCTCGGCCATACGTTCCCACCACCAGATCGTTGAACGTCGGCTGCACCACCACCCATTCCACCGGCGCCGGCGGCAGGTCATTCCGCAGGCGGGTCCAGTGCGCGCCATCGTCCACGGTGAAGTAGAGGGCATTATTGGTGCCGAGGAAGAGCACGCCTTTTTGCGCCGGATCCTCGATGATGCAGTTCGCCGAGCTGTTCACCGATTTCGGCACCGACGCGGCGATCGTCGTCCACGTCTTCCCGTAATCGGTCGTCTTGTAAACGTAGGGATTGTAATCGCCGACCATTTGGCGGCTGACGGCGGCGTAGGCCGTGGCGGGGTCGAAATGGGACGGCTCGACGTTGGAGATGGTGCCCCACGGGCCAAGATCGGGAATATTTTTCGTAACATTCGTCCAGTGCGCCCCGCCGTCCTCGGTCACGTTCACCTGGCCGTCGTCCGAGCCCGTCCAGATCACGCCCTCTTTCAACGGCGAAGGCGCAATCGAGTAGAGGGTCGAGCCGTCGAAGGTAACCAGGTTGTCGTAGCTGATTCCACCCGAATTCTCCTGGTGGCTCTTGTCGTTGGTCGTGAGGTCGGGGCTGATCACCTTCCACGACTCGCCGCCGTCGGTCGTCATGAATACCATTTGCGCGCCGGCGTAGACGCGATTGTGGTCGAGCGGATCGATCGCGATGGGGAAGTTCCAGTGCCAGCGGTACTTCATGTTTTTCGGCGCCCAGCCCAGGCCGGAAACGGGCCACGCGGTGACGTCCCGCGCCATTTGGCTGTGGAAATCCATCCGGTCCAGATGTCCATTGTCACAGCCCGACCAGACGATATCCGGATCCTTGGGATCGGCCACCGCCCATCCATCCTCGCAGCCGCCCGTCGCCGTGAAATAGGCCGGGGTGATCGGGCTGCCGAAAAATCCCCCGGAAAGCGTGCGGCTCGGCCCGCGGAAGGAATCCCGGTCCTGCAAATTCCCCAGCACGTGATAGGGAATGTCGTTGTCGGTCGTCACGTGATAGACCTGGGAAATCGGCAGGATGTAGTGGGCGAAGGTCCGTCCGTGATCGTTGCTGATGCTCACCCCGCCGTCGTTCGCCACCATGATCCGGTTGGCATTCGTCGGGTCGATCCACACGTCGTGGTTGTCCCCTCCCGCCGACGCCTGCCCCAGTGCCGAGCCGCGAAAGCCCGGAATCGTCACCGTTTTCCCGCCGTCGAGAGAAAAGCTGTAGGCGACAGAAACGAAATAGAGCAGGTTCTCGTTGCTCGGAGAAACGGCGAATCGCGTGTAATAGGGAGCCCGCTCGTCGGGAACGTGCGACTGGTTCACCAGCGTCCACGTCTTTCCGCCGTCATCGGATCGGTACAGCCCCGGCGTCGTGTCCTGCGCCAGGGCGTAGACGCGCTGCGGATCGCTCGGCGCGATCGCCACCGCGACCTTGCCCAGCGGATGGTCTGCGGCGGGCATTCCGTTTCCGGTGATTTTGCGCCAGGTGTCCCCGCCGTCGTGCGTCACGTAGACGCCGCTGCCCGTTCCGCCGCTGTCGATGCCCCAAGTGTGAATCGAGATCTGCCACATTCCCGCAAAGAGCGTATTCGGATCCTGGGGATCCATGGCCAAATCCGAGCAGCCCGTGTTCTCGTTCACGAACAACACTTGCTGCCACGTTTTTCCGCCATCCAGCGTGCGGAATACGCCCCGCTCGTGTTGCGGCCGGAACGTCTGCCCGACCGCGCAAACGAAGGCGCGATTGGCGTCGTGCGGATCGATCACGATCCGCGCGATGTGCCCCGTGGCGTCGAGCCCCATCCGCGTCCAGCGCCGTCCGGCGTCCGTGGATTTGTAGACGCCGTCTCCCAGCGCCCAAAACGGCCGGATCAACCATGGCTCGCCCGTTCCCGCCCACACCACGTTAGGTTCGGAGGGAGCGACCGCCAACGCTCCGATCGGCGACGCGTTCTCGCGATCGAAGACCGGCATCCACGTGATGCCGTCATTTTCCGTTTTCCACACGCCCCCATCGGCCGCGCCGATGTACACCACGTTCGGATTACCCGGCACTCCCGTCACCGCGGCCACGCGATTGCCCAGCGGCCCGACGAACCGGAAGTGCAGCGCCGCCAGCGGATTGTCTTCGTTACTTTCTCCCGCGGGATTCTTCTGCCCTCGGGTGGGCAGCGCCCACGCTGCCAGCGCCAGAATCACGACTAAGGAAGTGCCGCTCCATCCCCACCCGCGGTTGGATCGCTCCCGCATAATCGCCTCCAGGAAAACGAGACAGGATTCGGCCAGGATTTCGGTTTTGCCGTCCTGGGCAAGCGCAGTATAGACCCATTGGCGCGCAGGCCACCGCATTTTTGCCCTGGGGACGCCAGCGGGCGGCGCGGGGATTGGGAACTAGTCCTGGCGGGTTCGGCGGTGAGCCCGCGGGCTAAGGACCGCGGGCGGGACCCGGCCGGACACGGGCCACGGGCCACGAAACACGGGCCACGGTTTTCAGGCGGCGTCGCCGAGTTCCCTGTTCAGCCGCTCGGCTTCGTAGTGCGCGACGAGCGCATCGACGAGCGGGGCGATCCGGCCGTCCATGACGGTATCGAGCTGGTGCAGGGTGAGCCCGATGCGGTGATCGGTGACGCGGTTCTGCGGGAAATTGTAGGTGCGGATCTTCTCCGACCGGTCGCCGGTCTTGATCTGTTCGCGGCGTTCGGCGGCAATCTGCTCGTGCTGCTTTTGCCGTTCCATCTCGTAGAGGCGGGCGCGGAGCACGCGCAGGGCGCGAGCGCGGTTCTTGATCTGCGACTTCTCGTCCTGGCAACTGACGACGAGCCTGGTGGGCAGGTGGGTAATGCGGACGGCGGAGTAGGTGGTATTCACCGACTGGCCGCCAGGGCCGGAAGAGCAGAAGGTATCGATGCGCAGGTCCTTCGGCTCGATTTTGACGTCGATTTCGTCGGCTTCGGGCAGGACCGCGACGGTCGCCGCGGAGGTGTGGACGCGGCCCTGCTGCTCGGTTTCCGGCACCCGCTGAACGCGATGCACGCCGCTCTCGTATTTCAATTTCGAATAGACCTTGTCGCCCTGGATCGACGCCTCGACCTCTTTCAAACCGCCCAGATCCGAAGGCGAGCTGCCGAGCACTTCCACGCGCCAGCCTTGCGATTCCGCGTAGCGGGAATACATGCGAAACAGCTCTCCCGCAAAGAGCGCCGCTTCTTCCCCGCCCGTCCCCGCGCGGATTTCCAGAATGACGTTTTTCTCGTCGTTGGGATCGCGCGGCAGCAGCAGCCGCTTCAATTCCCCCTCGAGCGCGGTTTTGCGCTCCTCGAGCATGTGGACTTCCTCGTGCGCCATCTGCTTGAGTTCGGGCTCCTGGGCCTCGACCGCCATTTGCCGCGCTTCGTTGAGTTGGCGATCGTATTTCCTCCATTCGCGGTAGCTCGCGACGACCGCGCTGAGGTCCGCATGCGATTTCGCGAGCTTCTGCAGGCGCGCGGAATCGGCCAGGACCTCGGGCGAGGAGAGCTGCGCGGTCAGCTCCTCGTACCGCGCTTCGATTTCATCGAGTTTTTCGTAAAGATTCGGCATGACGCAAACCTCGCGGAAGTGATCGGGAACACCACACCCGGCGCACGGAAACAGGCGAAGCGCCCGGCCGTCCAGCCGGCGCAAAGCGAAGGGCTAATAGAAGTGGACCAACATCTTGATTCCAAGAATACAGGCCGATGGCCGCAGGCGTCAATCCAGACGGCACACGGGGGCCGGCGCGGGCAAGTCCCGAATCCCGAACGTTCGGGACGGGAGCCCGCCCCACCGTCAAATGGGCCGGTCGATCTCCGGGAAGCTCTGCCAGACCTTGATTCCGCAGAAATGGGAGCCTTCGGTGCAGATGGGCGTGGTGACGTTCGCGCGCAGGTAGCAGGGCGGGCCGAGGTAGCGGGCGAGCGCCGGGTGGATCGCCCTCGCCTGATCGACCTCCTCGATCGACGCCTGGTAGATCTCTTCCTGAGCGTTGAAGCAGGTGCGCATCGTCCATTTGTGCAGCAGATGGAGCAGCGAGCCCGACTCGACCAGCCGAATCGCTTTCGCGTTGGGCAGCAGGTAGAGCGCGCGTTCGGGCGCAACGCCGCGATCCAGCAGCTCGTTCTTCGCCGCCCACGCTTCCGCCATCGCTTGCTCGTAGAGTTCGCGCGCCCGCGGATTCGCCGCCACCAGACGCGGCGTCACGAAATCGGGCGCGCGGGTATCGGTAAGCGTCAGCAGCGGGCGCGAGCCGGGAACCATCCGGTGCCGCTGGTCCTGGCTATCGGCGGTATGGCTGAGCTTCTTGGCGAAGGTGAACTGCGCGTGTTCGAGAGCGCGCATGGCCGGCGAATGCACGCCGATGTTGAGCGTCTCGAGCCGATAGGGATTCCGCGCCGGGTTGAGCAGGCGGTCGATGGCTTCCGCGTCGCCGCAGGCGCAGGCGGCGAGGCCCAGCGTCGCCCGATAGGCGGCCGCGACGATCTCGATGGCTTGCGGGGAATGAGCGGCAAGTTTGGAGACGCGCCCGCCGAGGGCGGCGTCGAATTCGCGCACGAAAGCTTCCGCGTCGGCGCCCGCCCGCCAGGCCGGCTGCCATTCCGGCAAATCTTCGAGTGGCTCCATGCCAAACCGGTCGAAAAATTGGGGATCGACCTCCCGCACCCGCGCCACCATCGCCTCGACGATCGCGCGGCCTTCCGACGGCGTGTCGGAAGCGAGCGCCATCCGGCGCAGCCGGTGCAACACGATTCCCGAAAGCGTATGGACCATCGTGGTGAACGCAGCCACGGGCAAAACGTAACGAGCGACTTCGATGGCCCGCTTCTCCGCTTGCCGCCCGACTTTCTGGACGCGCTTCGGATGCGACATCTCGCCCACATGCCAGATGTCGGCGAGGATGCGCCGGGCGTCGGGCTCGAGCAGCTGCGCGAGCGCGCGGTAATGCTCCCAGGCGCGCGCGACCGCCCGCTCGTAGATCGCGCCCTCCTCCGGCGCGAGCGCCGGCACGTAGGCACGGGCCTGGTCGAGCCGCACGTAGCGCTGGCTTTGCTGTTCGGAATTGTAGAAGGGATGCGCGTGAAGGAACGACCACACGAATTGCCGGCTGACGTTCTCGAGCCCGAACTCGAAATGGGCGTGCTGATAGACGGTGTGATGGCCGCCGAAAAACGTTCCCGCGCCGATCGTCACCCGCTGCTTGTCAGTGATCTCTTCCGGCTGAACTAGCCGCGGCGAATAGCAGGTACGCGCGGCGGCAATCGCCGAATCGTAGGGATGCGCGAACCAGTTCCGTAGGGTGACTTGGGGCCGAGCCGTCTCGACCGAACCGGTGGGCGCGGAAGCGGGATTCGCAGGCATCTGCGACGCCTGCTAGTTCTTTTTCGCGGCTTTCTCGTATTTGCGCTGGAAGCGCTCGACCCGCCCGGCCGTATCCACCAGCTTCTGCTTGCCGGTGAAAAACGGATGGCAATTCGAGCAAATTTCCACGCGCAGCAGCGGGCCTTTGTAGGTGGAGCGGGTCTTGAACGTGCTGCCGCAGGCGCAGTGCACCGTCACTTCGTGATAGTCGGGATGAATCCCTTCCTTCATGGAAACTCTCTTTGCTCCTGAGATTCGCGCCGGTGAGCCCGCGGCTCGTTCCGGGGAAAGACCCCATGATACCCGGTCCCCGCGCCCTACGCCAAACGCGCGCCAGCCGCGCCAGCCGCGCCAGCCGCGTTCGCGCGGCGGTAGACCCTCCCCTACAATGTTAGGGATTCCCATGCCCAACCCCAACCTGCCGGCACCGGGCAAGTATCGGGCCGCGCTGCGCCGCGCGCTTTCGCTCACCGAGACTACGAAACACCTCGAGTGGGAAACGGTCGAAGGCGGCCGATTCGATTTCGTGGCGGGACAGTTCGTATCGATGACCCGGGTCCGTGACGGCGACGAACACACCCGCGCCTATTCTCTCGCTTCGGCACCGCGAGCCGACGCGGGATTCGATCTCTGCCTGAACCGCGTGCCCGGCGGCTTGTTCTCGAACTACCTCTGCGATCTCGCGCCGGGCGCCATCGTCGATTTCAGCGGCCCTCACGGCTTCTTCATACTTCGCCAGCCCATCGAACGCGATCTCGTCTTCATCGCTACCGGGACCGGCATCGCGCCCATTCGCGGCATGCTCGAAGCCCTGTTCGCGCCGGGAGCGGCGCTAGACCGCGAAGCCTGGCTCCTCTTCGGCGTTCGCTACCGGGAAACCATCCTCTACCGCGAGGAATTCGAACGGCTCGCCGCCCGCGAGCCGCGCTTCCATTTCGTTCCCACGCTCAGCCGCGCCGCGAGCGACTGGACGGGAGAGCGCGGGCACGTCCAGGAGCAGCTGCGCGCTCGTTTTGCCGGCCGGCGGGATTTCGACGCCTATGTCTGCGGTCTGAAAGCCATGGTGGACGACGTTCGCAAAATCCTCAAAGAGGGATTCGGTTTGGACCGCCGGCAGATTCACTACGAAAAATACGACTGAAGCGAGACCAGCGCGTCGCCCTTCCACCAGCGGCGGCAAACGGAGGCGGGGCCCCCTCACCCCTATCCCATAACTGTGGTTCTAGTACTCACTGCCGTCCTTTATCCGAGACGCCGGTCGCGGCGCTATCTGCCGCTGCGCAAAGGCCATAGCTCCGCGTTCGCAACTGGCACGGTCAGAACGGGGTACGGCAGAGGCATTGTTTCCGAGATTCACACCGTACCAAGAGTACTATTGACAGAAATAGAAATACGTCCCATGTTGGCACAAGGGCGCCCTCCCGCTGCGGTGGCGTTCAGAGGGTTTGCCTCGCCCGAAAAGGGCAGCGGAGCGGATGGCGAGTGCGATGCCTGCCCCACCAAGGGTGAGGCGAGGCTCGGTGAGGAGGCCAAAAACACATGGATAGCGAGCGTAGGCATTTCCGACGCTACGATCTCTCCCTCCCGCTGATGGTCCGGCGCGCCGACACCGGCCAAGCGTCAGAAGGCTTCACGCGCGACATCAGTTCGCGCGGAATCTATTTCCTGATTCCCTCCGAATTCCCTTCCGGCTGCCGAATCGATCTGACGGTATCCCTGGCCCGCGCCGGCGTGGGAGAACTGGGCTCGTTCGTTGCGGCGCGCGGGCGGGTCATTCGAGTCGATCGGCGAACGAAAAACGGCGATGCGCCACAGACGATGGGAGTGGCCGCCGTCATCGAGAGCTACGACATCATCCGCAGCTCGCACCTGGAAGGTCTTGGCGAGGAATTTTCGGAAATGCGCCGGTAGACTTGCGGTGAGCCGGACACGCCGGCGGAGGGTGCTACCCTCAACCTCCCTTGCCGGTAAAGGCCAGCACCGCCAGCACGATCCCACCTACAGCCAACCCCACACCTGAGCCCACGTGCCCGCCTAGCCGAAACTGGTTGACCGCCAGCGCGAACACCCACAACGCCAGCACCCCATAGAGGATCCGCCGAACCAGCACCCCTGCCATTGCGTCAACATTATAGACCCGCCCCGATCTTGAGCGCGAGGGTTTCCGCGGGGGATTGCTATAATTTCTCGGTTCCATGCCCGGCTATTACATGGAGAATTTCGGCTGTCGCGCCACGCAAGCCGATGCCGCGGCCATCGAGCACCAGCTCATGGCCCATGGGCTTGAGCCTGCCGCGCCCGACGGCGCGGAGCTGGTGATTGTAAACACGTGTACGGTGACGGCTTCAGCCGATAGTCAGGCGCGGCAGGCGATTCGCGCGCTGCACCAGCGCAACCCCACGGCCCGGATTCTCGTCACCGGCTGCTACGCCCAGCGCGCTCCGGAAGAATTGGCGGAACTCGATGGAGTGCGGTGGGTTGTGGGCAACGCCTACCAGCACGAAATCGCCGCCTTGGCCGCGCCGGCAAACGGCGAGGTGGCGCCACCGAGCCGCAGCTCCGGCGGATTCGTTCCCTTGGCCGAGCTTCAGCCGAAGCCGAGCCGGGCGAGCATCCTGGCCGGGGTCCTCCCCGAGCGCATGCCGGTGATGGTGGGGCCTGCCGGTCCCCGCGCGCCGGGCAGGACGCAGACGCGGCCGACCCTGAAAATTCAAGACGGCTGCAACCATCGCTGCGCGTATTGCGTAATTCCGCAGGTGCGCGGGCGGAGCCGCAGTCTCGAGCTGGAGCACGTCGTCCGGGAGATCACCCGGCTGGTGAGCGCTGGAGCCCGTGAAGTCGTGTTGAGCGGAATCGACCTGGGCAGCTACGGGCGCGATCTGGCGCCGCGCGGCAGCCTGGCGGACTTGCTGGCCCTCGTGCTTCGCCGCACCGGGCTCGAACGCCTCCGGCTCAGCTCGCTCGAGCCCATGCAGCTCGCGGCGGACCTGATCGACGCCATCGCGTCGAGCGACCGCGTCGCTCCGCATTTCCACGTTCCCCTCGATTCCGGCTCGGATCGCATCCTGCGCGCCATGCACCGCTGGTACCACGCGGAACTGTACGCGCGGCGAATCGAACTCGTCACCGAGCGCATGCCCGACGCCGCGATTGGTGCCGACGTCATCGCCGGCTTCCCCGGCGAAACTGAATCCGATCATCGCGCTACGGTCGAGCTGGCGCGGCGGCTGCCGTTCTCGTACCTCCACGTTTTCTCGTTTTCCGCGCGGCCGGGAACCGAAGCCGCCCGCTTGCCAGGCCAGGTGGAAGGAGGGGTGATTCGCGAGCGGGCGCGCGAGCTACGCGCCCTCGCTGCCGAAAAAGCCGCTGAGTTTCGCTCCAGGCAGAACGGCCGAGTGGTCCAGGCGCTGACGCTCAAAACCCGGCATGGCGGCTCGACCGACGCGCTCACCGGCAATTACCTTACCGCGCGCGTCCCCGGCCATTGGCCTTCCAACCAGTGGCTGACCGTGCGGCTCGATTCCTCGCTTGATGGACTGATCGGCTTGCCCGTGTTCCCCGCCCTCGCTTCGTCGTAGAAGCTATTTCGATTTGTCCGGCGTCCTTTTCCCCTTCAAATCCTCCCCACAATTCCCTGCGGCGCGAGTCTTGGGATGTAGCGGATGTTTTCGAATTCAAGGATTTTAGACTTTACAAAATAAATATGTATTCTAATGATAGTTAAATAACTTAATGTCGTACTTGACTTTCGTTATGAATTTGACTACGCTTCTTCGCGAGAGTCAGATCGTCATGGACATTTCCAAGGCTGTTTGCCCCGATTGTCATCAGCTACTTGAGGTTTCACGAATGTCCTGCCCAAGCTGCGGCCTCGGCATGGAGGGAAGCTTTGAGCTGTCGCCGCTCGGCCAGCTCAGCACCGACGACCAGGCATTCGTCATCGCCTTCGTCCGCCATCACGGTTCGATCAAGAAGATGGAGGCCCTGTTTGGCATCAGCTACCCCACCGTCAAGAACCGGCTGAACCGCATCGCCGCCGCCCTGGACAAGACCTTTGAAGCCCCGCCAGAGAAATCCGCCAATTTGTATGTACTCGAGCAGTTAGCCCGAGGGGAGCTGACGGTCGAGGAAGCGTTGGAAAAACTGGGTTAAGTCCGAAGCGAAGGAGGCAAGCGCCATGTCGCAAGAGACGCGAAAGGTGCTGGATATGTTCAAGGAGGGTAAGATCACGAGTGAAGACGCTGAGCGCCTGCTCGAGAAGCTGGGCGCGCCGAGCGCCGCCGGCACGGTCGGCGAATCCGGCAAGACAGCCGGCCCAGAGCGGGAGTCGCCGAAAAAACCGCGCTATTTACGCATCCAAGTCGAGCGCCCTGGCGAGAAGAATGTCAATGTGCGCATGCCTTTGTCTTTCGTGCGTAACAGCCGGCAATTGCTCAGCTTCCTGCCGGCGCAAGTAGCCGAGCGGCTCAGGGAGCGGGGAATTTTCGTTGGGATCAACAGCCTTCATGGACTCATGGATGAGGACTTCGCCGAGGCCCTGGAAAACATCAACGTGGACGTCGACCAGGAGGACGGCAAGAAGGTGAGGATTTATTGCGAGTGATGCCCCGCGCCAAGAACATCCGCTCGCGCCCGGCCAGCCTCCTCTCGCGTACTTGAAGGGCGAAAGGCACGACAGTTCTTAGGAATTTCTCACGGAGCACACAGAGACGATCGAAAGGTCGTGGGGGATGTAAGAGGGACCCGCGATCACGGCTTTGGGACCGGCGTCAATCACCCTCGAAAATGACCATGGCGAAGGCAAGGTCGGCGGTGTGGGTGAGCGATAGGGCGATGTTCCGCACACCCTTTTCATCCGCCAGTTCCTTCGTTCGGCCGTGGAGCACGAGCGTGGGCCGGCCGCCGGGGAGATTGGCGACCTCGATATCCACCCAGCGCACGCCCCGCCGCCAGCCGGTACCGAGTGCTTTCATCGCCGCTTCCTTGGCGGCGAACCGAGCGGCATAGCGCTCGATTCGGTTCCGGTGGCGTTCGCAATAGCGGATTTCCGCGGGAGTGAACACGCGCTGAAGGAAGGCTTGCCCGTAGCGCGCAATCGCGGCCTCCACGCGGTCCACTTCGGCAAGATCGACTCCCAGGCCGACAATCATCCCATCTCCTTCTCCGCTGCCTATGCGCACAGGCCCAAAAGTCGCGCTGGGGCCCGCGCCGGGGCCGATTATACCCATTCGGGGTTCTATAATCGGGGGCGCGCAATTGCCCATGAATCCCAGCCCTGCCACCCGAAGACGCTCTCGCCGAAAGCCATCGGCTCCGGCATTGCCTTCCGATTGGCGCCTGCGGCGGCGCGGAGGCGTGATCGTGCTCGAAGCGCTGCCGCTCGCCCGGATTCCCTGGCTCGTGCACGGGTTCAGCACGAGCATCGGCGGCGTAAGCTGCCGAGACGGCTCGGAACCCCGAAAGTCCGGCGCTGAGCGCTTGCTGAATCTCGGCCACGTCCCTTGGGATGAACCGGGCCGCGTGAAGGAGAACCGGCGGCGCTTCTTTGCGGCGATAGACGCCGCGCAGATGAGATATATCGGCTTGCGCCAATTTCATTCCTCGATGGTGCGCATTTTCGGGGACGGGCAGTCGGGCGGGCGGAAGCGGACCTCGACAATACCACCGGCCGGCGCGGCTCCGGGGCCCGCCGATCGCGCGCCGGCACGTGGCGACGCGCTGGCCACGCGCGCGCGAGGAATTCTGCTCACCGTGCAGACGGCCGATTGCTCGCCCATCCTGCTCGCCGACACGCGCAAGCGCGTCGCCGCCGCCATTCACGCCGGCTGGCGCGGGACCGCGGCTCGCATCGCCCAGAAAACGATCGGCGATCTGCGGCTGCATTTCGGAACACGCCCGGAGGACGTTGTCGCCGCGATCGGGCCGACGATTAAAGGCTGTTGCTACGAAGTGGGTCCGGACGTCGCCCATGAATTCGGCAGCCAATTCGCCTCGGCGGCGGAATGGTTCGACGGGCCGTTCGCCGCACTGTCCACCGGCGACGAGCCGACCCCATTTGCCTGGCTCCAGCACGATCCCCCGGGACACGAGCGACCCAAGCGAGTCCGACTGGATCTCGCCGCGGCCAATCGCTGGCAATTGGAAGGCGCGGGTGTGCCCGCGGAACGGATTTTCGTCTGCGGGCTCTGCACCTCGTGCCAAGCCGATTGGCTGTTCAGCTACCGGCGCGAAGGAGGGCATACGGGACGGCTCATGGCCGCGATTGGGAAGAAGCGGGGATAGGGCAGAGGTTACAGGGCAGAGGTTACAGGGCACAGGTTACACACAGACTCGCCAAGCGCCGGGTATACTGACGCGTGATGCCTCGCCCTGCCGGCGATCCCGCTGCTCCCGAATCCGATCGAGTGGAGCCGCGCGTCAACCTCCATTACGACCTCATCTATCCCCGCCTTTCGCTCTGGCGGCGGCTCCAAATCCCCGTGATTGGCTGGCTGGGCACGGCGCTCGTTCGCACCATCGGGCCCACGCTTCGGTTCGAAGTCCTTGGCTACCGCCATTACGAAAGCTCGCATGCGGAGAATCGGCCGGTGATCAGCGCGTTTTGGCACCGATCCATTTTCCCGGCGATGTGGTGGTGGCGGAATCGCCAGGTGGTGGTGATGAACACCACAAATTTCGACGGCCAGTGGACGCGCCGGGTCATCGAGCGGCTCGGCTATCTGACGGCGCAAGGGAGTTCGAGCCGAGGCGGCTTGCGCGGCCTGGTGGTGATGGCGGGGCGGCTCGCGGAGGGTCACGACGTCGCGTTCACCATCGACGGCCCTCGCGGGCCGCGTTACGTGGCGAAGCCGGGTTCCGTCATGCTCGCGCGCAAGACGGGCCTCCCCATCATGGTTTTTCACATCGGCGTCGAGCGGGGCCATACGTTCGAGAGGAGCTGGGACCTTTTCCAGATTCCTCATCTCTTCTCCCGCGCGGTGATGATCATCGCGCCGCTCATCCGCGTCGCGGCCGACGCGGACCGCGCCAGCCTCGAACGGAAGCATGAAGAGATGCAAGCGGCGCTCGAGCGCGTGCGCGATCTCGCCGAAGGGTGGTTCCGCATGCCGGAAACCGAGCGCGCCCAGCTCCGCCGCGAGTGGCAGTAGCTGCGGCGGCTCATCCTGCAATCTAAAACCCCCGCACTTCGGAGCGAGAGGGCGGTGGTAGCACAGCCTCCCGTCCCGAACGTTCGGGATTCGGGACTTGGCTGTGCACACTTCTTCCCGCGCCAGCTCAAACGCTGCACAGGCAGGAATGCCTGTGCTACCGGTGCCGGGTCCGCGCGCTTTTGGTAGCCCACCGGCGTTCGCCCCGCAGCGGCGGGATCACGGCCCTGAGTCCGCCGCGGCGGATCGAAGGGAGGAGGGCTCAGGACGACATCTGCGGCTGCCAGTCATCAATACATCAGCTTGAGGGAGAACTGCATCTGGCGGGAATTGGACGAGGTCGAGCCGATGATGCCGAATCCCGAGCCGGTCAGGACGTTGTTCGGCAAGCCGAAATTCACGATGTTCAGAATGTTGTAGGCTTCGGCACGGAATTCGAGTTTCTCCGCTTCCCGAGTGCCTCGTCTTGACAACGGGAAGTCCTTGAAAAGCGCGATGTCGAAATTGCGTAGGGGCGGGCCGACAAAGGTGTTCCGACCCAAGGTTCCCGGCCGGCCGTCGAAAGGGCCGGAGCCATTCGGCACGTGGATGGGAATCGAGAAATAGGAAGCGTTATTGGCGCCAAGGCCGAAGTAATCTTCGCGAATCTTCCGGCTGGTCGAGAACGCCGGGTTTCCGATTTGGTCCGGCCGGTCGCCGCCGCCATCGCCATAGCCGGTTTGCTGCACGCCGGAGAAGACCGAGAACGGCAGGCCGCTGCTGAACTGGCCGATACCCATGAGTTCCCATCCCGCCGCGATCGCTCGGGCAATCGCAGGTCTCGCCGAGCCGGGAGAAGGCAGCTCGAAGGAGACGCTGAAGGACAAATTCTGGGGTACGTTGGAGGATGACGGCCCCTTTTCGAGCCCCAGATCCTGCGGATTTTGGGCTCGGCCATCGATCACGGGCCCCGACCCACCGCCGCCACCGAAGCCGGAAATGGCGTTGTCGAGGGAGCGGCTGAACGTGTAGCTGGCAGTGAACCCAAGCCCCCACCGCGTCGGCAGTCTGCGCAGAACGAATTCGCCGGCATGGTAAGTGGAGTGGGCGGCGTTGGCGAATACGGTTTCCGGCCCGAACCCACCGATGAACTGGCCGGAGGAATTCAGGATGGAGAACGGAGCGAAACCGGGCGATGCCCCGGCATAATTGTTGGGGAACAGCACGCCCTGAAGACCCACCCCCGCGATGCCGATGTAGGTTGCGCTCAGCGCAAAATCTCTCCATTCCTGCTGGATCCCCAGCGTGTACGTGACCGTGTAGCCATTCTTGAAATCGCGCGATTGGCCTTGGATCTCTACCGGTTGAATCTGATGACCGGAAAATGCGGCGAGATCCTGTTCGAATCGGGTTACGTCGACGGGGGTATTGGGCGCGACGATGCTCGTCCCGTTCGGATACACCGGATTTCCCTGCGGCGTATAGAAGGCCGGAGGCAAGAGCGGCGAGACGGTACCGCTGAAGGGAATCGGATTCCCGAATTGCGCCGTCGCGGAGATGGGCACTTCATACGGGAAGCCATTCATGAGCGCGGTATTGGGAAACGGGAAAGTGAGCAAAGTGGTGATTCCGGCGCCTGCATGGACAATCGTATTCTCGCGGACTTGCCAGGCGACACCGATTCGCGGGCCCCAACCGTTCCAGTCCGTGGACCAACCCGGCTGCGGATTGACGACGAGTTCTTCGGTGGCGCCGGGCGCGTAGTAGGGGACTGGGACTCCGCCCGATCCCAGGAAAATGGGCCCGGAAGTCATGTCGTGAGGCTCGGTGATCGCCGGCTCGACTTCGTAGCGAAGGCCGTAATCGACGAGCAGGCGACGCGTCACTCGCCAGTTGTCCAGAAAAAAGAAGTTGTAGGCTTCCCGATCGATGCCCGCTTCGGCAATGCGATCGCCTTGCGGAAAACCGCGACCGCCAACAGTCCGGTTGTAGGTGTACGGAGTGGCCGTGAGAAAGGCCGTTACCGTGTCGGGCAACAACTGCCCCACGGCGATATTGTGGCTGCCGCTCGCCGAGGGAATGGCCACGGGAGAATACACGGGTCCGCCGCCAAAGCCGTACGAGCCATTGACGTTGCCAGCGAAAACAGCCGTATCGCGATTGAACCGCAGCTCGGCACCCCACTGGAAACTGTGGACGCCGTGGACGACCGCGACCGTCTGCCGCACTTGCAGCAGATTACCCCAGGTGCCCCGGCTGCCTCCCGCTTCGGAATCGATGGGTACGTAAAGATTGTTCGCGAACGTGATTCCCGGCTGCATCTGGTCGATCGAACTATAGAGGGGCGTGCTGCGGATAAAGCCTATCGTGGTGGCCATCGTCAAGCTGGGCGAGGACGTGCGGACGTAATTCAACGCGAAGCTGCGGTAGCCCTCGGAGAAGAGCTGGGCGTAGCTGGGGCTGATGGCCGTCTGTGCGGGATTGGTTGTGGGGCCGACGATGTTTTCCAGGGTGAAGCGGCCCATCAGGCGCGACCGGGAAGAGATGCGCTGGTCGAGTCGGCCGGAAAACTGGTCGTCCGTGGTCGTCACTTTCGAATCGGTGGCGTAGGTACGAGCGCCGTACGTGCCGCCGGGATCATTGGGAAGCGGATAGATCGCGAGCAACGGCTGGATTTGAGGATCGATGGGCACGTACAGAGTGTCGCCGGGGAAAGCGGTGGTATCCAGCCCTTGCCTTTCCTCGGCGGTGGGAACCGGAAGCACCTGCGTGGTTCCCTGCACCTGGCGCAATCCCTGGTATTCGAAGAAAAAGAACGTGCGGCTGCGGCCGTCGTAGAGGCCCGGCAGGAGCAGGGGCCCGCCGGCCGTCAACCCGAATTCGTTTCGCTGGAAGGGAGGAATCCGTCCCGGGCTGGCGAGCGTGGTGCGATCGAAGTAGTTCCGGGCGTCCAAAGCGGAGTTGCGCAGGAATTCGAATAGCACTCCGTGGAACTGGTCGGTTCCGGACTTGCTGATGACGTTGGTGTAGCCGGCAGCGCCCTCCCCGATCGACGCCGGCATCACGCCCGACCGTGAATCGATCTGCTGGATCGCGTCCAGATTGAATTCGGAGATGGTGGCGCCTCCAAGTTCGGGATCGGTCGTATCGGCCCCGTCGAGCGCGAAGACGGCTTGCGTCCCCCTTTGCCCGTGGATGGAGTATTGCTGCGTGAAGTTTCCGCCCGTGCCGCTAGTGGTGGTCGTGCCGGCTGCCAAGAGCAACAGCTTGGTCGAATCCCGCTGTTCGAGCGGGAGATTCGACACCTGCCGGCTGCCCAAGTTCGCCGGACTCGCCGCCGGAGCGGCTCCGCTGTAGGGGCCGACACCCTGAAGCTGAATGCGGAGCGACCCTGTCCCGGTGGTAAAGGCCAGCGGGAGCGTCACCTGTCCGCCAGCCAGAATCTCAAGCGCAGGCGTAGGGATGCTCGTACGGCCAGCCCAGCGCACGGCGATGGTGAAGGGCCCGGACGGAACGGCCGCGAATGCGAAGAAACCGTTTGGGCCCGTGGTAGCGCGCCGAGGCTCGGTCGGTTTGCCCTTACCGCTGGCGACGGATCCCTGCCCGCCGAAGCCTTGGCGCAGGAGGGTCAGCTCGAGAACGGCTCCCGCCACCCCTCGACCCTTCGCGTCGCGCAAAGTTCCCTGGAGGGAAGATTCGTTGGCCTGCGGAACGCGACTTGCCCGCGCACCGGGATTCGCAACGAATAGGACGAGCAGCGCCAGGATTCCCCGCCAGGCGATGGAAGAACACACGTCGATACCGAGTCGCCGACTTGGCATTCGACTCGTTAGGATACGTCCCGCCGCTATCCAGGGCAATCCAATGGCCCGCAGGCGAAAAGCATCACGCAAAGGCGCAAAGCCGCAAAGTTCTGCAAAGCAAAAAAGACAACTTCCGGTGCCTCCTCGCGTCGGAGCGCCTTTGCGAGAGGCCGTTGATTCCTTCACGGCTTCTGAGGCATTGCCGCGGAAAGAAGGGGCTTGACAGGGCCCGCGAGAGTATGTAGTATGCATACAGTAGACAGAAGAGCCACCATGTTCCTGACCGTTGATGCCGACGATAAGCGCCCCCTCTACCAGCAAATCGCCGATGGCGTAAAAGCCCTCATCGCCAGCGGCGAGCTGCGCGAAGGCATGGCTCTGCCTTCGGTGCGCCAGTTGGCTGGCGACCTCGGCGTCAATCTCAACACGATTGCCGTCGCCTATCGCCAGTTGCAGGAGGAGGGATTTCTTCGCGTGCGCCATGGCGCGGGTACCGTCGTCACCTCCGAGCGTCCAACGCGAATCGAGGAGGAGGCGCTACGCAAGCCGCTGCGGTCTGCCTTGACGCAATGGATCCTGGGCGGCCGCGACGATAGCGAGATCGTCGCCGCGGTTCGCCGCGAACTTGCGCTGATCCACCAAAAGGGAGAATCCCGATGATCCAGCACAGCCAGGCTGCATGGACCCTGCTTCTTGTCACGGGATTGATCGTCGCTGCCCAGGCCGCTGCCTTCAAGCTGTTTTTCTGGGACACGCCGTTGAAAAACGGCACGGGATTCTTTTTGGGAATCGAGGTGCCGCCCGGGTTCTACCAGGGCGCCGGGGCGCGATGGCTCGGGCGCTACCGCGCGTTGATTCTCAGCGTGAACGTGATCCTGGCGCTGGCCCTGATCGCCATACTGATCTCGGGCCGGTGGCTCCTCTTGCCACTCTGGGCCGGCGGCGTTGCGGTTCTGCACACGGCTGCCCTCCTTGGGTTCGGGGCCTATGCCCGCGCCAAGCTCGGAGCGAGCCCGCCCGTCGAATCGCGCGTCGCCATCTCGCTCGAATCGCGCCGGCTGCGCGATTATTTTTCCTTGCCCGGCGAAGCCGTCATGGCTGCAATCATCGTTGCGAGCTGGCTTCTCCTCCTCCTCCGCGGAGACGCCCGCGTCGATTGGTTCGCGCCTGCGGTGATGACGTATACCGTGATGGGGCTTTTCTTCCTCGCCATCGGGGCAGTCCGCATCGGCCTTCCGCCTCTGCCCGCCGACCGTCCCGAAGAGCATCAACGATGGGTTGAGGAAAGCCGCCGCTACGGGGTCCGCTGGATGACCGCGTTCCAATGGGTTGTGGTCGCCGTGCTCGCCAGCTACGCTCTCTTACACGGCTGGCCCCTCGTCGCCGCGACCCCGTGGGCTATTTGGCTGCTCGTCGGTATCATCCTCGCCATTTGGCTCGGGCAAGTCCTAACCACTTTCATCGGCGGGCGCCGGCTCACGGCCATGGGCCGCGGCCTGCGTCCTCCGGGAAGTTGGTCCACTCCCTTCCGCCAAGCCAAGGGGACGCCCCGCGGTTGGATGGTCTTCTTCTGGGCTTGGTTCGCCGGGCTGGCTGCACTGATTGTGTATTCCGTGCGCTGAATTTCCGATGAAAGCCGTGCCGGCCGAAGAATCCCTCCGGCGCCTCTCCGGCCCCCCGCGCACTCGACGGGCGACTTCCTGAGGCCCGAGCCCGGAGAGATTCTTCGTCCCGGTGAACTGCACCGGGACTCAGAATGACAACAGGGCCTGAGCGGAGGGGTTTCTCGTCCGCCCCCGCTCGACGTGAAGGATCTCAACCGCCGATAAGCCTCGACCGCCGGGAGCCTGCGTCGGGGCCGCAGTTCAGAACCCGCGATTGGTGCGCAGCCAGTCGATGCGCCAGCGCCGGCGGGGCATCCCAATCCAAAACAATCGTTTCGCCGGCGTTCCCCGCGCGTGATGGTAGAGGGCTGCGGTGCGCTCGTAGAACCCGCGCGTGTGCCAGGTGTCGTGATAGCGCCAGAGTTGAACGTCGAGGTGATGGCAGAACTCGTGGCAGAGCGTGCTCAGGAAAGTTCCATACGAGGTGACGCGCTTTTGGACGGCCGTTCGCATCCAGACGCGAATCGACTTGGATTCGCGATCGTAATCGCCGAAGAGTTCCGTCGACCATCCCCCTTCCCGCGTGCGCAGCGGCCTGGCGGCGAGCACGCGGATGAGCGGCGGCTCGACCTGGTAGAAAGCCGCCAGGGCGCCGAGAAATTCGCCGGAGGCCAGACGGACGGAAGCGGCCGCTGCGCTCTCGAGGGAAGACTCGATAGGCCCGGCCATCGCCACGAAGCAGTTGTCCTCGGGGAGGGTGAGAATTCGGTTCTGGTCGCTCTTTACGAAATCGGCGAGCAGGGCCGATTTGCGCGGCTCGCGGTCGGTGAGCATCGCTCGCCCATTCTACCAATGCTGTCACGATTGCGATTGGCCGAGGGTGACGGTCAGTTCCAGCTTTCGGCTGCCGCGATAGATCGTCAATTGCGCCCGCTGGCCAGGCCGCTTGTCGTTCAGCGCCATCTCCAAATCCACTTCATCTCGAACTGGCTGGCCGTCGAAAGCCGTGAGGACGTCGCCGCCGATCAGCACCTGTTCGAATCCCACCATGGCCGTCCTGTCGCCGCCGCGTAGGCCCGCCTGCGCCGCCGGGCTACCGGGCCGCACCTCTTCGATCAGCAAGCCGCTCTGGACGGGAAGTCCAAGCGCCTGCGCCAAGCGCGGTCCCAGCGGATACGCATACTCGATTCCCAGCGTTCCGCGGCGCACGTGTCCGTAGCGCAGCAAGTCGTCAACCACGCGCCGGGCGGTGTTGATGGGGATGGCGAAGCCGATGCCGGTGATTCCCGCCGTGCCGGAGGGAGAGTAGATCGCCGTATCGATGCCCACGACCCGGCCCTGGGTATCCAGCATCGGCCCGCCGGAATTCCCGCGGTTGATGGGCGCGTCGGTTTGGATGGCGTTTTCGATGAAGGTGTTCTCGGCGGTGCGCACGGTTCGCCCAAGCGCGCTCACCACGCCGGTGACCAGCGTGCTCTGGAAACCGAACGGATTGCCGATGGCGAGAACCCGCTGGCCAACTTCGAGTTTCGAGGAATCGCCCAAGACCAGAGGCGTAAGCTTCAAGTCGCCGGGATCGATTTTGAGCAGGGCGATGTCGTTCCGGTCGTCCGCGCCGACCAGACGCGCGGAGAACCGGCGATGGTTGCCGAGAATGACTTCGATCGAACTCGCTCCGGCGATCACGTGACGATTCGTCAAGATATGACCGTCGTTATCGATCGCGAAGCCCGAGCCCGCTCCTTCCACGGGAACGGGATCCATGAAGAAATCGTATTGAACGGCGCGGGTAATGATATTGGCTACGGAAGGAGCGGCCTGGCGGTAGATTCGTACGTTCACCTGCTCTTCCGGCGTGAGGATTTCGGGCCCCGGGGGCGGCGGAGGCAGCGGCGCCTCGGCGGTACGCGCATCCACTTCGGCGGGCGGCCGCCCATTCCAGCGCGCGCCTGCCCAGAACGCCGCCAGCGCGATGAGCGCGGCGACGGCTAACCAGCGCCAGGGATTCTTCCTCTCCATCGTCATCCAGTCAGTCCTCTTTCGCCGCTTGCCGGCTTTCCTTTGCCACCTGTTTCCATTCTCCCACTAACCGCGCGACTTGGCGGCGGGTTTCGTCGAGCGCTCCGGAATTATCGATTGTGTCGTCCGCCAAGCGTTTTTTCTCCTCGAGAGGCATTTGCACGGCGGCACGGCGCTCGGCGTCTTCCTGGCTCATGCCGCGGAGGCGGAGGCGTTCCGCCTGCTGCTCCGGCCGGCACCAGACGACCACGAGCCGGTCGAGTCGCCGGTGATACCCCGTCTCCACCAGCAGCGGCGCTTCTACTACGGCGACCGCGGCGCCTTCCCGCTCCCGCTCGCCGAGCCAGCGGCCGATTCGTTCGAGCACGTGGGGATGCACGATCCCATCCAGCCGGGCGAGTTTTTCCTGGGAGAGGAAGGCGGCATCGGCGAGCTTCTTGCGATCGATCTCGCCGCCAGGGAGAAGGATCCCGGTCCCGAAGATCGAGACGATTTCGGCGTAGGCGGGACCTCCGCGCCGAATCATTTCATGGGCGACGGCGTCGGCTTCGACGATTGGCACGCCCGATTCTCGAAGCATCTCCGCGACCGTGGACTTTCCCGACCCGAGGCCCCCGGTCAGCCCGATGCGCAGCATCAGGAACTCGAGCGGGCCGCGTGGCCGCGGTTTTGACCGGAGCCGCGGCGGAGGCGGGCTGCACGCACCGTGTTGCTCATCAGCATCGCAATCGTCAGCGGACCCACGCCGCCGGGAACGGGGGTATAGGCGCCGGCGGTTTCGACCACTTCGGGATGAACGTCGCCGACGAGCACGGTGCCCTTCTTGCGAAACGCATCCAGCTTTTCGGGGAACTTGGCGAAGATGCGCTCGACATCTTCCGCCGCACTCAAGACGTTTTGGCCGACGTCAATCACCGTCGCGCCCGGGCGAATGTATTCGCTCGTGACCATGGCTGCGCGGCCCATGGCCGCCACCAGGATGTCGGCCCGGCGGGCGGTGCCGGCCAAGTCGCGCGTTTTCGAATGGCAGACGGTGACCGTGGCGTTCGCGTGGAGCAGGAGCAGAGCCATCGGCTTGCCCACGATGTCGCTTCGGCCCAGCACCACGGCGTGGGCGCCTTCGACAGGAATCCCGCTCCGGCGCAGGATCTCCATCACCCCCGCCGGCGTGCAAGCCACCAGCCGCGGCCGGGCCGCAACGAGCCGGCCGACGTTTTCCGGATGAAAGCCGTCCACGTCCTTGGCCGGATCGACGGCATCCAGGATTCTCTTCGCATCCACCTGTTTGGGCAGCGGCATTTGTACGAGGATGCCATCGATATCGTCACGGCGATTGAGGTCGGCGACGACGTCGAGCAGGCCTTCGGTCGAGATCGTTGCCGGGGGCGTGAGGAGGAAGCTGGCGAGTCCGAGCTTGCCGCAAGCGGCGATCTTGCTGTTCACGTAGAGTTTCGAAGCCGGGTTGTCGCCCACGAGCACGGCGGCGAGGCCCGGCCGCACGCCTGCGGCGGCGAGCGAGGCGATTTCGGATTCCAGCTCCTTGTAAATCTCGTCGCGGATGGCGGTTCCATTCAGAATGCGCGCGGCCAAAACTGGCTCCTCGATGCGGGAATGTGTGTTCCTCAGCGGATGATAGCACAGGGCTTTCGCCGGGCCCGCCTGCACGCGCTTCGAGTCCCGACTGCTCGCCAGGATTCGGCCGTTTGGAGAAGTCTTGCGGAGAGTCGGAGGGATCCTTCGCTTCGCTCAAGATGACACCTAAGGCAAAGTGTCATCTTCGAACTTACTCTGGTCGATTCCCCGCTTACTCATGACGGAGTGCGGTCAGCGGATCGACTTCCGCGGCGCGGCGCGCGGGGACGAGGCAAGCGAGCACGCCGGTGAGAATGACGACGAGCACGGCGCCAGCGAACGTCCAGGGGTCAGTCGGCTTGACGCGCCAGAGCTCGTTGCGGATCAGGCGCGTGGCGCCCCAGGCGCCGAAGACTCCCAGACCGACGCCGCAAGCGATCAGGATTCCTCCTTTGCGCAGGACGGACCGCAGGATGTCGGCTCGCTGCGCGCCGAGCGCCATGCGGATGCCGATGTCGTGAGTCTGCAGAGCGACGTTATAGGCCATCACGCTATAGACGCCGATCATTACCAGCAGCAGGCCGACCGCAGCGAACGTCGAAAGCATCACAAACTCGAATTCCGGCTGGGCGTAAAGATATTTGGTGAATTGGTCCCCCACGGATACGGTTTGCCCGGTTTGCGAGTCTCCCATGCCGATATCCGGGTCGATGGCCCATACCTGCTGGACAAGGGCGTTCGAGACCCGGTCGGCATTCCCGCGGGTCCGGACCAACAGGTCGCTCGAGTTTTCCGGCGCAACCGTCCAAGGAACGTACGCCTCCGGCTCGAGTGGGGCGTTGCCCGGGCCGAAATAGGGGGACTTCCTGTCGGAAACAATTCCCACCACATCGAAGTAGGTGTGCGCGGGCGGCTTTACGGCGGGAGGGGCGCTGGCGGGCTTTTCGAATGGCGGATGCTCGAGATAGTGGTCGTAATCCGCGAAGTCTATTTTTTGTCCCAGGGGATCGCCCTTCGAGAGGAAACTTCGGGCGAAAGTCTCATTCACCACGGCCACCTTGCGGCTTGCGAAAACGTCTTCGGACGTAAAGGTACGTCCCTCGAGCAAATGCTGGTTAGCAATGTCGAAATAGTCCTTGCCTACCGTGAAGACACCCGAGCGCCACTCGACCGAATGGACGGCGCCGCCGGTCACGTTGATTTCGCTGTAGTCGCCACCATTCGGGCTCGCATACAAAACACCGGGCGTCGCTCGCGCCCTACGGAGTAATTCCTGGAAAAAGGTTGTCCGTTGCGCGGCGGAGTCATATTGGCCCGCCGGGATATTCATGTTGAGACCGAGGAGCGCTCTCGGATCGTAGCCCAAGTCCTGGTGGGTCATGCTGAAGAAGGTGCGCAGCAAGAGCCCGGCGCCCGTGAGAAGTACGATGGCGAGGCCGATTTCAGCGATGACGAGGGCGGAGCGCAGTTTGGCGTGGCGCAGGCCGGCGGCCGAGCCCATGCCCGAGCCCGAAAGCCGCGGATGGAGCGGCCCGACGACGGCGTGAATCGCGGGAACGAGCCCGCAAAGGATGGTCGCCAAAAACGCCACTCCCAGCGCGGCGGCGAGAACGATTCCGTTTAGCCGGATCACCGATTCCTGGGGGAAGCTGTCGTAGGGGATGAGCGGAACGAGTTCCCGGATGCCGAGCCAGGCAAACAAGCATCCAGCGGCGCAACCGGCGGCGGCGAGGACGAAGCTTTCCACCAGCAACTGGCGGATCAGGCGCCCGTGCGTCGCGCCCACGCAGGCGCGCAAGGCGATTTCACGATCGCGCGCGGTAGCGCGGGAAAGCAACAGGTTCGCAACGTTGGTGCAGGCGATCAGGAGCAGCAGAGCGACGGCGCCGAGCAGGGGAGGGAGAATATTCGTGAACATGGGCGTGACGCGCGCCTGGAAAGAGCGCGCCGTGACGCGAAACTGCTTCGGGTACCTGTGCGGGTAAACTTTCGCGAGTTGGTGCGCGACGATATCGAGGTTCGCGGCGGCTTGAGGAATCGTCACGCCGGGCTTGAGCATCCCAAGCGGCCAGACGTAGGCGTCCTTGAGGTTGGGATCGTTGGCGATCGCGGCGCGATCCATGGGGAAGGCGATGAAAATTTGCGTCCAGCCAGGCCGGAACCGGGGCGGCATGATGGCGATGAGCTGATAGGGCGTGCCGCTCAGGTCGAAGATCTTGCCGACGATCTTGGGATCGCCGTTAAACTGATCCTTCCAGACCTTGTAGGTCATCATGAAGACGTGCTGCGCGCCGGGCTTGGTGTCCGCGGGGGTGATCAGGCGGCCGATGAGAGGCTTCACGCCCAGGAACTCGTAACCGTTGGCGGTTTCGTCGGTATCGGTCCACTGCGTCGTCTGGCCGTCGTGCGTCCAGTGGAGCGCCGGGATGCCTGTTCCGCCTTCCATATCCACGAAGACGCTGTTGTCCTTCCGGTAATCGAGAAATTCGGGAATGGAGAGTTCTTCCCGCCCCCTGCCGGGCGGCTGGCCAATGGGGTCGATCGAAAAGCTCACCATGCGGTCGTAATGCGCGTAGGGGAAGGTGTCGATGACCACGCCATAGACGGCGCTGAAGATCACCGTGACCGAGCCGATGCCCAGCGCCAGCGCGAGGACGGCCAGCAGCGTGAATCGCCGGTCCTTGTTGAGGCTGCGAAGAGCGAATTGGAGATCCCGCCAGATTTGGACGAGGAGATTCTTCATCCCGGGACCTCGCTTTCGCCTGCAAAACCCTGTCGGAAGACTACGGAGTCAAGAGTCCTGCTTCGCGCCCCCGATGCGTCCAGTATAAGCTTCGAGGGAGTGAGCGGGAAACGGCGCCGTTCGGGGGTTGGGGGTTTGACCCGACTTTCGCCCGGCATTTATAATGGTTGCGGTTTCAAGAAAGCCGATTCCGCGCATTCCCCCTGCGCGAAGCGCCGCAGGTTTTCCGGGAGCTACCGAGGAATGAAAGCAACGCAACTGCGTCCTGGCATGATCATTCAGCACGAAGGCGATTTGTATTCCGTCTTCAGCGTCGAGCACCGTACCCCGGGCAACAAGCGGGGCGCGATGCAGACCCGAATGCGCAATCTCCGCACCGGCGCCATCATCGATTACAAGTTCCGCGCCGAGGATTCGGTGGACCGGGCGATTCTCGACGAAATCGATTTCGAATTCCTCTACAACGACGCCCAGGGCTACCACTTCATGAATCTGGAAAATTACGAGCAGATCGCGCTCACCAGCGAGCTGCTGGGCGAAGCCGTGGAATTCCTCGTGCCGAACCTGCCCGTGAAGCTGGAATTTTTCGAAAGCAAGCCGATTGGCGTCGAACTCCCCGATACGGTGGATTTGGCGGTGGTCGAGACCGAGCCGGGCATCCAGAAGGCCACGGCCAGCTCGGTGATGAAGCCGGCGAAGCTCGAAACCGGCCTGACGATTCAGGTTCCGCCCTTCATCAACGTGGGAGACAAGGTCCGGGTCGACACGAGCGAAGCTCGGTACGTGCAGCGCTCGCAGGGATAACCCACACCTGGCGCGCATTCCGCATTAGGGCTGTCATCCTGAACGAAGATTTCATGGGCCTTTCGCAGCTCCCTATCACGTCCTGCCAGCCCCTTTCTTGCCGAAGACTCGAGCGAAGATGGCGTCCACGTAGCGAAGCTGGCGCCCCAGATCGAACGTGCGAGCGAGGCCCGCCTCGCCCAGGGCGCCGCGGATGCGCTCGTCGGCCGAGACGAGCGCGCGGAAGTCCCCATCGCTCTCCCACGCCGCCATGGCGTGCTGTTGCACCCATGGGTAGGCGTCGTCGCGCGGCGCGCCGGCTTCCACCAGGTCTTGCAGCAGCACTCCGGAAAACACCAGCCCGTGCGTCGAATCCAGGTTCCGGCGCATGCGCTCGGGGAATACGCGCATTTTCGAGAGGATGCCCGCCATCCGCGCCAAGGCGTAATCCACCAGTATCGTCGAATCGGGCAGGATCACGCGCTCGACCGAGCTGTGCGAGATGTCGCGCTCGTGCCAGAGCGCGACATTCTCGAGCGCCGCCTGCGCGTTGGCTCGCACCACGCGCGCCAGGCCGCAGATCTGCTCGCAGCCGACGGGATTGCGTTTGTGGGGCATCGCGGAGCTGCCGCGCTGCTCGCCGCCGAAAGGCTCTTCGGCTTCGCGCACTTCGGTGCGCTGCAAATGGCGAATCTCGAGCGCAAACCGCTCGAGCTGGGCGGCGATGAGCGCCAGGCCGTCGAGGTAATGCGCGTGGCGATCCCGCTCGATCACCTGGGAAGCGATGGGCGCCGGGTCGAGGCCCAGCCGGCGGCAAATCTTCTCTTCCGTTTCCGGGCCGAGGTGGGCGGCGTTTCCCACCGCGCCGGAGATCTTGCCTGCTTCCATCTCGCGCGCGGCGCGCCGGAACCGCTCCTGGTTGCGCCGGTTCGTGTCGTACCAATTGGCCAGCTTGAGCCCGAAGGTGATCGGCTCGGCATGGACGCCGTGCGTGCGACCGATTTGCGGCGTATCCTTGAATTCCCACGCGCGCCGCTCGAGCACTTCGCCGAGCTTGGCGAGGCCCACTTCGATCCCTCGCGACGCCTCGCGAACCTGCAGCGCCTGCGCCGTGTCCACCACGTCGTTCGACGTCAAGCCGTAGTGCAGCCAGCGCGCGGTCGCGGGGTCGCCAATCGTCTCGCCCACCGCCATCGTGAAGGCAATCACATCGTGCCGGACCTTCTCCTCGAGTTCGAGAATGCGCGCGACGTCCACCCGCGCGCGCTCGCGCAGCAGCCGCGCCGCGGCGGCGGGAACGATTCCGGCTTCCGCCAGGGTCTCCGCCGCGGCGAGTTCGACTTCCAGCCACTTGGCAAACCGGTTCTCGTCGCTCCAGATTCGGCCCATCTCCGGCCGCGTGTATCGTGGAATCACGGGTCGCTCGCTTCCTTCCGAAGTTTCGGCACCCAACGCTCCTGCCTCGAACACCGCAGCCTCGCAGGAGGCACCATCATACCCGATGCAGGGAGGAGCGTTGGGGAGCGGCTCGCGGCCGGGATGTCAGCGGAGCCAGACGGACCCTAATAGGCGAACGGGCCGAGGGGAACGCTTTGGGAGGCGACAAGCATCTCGTCTTGGGATGTCCGCTCGGCGCGGCAGCGGCCCGCGACGGAGCGCCCACCCGTGCCACGCCGCTACCACGGCGCCGGGGCGTGCTTTTCGTGCATCAACTGCTCGAGCAACTGCCGCGGCAAGGCATGGACGGTGTGGTCGTCGATTCCTTTCATCGTGCGCGCGGCGACCATAGCATTGATGATGGCTTCCTCGGTCGCCTCGATTGTGGCATTGAAGAGCGAGTCCATCGCCCAATTCGGCAGCATGCGGACGTCCACTGGCGCGGTCGCGCCGGCTGCCGTTTTCGCCGCTTGGCCACGCGCGGGATCGGCGCGAGGATTTGCCGTGGAAAAAGAGACGAACAGATCGCCCGACCCGTCGCCCGAAGTGCCGCCCACGCGGCCCAGCCCCAGAGTCGCCCGCTTGCACAGCCGGTCGAGTTCCTTCGAGACGAGCGGCGCGTCCGTCGCTATCACGATGATAATCGAGCCGGTATCGGCCCCAGGGAGCCCTTGTTCCGGCCCGCCAAGCTGCGTGTAAGGCTTCGGAAACCGGACGTGCCTGCCCACGGCAACCCCGCCAATCCGCAACTCACTGCGCGAGCCGGTGTTGCATTGCACCAGGACGCCGACGGTATAGCCACCCTCCGATGCCGGCAGCACCCGAGACGCCGTTCCCGTTCCCCCTTTGAATCCGAAGCAGATCATCCCGGTCCCTCCGCCCACGTTGCCCTCGGCCACCGGGCCCGATGCCGCCGTCTCGATCGCGTGCCAGGCATCTTCGGGTCTCACATGGAAGCCGTTGATGTCGTTGAGCCAGCCGTCCCACGTTTCCGCAACCACGGGCAACGACCAGGGATATTGCGTCGCCCCATGCCTGACTTCCCACGCGATCACCGCGTCGCGCACCACGCCGACGCTGTGCGTGTTGGTGACCATGATCGGCCCTTCCAGAAAGCCCGATTCCTTCACCCAATGGATTCCCGTCATCTCGCCATTGCCGTTTTGGGAGAAGAAACCGGCGAAAACCGGGTCTTTGAACGCCTTGCCGCGCGGCAGCACCGCGGTCACTCCTGTCCGCACGGGTCCCTGGCCGACAATGAGCTTCCCCGACCCGGAAATCAGCGTGGTGTAGCCGACTTCGACGCCCTTCACATCAGTGATGGCATCACGGGGTCCCGGCGCGCCTTCAAAAGGCACGCCCAAGTCCCGTGCCCGTTGCGGCTCCTGAGCGAATTCTGTTTGCGGAAAGAGCGCCAGCAGCCCTAGCGCGGCCGCGACGAAAACTATCGATTTCCCTCGCATGTTCCTTCCTCCTGCAAACCCTGCGGTCACGTTCTGTTGGCGGCCGCTTCCGAAGCATCCTCCATGGACAAAGAACCGATCGGAGCCGTCCAGCGGCAAAAGACCAATTCAGGATCGACGTCAGGTGGCCTCATGAGGCGACTCCTTTGGCCAAGCAGGGCGCCGGCGAGGAGGCTGCCAGCGACGAGTAGGGGTCGCGAAACCCAGGGCGTCAAAGCGTGAACGGGCCGAGGGGAACGCTTTGGGAGGCGACGAGCAGCTCGCCTTGGAATGCCGCCTCCGCGGGGCGGCGGCCCAGCGCCTCTTCGGCGGAGATCTTGGCCAGTTCCGGGGTGTTGTTGTTTTCCGACAGATGCGCCAACACCAGATGGCGGGGCCGGGCATCGAACGCTTCCGGGTCGGCGAGGAATTCGCTGACCACGTGATTCGACAGGTGGCCGGTGCGGCTCATCACCCGCTGCTTCACCGCCCACGGATAGGGCCCCACCTTGAGCATCTCGAGATCGTGATTCGATTCCAGGACAAGGCAATCGGCGCCGCGCAGATGGAATTTCACGAGTTCCGGCAGGTAGCCGAGATCGGTCACCAACGCGATTTTGAAGCCTTCGGCGCGGAGCGTGTAGCCAACCGGATCGGCGGCATCGTGCGGGATGGAGAAGGCGTTCACCTCGATGTCCCCAATCGTCCACTCGTCCCCGCCGGCGATGTGCTCGACGCGCTCGACGCTCCGGCCACTCTCTTCCGGCAAAATCCGGCAAATTTCCCGATGCGTCGGCTTGGTCAGAAACACGGGGCAGCGGGCCTGTTTCGCGATAGCCGGCAAGCCACTCGAGTGGTCGGTGTGTTCGTGGGAGATGAGGATGGCGTCCAGGGGCTCGGTGGTGAGGCCAAGCCCCGTGATTCTGCGCATGGTTTCACGGCGAGAGAGTCCGGCATCCACCAGCAGGCGCGTTCGGCTGGTTTCCACCAGGGTCGCATTGCCCGAGCTTCCCGACGCCAGAATCGTGATTCTTAGAGAAATCGCCGCGCTCCCCCTAGAACCCTTTCCCAGTGGATGATGGCAAAGCGCAGGGCTTGCGTCAACGCCCGTTTCCGGCCATGGTCAGCATGCCAGCAACTCGCGGCTGGGCCGGAAACCGTCGAGCGGGCCGAGGGCGGCGAAGGCGATGCGTTCGGGAGCGAGGAGTTGGCGGGCGAGAGCTTGGACATCGGCGGCGGTGACCGCGTCGACGAATGAGAAAGTCTCCTCGAGGGAATAGAATCGGCCGAAATAGATCTCCTGCCGCGCCCGGTTGCCCATGCGCGCTCCGGTGGATTCGAGCGAAAGCGTCATCGAACCCTTGAGCTGCTCTTTGGCTCGGCGCAGCTCTTCGGGAGCGACCGGCTCTTCCTTCAGCCGCCGGAATTCCGCCATGACCGAGCGAACGACCTGTTCCACCATGCCGGCTCCCGTCCCCGCATAGACGCTGAGCAAGCCCGCGTCGTGGTAGGGAGTCACCTCGCTGAACACCGCGTAGGCCAGTCCCTGCCGCTCGCGAATATTCTGGAACAGGCGCGAGGACATGCCCCCTCCCAGAACGCTGTTCAGCAGCGCAGCCGGGTATCGCTGCGGATCGGTCACCGCGCATGCCGGCACGCCCAGGCAGATGTGGGCCTGTCCGAGCTCCGGCTTGCGCCGCACCAGCACGGGCGCCTGGGGCTGGGGCGGCACGCGACGGCTGCCGTCCGCTCCGCAGGCCAGCGCCCCAAAGGCCCCTGCGGCGAGTTCCACCAGCCGCTCGTGCTCCACGTTCCCCGCGGCCGCAATCACCATTTCGTTGGGGGTGTAGGAGCGCCGGAACCACCCGAAAACGCTCGTTCGATCGAATTTCCCGACCGTTTCCCGCGTGCCGAGAATCGGCCGGCCGAGCGGATGGCCTTTCCAGAAGCCCTGGAGGAACTCCTCGTTGATCAGCGCTTCGGGGTTGTCCTCGTCCATCTTGATCTCTTCGAGCACCACCTTTTTTTCGCGCTCGATTTCCGGCTCGGGAAAGAGCGGGCGGAGCATCATGTCGGAGATCACATCGAAGGCGAGCGGAAGGTGCTGGTCCAGGACCTTCGCGCTGAAACAGACGGTTTCCTTGGTGGTGAACGCATCGAGCATCCCGCCCACCGAGTCCATCGTTCCGGCGATCTCCTCGCAGGAGCGCCGCTCGGTGCCCTTGAACACCATGTGCTCGATGAAGTGCGACACCCCGGTGATTTCCTCGGGTTCGCTTCGGGAGCCTGTACGTATCCAGATCCCGACGGAAACCGAGCGAAACTGAGGCATGCGCTCGGTGATTACGGTCAGACCATTCGGCAGTACCGTTCTTCGCACGGCGTCGAGTTCGTTCATCACGGTCCTTGACTTTTTCTCTTGAGGCCGAGCCCCGAAGGAGGAAGGGAGCCCAGGCACTATTGTGACATACCGGCAAGCCGAATGCCCCTGCCGGCCGAGCGGAGGCCGGGATCCCGGGGACGGGCATGTTATGATGGTTTTTCCCCGCGTCGCGCTACTCGTGGGCATCGGAAATGGGTTTACGCGGCATGCCGGGCTAAAGCCCGGCACGACACGAGCTTAGCGCTCGCCCCCGTGCAATGGTTTCTGTGACGCACTAAACCACGTTCGTGGACCTGCTAGGCAAATCGCTCGAAGAGCTTCGCGCGCTGGCTGTTTCCCTGGGCGAGCCGGACTACCGCGGCGCCCAGCTTTACCACTCCCTGTACGCCGAGCGCCAACTCGACCTTGCGCGGATGACCGTTTTGCCGGCTCCCTTGCGCCGGCGGCTTGCCGCCGAAGCTTCGGTCGAGCTGCCGCGTGTCGCGCGCCGGCACGAATCGGTTGACCGCTCGGTGCGCTATCTGCTCGCACTCGGCCCGGCGCCCGAAAGCGGCGCGAGCCACTCGCCCGCTCCCACGGCGATCGAGACGGTTTTCATGCCGAGCGAGGACCGGCAAACCATTTGCGTTTCGACGCAAGCCGGCTGCGCGGTGAATTGCCGCTTCTGCCTTACGGCGACGCTCGGCCTCGTTCGCAATCTCACCGCAGGCGAAATCCTCACCCAGGTGCTGGTGGCGCTCGCGGAAAACGCCACCCGGCTCGCTCCGCGCACCAACGTCGTCTACATGGGTCAGGGCGAGCCTCTGCTGAATTACGACGCGACGCTTCAGGCGACGCGCATCCTGCTGGACCCCGCCGGCATGGCGCTTGCGCCGCGCCGCGTTACGCTTTCCACCTCGGGCATCTTGCCGGGAATCGACCGGCTGGCCGGAGAGCGCGTCCGGCCCAAGCTGGCGATCTCGCTCAACGCCTCGAACGACGAACAGCGCTCCCGCCTCATGCCGATCAACCGCAAATACCCGCTTGGGGAACTGCTGGCCGCTTGCCGCCGCTACCCGCTTCGCTCGTGGGAGAGGCTCACCTTCGAATACGTCCTCCTGGGCGGATGTAACGACAGTCCCGATGACGCCCGCCGGGTCGCGCGCTTGCTCTCCAGCCTGCGCGCCAAGGTGAACCTGATTCCGTGGAATCCGGGCGAATTGCCCTACCGAATACCCGAGCCGGGAGCGGTGGAGGAATTTCGCCGCGCGCTTTTGGGTCGCGGCGTCCCTGTCTTCGTTCGCGATTCCCGCGGGCGCGACGTCATGGCCGCCTGCGGCCAGCTCGCCTCGATCGAGCAGGCAGCGGCGTTGCCCGCCCACGTTCCCTCATCCTAGCTTCGCCGAACTCTGCGGCCGGATCGTGTTGCAGCCTCGATTCCCGCGCGGCCGCACCACCCCTGCAGCACATTTCGCGGATTTGCAGCAGGCCGGCTATGAGGGCAGGCCGATGCGCCGCAGCAAGTCACCGTATCGAGGATCCGAGCGCAAAGAATCCCAATAGGGCCAAGCCTTGAGCATGTGGATGGGCCCGTGGGCTGCGAAGTCCTTTTCGAGCCACGCGAACGCCTGGTCTTTGTTTCCCAGACCTGCATAAGTAAGCGCGATGCCGTCGGCGCCGGTGTGGGACTGATTCCAATTTTCGATCTGGGCGGCAAGCTGCTTTCTGGCCTCGGCTTTCTTGCCCGCGCGCGCATAGGCGTAGCCCAACCAGATGCTGTGCCCGGCAGGCACACCACCCATACCGGTGCGCAGTTCGGCGATGGCTTCGTCATATTGGCCCTTCTCCAATAGGGCCAATCCGAGCTGGCTGTGCGCCCGAGCGAAGTTCGGCTGCAATTCGAGAGTCTTCCGAAATTGGGCAATGGCAAGATCGTATTGCCGCGCGAAGTAATAGGCGCGACCCAGGTCCACAGTGGTGTTGGGAGACACCGGATCGAGTTCCAAGGCCCTCTCGAGCTGCGCGATGGCCGCGTCGAATTCCCCCAGCGACGCAAGGTAGTCCGCGAACCACTGATGAGCGAGGGCGCTATTGGGGTCGCCTTCCACGGCGCGGCGGAAATCATCCCCCGCTGCGCGAATGTTCCAGTCATATTCCCAGCGAATGTCGGCCAGTGTCACACGGGCGTCGGTCAGAGTTCCGTCAAGGTCCAGCGCCTTGAGCGCCGCGGACTTGGCCTTCGACATCACCTCGGCGTGGGGAAGGAGCCCGTAGCCGCTGAGGAAAAGGTACGACTCCGCAATGCCCGCATAGGCCTCTGCATAGTTGGGGTCCTCTTGCGCCGCTTCTTGGAAGTCCTTCAGCGCATCTTGGAACCTTCGGGAGTCTCCCTGCGAGAGGAGGAAGCGGGCCCGCAGGTACGCTTCGCGGGCCTCCGGCTTGACGGCACGCAGAGCAGCTTGGCGGTTGCGCGCCGCGGGAAGCAGCTTGAGGCTCAATGCCTCCGCCGTGCGCTCGGCCACGCCGTATTCGAAGGGGAGCAGATCGCGCAAGTTTCCGTCGTATTCCTCAGCCCAAAGCTCCATTCGGTCGTGGACACGAACCAGCTGCACTGTGACTCTCAGGCGTGCGGGACTTGAGCGCACGGTGCCCTCCAGGACGTAGTCGACCTTCAATTCCCGGCTTACCGCCGAGAGGTCCTGGTTCCGGCCCGTGAACTTCATCGCCGAGGTCTTGGCAATCACGCCCAGGTGCGCCGGATCGAGTTGTGCCAGTTGGGTGTTGATCTCCTCGGTCACCCCGTCGCTCAAATACTCCCTATCCTGGCTTCCGGTGAGATTGTCGAACGGCAATACCACCAGCATGACTCGCTTCGAGGCGGTCGCCGTCGGAAGGCGCGAATTCCATAGCCAGAAAGCCCCTGCCCATAAGCCGAATAGAAGAGCCCCGGCGATGACCGCATTTCGCAGGTTCCAGATTCGTGCGCGGGCAGGCGGGGGAGGGGGGCCTGGAACCGGCGGGAGTAGTCTGCTCGGCGCAACTGGAACGATTAGCCGATATCCGCGTCGTGGAAGGGTTTCGAGGACGTGCGGGCGGTCCGCGTCGTCGTCGAGTGCCTGGCGGAGCTTACGTACCGCGGTATTCAGGCTGTGGGCGAAATCAACGCTGGTGCCGTCGGACCACAACCGGCTGCGCAGTTCCTCCCGAGTGACCAGGCCGCCGCGCCGTTCAAGCAAGAGTTTGAGGATTTCCAGGGGCTGTTGCTGCAATCTGACCCTGAGCTGGCCCTTGTGCAACTCGCCTGTTTGAAGATCGACGCGAAAGGGCCCGAACTCGATCAGATTGTCGCCTGGGTCGGCAGCACCCATGACTCACACCGTCAACGGCAGTCTAACACCGCGGGAGTCCGTATCAAAGAGATAGTCAAGGACTTCCCTCTCCTCTTCCCCGGGGCCGGTGCGCCCCGGGCCAAGGGAAACCGAGTGGATGACAAACAATTTATCGGCAGTTGACTTCACGTGCCTTGCGAATGCCGGGCCGTCGAATCAGAGTGGGCCTTCGGCGAGGGCCCAGGCCGAATCGCTCGAGGGTCGACGCGGCCGAGATTGCCGGAAGGCGGCGACGCCGGCCAGCGAGCAGAGGACTCACGAGGAGTTCCTCTTGGCTCGGCCTTGACCTGTGGCGAGCGATGGGTATCGGCCCGATCTCAAAAGCCAGGGAGGTGCTCGACTCTCCCCGGCTGCGGAAGGCGACCAGGAGAGGAGCGCCATGACACACCAGGGTGGAAGCGAGGTAGAGGGAGGGTTCTACCTGAGGGATTGGGAGATTGTGACCATAGAGGGCAGTCGGGGCAGGTTGCCTGGAGACGCCGACGTGAAATATGTGGGCGTTCCCGCGATCCTGGTGATTCCCCTCGCCGTGCTTGTCAGTCTGGCCTATGTGCTCGTTATGCCAGCAGTCGGTATCGTGGCGGTGCTGGGAGGGGTTCGGGAGAAGGCGTCCCGAGACCGCCGCATCTCCAGGACGAAGACCGCCGGCAAGGTTAAGAACAGAGAGGAGATCGCGACGCGCGAGAGACCAGACGCCGATGGGGCATAAATGCCGGCCCGACGAAACGTCGCCGACCGACCGGGGCAATCCAGGGACGATCACGCCTTCCATCAGCAGGGTGGCGAGCAGGTGGATGTTCGTGAGCTCCTGGCCGCCGGAGATTTCGCCGCCGTCTCCTCAAGCCATGCTAGCACTTGTTCGGGCACCTTCTGTTGCGCGTAGATGCCGGCGAGAAGGCCCGCCAGGTGATGGAAATGGCCATAAGGCCGAAAGCTCACCTCCTGGCTGGCGCCAACCTCCGTTGCCGTCTGAAGCTCTCGAACGGCCCCGTCGGTGACGCCAATAGGGAAATAGATCTCGCTCAGGACCGAACCCGCCGCGTTGACTTGGGCCTCGCAGCGGGCCTACGATTCGCATGAAAAGCGCGGGGGAAAAGGAGGGCCCCCCATGACCGGCCGCCCAGGGGCCCTGGACTCGCTCGTCGGCCAAACCGTCGCGCATTACCACATCGTCGAGATGGTCGGTCGGGGCGGGATGGGTGTAATCTACAAGGCCGAAGACACTCGCCTGCACCGCTTCGTCGCGCTGAAGTTCCTTCCCGAGGAGATTGTCCAAGACGCGCAGGCCCTGGCGCGTTTCGAGCGCGAGGCGCAGGCCGCATCCGCGCTGAATCACCCCAACATCTGCACGATTCACGAGATTGCCGAAGAAGCCGGCCGCCGGTTCATCGTCATGGAGTTCCTCGAGGGGCAGACGCTCAAGCAGTTGATCAAAGGCCGGCCGCTCGACCTCGACAATTTGCTCCAGACTGCGACGGAAGTGGCGGACGCCTTGGACGCGGCGCACGCGCAAGGCATCCTGCACCGCGACATCAAGCCGGCCAACATTTTCATCACTCGGCGCGGGCACGTGAGGGTGCTGGATTTCGGCTTGGCCAAAGTTCTCAAGCCAAGCGGCAAGCCCGAGGAGCCGGCCGCGCCCACGCAGTCGCTTACCGCGAGCGAAGAGATGGTCACCGGCCCCGGAACGGCGGTGGGCACGATCGCCTACATGTCGCCGGAGCAGGCGCTGGGGAAGGATCTGGATGCCCGCACGGACCTGTTCAGCTTCGGGGCGGTGCTGTACGAGATGGCCACGGGGACGATGCCATTTCGCGGCGACACGTCGGCGGCGATCTTCGACTCCATCCTGCACAAGACGCCGGTGGCTCCGGTGCGGCTGAACCTGGAGCTGCCGCCGGAGCTGGAGCGGATCATCGAGAAATGCCTGGAGAAAGACCGCGAGTTGCGCTATCAGCACGCGGCCGACATCCGGAGCGATTTGAAGCGGCTGAAGCGAGATTCGGATTCGAGCCGCCACTCGGTCGCGACGCCGGAGCCCGCTATCCCGGCGCCGCCGCAACAAAGGCTGGCACAAGGCCTGCCCCTACAGGACTCGGCGATGGGGACGGGCGGGGAGACCCCGCCCCTACAAATGAGGGGCGCACCAACGCCCGGGCCTGTGGCGCGCCGGGGCATTCGCATCTGGATCGCGGCGGCTGCTGTGTCGGTTCTGGCCGTCGCTACCGGCATGTTTTATTTCTGGCCGCGCGGGCCGAAACTCACTTCTAAAGATTCAGTCGTGCTCGCCGATTTCACGAATACCACCGGCGACAGCATGTTTGATGCCACGCTGCGACAGGGTCTGGCCGCCCAGCTCGCCCAATCGCCGTTCCTGAACATCGTCTCCGACGAGCAGGTTTCCCAGGCGCTGCGCCTGATGGGCCAGCCCGGCGGCGCGCGGCTTGCCCACGACTTGGCGCGCCAGATCTGCCAGCGCACCGGCGCCGCCGCCGTGCTCGATCCTTCCATCGGCCAAGTGGGTAGCGAGTACAACCTGGTTTTGGACGCGGAGAATTGCTCGACCGGCGCCACGCTGGCGAGCGCGCAGGCGGTCGCGAGCGACAAGAACCGCGTGCTCGAAGCGCTGGGTAACGTCGCCACTTCGATTCGGGGCAAGCTCGGCGAATCGCTTGCCTCGATCCAAAAATTCGATAAGCCGCTCGCCGACGTGACCACACCTTCGCTCGAGGCGCTCCAGGCTTATACGCTTGGCTGGCAGGCAACCAGGAACGCTGATGCGACCGCCGCTATCGCGTCCTTTCAGCGCGCCATTTCGCTCGATCCGAACTTCGCCATGGCCTATGCGGCACTCGGCACGACCTATTGGAACATCGGCGAACCCAGCCTCGGGGCCGAGAGCATGAAAAAAGCCTTCGATCTGCGCGACCGCGTCAGCGAACGCGAGAAGTTCTACATTTCCTCCCACTACGATTGGCTGGTCACCGGCGACCTGTTCAAGGCGGATCAGGTCTACCAGGTCTGGGCGGAGACCTATCCGCGGGACCCGGTCCCGATTATCAACCTCGGCTTCGACGACATGGAGCTCGGCGAGCACGACAAGGCGCTAGAGATGTCTCGGCGGGCACTCGATCTGGATTCGGGCAGCGGAGCAAGTTATGTAGACCTCGCCGGCGCCTACATACGACTCGATCGTTTGGACGAGGCCGCGGCGATCCTTCAGCAAGCTAAAGCGCGCGGATTCGATCCGATGCACCTGCACCTTCTTGCATACGTGATCGCCTTCCTGCAAGGCGATGCCGCAGCGATGTCACGAGAAGCGGCCTGGGGGTCAGGTAAGCCTGGAATCGAGGATTCCTTCTTTGCATTTCAATCCGAGGCGGCGGCCTACGCCGGCCAGTTGGCCAAGGCGAACGACCTGACCGCGCGGGCGATCGCTTCGGCCGAGCAAGCGGGGAAGAAAGAAACAGCGGGGGCTTACCGGGCCGAGGCCGCGCTGCGCGAGGCGCTGGTCGGAGACGCTGCTCAAGCTCGGCAGCTAGCGGCAGCAGCACTGAAAATGTCGAATGGCCGGGAGACAGAAGCCACCGCCGCGCTTGCCTTTGCGCTCGCCGCCGATTCGGCCCAGACTCAGAAGCTCGCGAGCGATCTGGCCAAGCGCTATCCCAAGGATACCCTCGTCCAGTCTATGTACCTGCCCACGATTCGTGCCGCTATTTCCCTCGACCAGAAGGCTCCGGCGAAAGGGACCGCGGGTGGTCAGCCCGCCACGCTGTATGAACTCGGCGGGTCGCTCCTCCGTGCCTCCGTGGGCCTCTTCCCGGTTTACGTCCGCGGACTGGCGTATCTCGCTGCGGATCAAGGCGCGCAATCCGCTGCTGAATTCCAGAAAATCCTCGACCACCCCGGTATCGTGAACAGCGCAGCGATTCTGCCTCTAGCGCATCTCGGCCTCGCCCGCGCCCGCACTCTCTCCGGCGACAAGCCCGGCGCGCGCAAGGCCTATCAAGACTTCTTCGCTCTCTGGCAGCACGCCGATCCCGGCATTCCCGTTCTGCGGCGGGCCAAAGCCGAATACGCCAAGCTGCAATAGCACGCCCTATCGCGGAGTGCGCCAGGGGGTAACGTGGGGGCCTCGAGCCTTGTCGCTTCGCCTCTCTCGCCCGACGCGAGCCGCGAACGGTCGGATCCTTGAGGATGGGCTCCTGGCGATCGGGCAGGAGAGAAGGCTGCGGGCGAAACGCCCGCACCACACCCGCCACTCTCCGCCGACCCCCGGCCTGCCAGCGCGTGGCCCGGCGCGTGCCTGAGGGTTTATACTGCGCGTTCTTGGTAGGCAAAGCGGAAGCCAAACGGTTTTCGCATACCGCAAATCAGGAGTCGCCATGGCCCATCCGATCCGTTCGCTTGGTTTTGCCGCGGCAGTAGGGCTCGCGCTGGCCGTCGCCGCGCTGCCGCGCACCGGCCACACCGCTGCGCAGTCCCCCGCGGCAACCAACCCTTTCTTCCAGCCGAGTTCGCTGCCCTTCCAGGCGCCGCCTTTCGACCGCATCCGGGACAGCGATTTCCAGCCGGCGATCGAAGAGGGCATGAAGCGCCAAATAACGGAGACCCAAAAGATCGCCAACAATCCGGCACCTCCGACTTTCGAGAACACCATCGTAGCCATGGAGAAGTCGGGGCGGATGCTGGACCGCGTGATGAACGTCTTCAACGCGCTGACGTCGGCGAATATCGACGACACCCTGCAAAAGGTGCAAGAGTATGAAGCGCCGCGACTCGCCGCTCATCAGGACGCGATTTACCTGAATCCGAAGTTGTTCGCGCGAGTCGAAGCCGTCTACGCCCAGCGCAATCGTCTCTCCGCGCGTCCCGAAGCGCGGCAGTTGGTCGAGGTCTACGATCAGCAGTTCGTGCTCGCCGGCGCCAAGCTGCCGGACGCCGAGAAAGCCCGCCTGAAGGCCATCAACGAGCAAATCTCCACGCTCGAGACGGCCTTCGAGCGCAAAATCCTGGCCGCCAACAAGGCTGGCGCGCTCGTGGTGGACGACCAAGCCAGCCTGGCAGGCTTGACTCCGGGCGCCCTGGCCGCCGCCGCTCACGACGCCGAGAGCCACGGGCTGAAGGGCAAATGGCTGATCCCGTTGCAGAACACCACGCAGCAGCCGGCGCTGGCCTCGCTCGAGAATCGCGCCGTGCGCGAGGAACTTTTCGAGCATTCCTGGAACCGCGCCGAGAAGGGCGACGCCAACGACACCAGGGACACGATCGCCACGCTCGCCCAGCTACGCGCCGAGAAAGCCCGGCTCCTCGGCTTTCCCAACTACGCCGCGTACCGGCTCCAGGATCAAATGGCCAAGACTCCCGCGGCCGTCGAGCAATTCCTGAACGCGCTCGTGCCGGCCACCCGGCGCCAAGCGCAAGCGGAAGCGGCTGAGCTCCAGGGCCTCGTTCGGCGCGACGGGAAGAGTTTCACGCTGCGCCCTTGGGACTGGGAGTACTACGCGAACCAGTTGCGCAACGAGAAATACCGGCTCGACGAGAACGAGGTGAAGTCGTATTTCGTCCTCGACAACGTGCTCAAGGACGGCCTGTTCTACACCGCTCACCAGCTTTACGGCATCACCTTCAAGGAGCGCAAGGACTTGCCGGTCTACCAGCCGGACGTCCACGTCTTCGAGGTTTTCGACCAGAACGGATCGCCTCTGGGCCTGATGTATTTCGATTATTTCAAGCGCGACAACAAGGAAGGCGGCGCCTGGACGGACGAGTTCGTCGGGCAATCGAAGCTGCTCGGCACGAAGCCCGTCGTCTACAACGTCGCCAACTTCACTGGGCCCGCTCCCGGCCAGCCGGCACTCATCAGTTTCGACGACGTCACCACCATGTTTCACGAATTCGGCCACGCCCTGCACGGCCTCTTCGCCGACGAAGTCTACCCCACGCTGTCGGGCATGAACGTGGCGCGCGACTTCGTCGAGTTTCCCTCGCAATTCGACGAGCATTGGGCGCTCTATCCCCAGGTGCTCCGGCATTACGCCCTGAATTACAAGACCGGCAAACCCATGCCCGCGGCGCTGGTGGCCAAGATCAAGGCTGCCGCGAAATTCAATCAGGGCTACGCCTTCGCCGAGCTGCTCGCGGCGGCTGAGTTGGACATGCAATGGCACACGCTGCCGGCGAGCGCTCCGAAGCAGGATCCCGACAAGTTCGAGAGCGCCGCGCTCGGCGCGACGCACATGGACTTGTCCGACGTTCCCCCGCGCTACCGGTCGAGCTATTTCCTGCACATCTGGAGCGAGGGCTACGCCTCCGGCTATTACGCCTACTTGTGGAGCGAGATGCTGGACGACGACGCCTACTCCTGGTTCCTGCGGCATGGCGGCCTCACGCGCGCCAACGGCCAGCGCTTTCGCGATCTGATTCTCTCCCGGGGCCACACCGAGGATTACGGCAAGATGTTTCGCGCCTTTTACGGGCGGAATCCGGAGATCGGACCCATGCTCGAGAACCGCGGGCTGGAACCCTCGAAGCCTTAGCCCACTCGGCGGGTCTACATCCCCTCGTAGTTCGGCCCGCCGCCGCCTTCGGGTGGCACCCAAACGATGATCTGGTAGGGATCGGCGATATCGCAGGTCTTGCAGTGGACGCAATTCGCGGCGTTGATTTTGAGCCGCAGCCTGCCGTCTTCGCGCACCATCTCGTAAACCATCGCGGGGCAAAAATACTGGCAGGGATTGCCGTATTCCTCGAGGCAGCGCGTGACGCAGATCTCGGGATCGAGCACGTGGAGATGACAGGGTTGATCGTCGTCGTGGCGCGTGCCGGAATGATAGAGGTCGGTGAGCACGTCGAAGGTGAGCGCGCCATCGCCGTGATACCGATCGAGCGGTTTCCATTGGCCGTTCGCCAGCTTGTGATACTCGAGATGGCCCGGGCCCACGCGCAGGGGATCCGCCAGGCCGCGGCCGCCCGTCGCCATCTGGATGCCCGTTTGAACCAGGTCGCTCCAGAGGCCGCGTCGGAACGCCTGGTGAAAATTCCGCACGGGCCACATCTCCTCCCGAATCCAACTGCCTTCGAGCCGGCGCTGGAATGTGGACAGCTTGGCCGCCGAGGTATCGCCGGAAGCCAGTGCGTCGTAAATCGTTTCCGCGGCGAGCATGCCGCTCTTGATGGCGATGTGGATGCCCTTGAGCCGCTGGGAATTGAGCATGCCCGCGGAATCGCCGATCGCGAGCCCGCCGGAGATGTAGGGCCGAGGCATCGAATACCAGCCGCCTTCGGGCAGGCTCTTGGCGCCGTAGCGAACGAGCTTGCCCCCCTCGAGAATCCGGCGAACGAAAGGATGGGTTTTGAAGCGCTGGAACGCCTCCTGCGGATCGAAGAGCGGATTGTGGTATTCGAGGCCGACGACGAGTCCCACCGATACGCGGTTCTCCTCGAAACCGTAGATCCAGCCGCCGCCGTACGTATGCGAATCGAGCGGCCAGCCCATCGTGTGCGCCACCCAGCCGGGAGCGATGCGGCCTTCGGGAACCTCCCAGAGTTCCTTGATGCCCACGGCGTAGAGCTGAGGGTTGATGCCGTCGAGCCTGTGGCGGTCGACGAGAGTCTTGGTGAGCGAGCCGCGCGTGCCTTCCGCCAAAACGGTGATTTTGGCGCGCAACTCGTAACCGGGAGTGAAGTTGGGCTTCGGCTCGCCGCGCTTGCCGAGGCCCTTGTCCTCAGTGATGACGCCGGCGATGCCATCGTTTTCGAAAATCAAGCTGGCGCCGGCGAACTGGGTGAAGAGGTTGATGCCCGCTTGCTCGACTTGCTGGCCGAGCCACCGGGTCAGCCGGCTCAGCGAGATCACATAATTGCCGTGATTGCGCAGGGGCGGCGGGGTGAGGGGAAACTTCCGCGCCTTTGTCGCGGTGAGGAAATAGGCGGCATCGGAAGAAACTGCGGGGCCGAGCGGCGCCGAATTCCGGAAGTTGGGAACGAGCTCGGCGAGCCCGCGCGGATCCATGATGGCGCCGGAAAGCTGGTGCGCGCCCAGCTCGCGGCCCTTCTCGAGCACGTAGACGTTCTCCGCCGGCACGACCGGCGCGCGGCCTGCCTTCCGGTCGGCGGAAGCCAGTTGGGCGAGCCGCAGCGCGCAGGCCAGCCCCGCCGGCCCCGCGCCAACGATCAGCACGTCCGCGTCCAGCCGCTCGCGCTCTATAGCCATCGCTTTGGATTCTAGCGCAGCGCCAGGCCGCCGGCGCCGCCGGGGCTCCTTCTGGGACGGCTCGCTTGAGGCAAGGCATGAAAGCGGGTGGGATGGCCTCATGAAGGTTATGGATTTCAAGGTGTTCCTAGAACCGGACCAAGACGGGGGGTACGTAGTGGTTTGCCCGTCTCTCCCCGGCTGTTACTCGCAGGGGGAAGCGGCCCCGGAGGCTCTCGCGAATGTCCGCGAGGCTATCGAGTTGACTCTCGAGGATATGCAGGCACACGGCGAGCCGACACCGGACCCCTCCGGGGTGCTCATCGGTAGCGTTGTCGTAACGAAATGAGCCCGAAGCTCCCGGTTCTGTCGGGCGACGACCTGATCGGCATCCTCGAAAAATTCGGCTATGTGACAATCCGGCAAAGAGGGAGCCATGATCGACTTGACCTTTTGGAGCACAGTGTCCGCATCTCCATTGCCCCCGAGTTGGACGAGGGCTCGAGGATCGGCTTGTCATATGCAGTGCACGGGGCGCGGGGACGACGCGAAGGCCCCCGCCGCGGGAATCGGTATTAGGGGGCTTCGAGCTGGGCGATGAGCGCGGGAACGATTTCGAAGAGGTCGCCCACAATGCCGTAATCGGCGACTTCGAAGATGGGCGCGTTCCGATCCTTATTGACGGCCACGACCGTTCGCGAAGCTTTCATGCCCACCACGTGCTGGATGGCGCCGCTGATGCCCAAGGCGAGATAAAGTTTCGGCGCGACCGTCTGGCCGGAACTGCCGATCTGGCGATCCATGGGCAGCCAGCCTTCGTCGCAAATGGGCCGCGACGCCGCGAGCTCGCCGCCGAGTAGTTTCGCGAGCTTCTCGGCGAGCGGGAGATTCGTCTGCTCCTTGATCCCGCGGCCCACCGAGACGATGATCGCGGCCTGGGTCAGGTCGACGGCTTGCTTCGCCTCGCGGAATAGCTCGAGCGGCCTGGTGCGAATCGCGCCGGGATCGAGGCCGATGGCCACGCGCGTGATGGGCGCGTTCCCGCCGCTGGATGTTTCGAGGCGATCGGCGCGGAACGCGCCGGCTTGGAACGACGCGAACCAGGGCGGCGCGCCGGCCGGAGCGACGTCGGCATTCGTGCGGCCCTGGAACATCTGGCGAACGAAGACCACGCGTCCGTTTTCGTACCGGTAGCCAATGGCATCCCCGATCATGCCCTTGCCCAGAGACGCGGCGAGTTTCGGGGCGAAGTCGCGTACCTGATAGGTGTGAGGCAGAAGCAAGAGATCGGGTGCGGACCGCTCGACCGCCTGCCGAATCGCGGCCGCGAAACCGTCGGCGGTGTACGGCTCGAGGAGGGCGTGATCGAGCAGGAGAACTTCGTCGAGCTGCTTGGCGGCGAGTTCTTCGGCGAGCGCGGCGACCTCGTGCCCCGCCAAGGCGACGCGCAGCTCGGAGGAGCTTTCCCGGGCAAGCTGCTGAGCGGCAGCCAGCGTCTCGAAACTCACGGGATTCCATTTGCCTTGCCGCTGTTCGGCAACCACCAGAATTTTCATGGACGGTCCTCCAGGGCGTCTTGCAGCGCCCTGCTAGGGCAGCACGCGGGCTTCGTGACGCAGCTTCTCGAGCAGTTTTTCGGCTACCTCTTTGGGCGAGCCGGTAAGGAACTCGGTCTGCTTGGTCTTTTGCGGGACGTAGATGCGCTCGAGTTTCTGCGTGGGCTCGTCCGCCAAGCCCAGGCTCGAGCGATCCACGGATTGAATCTCTTTTTTCTTCGCCGCCATGATCCCCTTAAGCGTGGCGTAGCGGGGCTTGTTGATGCCCGACTGGATGCTCAGGACGGCTGGGAGCGGCGCCTCGATCCGTTGGAACCAGCCGGCTTCGAGTTCGCGCTTGAGCTTGAGCTTACCGTCGAGCAGCTCGATCTCGATGATGATGGTGGCGTGCGGCATCCCGAGCAGCTCCGCGAGCAGCACGCCGGTTTGCCCGAAGCCGTGGTCGTCGCTCTGCAAGCCGGTGAGAACCAGATCGGGGGCTTCCGGGCGGAGCACGGCAGCCAGCGAGCGCGCGGAAGCGAGTGGATCGAGCCGGTGGAAGAGCGGATCGACGACGTGGATGGCGCGGTCGGCGCCTTTGGCCAGGGCTTCCTTGATGGTCTGCTTCGCGCGCTCGGGGCCGAGCGAGATGATGACGACCTCGCCCCCGTGCTTCTCCTTGAGCCGCAGCGCCTCCTCGAGGGCGTAGCCGTCCGGCTCGTTCATTTCGAAACCGATATCGGCTTCGCGAATCCAGGCGGAGTCCGGGGCGATGGCGAGCGGAGCATCGCGCGCGGGAACCTGCTTGATGCATACGCCGATTTTCACCGCGCCTCCCTCACCCCTCCCAGCGCTTGAAGAGCAGGGCGGCATTGGTCCCGCCAAAGCCGAAGGAATTCGACAGGGCGTAGCGCAGCTCGGCGCGGCGTGCATGGTTGGGGATGTAGTCGAGATCGCAGGCAGGGTCGGGGGTTTCGTAATTGATCGTGGGCGGCAGGATCCTGTCGCGCAGGGCGAGGACGCTGATCCCCGCCTCGAGCCCGCCGGCGCCGCCGAGCAGATGCCCAGTCATCGACTTGGTGGAGCTGATCGGCACTTGGGCGGCGCGCTCGCCGAAAACCCGCTTGATGGCCACGGTTTCGATGGCGTCGCCGATTTGCGTGCCGGTGCCATGCGCGTTGATATAGCCGATCTCCTCGAGCGGGACGCCGCCGTGTTGAAGGGCGAGCTTCATCACGCGATAGGCGCCGTCGCCCTGGTCGGCGGGCTGCGTGATGTGGAAAGCGTCGCCGCTCATCCCGTAGCCGACGATCTCCGCGAGAATCGGCGCGCCGCGGCGCTGGGCGTGTTCGAGCGATTCCAGCACGAGAACGCCCGAGCCCTCGCCCACCACAAACCCGTCCCGCTGCGCGTCGAAGGGCCGGCTGGCCCGCGCGGGCGCGTCGTTGCGGGTCGATAGCGCGCGCATGGCGCCGAACCCGCCTATGCACATCGGGGTGATGGCGCCCTCCGAGCCGCCGCAGATCATCACCTCGGCGTCGGAGCGCCCGATGATGTGGAAACTGTCGCCCACCGCATGCGCGGAAGCCGAACACGCCGTGGCCGTCGCCGAATTCGGTCCGCGAGCGCCGTAGCGGATGGAAACGTAACCGGAAGCGAGATTGACGATCGCCGAAGGTATGAAAAAGGGGCTGATTCTGCCGGGCCCGCCTTGGAGCAGCTTCGAATGCTCCCGCTCGATCACGTCGAACCCGCCGATGCCCGAGCCGATATAGACGCCGACGCGATCGGCAATCTCGGGTGTGACGGTAAGGCCCGCCATGCGCACGGCGTCGTCGGCGGAGGCGATGGCGAGCTGAATGAACCGCCCCATCTTCTTCAGCTCTTTCTTCTCCACCCAGCGCAGCGGATCGAAATCGGGCACTTCGCCGGCGATCTGGCAATCGAACCCGCTGGGATCGAACTGGGTGATCCGCCGGACGCCCGGCTTGCCTGCCAGCAGGTTCGGCCAGGCCTCGGCGGCCCCAATGCCGCAGGCGCAGACCAACCCTACGCCGGTAACGACCACGCGACGACTCAAGGCGTGTTCCTCCTGCACTCGGAGAAAAGGATCCGGGGACGGCGGATGAGCCTACTTCTTGGCTTGCGTGTGCTTCTCGATGTAGTTGATCGCATCCTGAACGGTGGCGATCTTTTCGGCGTCTTCGTCGGGAATCTCGATCCCAAACGACTCCTCGAAGGCCATCACCAGCTCGACCGTGTCGAGCGAATCGGCGCCCAGATCGTCCACGAAAGAGGCGGTGGGAGTCACCTCCGCCTCGTCCACGCCGAGCTGTTCCACGATGATCTGCTTTACGCGTTCCTCAACACTGGCCATGCTCTCGATTCCTCCGCTCGGCTTCCTCACTCCAGGACCTGGCGCGGGGCCGTCACCAGCCGCGCGCGTCTAGGCCACGAGACTCGCCCATTCTAGTCAGCGCCCCGCACCCGGTCAACTTCGTCAAGCCATGTAGATCCCGCCATTGACGTCGAGGACGTGCCCGGTGATGTAGCCGGCTTCCTCGGTGGCCAGAAAGAGGACTGCGGCGGCCACGTCGGCCGGTTGACCCATTCGCCCCAGCGGAATCCGGGACGCGAGCTGCTCGGCGGCCTTTTCCGGGAGCGACTCGGTCATCGCGGTGGCGACGAATCCGGGCGCAACGGCATTGACGGTGATGTTCCGCGAAGCCAGTTCCGTGGCCAAGGCCTTGGTCAGCCCGATCAAGCCGGCTTTGGAAGCGATGTAGTTCGCCTGGCCGGCGTTTCCCATCTCGGCGACGACGGAAGAGATATTGATGATGCGGCCCCAGCGCTGCCGCAGCATCGGCGGAATCGCCTGCTGCACGCAGAGGTGGGCGCCGGTGAGATTGGTGCGCAGGACCGATTCCCAATCCTCCGGCTTCATGCGGAGGGAGAGGCCGTCGCGGGTAATGCCGGCGTTGTTCACCAGGATATCGAGCCGGCCAAACCGCTCGAGCGTCTGCCGGAAGCCCGCCTTCACCTGTGCGGGATCGGCGACGTCGAGGGCGACTTCGAAGGCGACGCCTCCGGCAGCCTCGATCCCCGCCTTGACGGCGGCAAGCTTCCCGGTGTCGCGCGCGGCCAGAGCGACGCTCGCGCCGGCCTCGGCCAGCGCGCGGGCTACGGCCTCCCCGATACCCCGCGAGGCGCCGGTGACGAGAGCCACTCGATCCTGGAGTCGGAACATGACCGTCTGCTTCCTTGGGAAGCGCCGGAAAAGACGAGCCGCAGGGCGGCGGCGAGGCCCGTTCGCACCGGGTCAAGCGGCCGCGAAGCTTCGCTACGTTTCCGCAACCGACAGCCGCTCGCGCGAGAGTTTGTCCGTCGCAGAGGCCAAAGTCGCTTCGTCTTCGACGTTGGCGACGCGGACCGAGCGGTCGATCTGCCGTACCAACCCGCTGAGTACGCGGCCGGGCCCCACCTCGACAAACAGCGAGACACCCTCCCCAATCATTCCGCGCACCGATTCCTCCCAGAGCACCGGCTGGCAAACTTGCCGGACGAGCGCCGCGCGCGCCTCCTCGCCCGAAGTGATGGCTTCGGCGTCCACGTTGGTGAAGAGCGGCACTTTCAGCTCGCCGAAGGTGGCGCGCCGCAAATCGGCTTCCAGCCGCTGCTCCGCCGGTTTCATCAACTCGCAATGAAAGGGCGCGGAAACCGGGAGCAACACCGCGCGCTTCGCGCCGCTTTGGGAGGCGATTTCGACCGCGCGCTTCACCGCCGCCGCCGCGCCGGAAATCACGGTCTGCTCGGGCGCGTTGAGGTTGGCCGGGGCGAGCACCTCGCCGTCGGCGGCACGGTGGCAGATCTCGGCCACAAGCGCGGGGGCGAGTCCGAGAATGGCGGCCATGGCTCCCACACCCGCCGGAACCGCTTCCTGCATAAAGCGTCCGCGGCTGCGCACGAGCCGGATGGCCTCGGTGAAATCGAGCGAGCCGGCCGCCACCAGAGCCGAATACTCCCCCAGGCTATGTCCGGCGACGAAGTCGGGAATGTTGCCGCGCTCGGCGAGAACGCGGTAGGCGGCGATGGAGACGGCCAGAATGGCCGGCTGGGTATTCTCGGTGAGCTTGAGGTCGTCTTCCGTGCCTTCGAAGCACAGCTTCGAGAGCGGGAATCCCGCCGCCTGATCGGCCTGCTGGAAGGCCTCGCGGGCAGCGGGAAACTTCTCGAACAGCTCGCGCCCCATCGAAGGATATTGGGAAGCCTGGCCGGGGAAGAGAAACGCGATTTTGCCCATTCCGTTGCCTCAGTCCTCGCGTATGGAGGTAACCCACGCGGCCGAAAGTTCCCGTTCGATTTTCTCGTTGACGCGCCCCTGGGCCATTTCGACGGCAACGCGAATGGCGTTCTTGATCGCGTTGGGGTTCGAGCGGCCGTGGGCGATGACGCAGATGCCTCTAACGCCCAGGAGCGGCGCGCCACCGTACTCTGAATAGTCGATTTTGCGCCGGAAGTCGGCGTACGCCCGCTTCGAGAGGACGTAACCGACTTGGGCGCGAAGCGTGCTGCTCAAGGCTTCCTTCAGCTTGGTGGAAATCAGTTCGGCCACCCCTTCGCTGATCTTGAGGGCGATGTTGCCGATGAAGCCGTCGGAAACGATTACGTCGGCGACGGCTCCGGTGAAGACGTCCCGGCCTTCGACGTTGCCGACGAAGTGGAGCGGAATGTTCTTCAGTTCGTTGTGCGCTTCCCGCACCAGCTCGTTGCCCTTGCTTTCCTCCTCGCCGATCGAGAGCAGGCCCACCCGGGGCCGGCGGGCGCGAAACACGGTTCGATAATAGATCTCGCCCATCACCGCAAATTGCAGCAGGTGATTGACCTTCGAATCGACGTTCGCCCCGACGTCCAGGATGACCGCGACGCCCCCGCGGCTCGTGGGAAACGGAGCGGCCAGGGCCGGCCGGCTCACCGAGGGCAACATTCCCAAAACGAACCGGGCCACGGCCAGGACGGCGCCGGTGTTCCCTGCGCTCACCAGGGCGTCGGCCTTGCCGTCCCGCACCAGATGGGCGGCGAGGTGGACGGAGCTGTTCCGCTTCTTGCGGAACGCCAAGCCGGGAGAATCCGACATGGTGATGACTTCGCTGGCCGGAACGATCTCGATGGGAAGACCCCGCTGGCGCTGCCGCCCCAGCTCCGCCTTGAGCGCTTCGGGACGGCCGACTAACAGGACCGTGGCGCCAAGCTCGCGTGCGGCAGCGATGGCCCCCTCCACCTCCACCCGGGGCGCGTGGTCGCCTCCCATCGCATCGAGAGCCACCCTAATCATGAGTGTCGGCCTGATCGGGAAAGGTGAAGTTCCCACCGGCAGGCGGGTCAGGCTTCCGCCGCGATGACTTGCCGCCCCTTATAGTACCCGCAATGGGGACAAGCCTGATGCGGAAGCTTCATCTCGTGACAATGGGGGCAAGGGGCGTGCGAGGACGCGAACAGCCGGTCCTGGGCCCGCCGCTTGTTCTTCCGTGCCTTCGAATGTCGCCGCTTAGGATTTGCCATCGTCGAGCCTCACCGGCTGAAATTTACTCTCGTGCCGCCTCATGTGGGGACCCCTGGACTCGGGTCCCGCCCAGGCAGGCGTGTGTTGTCAGTGCTTCTTGAACCATTCGAGCTTGAACTGCTCGAGGGACGCCAGGCGGGGATCCGCAGACCGAGCTTCGCAACCGCATTGCTCGTAATTCAAATTGGCGCCGCAATGCGAGCACAGGCCCCGGCAATCGCTCCGGCAGATCGCCTTCATGGGAACGGCCAGGTTAATCTGCTCGGAGAGAATATCGGCGAGAAAAAGCCCGTCACCTTGGAAGAAAGCGATCTCGGTTTCCTCGAGGCTCAGGTGGATGTCTTCCTGCCGCGGGGCCCAGCTCGCCGGCCGATAGATCAGATCGAAATCCCGGCTGACCTCCTCCGCCACCGGCTCAAGGCAGCGGGCGCAGTTCAGTTCGATCCGTGTGTGCAACGTGCCGAAGATGTGGATTTGGCCCTCGACGAGTTCCGCCATCGCCCTCACCGTCAATGGCTCGAGCTGCCTGAATTCGGTCGAGTGGAAATCCAGGCTTCCCGGGGCGTACGACTTGCGAATCGGGACGCGATGGACAGCCAGTTCGTGAATATCGAGGAACATCGAGGATTGTCCAGAAGCCATTATAAAAGTGCCCCTTGCCGAGTCAAGGAGCGAAGTCGGTATCTGGCCCCTCGTCCGGGCCGCCCTCCGCGGAGCCAGGGCGCAACCCTCTCATCCTTCGGCACTTACCGCGAGGACCGTTTGGTCGAAGGACGCTGGCCGAGCACGCGCTCCCGGTGGAGTCGCAACAGATACGAATCGGTCATTCCCGCGATGTAGTCGCACACGACCCGATGAACCGGCAACTGGCGCGCCTGTTCGGCGAAATAGCCGGGCATCTCGCCGGGGCGGTCGAGGAAGAACTGAAAAAGTTCGTCCAAAGATTCCACCGACCGGGCGCGATCGGCGACGATAGACGGCTGTTCGTACAAATGGGCGGTGAGGAAGCGCTTCCAGGCGGCCGCCCCCGCCGCCACTTCCGGCGACAGCCGAGCCAGGCGCGCGGGCGCCCGCCGGACATCTTCCACGTCGCCGACGCCCGCGGCGGCTGCGGCAGCGCGGGTTTGGTCGATAAGGTCGGTCACCATCCGGTCGAGCGCGCGCCGCAGCGCTTCGGTGAGCTTCATCCAGTGGCGCCCCTCCCTGTGGCCGCGGTCAACCTCCCGATAGATCTCGGCCACGAACTCCACCTCGGCGAGCAGGTGGTCGGGATCGACGATACGAGCTTCGAAACCGTCATCGGTGTCGGCGATGTGGTAGGCGATCTCGTCGACGGGATCGATGATTTGCGCCTCGAGAGGGGGGCGCGAATCGAGCTGGTACTCGGCCAGGTCGGGCGCTTCGGCCGCCGTGTAATCGCGGGAATGCTTCACGATGCCTTCGCGCACCTCGAAAGTCAGATTCAAGCCGGGGAAATCCAGGTAGCGCATCTCGAATTGCTCGACGATGCGCAGCGCATGGCGATTGTGCTCGAACTGGTCCCCGTAGCGCCGCATCCGCTCGTCGAGCCGGCGCTCGCCGGCGTGGCCGAACGGAGGATGGCCGATATCGTGGGCGAGGGCCAGGGCTTCCGCCAGGTCGGTATTGAGGCCCAGAGCGCCGGCCACCGTGCGGGCGATCTGAGCGACTTCGAGGGTATGGGTGAGCCGATTGCGGAAATGATCGGAAAACCGCGTGGTAAAGACCTGGGTCTTGGCTTCCAAGCGGCGGAAGGCGCGCGAGTGAATGATGCGGTCGCGGTCGCGGGCGTAGGGATTCCGGTAGGGATGGGGCGGTTCGGGATGGCGCCGGCCCCGGGAACGCTCCACCTCCATCGCATACGGCGCCGGGGCCATGGTCGGCCGGTTACGTCTTGCCGAGCATCTCGAGCCGCTGATCGGCCTGATCGGCGAGGCCGGTGTTCGCGTACTCGCTCTTGACCTGCTCGTAATATTTCACGGCTTGCGCGACGTCTTTCGCCGCCGCGTAATGATCGCCGAGCGCGAGAAGGATGACCGGTTTGGGAACGAAGACGCTCGGTTTGGCGAGCAGTTGCTGGTAGAGCGCCACCGCCTGCTGCGACTTGCCCATCTGCTCGTACACATGGGCAAGCTCGAACTGGGCGAGCGCCTTGAATTGGGTGTCGCCGCCATCGGCCAGCGGCCGGAGCCACATCTCCGCCTCGCTGTAGCGCCCCAACTTCTCCAGGCTGATCCCCGAGTAATAACGCGCAATCTCGCCGTAGTGCGTGCTCGGATACTGGGTGGCGACCGAAGCGAGCGCCTGATCCGCCGCCGTATACTTGGCCGCGGACGAGGGGAAGGTCGCCTGGCCCGGAAGGGGCTGCTGGGTGGTGCCCTGTACCGGGGTATCGTAAATGGCGATGGCGCGAGCGAAGGCAGCGGAGGCCTTGGCGGTCTGCCGGCTCGAGTAATAGCGCCAGCCAAAGAACGCCGCGGCCGCCACCACGACAACGAGGCTGGCCTGCCAGATCGTTTTCTGGTGAGTGCGGAGTATCTCGACGCCGCGCTCCATCGCGTCGTGGAATTCGTCGGTCTTCAGCTCTCGGCGGCTGATATGGTGCACGTCAATTCTCCTTGTCGCCGAAAGGTCTGGGGAACTGCTTGGCCATGGTGAGTTCGGCGCCGCCATTGGGGCCGCGGCCGATCCGCATCTCGTCCATGAACGCCTGGACGATCAGCAGACCCCGGCCCGACGTCTTCATCAGATTCTCTTCGGCGAGAGGGTCCTCGACGTGGTTCACCTCGAAGCCCTTGCCCTGATCGATCATGTGGATCACTAGGCGCTGGGGCTCGAAAACGAACTTCAGGAAGACGTTCTTCTCCCGCTGCATGCGGTTGCCGTAGTGGATCGCGTTGATGATCCCCTCCCGCACCGACATGCCGATCTTATGGATATCGTCTTCCTCGAACCCAGCGGATTCGGCGACGCCCTCACTGATGGCCTGCGCCAAATCGATCGTTTGCCAGGCGGTCTCGAGCGTCACTTCGACTGTTTTGCTGCCCACAGGGGCCGACATGACCATCCCCGTCCGTGTAATGATACCGGCGCGCAACCCCTGGGGCAAACACATCGCCCGGGGAAAGTGGCGCGCTTGCCCGGTACCTGCCGGGAGAAAGGCTTCGCCCCGCGGCGGGAGGTGGAGCCCGGCTTAAGCGCCAAGGCACCGGCGTAACTTAAGTTACAGCAGGATTTCCCGATCGGGATTAATCAAGAGCGATTCCGGAGCGGCCGGAGAACAGGCGCCCGGGGACAGAGAGGAACCAGCGTGAACGGAGCGAGACCGAACCTGAATCCCCTGCGGCGCGCCTCGGGCGTGTTCCTATTCCTAGTTGTGAGCGGAGTGGCTCCCTGGCTATTCCCGTACGGGGTGTTTTCGCAGTGGATCCTGCTATTGCACATCGCGATCGGTTTGGCCGGCCTGATCCCGCTCACGTGGATTTTCTGGAAGCACGCCCGCGCGGCCAGCCGAATCGAGCCAACGCGCTGGTGGAGTCCCGGCTTGTGGGCGGGGCTGGGTTGGGGCGTCTTGGCGGCGAGCGGTCTCTGGCTTGTAGGCAAGGGGGTAGGGGGAGTCTTCACGCCTTACCGGATGCATGTCGTTCACGTGGCAGCGGGCGTGGCGCTGGGCGGCGTGGGCTTGTTTCACATCGTTCGCGGTCTGGCCAAAACCCGGTTCCCCCAGGAGCGGTACCGTCGTCTCGCGTTGCCGCTCGCCGTGTGGATGGCGGTTTTCGCGGTCGGAGCCGGCGCCATCGCCTATGTCCGGCGGTCGGCAAACCTTCCGGAGGGCCAATTCCTTCCTTCGAATGCTCGCACCACCACCGGACGCGTGATCCCCGCGGGTCTGCTGGCCGATTCGGCCTCGTGCGGAGCGTCGGGTTGCCATAGCACGATCTACCGGGAATGGCTGCCCGGGGCGCACCACTTCTCCGCTACGGATCCCTTCTACCAGGCGGTCAAAACGAACTACATCCACGATCGCGGGGCGACGGCGCCGCGTTACTGCGCCGGCTGCCACGAGCCGGTCACGCTTCTGGCCGACGAACCCATCGTCTCGAAAACGCGAGGCGACGGGGGTGAAGGCAGCTCCTGCGCCATGTGCCATTCGATCCGCGATACGCTCACGCGCGGCAACGCCAACTACGTCGTTCACCCGCCCGATCCCTACCTCTTCGAGCTTTCCCCCAACCCCGCCCTGCGCCGTATCGCCTACCTGCTCATCCGCCTGCATCCCGGCCAGCACAATCGCGATTTCGCCGTGCAGCCTTCCGAGACGCCGGAATTTTGCGGCACGTGTCACAAACAGTACATCAGCAAGGAGGAAAACGGCTGGGGCTTCGTCCAGCTCCAGGATCAGTACGACGACTGGAAGAGCGGTCCCTGGCACACCGATCCCCGGCGCAACCTCCAATGCCAGAATTGCCATATGCACCTGGTGCGCGCCGACGACCCGGCCCGCGACGCCCAGGGATTCATTCACGATCATCGCATTCTGGCGGCCAATACCTTCGCCCCGCTCATGCTCGGTTTGCCCGGCGCGGATCGGCAGGTCAGTCTGGTGAAGCAGTGGCTCGCCGGCCAAACCGTGATTCCCGAGATCGCCAACCGGTGGCCGAGCGGGCCTATTGTCCCGGTGGCACTCGAGGCCGAGGGAGACTTCGTCCCCGGAAAGGAGGCCACCCTCCGGGCCCTGGTAATCAATCGCAAAGTGGGTCATCAATTTCCCACCGGCCCGCTCGACGTGATCCAGGCCTGGCTGGAGCTGACGGTCACGGACGGGCAGGGACATAGCATCTATGCCGCGGGCACGCTTGGCCCCGGCGGACACGTCGAAGGAAAAACCGTCGAATATCGCTCCTACCTTCTGGATCGCCACGCCCAGCCGGTCTTCACCCATTCGCTCTGGAACGTCGTCGGCGCGCGGGACAGGCGAACCGTGCTTCCCGGCGGGAGCGACATGGCCGAATTCCGCTTCGCGGTTCCCCTTCGTGCGGCGGGGCCGCTGCGCTGCCGCTTGCGCCTGCTCTACCGCAAATTCAACGCCAGCTCCCTCGCGCAGCTCTTCCCCGTAAACCCGCCAAAGGTCCCGGTGATCGAGATCTCGCGCGCGACGATCGAAGTGCCACTGGCTTCGCGACGCCGCCGGCCGCGTGCTTCGCTCGCGACGAAATCATCCCGAGCCCGAGTCGGCCAGTGACCCGGCGGGAATGCCTGCGCTGGCTCGCCACCGCGCCTCTGGTGGCCGCCGCCGGTTGTAGCCGCGCCAACCGCCAGGCGACCGGGCCGGCGGCCGAGCCCTCGACGGCCGGCGTGCTCTTCCGCGACGTCACCCGGCAAGCGCGGCTCTCCTTCGTTCATTCCGTGGGGCCAAGGAGCCGTCTGCTGCCTGAAGACATGGGCTCGGGACTCGCCTGGGGGGATTTCGACAACGACGGCTATGCCGATCTCTACGTCGTCAACCAAGCCGGCGCGTTCGGCTCGGGGAAACTCGCAGGCCCCGGCGACCGCCTGTACCGCAATCAGCGCGATGGCACGTTCACCGACGTCACCGAAGAGGCCGGACTCGAATACGTCCATTTCGGCATGGGGGCCTATTGGGGCGACTACGATAACGACGGCTGGCTCGACTTGTTCGTGACCGGCGCGGGTGGCTGCCGCCTCTACCACAACGAGGGCAACGGCCGCTTCCGCGACGTCACGCGCGCGAGCGGCGTGGAAGACAACCTTTGGAGCAGCGGCGCTATCTGGGTCGACTTCGATCGCGACGGCTGGCTCGATCTCTACGTCTTGCACTACGTCGATTACCCGGCCAAGCCCGCCCAACTGCATTTCCCCCGTGAAACTCAGTATGGCGTGGTCGTGCCCGCGGCGCTCAATCCGCAATCCTTCCGCGCGCAGCCCAATCGCCTGCTGCACAACAATCGCGACGGCACGTTCACCGACGTCACCCGCCATGCCGGCCTGGCCGATGCCGACGGCCGCAGCCTCACGGTCGCCGCCGCCGACTTCAACCTCGACGGCTGGCCCGATTTGTACGTCGGAAACGATCTGAGCATGAACCGCTTTTTCCTCAACGAGAGAGGCGGCCGCTTCGCCGATCGCAGCACCCAGACGTTCACCTCGGAGAACAAGGGCTCGATGGGTTTGGCCGTCAACGATTACGATGGCGATGGAGACCTGGACTTTTTCGTTTCCCATTGGCTCTCCCAGGGTGATTCCCTCTACCAAAACCTTTGGGCGGAAACGAAGCACTTGAACTTCGCCGACGCCGCCGGCATGGTCGGCCTTGCCTATATTTCCTTGCCCATGGTCGGCTGGGGCTGCGCCTTCCTCGATTACGACAATGACGGTCTGAGCGATCTGGCGGTCGTCAACGGGAATACGCTCGAAGACCCCGAGCATCCCGAGTTGCTGGTGCCGCAAAAGCCTTTCCTCTTCCACTACGACGGCAGCGAATTCCGCGACGTCACCGCCTCCCTCGCTCCGGATTTCGCTCGCCCGCTCAACGCGCGGGGACTGGCGACAGCCGATTTCGATAACGATGGCGATCTCGATCTGGCCGTGTCTACCAATCGCGGGCCGTTGATTCTGCTGCGCGCTGATGGCGCCGAAGGCCGCAATTGGCTCAAAGTGAGTCTGGAAGGGACGCGAAGCAATCGCCAGGGGATCGGGGCCCTCGTCCGGGTTCGCGCCGGTGGACGAAGCTGGCTCGAAGCCGTCGGCAGCCAGGGCTCCTACCTTTCCCAGCACGCCACGCCGCTGCATTTCGGCCTGGGCGAGGCCGCTCGCGTCGACACCGTGGAAGTCGCCTGGCCCAGCGGACGCCTCCAAAGCGTCGCCAACCTCAAGGCGCGGCAAACACTGCATCTCCGCGAGGACTGACCGCAGACGCCGTCGTTCCCGCCGCGCAAAATTCCCCAAGGATTCCTCTTGTGTCTGGTGGCACAAACGGAGTATCTGTTTGCGGTGCCGAGGGCCGTGCGCCACCGGGGAGACGAAAGGAGGAAAATGGAGAAAGCAGCCTCGAAAGAAGCGTTGCGTCGAGTGGCGGGTGCTCGGCCGGGACCGGCCGGGCCGGAGGAACCCGCCCCTCCCCAGGGCCGAAGCGAGGAGGTCACGCGCCGCCGATTCCTTCAAGGGGTCTCGGCATTCCCGGTTTTCGCCCTCGCGGGAGGCTTGAGCCTGCCCGCCCGCGAAGCGCAGGCCACGGCGGATCCGCAAGCCGTGCCGCCCCGCCTGGCGCCGGGCAAGAAACTCGTCGCCATCCAAATTGGCGCTCGCTCCTTCGTCGACGAAGGAGTGGACCGTTGCCTCGCCACGCTACAGGAAAAGGCCGGCGTGAACACACTGATGTCCACCGTCTTTACCTACGGCCGCGGTTTGGCGGGCCGGCAGGTGCCTGGCGAGCCGCTTCCCGACCATGGCGTACAGGCATACGACAAAATCCACGGAGGAAGCTATACCCGGGTCCATCCCGCGTTTTACGCCGATTCGGTGATCCAAGACATCCGCGCGCCGGAGCTGGGCAGCTTCGATATCTTTGCCGACGTGATCCCCCGCGCGAAAGCGCGTGGCATCCAGACCTACGCCCTCTTCGAGGAAGCCTACAATCCCCGCCTGATCCCCAACTTCGAGAAGATCGCCGAAGTCGACGTCTACGGCCGGGTCGGCCGCAGCACCTGCTTCAACAATCCCTACGCGCGGAATTTCCTGGTTTCGCTCGTCACCGACTGGTTCTCGAACAACGACCTCGACGGCATGATGTGGGAGTCGGAGCGCCAGGGGCCGCTGGAAAATACGCTGGGAATGCACTTCGGCCGGTTCGACGGGGAAGCGTTCATCCATTGCTTCTGCTCCTACTGCACGGCGAAAGCCAGAGCGCGAGGAATCGATGTCGAGCGCGCCCGCCACGGCTATCTCGCATTGCAACAATGGGTGAAAGCGACCCTCGGCCGGCCTCGTTCCCCCGACGGCGCTTTCGTAACGTTCTGGCGGCACATGGTCGAATACCCGGAAATCGTGGCTTGGGAGAAATTCTGGTACGAAAGCCAGAACGAGGTCTACGCGCTCCTCTACGGCGCCGTGAAATCCGTCGCGCCCAGGGCCCGGGTGGGCTGGCACATCATGCACCTCATCGCGATGAGCCCGTTCTACCGCGGCGCCGTGGATTACGGGCAGATGGCGCATTACGCCGACTTTATCAAGCCGTCCACCTACAACAACTGCGGAGGGCCGCGTTTCGCCCGCTACATCCGAAACGTGCAGTCCGCCGTTTTCCGCGATTGCCCGCCGGAAGAGGTACTCGACCTGCATTACCACCTGCTCGGCTATCAGGACGAGCCGAGCCTCGAGAAATTGCCGACGGCGGGCCTTTCCGCCCGTACCGTCGCCGACGAGGCCCGGCGCGCCCTCGCCGATGTCCAAGGCGCCGCGGAAATTTATCCGGGAATCGATATCGATATCCCAACCGCGCTCGACGAAAAGCGGACGCAGCCGGCCGACGTCCATGCCGCCGTGCTCGCCGCTTTCGGCGCAGGCGCGCAAGGCGTTGTCCTCTCGCGCAAGTACGCGGAAATGAAACTCACAAATCTCGCGGCGGCCGGCGCGGCGCTCCGCGAATTGGGCATCGGCTGAGGGAGGCCGCCCGGGGCGATTCCCGGGCCATCCTGCGTGTCCGCTTCGCGGGACGAAGAGCGCCCCGCGATGCGGGATTGATTTCCCGCTCCCGCATCCGTACACTGACCCCTACGAGAAGGAGCAATTAATGGACGCTGAGTCATTGACTCAAGTCGAGCGAATCGTCACCGCCGTCGTCAGCGGCGCCGAAGGCCGGCTCCGGAAAGAGTTTGGCGAAAAGATCGAAGAAGCGAAGCGCCACAGCGGCGTGCTCTACGAAGATGTGCTCCGCAGGCTCGATTTGGTCGTCGAAGGCCACCAAGCCCTCGACCAGAAGATCGAGAAGCTGGAGGCAAGAATGGAGTATGAATTCCTCGAGACGCGCTCGCTGATCCAGCTTTCCTACCGCCAGCTTCAGGAGCGGGTAGAGACTTTAGAGCACAGGGTTCAGATCATCGAGAAGCGCCTTGGCCTTTCCGTCTGAGCGTCTTTTCTCCCTCGGTTTTTAGCCCCGCAAGAAGCATCACCCGCCTGTTCCCGACAACCCGCGCATCTTTCTTTTCTCTTGTGTTCGCCGGATTTACGCGCTATCTCTTTCCCTTGCTCTTCAAGGCCCAAAGCGCGGCGGTATTCGGCATCGAGGCGTACCTCGTCGAAGTGGAAGTCGACGTCGGTTCGGGCAAGATGGGCGAATTCAACGTCGTCGGCTTGCCCGACCTGGCGGTGAAGGAGAGCCGCGAGCGGATCAAAGCCGCGCTCAAGAACTGCGGATTCGATTTCCCCGCGCCCCAGGGCGTCACCATCAATCTCGCTCCCGCCGACGTGCGCAAGGAAGGATCGGGATTCGATCTGCCGATGGCGATGGGGCTGCTGGGGTGCCAGGGATCGTTTTTCGGCAAGCCGCTTACCGGCCACGTTTTTCTGGGCGAGTTATCCCTCGACGGAAGCGTCCGGTCGATCCGCGGGGCGCTTTCGGCGGCGCTCGAAGCGCGCGAGCATGGCGTGAAGAGTCTCGTCGTGCCCGAAGCCAACGCGCAGGAAGCGGCGGTGGTGGACGGGATCGACGTCTACGGCGTGCGCAACTTGCCCCAGGCCGCCGATCTGGTCAATTCGCCGGAATCGTTTGCGCCGGTGCGCGTGGACGCGCGGAAGATGCTGGCCGAAGCCAGCCAGTACCCCGTCGATCTCGCCGACGTGCGCGGGCAATTGGCCGCCAAGCGCGCCTTGGAAGTCGCTTGCGCCGGCGGACACAACATCCTGTTCATCGGGCCGCCGGGCGCCGGGAAGACGATGCTCGCCAAGCGCATCCCCACCATTCTTCCGCCCCTATCGCTCGAAGAAGCGCTCGAAACGACTCGCATACACAGCGTCGCCGGCCTGCTCGAAGATTCCCGCGGTCTGGTGGGTGTTCGGCCGTTCCGCTCGCCGCACCACACCATCAGCGACGCCGGACTCATCGGCGGCGGCACGGTGCCGCACCCGGGCGAAGTATCGGTGGCGCATCACGGGGTGCTGTTCCTCGACGAGCTGCCGGAATTCCAGCGGAACGTGCTCGAAGTGCTTCGCCAGCCCATCGAGGAGGGCTCGGTGACCATCGCCCGAGCGGCGCTTTCCATCACGTTTCCGGCGCGCTTCATGCTCGCCGGCGCGATGAATCCCTGCCCGTGCGGCTTCTTCGGCGACGCGACGCGCGACTGCCGCTGCACCCCCGCCCAGATCCAGCGCTACGTCTCGAAAATTTCCGGCCCGCTGCTCGATCGGATCGACATCCACATCGAAGTGCCTGCCGTGCGCTACCGCGAGCTGCGCGAGAAGGCGCTGGGCGAAGGCTCGGCGGCGGTGCGCGGGCGCGTAGTTTGCGCGCGCGAAAAGCAGCTCGAGCGGTTCGCCGGGGAGAAGCAGGTCTTCGCCAACGCGCAGATGCCGCCCAAACACATCCGCAAGTACTGTCAGATTTCCGCCGAAGGCGAGAAGCTGCTCGAAGGCGCGATGGCCAAGCTGGGCCTCTCGGCTCGCGCGCACGATCGCGTCCTCAAAGTCGCCCGCACCATCGCCGATCTCAACGATTCCGCCGGGATCGAGCCGAAACACCTCATGGAAGCCGTCCAGTACCGCTCCCTCGACCGCAGCTACTGGTCGTAAGCGCCGGACCCGTGGCCGGTGACCCGTGATTCGTGCGCGTCCACCCCAAGCTTCCGTGGAATCGCGTCCCCCGCCCGACTCCTGGGATGCTCCCTTTCGCGGTCAGACCGGTGTGCCGAGGTGGCTCTTCCGGCCAAGAGCACAGCCAGAAATGGCTGTGCTGCAGGGCGGCTCCTCGTTGTCGCGGTATACCGAGCGGGCGCAGGGGGGCTTTTGAGCCTACTTCGGGCTTGGATCGGAGCCTACCGGGAGGCCGGTGCGGGCTTCAGTTTGACGTAGAGGGAGAGAGAATCACCGCTCCCGCGCTTTTGCAACTCGAATAATCCGGTGGCCTCGACGAGGGCCGAAAGCTTTTTGAAGCCATAGTGGCGAGGATCGAACTCGGGCAGATGATTCGCAACCACCGAGCCAACGTTTCCGAGCGGAGCCCAGCCGCTTTCGTTGGCGCAGGATTCCGCCGCATCGACGAGATGGCGCATCAGCTCGCTGTTCTCCACGAGCGCCTCTTTGCGGACCGCCGGGGGCGCCGATCGCCCTTTTGCCGGCGCTCGCAACACCTCCGTATAGGTGAATTTATCGCATGCGGCTACGAACGAAGTGGGCGTCTTCCGCTCGCCATAGCCGTAAGCGAGCAGGCCTTCCTCCCGGATCCGGCTCGCGAGCCGGGTAAAGTCGCTGTCGCTCGAGACGATGCAGAATCCGTCAAATCGCTTGGAATGCAGCAGGTCCATCGCGTCGATGATCAGGGCGCTGTCGCTCGCGTTCTTGTGCGCCGTATTTCGGAACTGCTGAATCGGCTGGATCGAATGAGCGAGCAGTTGCTCGCGCCAGGGAGCGAGGGCAGGGCTCGTGAAATCGCCATAGACTCGCTTCACGCTGGCGGTTCCGATCTTGGCAATTTCGGCTAACAAACCGTCCAGGATCGCGAGTTGGGCGTTTTCGGCATCAATGAGGACGGCCAGACGGGACATCTCTCTTCTCTACGCTCCTCTCCCTCCGGGGCCCGCTTTCGGCAATCTGGGCTGCGAAGCGATTCGGTTCGGCCCGCCGATCATCGAAGCGGTATTCCCTCCGCAGCGAGTCCTTGACGGATCGGGGTCTCCTAGAATCATCGCGCGCTCATCATAGCACGTCCGGCGGATGCGAATTCCCGGCGGCCTCTCTGCCGGCCTGTTCGGCAGGCCGTTTCGCAGGGTCCTTCTTGAGCAGGTGATTGAGCCAGCCGTGCTGCCGCTGGTATTCTTCCCGCATCTGTTTCGTCCATGCGCTCAAGACGCTTTGCCTGCCGATCATCCCCACGACCTTCTCCGGCTCGGAGCGGGTGACCACGGGTAAGCGGCCGATGTTGTGCTGGAGCATGCGAAACAGAGCGTCGAATACCCGCTCGTCGGCATACGCGATGACGGGCTTGCCGCCGGCCACCTCGCCCACGGTAGTCCGGCCGCTCGGATCGGCGCGCAAGGCACGAAGCAGGTCGCTCTGGGTGACCAGGCCAACGAGATTGCCTTCGGCGTTGACAATGGGCAGGGCGTGGTGCGCGGCATAGACCGGATCGCTCGCGAAGCGGGCGGCGAGTTCTCCGGCGGTCATTTCCGGACGCACGCTGACAATCCCGGTTCCCATGACCTCGCTCACCCGCACGCGCTTCAGCACGTCGGCTTGGTAGTCGAGTTCCGGCTCGACACCCCGGCGCGCGAGTTTGAGCGTCATGATCGAATGTGGCAGGTAGCGGATGGCGACGGCATCGGCAATGACGGCCACCAGCATCAGCGGAAGAATCGAGTTGTAGTCGCGGGTGATCTCGAAGGCGAAAACGATGAAGGCAAAAGTCGAACGGGCCGCCGCCCCGAAAACCGCTCCCATCGCTACCAGCGCAAAGGCGCCGGGATCGAGATGCGCGCTCGGGACCAGATGATTGATTCCCATCGCGAAGGCCCCGCCCATCGCCGCGCTCGATAGAAACATCGGCGCCAGCAGGCCTCCCGACGTTCCCGAGCTGAGGGAAATGACCAGGGCAAGCGCCTTGGCCACCATCAACACGAGCAGCAGCTTCCAGGTGAAGTGATTGTTGAGGATCGCTCCGATCGTGTCATAGCCGACGCCGAAAACCAGCGGCACGAAAAACCCGATGATCCCCAGACCCAGCGCGCCGATCGCCGGATGCCAGAGTTCGTCCACCCGGATGCGATCGAAAAGGTCTTCGACCCAGTAGAGGAATCGGGTGAAGGCGACGGCGGCGACGCCGCACAGCAGGCCGAGCAGCAGATACCAGGGCAGACCGGCGGGGACGCGAAAATCGGCGGCGTGCGTGAAGGTGAACAGCGGCTGTTGGCCCATCAGCCAGAATCGGATGCCGGTCGCCATGACGCAGGAGATGACCAGCGGAACGAACGAGCGCGAACGGAATTCCAACAGCAGCAGTTCGATCGCGAGAATCACGCCGGCGATCGGCGTGCTGAACGTCGCCGCCATTCCGGCGCCGGCACCGCAAGCCAGCAGCACGCGCCGTTCTGCCGCCGTCATCGAGACCAGTTGCCCGAGGATTGACCCGAGCGCGCCGCCCGTCTGAATGATCGGCCCCTCGGCTCCGAAAGGACCGCCCGTACCGATGGCGATGGCGGCAGAGAGCGGCTTCAGGATGGCGACCTTGGGCTCGATACGGCTTTCGGAAACGACAACCGCCTCCATCGCTTCGGGAATCCCATGACCCTCGATCTTCTTCGAACCGTACTTCACCATGAAGCCGATGAGGATGGCGCCCCCCACGGGAATGCCAATCACCCAAGGGCCCATCTGGTGGACCCGCCCTATGCTCGGACTGAGGAACACGAACGAGAGCCGGCCGTAGAAGGCCAGATTGGTGAAGAACGCGATGAGGTGATACAGGAGGTAGGCAACGAAGCCGGCCAGGACACCCACCAGGGCGGCGAGCAGGGAGACGAAACCCAGGCGGTATCCCTGGGTGCGGCGACCGGCTTCAAGCAGGTCCTGGGGTTGGAGCAAGTCCGCGGGTGTCCCTGGGAAGGGCATGGCGCCTGCCTCACTCCGATCTCGAGGCGCGCACACCGCTTACCTCCGTCCGAGCCTTGGAGGGCAAGGCGAATCCGGCGAGCACCTGGAACCGCTCGAGTTCCTGCCGGTGCTGTGCCGAAAGCCGGTGCAGAACGTTCCGGCCTTTGGCCGTGAGCTGGACGCGCACCATACGGCGATCGCCAGCGTCCAGTCCCTTCCGGACCAGGCCCGCACGCCGCGCCCGCTCGACCAACCCGACCACCGCGTTGTGGCGTTCCTGGAGGAATTCGGCGAGTTCGGAGACGGAAGCCCAGCCGCGTCCGGTGTGCCCGGCGACTCCCAGAAGCAGTTGGTGCTGCTGCGGCGTCAGGCCCGCACGCCGCGCCGCCGTCTCGCTGAAGCGCAGGAATTGGCGCAACTGGTAGCGAAACCGCGCCAGCAACCGAATCGTTTCCGAAGCGCGCCGGCTGGAGGAATCAGGCTCCATGGTTCTCCCCTCAGATTATATCACAACGCGATATTTCTGCCGGCCACCGCTCCAAGGCCCGGCTCGCGCGGCGCGGTTCGGATGCCCCATCCTGGGTCGCTCCGCGAGAATCCTGCCCGGGCACGTGTTTGTAGGAGCTGTTGCAAGGCCCTCGTTTTCGGGGGTCGGAGCTTCAGCTCCGACAAGAAGCAGCCGAAAAAAAAGGGCTTCAGCCCCTGAGGACCGCCCAAGCGAGGTTTTTGCAACAGCTCCTAGGGAAAATACCGATGGCTTTGCAAGGAGGCCGTGCAGGCCGCTTCCTATTCGCTCCCGCCAGAGTTCTTCGCGACCGCACCGCTCGCGGGCGGAAATGCGATAAAACCGCCATCCAAAAAGTCTCATCCCAGGTGCAACTTTTGCCTGCCTCGGGATGTCCAATGCTGATGAGACACCTGTGGGTGCGCCGGGGAGCGCCTTTACCTCAGGAAACCTTCCGAAGGTCGGTCTCGTATATCAAAACAGGGCGGAAGTACCGAGTGGGGGTAAGCCTTATGGCACAAGCAAAGTGGGATCGAAATCCGCGCATCGAGCATTCCGAGAGGTACGACTGCACGGCGGTGGAAAGATTGCGCGCCCTCCTGGTCGACGCGGCCAACGTGCACGAGGACCCGCAACGAAGGGATTTCTACGAAGTCCACGACGAGGTGGACGTCTACTACATCTACGCTTCTCCCGCTACCGGGAAAGTCTATTTGCTGGCAACCTGGCAAAAACAGTTCGCTTCCGCCACCGCATAACTCACCCTAAGCCCCCTGCGGGGCAGCCATCTGGTCCTGAACGCAAGCGGGAGAAAAGCCCGAACCTGCGGCGAGCCGGGGTGTATTGACACCCGAACCGGCTCGCCGTTCACGGCAGCCATTCCCGGTAGGGGACGGGACAGTTGGCAGCTCGCAGCGCGCCTCGCCTCTTCTGCTACACTGAAGGGGCCACGATGAAAATCACGAAAGAAACCGTGCTGTATGTGGCCGATCTGGCACACCTGGAGCTTCAGGAAGCCGAGGTGGAAACCTATCGGAACCAGCTCGACCAGATCCTCACCTACGTCGAAAAGCTGAACGAACTGGATACCCGCCAAGTCGATCCGCTGGCGCAGATCGCGGTCGCGGGCGCCGATCCCGCGACTCGCTGGCGCGACGACCGAACCCGAGCCTGTGAGGTCGCCGCCGAGGCCCTGGCGGCCGCGCCCGATGCCCGCGCACCCTATTTTCGGGTGCCGAAAGTTATCGAGCGCGAGCCGTGACGGGCGAAGCGAAACCCACCGCCGCGGGTGTGCGCGCCGATCTCGCGGCCAAGAAAATATCCGCGCGCGAACTCACCGGCAAGTACTACGCCCGGATCGAGCGCGAAAACCCGCACTGGAACGCCTTCCTAGCCCTCTCGCCCGACCGCGCCTTCGCCCAGGCCGACCGAATCGACCGGCTGGTGGCGCGCGGAGAGGAATTGCCTCCGCTGGCGGGTCTCCCGCTGGCCGTGAAGGACGTCCTCGCGACGCGTGGCGTCCCCACCACCTGCGGCTCGCGCATCCTCGAAAACTACCGACCACCCTACGACGCCACCGCGGTCGAGCGGCTCGAGCAGGCGGGGGCTATCGTGCTGGGCAAGACGAACTGCGACGAATTTGCGATGGGCAGTTCAAACGAGAACTCGGCTTACGGACCGGTGCGCAATCCCGCGGCTCCCGATCGCGTTCCGGGAGGATCGAGCGGCGGGTCGGCAGCCGCGGTGGCTGCGGGCTTGGCCGTGGCGGCGCTGGGCACCGACACGGGCGGTTCGGTGCGGCAGCCGGGCGCGTTTTGCGGGATTCCCGCGCTGATGCCCACTTACGGCCGCGTTTCGCGCTACGGCCTCATCGCTTTCGCCTCTTCACTCGACCGCGTCGGACCCATGGCGACGACGGTAGGCGACGTCGCGGCCCTGCTCGGCGCGATCGCCGGCCAGGATCCGCGCGACGCCACTTCCGCCCCCGTCCCCGTGCCCCACTACACGAAGGAACTCTCCCAGCCGATTTCCGGCCTGAGAATCGGTGTTCCCAACGAATATTTCGGCGAGGGAATGGACGCTGAAGTGCGGAAGAAGGTCGAAGCAGGAATCGCGCTGCTCGAAGGGTTGGGCTGCCGCCGGGTCGCGCTCGAGATGCCCCATACCGACTACGCCATCGCTACCTACTATCTGATCGCCACGGCCGAAGCCAGTTCGAATCTTGCCCGCTACGACGGCGTCCGCTACGGCCTGCGCATTCCCGCCGATACCTTGGCGGGGATGTATCGGAAAACGCGTGGCGCGGGTTTTGGGCCCGAGGTGAAGCGCCGCATCATGCTCGGCACCTACGCCCTCTCCACCGGCTATTACGAGGCTTACTATTTGAAGGCGCAGAAAGCGCGGGCGCTCATCGCTCGCGATTTCCAGCAGGCTTTCGAGAAGGCCGACCTCCTCGTCACCCCCACCTCGCCCGTGCCGGCGTTCCGGCTTGGGGAGCGTACGGCCGATCCCCTGGCGATGTATTTGGCGGACATTTACACCGTTACCGGCTCGCTGGCTGGCGTTCCCGGGATTTCCGTGCCCTGCGGCCGCACCGGGCTGGGCCTGCCGGTAGGCCTTCAGATTTTCGGGCCTCACTTTGGCGAGTCGCGGGTTTTGCAGCTTGCGCACGCCTTCGAGCGCGCTGGCGGAGCCAGCCTGTAGCCAACGGGGCGTCACCAAGGCGCGGAAGAGCCCTCGGCAGGCGCTCGGCGGCCGCGGGTGGCGAGGCGGACTCCGTCTATGATCTGAGGGTCTCCCCCCCCCAAACGTGTTCCAGGACGGGCACCTCTCCTGGCGGGGCCTGCCTCCGCGCGCTTCAGACCCCGCAGTTTCCCTTAGTACCGTTGCAGCCGATCCGGCTTGGCGAACGAGCAGCGTGCGCCATGGGAGTCGAAACCCGTCGCGATACCACGAGTAGTCGAGAAGCGTCGGATGGGGCTACCACCTTTGTGGGATATGCAACTTTGAGCACCCCCACTTTCGTGTGTCCGAAGTGTAACTTGTACAGCCCCGTGTTTTGCGCGAGCATCAAAGTAAGGGGAGAAGAAGAAGTGGTTACCGTACGATCGAGCCAAGAGTACTTCACAGAGGAAGAGGTTTCCTCCCTTACAGGAATCTGTCTGGAGCATCTGCGCGCCCTCGCGCGCAATCGCCATCTCGGATTCTTCATCGAAGCCGCGCAAATGGCTGGTGCGACGGCGATGGAAGCGGCCCAAGCCGCGGGAGCGCAAGCGCTCGTGGCGGCGCAGACCGCCGGAGCGCACGCCCAGCGCCTGTTCACCAAGTCCGATCTTTATATCGTCACCGCGCTTTTGCCCCGCTGCGAGCATTAGCCGCCGGTAGCCGCGCGACCCACCAGGCCAAGAACCTTTCGTCAGCGGGCTTCCGCTACGCGATCTGCCGCCCATTGCCACGGGCTCGTCGCCGTCATATGCTGGAAGGCGAAGGGTGCGGGGATGGGGAATCGGCGGCCCTGCCTTTGAGGATCATCGTGAGTCCGCGAGCAGGCATCCGGCCTATGCGCTTGGCAAAAAACTTCGTGCCGATGCTGGCGATGGCTCTCGCCGCCGCGCCGCTCCTCGCGCAATCGAAGCCGGCTTCCCCTCCGGCCGCTCCCGCCCAGTCCCGTTCCAGCGTCTCAGCGTCCGGCATCGAGGCTCAAGAGGGGATTCGCGGAAAGCAGCTCATCCTCAAAGACGGCACGTTCCAGCTCGTCCGCGAGTACCAGGTGATCGGCGATCGCGTGCGTTTCTACAGCGTCGAGCGGGGCGAATGGGAAGAGATACCGGCGAGCCTGGTGGACTGGCCCGCGACGCGGAAGGCGGAGGCGCAACCGAATCCGCAAGCCCGGCAGGCGCTGGACGTCGCCCATAATCTCGATATCGAAAAGCATCCCGGAGATTACGATATAGGTCCCGGGCTCGGCTTGCCGCCTGACGTGCTTCTGCCGCCCGGCCAAGGCGTCTTCGCTTTCGACGGCCACAAGATACTCAAACTCACGCAGGACCTCGCCAAGAGCAAGCTGAACAAAGGCCGCTTCCTCGCCTCGCTCGTCGTGCCGGTTCCGGTCCTCACCACCCGATATACCGTCTTCCTCGAAGGCAAGCACGCCGTCACGCGCGTCGCCGACACCGAGCCGCTCCTCTTCTATCGCTCGGCGACGGACACGGAGCCCCAACTCCGGCTGCTCCGCGCCAAGGTGAAGGGGAATCGCCGCCAAATCGAGCTGCTCGACATCTATTTCGGCCAGAAAAGCACGCAAACGAGCGAAATCCCGCTGGACGTTCTGCGCGTCTACTCCGATACCTACCGCCTCTCCGCCAACGAGGACCTCGCGCCCGGGGAATACGTTCTCGCCGAAGTCAATCCTCACGAGGGCATCGACCTTGACGTCTGGGATTTCGGCATCGACGGCCCGAGCGCCAAGCCCGCGAAGCCGGCCCACAAGAAGTAGCGCCTCGCTCGGGGAATCGGCCGGGCCGCCCGTTCGCCCTCCGTTCCTAAGAAAACGAATGACCATCCGCCAGCTTGGTTTTCGCCTTATTCTGTGCTGGTGGACAGTAGGGTAAGATGACGCCCATGAAAACGCGTCGCAAGATTTCGAGAGACGCGGTCCCTCTCGCCGGCAGCGAGCGACATGGGCTGCCCGGCGCGCTGGAGATCGGCCCTTGCGATCCCGCGGAGCCCTTGACGGTCACCGTCTACGTTCGGCAGCGGGGCGCTCCGATCGACATCCGCGAGCTGGGGCTCACGCCACCCCACAAGCGTAAGTACCTGACCTACAAGCAGATGGTGGCCCGCCACGGCGCCGCTGTGGGCGGCGCTGGTGGCGTGAATCAATCAGGCGCTCGGCGCGAACCTTGGGTTCTTCACTCCGCTGCTTTACGGCAAATTCTTCCGCCACCTGAACGACGTTACGAAGGGTCGCAACGGCCGCTTTGCGGCCGGGCCCGGCTGGGATCCGTGCACCGGCTGGGGCACGCCTCACGGCGCAAAGTTGCTTCAGGCGCTGGGAAGCACTCAAGTAGGCCCGGGCCGAAACGGCGGGAGTGGGGCCGCCACTCCCACACCGGTTTCTCGATCGCTCTCGGCCGGCTACGCCGGCTGTCGTCTCACTTCCATTCCCAAACTTTCGACACCGACTTTCCTTCCGCGTCCACCTCGTATTCGAAAACGGTGGTCATCTCGTTCAGTTGCGCGAACTTCTTCGAAGCTGTCTGAAAGTAGAGGACCCCTCGATAGCTGACACCGCCGTCCTGCTTCAGCTTGCCTCGCGCCGAACCCTCCCAGGTAATCATCTCCCCCTTTTCGGTGACCATCGCGCCTGCGCCTTCACCGAACAGCGCCCCGCCTGGACCCACCGACGCCTTATACGTTCCGAATCCGTTCGTGCCGACTCCCAGCATCTTGCCGCTGTCCTCGAACGACACCTCGACTTCCAGCGGCGCGCTCGACAATACCCTCCGCAGGATTCTCCTTCCGGTCGTCTCGCTAATCTGCTTTCCGAGCATGGATGTATCCTCCCGAGTGAGTTAAGCAGCGCAGGTGAAAAACGCCGCCCGTTCGGCCTCAGATATGGCGTGCAGCATACTCTTTGGCCCTTCCCGCAGCAAGCGTGCCAGCGCTCGCGAAGCCACAAGCCCCAAGGCATGGCCGGTGGAAGCCTTGACGGAACGAATCGCTCCCGGCCGTACAATCAGAGCCAATCTCTACAAGCTGGTGGATGTGCTTCAAGTTCAACGCGCCGACTCGCCGCAGGAGGCAGCGGCGGAGGCGAGCCAACTCGGATGAATGGCAGGCCGCGGCGTTGTCCCCTGTCGGCTCGCTGTCCCCTGTTTCCTGTAACCTGTCCCCTATCATTTTGGGTTGACATCTGGAATTCCGGGACCATACTTAGAACATCTAAGGAATCTCGCCATGAGCGACGAAAGAGCCGCAATCCTCAAGGGCACGCTCGACATGCTGATTCTGAAGGTCCTCGCCCTCGGGCCGAGCCACGGCTACGCCATTTCCCAACGCATCCAGCAGATTTCGAAGGACTATTTCCAGGTTCAGGAGGGCTCGCTCTATCCGGCGCTGTATCGGCTGGAAAATCGAGGCTTCCTCGAAGCCGACTGGCGAGCCACCGAATCCGGCCGCGAAGCCAAATTCTACAAGCTCACGAAAAAGGGCCGGAAACGCCTGGAAACGGAATTGGAAAGCTGGGAGCGCATGACGGAAGCGGTCGCGCTGATTCTGCGCACGGCGGAATGAAAAGGCAGGGTCCCGCGGCCGGTGACCCGTGACCCGTGGATCGGGGGCGGGCACAAGGCCCGCATGAAATTATGCGCCGCAGGAATCGCCTTGGGCCTTGCGGGAGCCTATTCCCTGACACATCTCCTCAAGGCATTTTTGTTTGGAATCTCGGCCAAAGACCCGATCACATTTGCAAGCGTCGTCGTCATACTCGCAGCCGTGGCCCTTGCTTCCTCCTACATCCCAGCGCGTCGCGCGACCCACGTCGATCCAGTGACCGTGCTGCGCCAGGAATAGGGCAAGGCAAAGCGGCTCGCACGCCCAGCGATGTCAGTACCATCCTCGGCCTGCCCTGAGCGAAGCCGAAGGGTAGCAGATGGCGCGGTTGGTATTGCGGCGGGAGCGGCGCCACCGGCTACCGCAGGCGGTACCGACAGGTCAGGCAGGCTGGAATCCCGGAAGCCGCAGCGCCTTCCGGTCGAAGGTCAAAGTACAAGCGCAGTTGGCTCGGGCGGCAAGGGCCGCAATGATGGCATCGGCGAACGAGCCTTGGCCGTCCTTAAGCGCAACCAGGCCCTGGAAAACCTCCTGCTCGTTCTCCACCACCAGCACTTCTGTCTGAAGCATGCGCTCGACCGCCGCGGCGATTTCCCGGCTCGAAAGGCCGTAGGCGCGGTCGAGCACCCACACGGTCTCGACCATGGCCACGATGCTGACGAAACCGGGGGTTTCCTCCGTCAGGCGCCGTTCGATGATTTCCGTCGCTTTGGGTGACTCGATGGGATGATCTTGCGTCAGATAGCGGACTAAAACGTTGGTGTCGAGCCCGATCACCGGCGGCCCTTGCCAATGCCGCCGCGAGTTGCGCCCTCCGCGGCGGCCCTCTCCATCTCCGCCGCAGTGACGGGCCGCCTTCGCCGGGATCTGGCGATCCCCCGCAAGGCCGAGGCAGGGAGCTTCGGCAAGAGGACCACGGTCCCGTCGGGATGCACGAAGAATTTGACCCGATCCCCGGGCTTCAACCTCAGATGCTCCCGAATCGCCTTGGGGATGGTCGCCTGACCCTTCACGGTGACAGCCGACTCCACAGCGCCTCCATTACATTTATGGATTTGTAATACCACGAGCCGGCGGTGAAGTCAAGATGGGCGTTCGGGTCCGCGGGAACCCCTCGGAGGCGCCCGAGGTCTAGCCCGGAAATCTCACCACGAATAAGCCGAAGGTGAAATTTGGGTATAGGAAAAGGCCGCTTTCTCAGGCATAACTGCGTTGTTGGAGACGTAGTCGATGCCAAGGAAAGGCGGCCTTTTCCATGACAGAGTGTAGCCAGTCCGAGTTCGAGTTTGAAGCGCATTTTTCGCGGCAGGTGGTGGGGCGGTTTGGGGGCGACCGGCTGACGAGCGACGGCGGAGCGCTGTTGCTACGGGAGGTCGACCGGAGGCTCGGGCTGCTCAGGCGGGTGGTGGCTTGCTTCACCGACGGGCGGGAGCCGGCCCGGATCAAGCATGAGTTGGGGCAGATGCTGGCGCAGAGGATCTACGGTCTGGCTCTCGGCTACGAGGACGTGAACGACCATGAGGAACTGCGCAAAGATCCGCTGCTCGGCGTGCTAGCCGGCAAGCGCGAACCTGACCAGCCGCTGGCCGGCAAGAGCACGCTGAACCGGCTGGAACTCGCCCCAGGCGAGTCGGCCGAGCCGGAGCGCTACCACAAGATCCGCTACTCGGCCGAAGCGATCGATGATCTGCTGGTGGAGATCTTCCTGGAGGCCCACGGGAATGCCCCACGCCAGATCGTGCTCGACCTGGATGTGACCGACATGCCCCTGCACGGCCACCAAGAGGGGCGCTTCTTCCACGGCTACTACGACCACTACTGCTATCTGCCTCTGTACATCTTCTGCGGCGACCACCTGCTGTGCGCGCGGCTACGGCCGTCGAACCAAGACGCTAGCGCGGGAAGCCTCGAGGAAGTGCGGCGCATCGTGGGGCAGATCCGCCGGCGTTGGCCACACGCCCGTATCGTTCTGCGAGCCGACTCGGGCTTCTGCCGCGAGGAACTGATGGCCTGGTGCGAAAAACGCGGCGTGGACTACCTATTCGGGCTGGCGCGGAATCGGCGGCTGCGCCGCAAGGTCGGCCGCTCGATGCGTCAGGCCAAGCAAGAGCACCGGCGCCGAGGCGGGCCGGCGCGCGTCTTCACCGAGTTTTCCTACCGCACCCGTTCGAGTTGGTCGCGCTCGCGGCGCGTGGTGGCGAAGGCCGAGTACCTGGACAAGGGAGAGAATCCGCGTTTCGTCGTCACCTCGCTCGGCCCTCAAGCTTGGCCGGCACAAAGGCTCTACGAGCGGCTCTACTGCGCCCGCGGCGAGATGGAAAACCGGATCAAGGAACAGTTGAACCTCTTCGCCGATCGGCTGAGCACCGAGACCATGCGCGCCAACCAACTCCGACTCTACTTCTCCTCGCTGGCTTATGTTCTGGTCGATGCCCTGCGCCGTCTCGCGCTGCGCGGCACCGACTGGGCCCAGGCGCAGGTCGACACGATCCGGTTGCGACTGCTGAAGATCGCCGCGCAGGTGCGTGTCACCGCGCGGCGGATCTGGGTCAGTTACAGCAGCGCCTATCCTTGGAAGCCTCTGTTCGCCACGGCCTGGTCCGCCCTGCGCCGCTGACTGGCGGCCGTCTCCGCGCCACAGTCCGTTTCCGCTGGTTTCCATCGGTCGCAGTCCGCTCAAAATCGCCCTCAGCGACCCGCTAAGTCCTTGCCCAGCAACAGGGCGGTCCCCACGCCATCGAGGTCTGGTAACCTGAGGGCCCCGGAACCCCAAATTTCGCCGCGCAAGCCCACGCAACTCGCACCTTGTGAGATTTCCGGGTTAACTACTTTGCCTACAACTTCATACGGATTCACCGCACCCTACGCACGACCCCGGCGATGGCAGCGGGGGTCACAGATCGGCTGTGGGACGCCATCGACCTAGTTGCTCTCATTCCGGAACGGGCGTGCGGTCGGCGAGGCCCCTATAAGAAGAAGGCCGCGTGATTTCAAAGTAGCCCACTACCCCCGCCTGGCAGAGCTTGACTTCGCCGCGAGCCTTGCCTAGTTTGGACCGAGAATGCCGAAAACGCTCAAAGACGAGATCATCGAGCAGGTTGACCTGCTCCCGCCGCCCCAGCAGCGCAGCGTGCTCGATTTTGCGCGCGGGCTTCGCACGCCCCCTGGAGCACCAGGGCGCGAACTGCTTCGCTTCGCCGGCTCTATTGACCCCGCCGACTTAGAAGCGATTTCTCGGGCCATGCAGGAAGGCTCCGAAAAAACCGAGCCGAATGGCTGGTAAATTCCTTCTCCAAAGAGGGAACGATCTTCGCCAAGAGAACTGGTGAGGATGGCCACCAACGGCCCAGCCGTCGTCGTTCAAACCCCGGGAGCCATGGCAACGCCCCGCCCGATGCCTATTGCTCTTACCGGGCAACGTCGGACAGCTCGCGGAGGGATTCCAACTGAGCTGGCGTGAACCCGACAGACCGCGTGCTCAACGGCGGTAGCCTCTATGCCGGCATTTCTCGCCAAGGCTAGAGACGCGCGTGGGAAGGGATGGGGCAGCAGTTGGACGGGTAAATGAGCCGGCACGATGCCGGAGCCATGACGGAATGCTGCGGGCGAGACGCCCGCACCACAAGGGCAACGAGCGCTATTCCTTCCCCTCGGCTTCGGGCTCTTCGCCCTTGGCTTTCTTGCCCTTCTTCTCTTTCGTTTCCTTGACTTTCATCTCCGAGCCAACCAGCTCGAGCAGGGCCACGGCGGCGTTATCGCCGTGCCGCCAGCCGGCGCGAACGATCCGCGTGTAGCCGCCCGGGCGCTCGGCGAAGCGCGGCGCCAGCACGTCAAACAGCTTCTTGACGGCTTGCGGCGTTTGGAGAAACGCGGCGGCTTGCCGCCGGGTGTGCAGGCTGTCTCGCTTGCCCAAACTAATCATGCGATCGACGAGCGGGCGCGCCGCGCGCGCGCGCGCGAGCGTCGTCTCGATTCGCTCGCGCTCGATTACGTTGGTAACCAGATTGCGCAGGGTGGCCCGGCGATGCGCCGGGTTGCGCCCAAGTTTCGCGCCGCCTTTGCGGTGTCTCATGCTCCCTCGTTCTTCAGCCTTAGCAGGATGCTGTAGAAGACCACTGGTGGTAAGGGCACGTCCCGAATCCCGAACGTTCGGGACGGGATTGGTCGTGCCGCAAGTGCTCGCGCGCGAAAGCGGCTTCAGCCGCTGAGGGCTGCTCGCTTACGCTTTCGGGCGCCCCGTTACGGCGCGGCCGGTTCCTCGGCCGCCGGCGCCGCGGTCTGGCTAGGAAGCGGCGGCCAGATGATTCGTCCGCCCTCGTCGAACTTCATGCCCAGGCCCAGGCCCATCTTGGTGAGGATGTCGCGAATCTCGGTGAGCGATTTGCGGCCGAAGTTCTTGGTCTTGAGCATCTCCGCTTCGGTCTTCTGCACCAGTTCGCGGATCGACTGGATATTGGCGTTCTTCAGGCAGTTGTAGGAGCGGACCGACAACTCGAGTTCCTCGACCGACCGGTCGAGGTACTCGAGCCGGGGATCGTAGAAGGCCTCGCCGGCCTCCTCCGCCATCTCCGGCTGCTCCTCGAAATTGATGAACATGTTCATGTGGTCTTTGAGGAGCTTGGCCGCCAGCCCAATCGAGTCCTGCGGCGTGATGGCGCCGTTGGTCCAGACTTCCAGGGTCAGCTTCTCGTAGTCGGTCATCTGCCCCAGGCGCGCCTGCTCCACCGTATAGTTCACTTTCCGCACCGGCGAGTGCACCGAATCGATGGGGATGTAGCCGATGGGCAGGTCCTCGTCGAAGTTGCGGTCGGCAGGGACGTAGCCCCGGCCGTTGCGCACACGCATCTCCACCAGCAGCCGCCCGCCTTCCCCGACCGTGGCGATGTAGATGTTCTTGTCCAGGACGGCGACGTCCGCGTCTTCCTCGATCATGCCGGAGGTGATCACGCCGGGCGCTTCGGCCCGGAGCGTCACCGTCTTGGTCTGATCCGAGTGCAGTTTCAGCGGCACCTGCTTCAGGTTGAGCAGGATGTCGGTCGCGTCCTCGACCACGCCGGGAATCGGCGAGAACTCGTGAAGAGCGCCCTCGATGCGCACCGCCGTGATTGCCGCCCCCTCGATCGAGCTCAACAGCACGCGCCGCAGCCCGTTCCCCACCGTCGTGGCCCAGCCGCGCTCGAACGGCTGCGCGGTGAACTTCCCGAAGCGGTCGGTGAGGGTTTCCAGCTCGGCGACCAGCCGCTTCGGCTTCTGAAATCCCTTCCACATGATGGCTTTTCCTCCTCCCGCGCGCGGCGGGAACCAGTCCCTACTTCGAATACAGCTCGACGATCAACTGCTCGTTGATCGCCGGCGATTGGACGTCTTCCCTCTTCGGCAGCGCCACCACCTTCGCCCGGTGGTTCTCCCGGTCGATCTCCAGCCACGGCGCCACGCTCTGGCTCTGCGAGACGTCCCGCGCCTGCATCACCATCGCGTTCTCGCGCATCTTGTCGCGCAGCGTGATCTCGTCGCCAACCGACACCAGGAACGAGGGCACGTTCACGTTCCGGCCGTTGACCCGCAAGTGACCGTGGGAAACGAATTGGCGCGCCTGCGCCCGCGAACTCCCCAGCCCCATCCGGTAGACCGCGTTGTCGAGCCGCCGTTCCAGCGTTACGATCAGGTTCTCGCCCGTCGGGCCCTTGGACGATTCCGCCTTCTCAAAATAGTTCCGGAACTGCCGCTCCAGCAGCCCGTAAGCCCGCTTCACCTTCTGCTTCTCGCGCAACTGCTGGCCGTAGGCGGTGAGTTTCACGCGCCGCGACTGGCCGTGCTGGCCGGGAGGGAAATTCCGGCGTTCGATGGCGCACCGCTCCGTGAAGCACCGCGCCCCTTTCAGATACAGCTTCATGCCCTCCCGTCGGCACAGCCGGCAAACCGATTCGCGTTCCCTTGCCAACTTCGTCTCCTCCCGAGCCGCCCGCCCGGTTACACTCGCCGCCGCTTGGGCGGCCGGCAACCGTTATGGGGAATGGGCGTCACGTCCTTGATGGAATGAATCCGCAATCCGCCGGCCGAAAGCGCCCGCACCGCCGACTCGCGGCCCGAGCCCGGCCCTTTCACCCGCACGTCCACCGACGACATCCCGTAGTGCTCGCGGGCGTTCGAGGCCGCGGAAACCGAAGCCTGCTGCGCCGCGTAGGGCGTGCCCTTGCGCGAGCCCTTGAAACCGATCGAGCCGGCCGAAGCCCAGCACACCGCGCGCCCGTTCGGATCGGTGATGGTCACGATCGTGTTGTTGAACGTCGCTTGGATGTACACGATCCCGTGCGGCACCACCCGCTTCTCCCGCTTCCGCCGAAATTCCTTCTTACGCCGTGCCGACTTCGCCGGCGCGGCAGCCGCCGGACCGCCGGCGGGCGTCTGTGGTTCCTTCGCCAAGTCGTTTCCTCCGTCCTATTTCTTCAGGATCGCCTTCTTCTTCACGGCCACCGCTCCGCGCCGCGGACCCTTGCGCGTGCGGGCGTTCGTATGAGTTCTCTGTCCGCGCACCGGCAGGTTGCGCCGATGCCGCAGCCCGCGATAGCTCCCGATCTCGATCAGCCGGCGGATGTTCATCTGGATCTCCTTGCGGAGATCGCCTTCCACCTGCCCCTCGGATTCAATCACCTGACGCAGCCGCGTCACCTCGTCCTCGGTCAGGTCCTTGACGTGTTTGGCCCATTCCACTCCCGCGCGCTCGGCGAGCGAGCGGGCCCGCTCCTGGCCGATGCCGTAGATCGCGGTCAGGCTCACCCAGAGCCGTTTGTTGGGCGGAAGATCGATGCCGGCAATGCGCGCCACGTGTCTCTCCCTTTATCCCTGGCGCTGTTTGTGTTTCGGGTTGGGACAGATCACCCGCACCACGCCGCGCCGATGTATGACCTTGCACTTATCGCAAATCTTCTTCACCGAAGCTCGTACCTTCATTCTCCACTCCCCAGCTCGGCCGCAACCTATTTGAAGCGGTAGGTGATGCGGCCGCGCGTCAAATCGTACGGCGAAAGCTCCACGGTGACGCGATCGCCGGCCAGGATGCGAATGAAATTCTTGCGCATCTTGCCGGAGATATGGGCGAGCACCTGATGCTTGTTGTCCAGCTCGACCCGGAACATGGCGTTGGGCAACGGTTCGATCACCGTCCCCATCACCTCGATGGCGCCTTCCTTCGGGGTTTCCGACTGCTCCCGCCGCCGATCCTGCTTGCTCCTGGGTCTGTTCACGATCGCTTTGGCGCCCCTGCCTCTACCAACTCGGCCCCTCCACCTCGCGCGGCCGCGTCAAGATCCACGGACCTTCCGCGGTAACGGCCACCGTGTGTTCGAAATGGGCGGAATAGCTGCCATCGGCGCTCACCGCCGTCCATTCGTCGTCGAGCACCCGGATCCCCGGCCCTCCGGAGTTCACCATCGGTTCGATGGCCAGCGTCATCCCTTCCCGCAGCCGCGGCCCGCGGCCCGGCTCGCCGTAATTCGGCAGTTGCAGGTCCTCGTGCATCCGCGTGCCGATGCCGTGTCCGACCAGCTCGCGAACCACCGAATACCCATGCCGCTCTGCCCAGCTCTGCACCGCGTGCGAGATGTCGCCCAGACGGTTGCCAGGCCGGCACTGATCGATGGCCCGATCGAGCGACTCGCGCGTCGTTCGCAGCAGGCGCTCGAGCTCGGCCGAAATCCTGCCTACGGGCACGGTGACGGCCGCGTCGCCAAAATAGCCGTCGACCTCCGCCCCGAAATCCAGCGAAAGGATGTCGCCCTCCTTCAGCACTCGCTTGGGCGACGGAATCCCGTGTACCACTTCCTCGTTGATGGACGTGCACAGCACGGCCGGGTACCCGCGGTATCCCTTGAACGCCGGCCGCGCCCCCAACTCGGCTACGCGACGTTCGGCGTGTTGGTCCAGTTCCATCGTCGTCATGCCCGGTCGAACCATCTGCCTTAATTCCTCGAGCACGTTCCAAACGACGAGCCCGGCCCGGTGCATCGTCTCGAGTTCCGTCCGGGACTTACAGATGACGGCCACGGTACTCTTTTCGCTCGATCGCATCCACCAGGGCGCGCGTCACCGCCGCGGCCTCTCCCGAGCCATCCACTTCCTCGAGTTGGCCCTGCCGGCGGTAGTACTCCAACAGAGGCAAGGTATGCTTCTCGTATTCCGCCAGCCGTTCCCGAATCACTTCCTCGCGGTCGTCGTCCCGCTGCACCAACTCGCCGCCATCGCGGTCGCAGCGGCCCGGCGTCTTAGGTGGGCGATCGTAGATATTGTATATCTCCCCGTCCACTTTGCACATGCGCCGGCCGGTGAGCCGCCGCAGCAGCAGCGACGAATCCACCTGAATCTCCACCGCCACGGGCTCGGCGCCGCCCGCGCGCCGCAGCAAGCCTGCGAGCGCTTCCGCCTGCGCCACCGTGCGCGGAAAGCCGTCGAGGACGAATCCCCCGGCGCAATCCGGCTCCGCCAGCCGCTCGCCCACCATCGCCACGACGATCTCGTCCGAAACCAGGTCGCCCCGCTTCATCGCCGCTTGCGCCTGCCGGCCCACCGCCGTGCCCCGCCGGATGTTCTCGCGAAACATGTCACCGGTCGATAGGTGCGGCACGCCGTAGACCCGGGCGAGTCCCTTTGCCTGGGTGCCTTTGCCGGCGCCCGGGGGACCGATCAAAACCACCGGGCGTGGCAGGCCTCTTATCGCTCGATCCGCTTCACTCAAATCAGTAGCGCCGGCTGCGTAGTCGGCCGCGCCGCACGAATCCCTCGTAATTCCGCATCACCAATTGCGCTTCGAGCTGCTGCACCGTATCCATCGCCACGCCCACGACGATCAGCAGCGACGTCCCGCCGAAATAGAAATTGATCCCGATCCCTTGCAGCAGCCACAGCGGGGCGTGCGCGTCGAACCAGCCCGCGCCGAGCCAGACCGGCAAGTGCTGCAAGTGGATCCCGGACATCATCCATTCCGGCAACAGGCACACCAACACCAGATACCAGCCCGCGACGAACGTCAAATAGGTCAGGATCCGGCTGATGTATTCCGACGTGTGCCGCCCCGGCCGGATGCCGGGAATGAACCCGCCGTATTTCCGCATGTTGTCGGCCAGCTCGGTCGGATTGAAGACGATCCCCACGTAGAAAAACGAGAAGAACAGGATCAACGCGACGTAAATCAGGGTGTAGAGCGGCTCGCCCCACCCGAGATCCGCCGCCACCCTGTCCATGAAGGGCCAACGGTGCTGGAAGAAAAGCGCGAAGGTGCCGGGGAAGGTCAGCAGGGAACTGGCGAAAATCGGCGGAATCACCCCGCCCGAATTCACCCGCAGCGGCAGGTAGGTCATCTCCGCGCCCATCACCCGCCGCCCCACCACCCGCTTCGCGTACTGCACCGGGATGCGCCGCTGCCCGCTCTCCACGAACACGATGAAGGCGATCACCGCGGCAAACAGCGCGATCAGGAAGATGAGCACGATCGGGGCGAGCGCGCCCCAGGTCCCGTTTTTCGTCAGGTCCCACAAATTCCCGATACCGGTCGGCAAACCGACCACGATCGACGCGAAGATGATCAGCGACATCCCGTTCCCGATCCCGCGCTCGCTGATCTGCTCGCCCAGCCACATGATGAAGACCGAACCCGCGGTCAGCGTCAGCACGGTCATCAACGTGAAGCTGAGACCGGGATGATAGACGAACAACGTGCTCGAGCCGGGCACCGTGCTCCGCTCGAGCGTCAGCGCGATCGTGAGCGACTGGAAAACGCTCAGCACGATCGTCAGATAGCGCGTGTACTGCGTGATCTTGCGCCGCCCCAGCTCCCCTTCCTTCTGCAGCCGCTCCAGATACGGCCACACCACCACCATGATCTCCAGGATGATGGCCGCGGTGATGTAGGGCATGATCCCCAGCGCGAAAATCGACATGCGCGAGAGCATGTTCCCGCTGAAGAGGTTGATGAGCCCGAACACCGAGCCTGGGCTCTGCGCGAAAAACTGCGCCAGCGCCGCCGTATTGATGCCCGGGGTGTAGATGTAGGCCCCGAGCCGGTAGACCGCCAACATCGCCAGCGTGAACAGCACGCGGTTGCGCAGGTCCGGCGTGCGGGTGATATTCCGAATTGCTTCGACCAGCTTCCTCATCCCAGCCGCTCCGCGGTCCCGCCTGCGGCGCTGATCTTCTCGAGCGCCGACTTGCTAAAAGCGTGCGCGCGCACCGTGAGCGCCGCCTTCAGCTCGCCTTCTCCCAAAATCTTCACCGGCAGCGTCCGGTCGCGCACCATCCCCAACTCGCGCAGCCGCTCCGGCGTGACGGTCTCCCCGGCGGCGAAACCGCCCAGCGAGCCGAGATTCACCACGGCGTAGTCGTGGCCGAAAACGTTCCGGAAGCCGCGCTTCGGCAGCCGGCGATGCAAAGGCATCTGCCCGCCTTCGAATCCCCGCCGCCGCCGGAATCCGCTGCGGGACTTGCCGCCCTTGTTTCCGCGGCCGGCGGTTTTCCCGAGCTTCGAGCCCATGCCGCGGCCCACGCGCGTTTTGCGCGAGCGCGAGCCGGCCGGCGGCCGCAGGTTCGAGAGCGTGGGAGGTGTCGTTTCGTTCGCGCTCACTGTTCCGTTCCCGTGGTCACTTCCACCAAATGACGCACTTTGTCGATCATTCCGCGCACCGCGGGCGTGTCGGGCCGCTCCACCACTTCGTGCAGGCGATGCAAGCCGAGCCCGCGAATCGTTTCCCTCACGCGGTCGGGGTTGCCGATCGCGCTGCGCACCCAGCGGATCCGCAGCCGGCTTTCCGCCGCCGCTTTGCTCCGTTTCGCCATCCTCGCGCCTCCGCCCGCTCCTACGCCGATGCCGTCTGGGAATGCTTCCCGCGCCGCTCCGCCACTTCCGAAGCGTCGCGCAGCCGCAACAGCGCGTCGAACGTGGCCTTGACCACGTTGTGCGGGTTCGACGCCCCGATCGACTTCGTCAGGATGTTCCCGATCCCCGCCACTTCCATCGCCGCGCGCACCGCGCCGCCCGCGATCAAGCCCGTGCCTTCCGGCGCCGGCTTCAGCAACACTCGCGCCGATCCGAATCGCCCGACCACCATGTACGGCACGGTCGTCCCCTTCAGGTTTACCCGGATCATGTTCTTCTTCGCCTGCTCGATCGCTTTCCGGATCGCCATGGGGACTTCGCGCGCCTTCCCCATTCCGAAGCCGGCGTGGCCGGCTTGATCGCCCACCACCACCAACGCCGAGAAGCTCAGGTTCTTGCCGCCCTTGACGACCTTCGTCACGCGGTTGATGGCCACGACTTGGTCTTTCAGATTCGCCGCGTTCACTTCCACGGGCCGGCGAACCGCGAGCATTTGTTTGAGCACGTTTTTCGACATGGGTTAGAACTCGAGGCCGGAGGCGCGCGCGGCTTCCGCCAGCGCCTTTACCCGGCCGTGATACTGGTAGCCGCCGCGGTCGAAGACCGCTTGCGTGTGGCCGGCGGCGCGGGCTCGCTCACCGATCAGCTTGCCCACCAGCTTTGCCGCGGCGATGTTACCGCCGGTCTTGAGCTGCTTCAGAAACTCGGGATCCACCGAGCTGGCCGAGGCCGCCGTGCGCCCCGTCTGGTCGTCGATCAGTTGCGCGTAGACGTGCCGCAGCGAGCGGAACACCGCCAGGCGCGGCCGCTGGGCCGTGCCGCGGACCCGCCGCCTCACCCTCCGGTGCAACTGGCGGCGATGGGCGCTTCGCGTTAGCTTGCGTATCGGTACGACAGCCACGGCTTCTCCCTTCCTTGATCCTTACGTTCCGGCGGCCTTGAGGCCGGCCTTGCCCGCTTTCTTCTTCAGCCGCTCGCCGACCAGTTGGATTCCCTTCTGCTTGTAGGGATCGGGCGGCCGCAACGCGCGGATGTTCGCGGCGACTTGGCCCACCTGGGCCTTGTCCGCTCCGCTCACGCTGATCGTCTGGCGATCGACGGAGATATCGATGCCCGCGGGAATGGGGAATTCCACCGGATGCGAATAGCCCAGGCTGAACACCGCCGTCCGCCCCTTGACCTCGGCGCGGTACCCGACTCCGACGATCATCAAATCCTTTTTGAAGCCCTGGTTCACCCCGAGCACCGCGTTCGCCACCAAGGCCCGCGCCAGCCCGTGGAACGCCCGCCGGTTTTCCCCGTCCCGCAGCGCCACCAGGTTCTCCCCCTGGCGCTCGAACCGGATGCCTGGCGGCAAGGAAATTTCCAGCTTGCCCTTGGGTCCTTCGACGCGAACCGAACCGTCCGCGATTTCCACCTTCACCTTCGCGGGAACCGGTACCGGTGTGTTTCCGATGCGCGACACGTTACCAGACCTCGCAGAGTACTTCGCCGCCCACACCGGCGCGGCGCGCCGCATGCCCGGTCATCACTCCCTGGGGCGTGCTCAGAATATTGATTCCCGTCCCGCCCATCACCGGCCGGATTTCGTCCTTGGCGACGTACACCCGGCGTCCGGGCCGCGAAACGCGCTGGAGGTTGGTGATGACGTTCTGCCGGCTAGGCGCGGATTTCAAAAACACCCGCAGCGTCTTCTTCGCCTTGGTCTCTTCCACCACCTTGAAGGTGGAGATGTAACCCTCCTCCTTCAGGATGCGGGCGATCTCGGTCTTCTGGTGCGAGGCCGGCATCTCGACGCGCGCCTGCCGGCCGCGCGCCGCGTTGCGGATTCGGGTGAGCATGTCGCTGATTGGGTCTGTCATCATCTTCGGCGTCCTACCAACTGGCCTTGATCACGCCCGGTATCTCCCCGCGCAGCGCCCGCGCCCGGAAACAGATCCGGCACATCTCGAATTTGCGCAGGAAACCGCGCGGCCGGCCGCAGATGCGGCACCGGTTCCGCGCGCGAATCTTGTATTTCAGCTTCTTGTGCATCTTGGCGAACTGACAGGTGCGCGCCACCTTTCGCTCCTTTAACCCCGCAGGGGCAGGCCGAGCAATTGCAGCAGCTCCCGCCCCTCTTCGTCGGTGGCGGCGGAGGTGCTGAAGCAGATGTTCAGCCCCTTCACCTTGTCCACCCGGGTGTAATCGATTTCCGGAAATACCAGTTGATCCCTCAACCCCAGCGTGTAGTTGCCGCGCCCGTCGAACGCGTTGGCCGGCAAACCGCGGAAATCGCGCACGCGCGGCAAGACGACGTTCGCCAGCCGGTCGAGAAACTCGTACATCCGCTCGCCCCGCAGCGTCACCATCGTCCCGATGGGCATCCCCTTCCGGATCTTGAAATTCGCGATCGATTTCTTCGCCCGCGTGATCACCGGCTTCTGGCCGGTGATCTGGCCCAGCTCCTGCGCCGCCACGTCGAGCAGCTTGATGTTCTGGCTGGCTTCCCCCAGCCCGATATTCAGCGTGATCCGCACCAGGCGCGGCACGGCCATCCGGTTCTTGTATCCGAACCGCTTCATCAGCGCCGGGACGGCGTCGTTCACGTAGCGTTCATGGAGTCGGGTCGCCATGGCTCACTGGTCCAAGGAAACGTTGCAGCGCCGGCACGTTCGCGCCCGGGTGCCGTCTGGGCGCGCGCTGCGCCCGATGCGCGTGGCCTTCCCGCAGCCCGGACACACGATCATGACGTTCGAAAGGTGGATCGGCGATTCCTTCTCGAGGATTCCTCCCCGCACGTTGCGCGAAGGGTTGGCGCGCGTGTGCCGCTTGATGATGTTCACCCGCTCGACGGTCACCCGCCCCGCGTCGATTCCGAGGATCTTCCCGCTCTTGCCTTTGTCGCGCCCGGCGATCACGCGGACCGTGTCCCCGCGGCGCAGCAGCGTTCGCCTCTCCATGGCTACCACACCTCCGGGGCCAGCGAGATGATCTTGGCGAATTTCTTCTCCCGCAGCTCCCGCGCCACCGGGCCGAAGACGCGCGTTCCCACCGGCTCGCCGGCCTCGTTGATCAGCACCGCCGCGTTGTCGTCGAACCGGATGTAGGTGCCGTCGCGCCGCCGGTGCTCTTTCCGCGTCCGCACCACCACCGCCCGCACCACCTTGCCCTTCTTGATGCTGCTGTCGGGAGCGGCTTCCTTCACCGCCGCCGTGATCACGTCGCCCAGTCCAGCCCGCAGACCCGCGCCCAGCGGCAGGATGCAGGTGATCCGGCGGGCGCCGGAATTGTCGGCGACGGTCAGCCACGTGCGCATCTGGATCATGGCTCGCTACTCCTCCCGCTCCGCGCCGCGCGCCCGCGACAGCACTTCCACCAGCCGCCACCGCTTCAGCCGCGAGAGCGGCCGGGTGGCTTCGATCCGCACGGTGTCCCCCGCGCGCGCCTGTTGGTGTTCGTCGTGGGCGTAGAATTTCTTGGCGCGCCGGATCACCCGCTGGTAGAGCCGGTGCTTCGCCGCGCGGTTCACCCGCACGACAATCGTCTTCTGCATCTTCGCGCTGGTCACCACGCCCACCACCGACTGCCGGCGCTTGCCCCCGGGAGCGGTTCCCGGCGCCTGGGGCGCCTGTTTCGTCTCAGCGTCCATCGGATTCCTTTTCCTTCTTCTCCGCGCGCGCGAATTCGCCAAGCAGCGTATTCACCCGCGCCAAATCCCGCCGCGCCTCCCGGTAGCGCTTCAGGCCCTCGAGTTGCCCCGAGGCGATCTGAAAACGCAGCCGGAACAGCTCTTCGGCCAGCTCGCCCTTCTGCACTTCGAGCTCCTTCGGGCCCACCTGCCGCAGCTTCCCCGCCTTCTCCGGCATCACTCGCCCCCGCCGCGCGCCACGAACTCGGTTGGAATCGGCATCTTGTGCGCCGCCAGATCCAGCGCCTTCCGGGCCGTCTGCTGGTCGATCCCCGCCATCTCGAAGAGAATCCGCCCGGGCTTGACCACCGCCACCCAGCGCTCCACCGCCCCTTTCCCCTTCCCCATGCGGGTTTCCGCGGGCTTCTTGGTGAACGGCTTGTCGGGAAACACGCGGATCCACAGCTTCCCCGACCGCTTGATGAACCGCGTAATCGCCACGCGCGCGGCTTCGATTTGCCGGTCGGTGATCCAGGCGTTTTCCATCGCCTTGAGCCCGTACTCGCCGAACGCCAGGCTCGACCCGCGCCACGCCTTGCCGTTGCGCCGGCCGCGCTGCTGCTTCCGGTATTTCACTTTCTTCGGCATCAACATCGCCGTATCCTCTTCCTTGCTCTACGCCAGCGCGGTGTCGAGCTGCAGGCCTGTGGGCCGGCTCTCCCCGCGGTAGACCCAGCACTTCACCCCGATCACGCCGTAGGTGGTGTACGCCTGCGCGAATCCAAACTCGATGTCGGCGCTCAGGTTCTGCAGCGGCAGCCGCCCCTGCAGGTACCACTCCTTCCGCGCGATTTCCGCCCCGTTCAACCGCCCCGCCACGCGCACCTTGATCCCCTTGCAGCCGAACCGCAGCGCTGAATCCACGGCCTTCCGCATCGCCCGCCGGAACGCCACCCGCTTCTCGAGCTGCAGCGCGATCGACTCCGCCACCAGTTGCGCGTCCAGCTCGGGCCGGTGCACTTCCTGAATGTCGATGTGCACCTCGCGGCGGGTGCGCTGCTGAATCTCGTTCTTGAGCTTGTCGATTTCCGAGCCCTTGCGCCCGATGATGATCCCCGGCCGCGCCGTGTAGATCCGGATCACCAGCTTGTTCGCCGCCCGCTCGATTTCGATCGAGCTGACCCCGGCCGAGGCCAGCCGCTTCTTCAGCCGATCCCGCAGCTCCACGTCTTCGTGCAGCAGGTCGGCGTATTCCCGGCGCGCGAACCAGCGCGATCGCCAGGTCTTGTTGTAGCCCAGCCGGAAGCCGTAGGGGTGGGTCTTCTGTCCCATGGCTACTTCTTCCCACCCTTCTTCAGTCTCTTCTCCACCTTCTGCCTCCTCTTCGCCTGGACCTCTTGCTGCCGCCGCGCCGTGTCCAAAGCTTTCCCCACACGCCCTCGCACGGTCGTGGGCGCTTCGGCGCGCTGCGCCGCCGCCCTCGCCCGCTCGGCCACCGCCACGACGATGTGGCAGGTGCGGTGGACGTAGCCGTGCGCGCGCCCGAACGGCGCGCCCCGGAACCGCTTCATCACCGGCCCCGCGTTCACCGCGCACCGGCTTACGTACAGGTGGTCGACGTCGAGCGACGAGCCGGCGTCCTCGGCTTTGCGCTGGACGTTGGCGATCGCGCTGCGCAGCACCTTGGCGATGTCTCGCGCCGCGCGCTTCCTCGCCCCGCCAAGCACCGTCAGCGCCTGCCCGGCCCCTTCGCCTCGGATCAGATCGATCACCAGCCGCGCCTTCTGCGGCGAATGCCGCACGAAACGCGCGATGGCTACCCCTTCCAGCGGCTGCGAAATCGGCAACGGCTCGGTCGCCATGGCTTACCCCTGGCCTCCGCCCGGCGTTCCGCCGCCCGCCGGCGCCTTCACCGGCGCGCCCGGCCCGCCCGGCGCCACTGGCGCGCCTGGCGCGCCGGCCAGCGCCGCCGCCTTTTCCAGCGCGGCGTGCACGGCGTGCCCGCGGAAACTGCGCGTCGGCGAAAATTCCCCGAGTTTGTGCCCCACCATCTGTTCGGTGATGTACACGGGAATGAACTTCTTCCCGTTATGCACGGCGATGGTGTGCCCGATCATATCCGGCACGATGGTCGATCGCCGCGACCAGGTCTTCACCACCTTCTTCTCGTTGCTCGAGTTGAGCGCTTCCACCTTCTCCCGTAGCGGCTCATCCACGAACGGTCCCTTCTTTAGTGAGCGCGGCATGAAAGGTTCCTTACTCCAGCACCCGGTGCAGCTTCAGCCATTGCGGCCGCCGCACCCGGCGAAATCCGCGCACCGGCCCCGGCACCCGGTGAGATCGCGGGCAAAACGGACAAACGAAACGCGTGTCGGGAGCGCTCGGCACTTTCTCGGTCAGCACCGCCCAGCCCGATTTGCACACCCGGAACAGCACCGTCGGCGGTCCCGTTTGCACCCGGCCCTTCGCCGTCACCGGCGCTTTCCCTCTGAGCCGAGCCGCGGCCCGCCGGCCGCTCCGGCGCCGGGCGCCTTCGCGCCTTCGCGCCGTCCCGATCCCTCTTCGCTTCGTCTCTCTTCTCGCCAAGCTCATCGACGCTTCCTGTCGGCCCGTCAGGGCTTCCGCCGCTGCACGATATATTGCTGGCCTTGCGAACGCCGGCGCGTCTTCGCCCCCAGCGTCGGCTGGCCCCATGGCGTTTGCGGATGGTTCCCTTTGACTCGGCCCTCACCGCCGCCGTGCGGATGGTCGACCGGATTCATCGCCACGCCGCGCACCGTCGGCCGTATCCCCAGCCAGCGCGACCGGCCGGCCTTGCCTAACGTCACATTCTCGTGATCGACGTTCCCCACCTGCCCTACGGTCGCCGTGCATTCCACCCGCACCCGCCGCACTTCGCCCGAAGGCAGTTTCAGCAGCGCGAAATCGCCTTCCTTGCTCAGCAGTTGCGCCGCCGAGCCCGCCGCCCGCACCATCTGCCCGCCGCGGCCTGGGTACAACTCGATGTTGTGGACCAGCGTGCCGGGAGGAATATTCCGCAGCGGCAGCGAGTTGCCGGGCAGGATGTCCGCCTCCGGCCCGCTCACCACCGTCATCCCGACCTCCAGTCCCAGCGGCCGGAGAATGTAGCGTTTGTCTCCATCGGCGTAGTGCAGCAGCGCCACCAGAGACGACCGGTTGGGATCGTATTCCACCGCCGCCACGCGCGCCGGCACTCCCACTTTGTCCCGTCGGAAGTCGATCCGCCGGTACATCTTCTTGTGGCCCCCGCCACGGTGCCAGGAGGTGATTTCGCCGTGATTGTTCCTGCCGCCCGAGCGCGCGAGCGGCTCGAGCAGATTCTTTTCCGGCCGGTCCTTGGTGATCTCGCTCTTGTCGAGCACCGTCAGGAACCGGCGCGAAGCGGTATAGGGTTTGAAGCTTTTTAGCGGCATCGTTCGGCCCTCCCGCCGGCATGGCGGCCGGCAGCGGGTTTACAGATTCTCCGCATACTCGATCATCTTCTCGCCCGGCGCCAGCCGGACGTACGCCTTTTTCCAATCGGCTCGGTAGCCCCCGCGCAAGCCGCGGCGGCGGAATTTGCCGTGGAAGTTCGCGGTGCGCACCGCGTCCACTTTCACCTTGAAGATCTTCTGTACCGCCTCCTTGATCTGGGTCTTGGTCGCTGCGACCGATACCTCGAACACCACCGTGTGCTGGGTCTCTTTCACCGCCAGGCCCTTCTCGGTGATGATCGGCCGGCGAATGATCTGGAACGCGTTGGTGATCATGACCGTTCCCCTGCCCCGCGCCCTTGCCGCGAGGCGCCTGAGCCGGAAAGCGACGCGCCCAAACGCAGCGCCGCTTCCTTCGACAGCACCAGCCGCCCGTGCTGCAGCACGTCGTACGCGCCCAACTCGCCCGGCCGCATCAGCTTCACTCCCTCCAAATTCCGGCTCGCCAGCTCCAGATTGCGGTTTTCGCCTTCCGCCACCAGCAGCGCTTTCCCCCCGCCCGCCTCCAGCCTGTTCAAAATCCCCCGCAGCGCTTTGCTCTTGTGCGTCTCGAGCGTCCAGCCCTCCACCACCGTCAAGCCGCCCTCGGCCAGTTTCGACGAGAGGGCGGAACACAGCGCCCCCCTCACCATCTTCCGCGGCAGGCGATAGGAATAATCCCGCGGAGCCGGGCCGTGCACCGTGCCGCCGTGCCGCCACAGCGGCGAGCGAACCGAGCCCATCCGCGCGCGGCCAGTGCCTTTCTGTCGCCACAACTTCCGCCCCGCTCCCTTCACTTCACTTCGCGTCTTCACCTTGTGCGTGCCCGCGCGCTGCCCGGCCAGTTGCCAGCGCACCGCCGCGTGCAGCAGGTGCGGATTCACGGTGGCGGCGAAGACCGCCTCCGCCAGCTCCACCTCGCCCACCGGCTTCCCTTCCAGATTCACCACGCTCACGACCGGCATGTCGTCCTCTTAGCTCCGCGTCCTGGCCTTACGCACCACCACGTAGCTGCCTGCCGGGCCCGGTACCGCGCCCCGCACCAGCATCAAGTTCTCTTCCGCGTCGATTCGCACCACGCGCAGGTTCTTCGCCGTCACGCGGTCGTGGCCCATGTGCCCGGGAAAGTGCTGGCCCAGCCAGACCCGCGAGGGAAACGAACTCGCCCCGATTCCGCCGGGCGCGCGGTGGAACATCGAGCCGTGGGTGGCGTCGCCGCCGCGGTAATGCCACCGCTTCACTCCCCCTTGGAATCCGCGGCCTTTGCTCACGCCCACCACGTCCACGCGTTCCCCGGCGGCGAACCCGTCCACCAGCACGCGGTCGCCGGGCTTGGTTTCCTCGCCGGCATCCTCGATCGGGACCTCGCGCAGGAACCGCATCGGCGGCACCTTCGACTTATCGAGATGGCCCCGCTCGGCCTTGCTCAGCCGTTGCGGCTTGACGAATTCCACCAGGCCCAGTTGCACCGCGTCGTAACCGTCGCGGTCGCGCGTCCGCCGCTGCACCACCACGCACGGTCCCGCTTGGATCGCCGTGCACGGCACCACCGTGCCGTCTTTGGCAAACGCCTGGGTCATCCCCAGCTTGATTCCCAAGATTCCTTTGACCGCCATCGCCTTCGCCTATTTCGCCTCGTGTTCCGGGCCAAACGCCTTGATCTCCACGTCCACGCCGGGCGGCAGATCGAGCTTCATCAGCGCGTCCACCGTATCCGGCGTCGGCTCGAGAATGTCGATCAGACGCTTGTGCGTGCGGATCTCGAACTGCTCGCGCGATTTCTTGTCCACGTGCGGCGAACGCAACACCGTCCACCGGTTGATCGCCGTGGGCAGGGGTATGGGCCCGGCGACGTTCGCGCCGGTGCGCCGGGCCGTGTCCACGATCTCCCGCGCCGATTGGTCGAGCACGCGGTAATCGTACGCCTTCAGTCGAATGCGGATTTTGTCTCCGGCGGGCATCGCGTTATTCGATCACTTCGCTCACGGCGCCCGCACCCACCGTGTGGCCGCCCTCGCGGATGGCGAACCGCAGTCCCTTGTCCATGGCCACCGGCTGTATCAGCTCCACTTCCATCGTGATGTTGTCGCCGGGCATCACCATCTCGACGCCCTGCGGCAGCTTCACGTTCCCGGTGACGTCGGTCGTGCGAAGGTAAAACTGCGGCCGGTAACCCGTGAAGAAGGGTGTGTGCCGCCCCCCTTCTTCCTTCTTCAGAACGTAAACTTCCGCCTTGAACTTGGTGTGCGGGGTGATCGAGCCGGGCTTGCAGATCACCTGCCCGCGCTCCACCTCGTCCTTCTCGATGCCCCGCAGCAGCAACCCGACGTTGTCTCCCGCCATCCCTTCGTCCAGCAGCTTGCGGAACATCTCCACCCCGGTCACCACCGTGCGCCGCGTGTCGCGAAACCCCACGATCTCCACCTCTTCGCTCACGTGCACCCGCCCGCGCTCCACGCGCCCGGTGACCACGGTTCCGCGCCCGGTGATCGAAAAAATGTCTTCGATCGGCATCAGGAACGGCCGGTCCACCTCCCGCTGCGGCTGGGGAATGTACTTGTCGGCGGCGGCCATCAACTCGAGAATCGACTTCTCCCACTTCTCTTCCCCGTTCAGCGCGCCCAGCGCGGACCCGCGAATCACCGGCACTTCGTCGCCGGGGAACTGGTAGCTCTTCAGCAGCTCGCGCACCTCCAGCTCCACCAGCTCCAGCAACTCGGGATCCTCCACCGCGTCGCACTTGTTCAGGAACACCACGATGTACGGCACCCCCACCTGCCGCGCCAGCAGGATGTGCTCCCGCGTCTGCGGCATCGGCCCGTCGGTCGCTGCCACCACCAGGATCGCACCGTCCATCTGCGCCGCCCCGGTGATCATGTTCTTGATGTAGTCGGCGTGACCCGGGCAGTCGATGTGGGCGTAGTGCCGGTTCTGCGTCTCGTATTCGACGTGCGCTACGTTGATGGTGATGCCGCGCGCCTTCTCTTCCGGCGCGTTGTCGATCGAATCGAAAGGTTTGAATTCGACCGATTTATTCTGCTTGGACAGCACCCGCGTGATCGCGCTGGTCAGCGTCGTCTTGCCGTGATCGATATGCCCGATCGTCCCGATGTTCACATGCGGTTTCAGCCGCTCGAATTTCGCCTTTGCCATGGCTCTCTCTGCTCCTCAGAAATCCACAACGATTCAGGCCCCACCTGGTCCCCAAAACCCTGCCTACCGGGCCGCCCGGACGGTGGCGCGCGCCACGATCTCGTCGGCCACCTGCGCCGGTACCTCCTCGTAATGAGAAAAGTGCATGCTGAAGCTGCCCCGGCCCTGGGTCCGGCTCCGCAGCTCCGTCGCGTAGCCGAACATCTCCGCCAGCGGCACCTGCGCGCGAATGATCTGGCTGCCGGCACGGCTCTCCATCCCCTGGATGTGGCCCCGGCGCGCGTTCAAATCACCCATCACGTCGCCCATGTACTCCTCGGGCACCACCACCTCGATCCGCATCACCGGCTCGAGCAGCCGCGGATCGGCTTTCTGGCATGCCGAGCGGAATCCCATCGAGCCCGCGATCTTGAAGGCGATCTCCGAGCTGTCCACTTCGTGATAGCTGCCGTCGACCAGCGTCACCGCCACGTCGACCATCTCGAATCCCGCCACCACCCCCGTCTCCATCGCCTCCAGCACGCCCGCATGGATGGGTCCGATGAACTCCTGCGGAATCGCTCCCCCCATGATCGCGTTGATGAAAAGCAGCCGCCGCTCCTTGTCGAACGACCACTTCGCCCGCGCGCGGGCGATCTGTTTCACCCACGCCTCGAGTTGATCGGTCGAAACCTCGTGCATGTCCTCGTGCTCGGCGGTCGGCAGCGGTTGCACCTCCAGCTTCACGTGCCCGTACTGCCCGCGCCCGCCCGTCTGCCGAATGTACTTGCCTTCGGCTTCCGCCGGCCGGCGAATCGTCTCCCGGTAGGCCACTTGCGGGCGTCCGACGCTCGCCACCACCCCGAATTCTCGCAGCATCCGGTCGACGATGATCTCCAGGTGCAGTTCGCCCATCCCGCTGATCAGCGTTTGGCCGGTATCCGGATCGACGTGCACGCGGAAGGTCGGGTCTTCCTGCGCCAGCTTGTTCAGCGCCGTGCCCAGGCGGTCCTGATCGACCTTCGTCTTCGGCTCGATCGCCACGGAAATAACCGGGGCGGGGAATTCGATCGGCTCGAGCACCACCGCGTGCTTCTCGTCGCAAAGCGTGTCGCCGGTCGTGGCGCTCCGCAGCCCCACCACCGCCGCGATGTCGCCCGCGTAGAGCGCGTCGATCTCTTCGCGCTTGTTGGCGTGCATCCGCAGCAGCCGCCCCACGCGCTCCCGCGCGTCTCGGGTCGAGTTGTAAACCGTCCCGCCGGCGTGCAACTGGCCCGAATAGACGCGGACGTAGGTCAGGCTGCCGACGTACGGATCGCTTTGAATTTTGAACGCCAGGGCCGCGAACGGCTGATCGTCGGCGGCGCGGCAGAGCACCGGCTCGGCCCCGTCCGTTGAAGCCCCTTCCACCGGAGGAACGTCGGCCGGCGAAGGCAGGAAATCCACCAGGGCGTCGAGCAGGGGCTGCAAGCCCTTGTTCTTGAGCGACGAGCCGGCCAGCACCGGCACCAGTTTCAGCGCCAGCGTCGAGCGCCGAATGGACGCCCGCAGCTCCTCCGGCGTCAGCGCGTGCTGCTCGATGTACTTCGCCAGGACGCGGTCGTCGTGCTCGGCGATGTAGCTCACCGTCTTCTCGCGGTGCTCCAGGTAGAACGCCCGGTCGATCGCCGAGGCTTTCAGCCCGCGGGCGACGTCCGGCCGCGTCTCGAGAAACGCAGGGTCCCAAAGCTTCTCGATTTCGATGTATTCGTACTTCGCCCCGAGCGTCTCCTCCAGCCAGATGATCGCCCGCTCCTCGATGAAGTCGATCACGCCGACGAAACTGTCTTCCTTGCCGATGGGAAACTGCAGCGGTACGGGGTGCGCGTGCAGGCGCGAGCGCATCGTCCGCACGGCGTGGTCGAAATCGGCCCCGATGCGGTCCATCTTGTTCACGAACGCGATGCGCGGCACGCGGTACTTGTCCGCTTGCCGCCAGACCGTCTCGGTTTGCGGCTGCACGCCCGCCACCGCGTCGAAGATCGCCACCGCGCCGTCGAGCACGCGCAGGCTCCGCTCCACTTCCACCGTGAAATCCACGTGCCCTGGCGTATCGATGAGGTTGATCCGGTAATCCTTCTCCAGCCGGTTCCAGAACGTGGTGGTGGCCGCCGCGGTGATGGTGATCCCGCGCTCGCGCTCCTGCTCCATCCAGTCCATGACCGCCGTGCCTTCGTCCACTTCGCCGAGCTTGTAGGTGCGGCCCGTGTAGTACAGGATCCGCTCGGTCGAAGTGGTCTTCCCGGCGTCGATATGCGCCATGATCCCGATGTTCCGGGTCAGCTCGATGGGTACTTCGCGTGCCATGGCCTCGTTCGTCTCCCTAAGAGTTCGTCGCTCTCTGTAGGGCACGGCTCAAGCCGTGCCGCAAAGGCAGCTCAAAACCAGGGGCTTTAGCCCCCGAAGGCAAGCGCGGAACTCGCGGCGCCGCTCCTACCACCGGTAATGGGCGAAGGCCTTGTTGGCTTCCGCCATCCGGTGTACGTCTTCCCGCTTCTTGATCGCGCCGCCGCGGTTGTTCGCGGCGTCGATCAGCTCTTCCGTCAATTTGTCGGTCATCGAATGCCCCGAGCGGTCCCGCGCGTATTGCAGCAGCCAGCGAATCGCCAGCGACAGCCGCCGGTAAGGGTTCACCTCCACCGGCACCTGGTAGTTCGCGCCGCCCACCCGCCGCGACTTCACTTCCACCGTCGGCTTCACGTTCTCCACCGCGCGCAGAAAGAGTTTCAGCGGCTCTTCGTTCGTCTTCTGCGCGATTCGGCCCATGGCCCCGTAGAAAATCCGCTCGGCGGTGGCTTTCTTCCCGTCCCACATCATGCAGTCGATGAACTTCGTCACCAGATCGTTTCCATAAACCGCGTCCTGCACCACCTGCCGCTTGCTTACCGCTCCCTTGCGTGGCATCGCGTCCTCTCTCTACTTCGCCGCGCTCTTCGGACGCTTCGCGCCGTATTTCGACCGGCCCTGCATCCGCCCTTCGACTCCGGCCGCATCGAGCGTGCCGCGAATGATGTGGTAGCGGACGCCCGGCAGGTCCTTCACGCGCCCGCCGCGCACCAGCACGATCGAGTGCTCCTGCAGGTTGTGCCCGATCCCGGGAATGTACGCCGTCACTTCCACCGCGTTGGTCAGCCGCACCCGGCCCACCTTCCGCAACGCCGAATTCGGCTTCTTCGGCGTCTGTGTGTAGACGCGGATGCAGACCCCGCGCTTCTGCGGGCTGCCTTCGAGCGCCGGCGCTTTCGTCTTCGCCGGGACCTTCTCGCGAATTCCGCGAACCAATTGCGCAAAACTCGGCACGAGTCTCTCCGTCCGGTTCAGTGACGACTCTTCACACTCCGCTCCCCTGCTGGCGCCTCGCCCTATCGAAGCTTCGGGATCGCCGAAGCGAGCGAAGGCGGGCTGCCCATCACAGAAAGGGAGGCTCTGCGACTTTGTGGTAACCGCAGAACTCCGCTCCGGCCCCCGTCCGTCAGAACAGCTTGAGGACCCGCGATCGGAGTGTTGAGGCTTGTTCGGCTTTGCGGGGCTGGCGCCCCATTCCGGCCGTTCCCAAGCTCCGATCCGAACCGACCCCACACCAGAGCTTGGGTCTTCCCTTCCACTGCCGGGACACGTGTACCCCCGGCAAATCCCACAGTATAGAGAACCACCCCCCCCCTGTCAAACCCTCGTTGCCAACGCCACCCCGCACCCTCCCTAATAGGAGTTCGCCCATTTCGCTTCCCTGCCTCCTTGCCTCCTTGCCTCTTTGCCTCCCTGCCTCTTTGCCTCTTCGTTTCCCTGCCTCCTTGCTTCCCCGCCCTCGCCGTACTACCTTGGAACGGCGCCGGGCAAGCCTGCGCCGGCAGCAGATCGCTGTACGTCGCAACACGCATGGCTACTAAACCCGCGCGCCGTTCTCGCCCATCTCCAGCACCCGCACCAACCGCCGAGGAAATCCGGCTCCAGAAAAACCTCGAACGCCGCGCCTATTGGAAGCGCTGGGGTCCTTACCTCTCCGAGCGGCAGTGGGGCACAGTCCGCGAGGATTACAGCGCCGATGGCGATGCCTGGAATTCCTTCCCTTTCGACCAAGCCCCATTCCGCGCCTACCGCTGGGGCGAAGACGGCTTGGCAGGCATCTCGGACCGCAAGCAACTCATCTGTTTCGCTCTGGCGCTTTGGAACGGCCGCGACCCCATCCTGAAAGAGCGCCTTTTCGGCCTGACGAACGCGCAAGGGAACCATGGCGAGGACGTCAAGGAGTATTACTTCTACCTCGACAATACCCCCACCCATTCCTACATGCGCTACCTCTACAAGTATCCGCAGGCGGAATTCCCTTATCGCCAACTCGTCGAGGAAAACGCGCGCCGCTCCCGCCGCGAGCCCGAATACGAGCTGCTCGATACCGGCATCTTCGATGAGGACCGCTATTTCGATATCGAAGTCGAGTACGCCAAGGCGGCGCCGGAGGACATCCGCATCCGCATCACCGCCACCAACCGCGGTCCGGAGCCCGCCGGCCTGCACCTGCTTCCCACGATCTGGTTCCGCAACACGTGGTCTTGGTTCCCCAACGCCGTCCGTCCTTCGCTCGCCGCCGAAGACGTTTCCCCTTCCCCCACTTCCGCGCGCCGTATCCGGATCGAGCACGAGGCCTACGGCCGCCGCTGGCTCGCCGCGGAGGGCCCGTGCGAATTGCTCTTCACCGAAAACGAAACGAATTTCGAGCGGCTATGGGGCGTGGCCAACCGCGCGAGGTTCGTGAAGGATGCCTTCCACGACTTCGCGGTCTCGGGCCGCAGCGAAGCCGTGAATCCGGAACCGGCGGGCACGAAGGCGGCCGCCTACCGGAAAGTCCCGCTCGAGCCGGGAGCGAGCTTCCAGTGGTATCTGCGCCTCAGCGATGGCGCAGGTGGCGGCGTGGGCGCCGATTCCGCAGCCGTCTTCAGCCAACGCCAGGCGGAAGCAGCGGAGTTCTTCGCCAAACGCGTGCCCCAACATTGCGGCGACGACGCCCGCAACATTCAGCGGCAGGCTTTCGCCGGGCTCCTGTGGTCCAAGCAGTTCTACAATTACGAGGTCCGCGCCTGGCTCGAGGGCGATCCCGTCGGTCCGCCCCCGCCCTCCGAGCGGCTCTCGGGCCGCAACCACGCTTGGACCCATCTCTACAATTCCGATGTGCTCTCCATGCCCGACAAGTGGGAATACCCGTGGTATGCGTCCTGGGACCTGGCCTTCCACGCGGTGGCCTTGGCGCTCATCGATCCCGATTACGCCAAGGACCAACTCGTTCTCCTTCTCCGCGAATGGTATCTCCATCCGAACGGCCAGCTCCCGGCCTACGAGTGGAATTTCGACAACGTCAATCCGCCCGTCCACGCCTGGGCTGCCTGGCGCGTCTACAAGATCGAGCAGCGCATCCGCGGCCGCGGCGATCCCGTCTTCCTCGAACGCGTCTTCCACAAGCTGCTCCTGAATTTCACCTGGTGGGTGAATCGCATCGACCCCGAAGGGATGAACCTGTTCCAAGGCGGCTTCCTTGGCCTCGACAATATCGGCCTGTTCGACCGCTCCCTCCCGCTGCCGGGAGGTGGAAAGATGGAAAAGTCCGACGGCACCAGCTGGATGGCCATGTTCTGCCTGAACATGATGGCGATAGCCATGGAGCTGGGCCGGCGCGATCCCGCCTACGAAGACGTTGCCAGCAAGTTCTTCGAACATTTCGTCTGGATCGCCGCCGCCATGAACGATATCGGCGGCCGGGGCCGCGGCCTCTGGAACGACGCCGATGGCTTCTACTACAACGTGCTGCGGTTGGCCGACGGCCGCCACATCCCCGTCTGCTCGCGCGCCATCACCGGATTGATTCCCTTGTTTGCCGCGGAAACCATCGAGCCGGAGGACCTCGAGACGTTTCCCGCCTTCGCCCGCCGCGCGCGCTGGTTCCTCGAACACCACCCCGAAATCCCCAACCTCGTCACCATGACCCGCGAAACCCCGCGCGGCCCGCGTTACCTGCTCTCGGTCGCCAACCAGGATCGCCTGAGACGCCTGCTTCGCTACATGCTCGATCCCCAGGAGTTTCTCTCGCCCTACGGCGTTCGTTCGCTCTCCCGCTACCACCGCGATCATCCCTGCCAGCTCGAAATCGATGGCCAGACCTACAGCGTCGATTACGAACCCGGCGAATCGACGACGGACCTCTTTGGCGGCAATTCCAACTGGCGCGGCCCCGTCTGGTTCCCCTTGAACTTCCTCCTGATCGAAGCGCTCCAGAGATTCCATTTCTACTATGGCGACGATTTCCGGGTGGAATGCCCCACCGGCTCCGGCCAGCTGCGCAACTTGTGGGAGGTGGCGCAGCACCTCTCCCGCAGCCTGATCCGCATCTTCCTGCGATCGGGCCAGGGCCGCCCGCTCGATGGCGCGCGCCGGAAATTTCAGGAGGATCCCGCCTGGCGCGACCTCATCGAATTCCACGAATATTTCCACGGGGAGACCGGCGAGGGGCTCGGCGCCAGCCATCAGACCGGCTGGACCGCCCTCGTGGCAAAGCTCATCGAGCAGAGCGGCGCCGGCTTCTGTTAGCCCTCTGAAATCTCAAATTTCAAATCCATGCCGTCCCCGCGTTGCATTCGGGGATGCTGGAAGCTATTTCAAAACGTCCGCCTTCGGGGGTCGGAGCTTCAGCTCCGACAAAAAGCGGCCGAAAAACAGCGGCTTTAGCCCCTGAAGGGGCCCGGCGGGAGGTTTTGAAATAGCTTCTAATAACTCGCGCCGGCGGCGAGCGCGGGATCGGCCGCCGCTCCCGTGGGCTCGTAGACGTAAAATCCGCGGCCGCTCTTGCGGCCCAGCCAGCCGGCGGCCACCATTCGGCGCAGCAGCGGGCACGGGCGGTATTTGGAATCGCCCAAATCGCGCTGAAGCACCTCCAGGATGTCCAGGCAAACATCGAGCCCAATCAAGTCCCCCAACTCCAGCGGGCCGATCGGATGGCTCATGCCGAGCTTCATCACCTGATCGACGGCTTCGACCGTGGCGACCCCTTCGAGCACCGCGTAGACCGCCTCGTTGATCATCGGCAGGAGAACGCGATTCGAGACGAAGCCCGGTGCATCGCGCACCGCGACCGGCTTCTTGCCGAGCCGCTCGCACAGCGCCAGGACGAGGGCATAGGTTTCCTCGCTGGTTTCGAGCCCGCGTACCACTTCGACCAGCGTCATCACCGGCACGGGATTCATGAAGTGCATCCCCGCGAAGCGTTCCGGGCGGCCGGAGGCGGCCGCGAGTGCGGTGATGGAGATGGAAGAGGTGTTGGTGGCGAGAAACGCGGGTTCGGGCATCTGCCGGCCCAGCTCGGCGAGGATGGACTTTTTCAGTTCCGGCCGCTCGGGAACGGCCTCGACCACGAACTGGGCTTCGGCGGCGAGTTCGGCGAGGCTGGTGGCGAGACGGAGGCGGTCGAGCACGGCGGGCTTCTCCGCCGCGGCCAGTTTGCCCCGCTTGATTTCCCTATCGAGGTTCTTGTCGATCGTGGCGGGAGCGCGATCGAGGATGCTCCGATCGACGTCGCTCAAAAACACCCGGTAACCCGCGCGGGCGAAGACGTGTGCGATGCCGTTACCCATCGTGCCCGCGCCGACCACGCCAACGGTCTTGATTTCGTCGAGTTTCATCGTCCCTCCTCGCGGCGATTCAGAAGGCCACCTCGAGCGGGTGGCCGGAGAAGCTGACCCGCCGCGTCTCCCGTTCGAGATGGATTTCGATGGGGCGGCGCAGGGGCGGAAGCACGCGCGAGCCCTTTTCGAGCGAGAGGCGCAGCCGGCGACGGGCGTCGTCCCAGCGCATTTCAATCCCCATCCACTCGCCGCGGCGGAAGCCGAACGTTTCGCCATCGTCCTCGTAGAGAACGAACGAGCCATCGGCGCCGGGATAAATTTCGAGCGAGAGCGGGCCCTCGACTTTCTCGGCGACGTACTGCTTGACGGGGCCAAGCGGAACAATCGCGCCCGCGCGAACGTAAAGCGGAATCGTTTCGAGGTCGACGTCCCGCGTGATTTCGCGCCCGCCCTCCTGCCGCTCCCCGGTCCAGAAATCGTGCCAGGTGCCGCGGGGGAGATAGAGGCGGCGGGACTTCGCGCCCTTTTCGAAGACCGGGGCAACGAGAATGTCGCGCCCCCAAAGGTACTCGTCGTCGCGGGCCACGGCGGCTGGATCGTCCGGGTAATGCAGCCAGAGCGAGCGCATCACCGGCATGCCGGTTTGGGAGCACTCGCGCACCGCGCTGTAGAGATACGGCAGCAGGCGGTAGCGCAGGTTCAGATACTTTTGGCAAATGGGCTCGACCTGCGCGTTGTGCAATTCGCTGTCGGGCGGAACGTACCTCGACTCGACCGGACCGGGCGTCCCCATGTCCCATCCCCAAGGCAGCCGCAGCTTCCACGTGCGGCCGTGGCAGCGGAAGAGCGTGCAGAAGGCGCCGTATTGGAACCACCGGAGGTAGAGTTCGGCGGTGAACTCCTGACTGGGAACGAACCCGCCAATGTCCGTGCCCCAATAGGGGATCCCGGTGAGCGCGGTATTGATGCCGTTGGCTACTTGCACCTGGAGGGTTTTCCAGGTCGAGAGCGTGTCGCCGGACCAAAGGAACGAGGCGTAGCGCTGCATCCCGGCGTAGCCGTTGCGGATCAGCGCGTAGGGGCGCGCGTTGGGTCGGTCCTTCTGCGGCCCTTCCCAGTAGAAGCGGCAGCGGTTCAGGCGCGACGGAATGTCGAGCGCGTCGCCCTCGTCCGGCCACCAGCCGTCCACGCCCATCGCGAAGTCGCGGCGATGCTCGTCCCAATAGCAACCGGCGCGCTGGTCGTCGGAGCGGGCGGGATCGCAGGGATCGTAAACGGTGCCGGTAAGCCGGCGCTCGAGGATGACCACGTGGAGCGCGACGTGGAAATGCTTCTCGTGGAACTGGTCGAGGATCGCTTTGGGATCGGGAAATACGCGCGAGTTCCAATCGAACGAGCCGTTGGCCGTATTCCACCCGGAAGGGCAGAAGCCCGTGCCGAGATAGATGAGCGCGTCGCAAGGGAGTTTCTTGGCGCGGAACGTGTCCGCTTCGGCCAGAATCTCCTCCCGGCTGGCCAGCGTGCGATGCGACTGCTGGTACCCGAGGCTCCACAGCGGCGGCAGCTCGGCATGGCCGGTGAGCCGCGCGTATTCGGCCATGATGATGGCAGGCTCGCGAGCGCCCACGAAGAACAGGTCGAGCGGGAACGGCGATTCCGCCGGAAGCAGAAACTTGCTTTCCGGCCCCGTGAAATCGAATGTGCCGTAGGGCTGATGGAAGAAGATGGCCCAGCCGGCGGTGCCGATGATCCAGGGGATGGGGACGCGAGCGCCGCGCGTGGCCAAATTGTAAACGCCCTCGCCGTGGCGCATGGAATCGCTCGAACCGCGCCGATCGAATTGCTGCCCGCCTTCGCCGAATCCCAAGAGCGGCGCATCGCCCGTGGCGAAGGTCACGACGCCCGCGGCGGGGTCGACGCCGAGCTGCTGCACCAGTTCGCCCGCCGCCGTTTCCACGCGGAAAGTCAGGGGAGCCGGCTCGATTTTCACGCGCAGGTTCCCCGCGCGTATGGTTTGCGGGCGGAACTCGCCGCCGAGCACCGTCGCCCGACCGGGCCACGACTCCCGGACAAGCGAGCCATCGTTGGGGATCGCCGCGGCTCGGCCGCCGGCAACCGGCAAGATGCTCAGACGGAAGGTGTGCGGGCTCACCGTGCGGATCTGAATTTCCGTGCTTTGCCCCGCGACGGCCGGCCCGGCGGATGCGAAGAGGAGCCTTCCGGGCAGCAATCCCGCGGCGCAAGCCGCTCCCATCGTTTTCAGCGCTTCCCTACGGCCGATTTTTTTGGGCATGTGGCTGTCCCTCCCGATTTGCCGGAAAGAATTATCCACAATCGGGAGCGGCGCCGGTAGCGGCGATCCACCGGCCCGCCATGGCTGCCGCCTGCCAGCCCCCAACGGCAATCTGCGGCTATTCGGGAGCGACGCCGTCGACGACTTGGCGAACGATTTCGCGGGCGCCGGGCCCGTCTTCGGGAAGCACGCGCAGGGAGATGGCGGCGGGATTCGCGGCGTCGATCGAGCAGCCGATCCCATTCGTCGCCAGAGCGGATTTCAGGAACTCGGCCAGAGTGCTGTCCTTCCCCGTCCACACTTCCGCCGTCGCGTCTTCGGGATAAGGATCCTGCACGCCGGCAGGCATTTCGCCGAACGATTCGTTCTCCTCGCCGGCCGTGAGAGGCGCAGCGGCGACGGGAATAGGCTGAGCGATTTGGGTGAGTGTATCCTCGAGCACGGCGCGGGCGGCGTTGAGTTCCGCCGCGGGCACCCAGATCTCCAGGGGAGCGTAACCGGAGCTGAAGGTCAGCCGGGCATCCAGCGTTTCGCGGTTGTAATGCAGGCCGGCATCCTCCAGCGCGCCCGCGATCACGTTGTAGACGCCGCCTTGCGTGCCTCGCCAGAGCAGCTCGAGCGAAGCTTCCGAGGAGCCCTCCGCCTCTGATTCCGCCCCTCGCTCGCCCGAGGGCAGCTCATGCACCAGATCCACTTCGCAATCGTTGCAGCGCGTGAATCCCGGTCTGTACTCGACTCCGCAGTTGGGACAGAACATGGGCCTCAGCGTTCCACCGCGAGGGCGACGGCGTTGCCGCCGCCGAGGCACAGCGCGGCGATGCCGCGCTTCACGTTTCGCCGCTGCATCTCGTGCAGCAACGTGACCAGGATTCGCGCGCCCGAAGCCCCGATGGGATGGCCGAGCGCCACCGCCCCGCCATTCACATTGACTTTGGCGGGATCGAGTCGAAGCTCGCGCATCACCGCCAGCGCCTGTACGGCAAAGGCTTCGTTGAGCTCGATAAGATCGACGTCGCGGTCGCGGTCCCAGCCGATCTTCTTCAGCAGCTTTTCGACGGCTTCCACCGGCGCCATCATCACCCATTTCGGCTCGACCCCGCTGGTCGCCTGGGCGACGACGCGCGCCATCGGCGTTTTGCCCAGCCGGGCCGCATTCGCTTCGCTGGTGAGAACGAGTGCGGCGGCGCCATCGTTCGTTCCCGGGGCGTTGCCCGCCGTTACGGTGCCGTTGGGCTTAAAGACCGGCTTGAGCTTGGCCAGCGCTTCGAGCGAGGAGTCCGGGCGGGGAGATTCGTCTTTCGCGACCAGAATCTTCTCGCCCTTTTTCCCCGGAATTTCCACGGGGACGATCTGCGACTCGAAAAAGCAGGATTGGCTTGCGCGCACGGCGCGCTGATGGCTTTCGAGCGCGAAGCTGTCCTGCTCCCCGCGCGATATCCCGTATTTTTCGGCGACGAGTTCCGCGGTGATGCCCATGTGGTAGTTTTCGTAGGCGTCCCACAACCCGTCGCAAATCATCGAATCGAATGCTTGGCCGTGGCCAAGCCGATACCCGGTGCGCGCCGAGGTCAGCAGGTACGGCGCGTTGGACATCGATTCCATGCCGCCCGCGACTTCCACTTCCGCTTCCCCGAGCCGAATCGCCTGATCGGCCAGAGCAACCGATTTCAAGCCGGAACCGCAAACTTTGTTGATCGTCATGGCCGCGACGCGGTTGTTCAACCCGCCGCCAAGTCCCGCTTGCCGTGCCGGATTCTGGCCCAGCCCGGCCGACAACACGTTGCCCATGATGATTTCATCCACGAGGTTCGGATCGATTCCCGCGCGCTCGACCGCCGCACGCACGGCGATGGCGCCCATCTGCGTTGCCGAAAGCGGTGAGAGCCCGCCGAGGAACTTGCCCACGGGAGTACGCACCGCGCTCACAATCACCGAAGTGTCCATAGTTCTCCTCCGCGCCGGTGCCCGTCGCCGCCAGTATAGGCCCGGATTTTCGCGAGGGTCAAAGACCAAAAGGGATGGCGGTTAGGGACGCGTAAGAGGAATTCCCGGCTGAGAGGGAAAAACGCGAAAGGCCGTTGCCTTGGTGAGCGGAGGGACATATGCTGCGAGCTGACCGGAAAGCCAGTAATGGAAATTCCGGTTGAGAGGGGGGTCCAATCATGCGCTTGTCCCGATTCTCAAAGTCCTTGCCGTTCACGATCTTCCTGCTGGCAATGAGCACCGCTTCCTACGCGCAGCAGGGAAAGCTCAAAGTCCACGTCGTTCCCAAACAAGCCTATGTCTTTGTCGATGGCAACGCTATCGGCGACGGCAGCCGAGCTGTCGAGCTGGCTCCGGGCGAGCATAGCGTTACCGTTGCCAATTACGGCTACAAGATGTTCACCGACAAGGTGACCATCACCGCCAACAAGACCACCGCCCTTGACGCTACCCTCACTACCTCGGGCGGACCGGTCCGTGGTCCCTGGGGCCGCATCCAGCTCGAGGGCCATCCCCGGGCGGCGGTGCTCCTTAACGGGAAGACGCCCGACTATTTCGTCGGCCACGTCGACGAGTTTGATAACGACATTTTGTGGAAGCAGGAACTGCTGGTTCCTCCGGGCACCTATCCGGTGACCGTCACCCGCAACGGGAATGTGATATGGGGCGGCCCGGTCACCGTTAAGGCCGACGAGCGAGTTATCATCGACCTGAACAAGAACGGTGCCCAGCGCACGACGCCCTGGCCCCGTGGCACGAAGAAGTTCGGCGACCGGGAGATTCCCCGCTTCACGGTTGGCATCGCCAGCGCTACGGTCGCTGTGGCGAAACCAACTGGCAGCATCTCCGCCAGCAAATCGCACCTGGAGTACGGGGAATCCACCACGCTGAATTGGAATTCGACGGATACCGTCGAGGCCAATATCTCCGGTATCGGCTCGGTTCCAACCAGCGGGACCAGAGAAGTGACTCCGCTCGCAACCACAACCTACGACTTTTCGGCGACCGGCCCCGGCGGCACGGTGACGGGAGCGACAACGATCGACGTTGCTCCAAAACCGGTGCCACCGACCATGTCTTGCTCCGCCGCCCAGCCTTCGGTGTTGCCGGGCGCGCGCGACGCGATCACCGCCACCGTCCAGGATCAGAGCGGGACTACGCTCAACTACACGTGGCGGACCACGGGCGGCTCGATCGTCGGCACGGGCTCGTCGGTCGAGTTGGATACGACCGGACTCGCTCCGGGTACCTACACGGTCACCGGCCGCGTCGAGAACGGCAAGGGCCTAGCGGCCGATTGCAACGTGGAAGTCAACGTCCAGGCGCCGCCGCCGCCCAAGCCGCAGGCGAGCAAGATCGACCAGTGCCTGTTCAAGGGCAACAGCACGCGCGTGGATAACGTCTGCAAGCGCGTGCTCGACAACGTCGCGCTGCGGCTCCAGAGCGAAACCGGCGCGCATGTCGTCGTCATTGGCTACGCCTCGGCGGGCAAGACCGCTCGAGCGCAACGGCTGGCCGAGCGCCGCGCCGCCGATCGTGCGGAAAACGCGAAGAAGTACCTGGTATCGAAGGGTATTTCCGAGGACCGCATCGAGACGCGGACAGGGACGCCCGAGGCCGGCGCTGCCGTCCAGGACAGCAACCGGATCGACATCATCTGGGTGCCCGAAGGGGCCACTTACTGAGTCACCTCCATGGACACGGGCTCCGTGCCGAACGCGGTACGGAGCCCGCTGGTCCCCATTGAATTGCACGCGGCGGACCGGGGCGCGGCCCGACGGCCCAAATGTCGCTGCCGGCGCGCCAAGGGGTTTATACTGCGGCTGCCCAGTACGCCAAAATGGCAATCCTGGTTTGATGAGTCTTCATGTTTCGTGAAACTCTGTTCTTGCAAATGGGCACGGTTCCAGTCTCCAGACGTGACTCCACCGCTCGGAAAGGGTCGATGAAGAAGATCATGGCAGGAACTACGGGAGCCGCCATTCTTGCTTTGGCGCTCGCCGGGTCCACGGGACTGGCGCGGCAGAAACCGCGCGCCACCGCCGAGAAGACGAGTGCGACCGGGCAAGTCTGGGCGGGAGAAGAGGCGTACTGGCGATACGTCAAGGCCCGCGACGTGAAGGATTACCTCGCGCTGTGGAGCGAGCGCTTCATGGGCTGGCCCATCTCAGCCGACCATCCCGCCGGCAAAGCCAGCCTCGAGGCGGTGCTGCGAGGCCCGGGCGCCGGCCTGGGCAACGTGGTCGCCTACAAACTCCAGCGCGAGAGCGTGAGACAGCACGGCCCCGTCGTGATTACCTATTACCGCGTCACCGTCACGCGCCGCGAAGCGAATGGCTCCGCCTCCACCATCACCTATCGCTTGTCGCACATCTGGCTCAAAAAACATGGCGTGTGGCAAATCGTCGGAGGGATGAGCGCGGTCGATCCGCCGGCGAAACAGCAAGCCCGGTAATGAGAACGGCTTGCGAAGCCCCCGCTTGCCTGCGTGGCCCGTCGCTCAAACGAACGAAAAGCGGAAGAGCTCTGAACCCTTGAGGCGCAGGCCGCGCCAACCTGCCGAATTCGTTTCTGTTTTCTGCGGCGCTGAGAAGCCATCAGGAGCCAGCCGGGTGCGCGCTACCCAAGGGCCGCTGAAGGTGCAGTACGGCCCATCCGCGTGATAAGATCCGCGCCCGATGGCGCTGCGGCAGCTACCGGACAAAATCCGCAAAAGGTTCTTGATCGAAGAGCGCGGGCACGCCTCCGCGATATTGGCGGCCGACTTCCCCGATGAGTTTGCCGACATCGCTGACTGCTTGCAGGGCTTCACGCTGAGGAAAAGCCACATCCTGACACCCGGCGGCGGTAGGTCGCCAATATCGGCGGCGCTTGACGGATTCCTTCGCAAGCGGGTCTGGCACGAGAAATCCTTCGACATTCGCATCACGGTGGACGGGCAGCCGATTCCCATTCCCACCCACAAGATCGACAACTTCAAGAACGGCGTCGGACTGGAAGTCGAGTGGAACAACAAGACGGAGTTTTACGATAGGGACCTCAATAATTTCCGCTTGCTCAAGGATCTCCGCGTGCTCTCTGTGGGCGTCATCATCACGCGCCTCAGCGAACTGCAGGACCTGTTCGACAAGCTCGGAAAGGGCGCGTCCTACGGGGCTTCCACGACGCACTGGGACAAACTGATTCCTAAAGTAGACGGAGGCGGCGCTGGCGGCTGCCCTCTTCTCCTGATTGGAATGGGAATGCGCTGCTACGATCCCCATTCTTAGGCCGGGCGTATGCCTTGTAGGGCGGCGGCCGGTAGCTGTCAATCTGATCTCCCCACTGAACCCATCCGGGCACGCGCTGCCGGCCGAAAAGCTCGCAATACGGGCCGGGGCTGCACTGCTCGATGAGGCGATAAACGGCGTCCGGTTTTTTCGAATGTTCTTCTTTCCGGCTGATGAGGATGTTTACCTGCCGCCGCCCGGGCGCGAGCGTGCGGACCCTGCCCTTGATCCCGAAGAGAAGAAGCTCGGTGACGTTGCGAAAATAGAAGCCCACCCCGCGACCGTCCGGGCCGCCATCCTTGCGGACCTTAAACCAAACGATGTTCGTCTTGTAGGTGAATCCCCACGCCCTCATGATCTCCAGGCCCTCCGCAAGCAAGGCGTTAGGGCACCAGAGGTACAGGTGGCTCCGCGGGAGGGCAATCTGACCTACGGGCAGCGCGGCGATCTCCTCGAAGGACATCGTGTCGTAACGGTGAAGCCGCCTGTGCTCAGGTGCCACCTTGCCCGTTTTGTTGAAGAATCTCCAGGGAGGGTCTATCAGGATAGAACCAAACCGGCCGGTCGGAAACTCGGGCTTCGGGGCCACGCGGGAATTATTGCGGAAACTGCGTCCTGGCGCAACAGGCCAGATTCAGCAACACGCAATTAGGCCAGCACCTTTGGCGGCCGGGGCTTGCGTTTGGGCTGCGGCTCGTATTAGAAGCTCAGGAGGCGCAATGCTCCTGGAGGCGGCCTTGGTCCCATCTTTCGGGCATTCGTGGCATTGGATCCTGGGCGGTGGCGGCGGCTACGCGGCCGGAGAGATCGTGCGCGGCTTTTTCAGGCATAAGCAAAAGCACGATCGCGCGAAAGTACGCGAAGCGCTCGAAAGGGCTGGCGGAAAGAGCGGCGTGGGTCTGATCGATTTTCAAGTTGCCGAACAGTTGGGCTGGGACCAGGCGAAGGCGCGGGCGGCCCTGAAGCGGCTGGAAAAGAAGGGTGAAGTGCGGGAATACGAAGGGCAGTGGTACTTAACCGGGGTGGTACAGACGTCGTCCTCGCCATGGTCGCGGCGCAGGTGAGGTGAGACACCCAGTCAGAAAAACCCGCTCCGCTATCTCCCGGTTTCATCGCGGGGCTCGAAGGGAAGCGCACAGCCATCAGGAATGGCCCGCTGCAGCGGGCTACCAAGAAGCGCGCGAACTCGGCGCGGGTAGCACAGGCATTCTTGCCTCAGGCTTAGCGCCATTGGCCCGCGGAACCTTATGAAAGCCGTCTGGGTGCCCCAGGCGCCGTACTTGCGCCTGGGGACTGGGCTTTCGACCCTGTGCGGTATCTACGCCGGGGCGAGATGAAGGGCCCACAGCGTCGAGTGGCCGTGCTACGGCCAGAGCAGCCCACCGTTCTTTTTCGCTTTTCTTGCGCCTGGGGTTGTGGCACGCTGTACCCATTCCGGCGATGGCTGAGCGAACGCGAACGACGACGAGCTTGAACGAGCGCCAGCTCGAAGCCGTCGCGCACGACGCGGGTCCGCTGCTGGTCGTCGCGGGCGCCGGAACTGGCAAGACGCGGGTCATCACCGAGCGCATCTGCCGCCTGCTCGAAGCCAATCCCGATCTCTCGGGCGAAAACGTCCTGGGGCTCACCTTCACCGACAAAGCTGCGGCGGAAATGAAGCATCGCGTGATCGCGGCGGCGGGCGAGCGCGGGAGCGAAGTTTGGCTCGGCACGTTCCATTCCTTCTGCCTGAACGTGGTGCTGAAGCCGCGCGAGCCCGATCTGGTGCCCATCGAAGGCATCGATCATTGGATTCTGCTGCGGCGCAACCTGCGCGAACTCCAGCTCCAGCGCTACCTCAAGCTCCACGAGCCGGGCCAGTTCCTGAACGCTTTCCTCGACTTTTTCTCCCGCTGCCAGGACGAGTTGGTCACGCCGGACGATTACGACGGCTACGTGGCCGCGCTCGCCGCGCGGCTCGAAGCCGAGCGCGGACGCCTCTCCCCCGAGGACATCGCCGAGCGGGAAGAAGAGCTTGCTGGCCAAAAGGAGATCGCGCGCGCCTATCGCGCGAGCGACCGGCTGCTGCGCGGCGAGCGGCAGGTGGCGTTCGGCTCGATGATTCTCGAAGCGGCGCGAAAGCTGCGACTCGACCCGGGCCTCGCCGCGCGGCTCTCGGACCGGTTCCGCTACATCCTCGTCGACGAGTTTCAAGACACCAACGTCGCTCAGATCGAGCTGCTGCGCCTGCTTTCGGGCCGGCATCGCAACTGTTTCGTGGTGGGCGACGACGACCAAGCCATCTACCGCTTCCGCGGCGCCTCCTTTGCCAGCTTCAAGCGATTCGCGGACGACTTCCTCGTTCCCGCGGGCCGGCCGCGCGGCCATTTGGCCCTCGAGGAAAACTACCGCTCGTCGCGGCGGATCCTGAGAGTCGCCGGGGAGGTGATCGCGCAGAACAAGGACCGGTTTCTGCCCGACAAACGCTTGCGGACTTCGAATCCCGAGGGCGAGCGTATCCGCGTGGTGGAATTCGCCACGCCGGAGGCGGAAGCCTATTGGGTGGCGGAGGAGATCGAGCGGAGCCATGCGGCGGGCGACGCCTGGGGCGGGATGGCGGTGCTCTTTCGCCAGCACACCCATCGCAATCTGCTCGTGCGCGAGCTGGCGCGCCGCGCCATTCCGTTCGTCATCCGCAAGCTCTCGATCGTTTCGAGCACGCTGGTGCGCGATCTCGTCGCCTACCTGCGCCTGGTCGGCAATCCCGCGGACGACATCGCCTTCGCCCGCGTGGCCGCGGCGCCCTATTGGCGGTTTACGGCTGAGGACCTGGTGCGGCTGGCGCAACGCGCCGCGCACGCCCGCCGCGGCCTCTTCGACGAACTGGCCGCTTCCCTCGATCTGCCGGCGGCGGAGCCCGCCCGCGGGCGCGAGCTCGCGCAGTGGATTCGCAGTTTGCGCCAATTGGCCTACAGCCTGCCCGCCACCGATTTGCTGGCGACGCTGGTCGAAGGTCTCAGCCTCCAGCTCGTGCCCTCGAGCGCCGACCAGCAGGTTCTCGACCGGTTCCTCGAGTTCGTTGGGGAATGGCGGAAGAAGAGCGAGTCGTCGAGCCTCGCGGATTTCCTGGAATACCTCGGGTATTTTTTCGAGGCAGGCGGACAGATACCTCTCGGGGAAGTCGAGGCGGAAAACGCGGTCCAGCTCATGACCGTGCATGGCGCCAAGGGTCTGGAATTCGATCGCGTGTTCGTCCTGAGGCTCTCGCGCCGCGCCTTCCCGCCCGACAACCGCCGCCCGCTTTTCGAATTCCCCGCGGAGCTGATGAAGGAAGCGCGCCCGCAAGGCGATTTCCGGATTCAAGAAGAGCGGCGGCTCTTTTACGTCGCCGTTACCCGCGCCCGGCGCCAGTTGACGCTCACCACCGTGGTGAACGCCAAGACGAAGCCTTCGCCCTTCCTCGACGATTTCCTCAGCGAGCCCCAAATCGCTGCGCGCGACGTCGAGCGCCTCGAGCCCAAGGCCGAGCCGCCTCCCGAGCCGCTCGCAGTCGCCAGCTTCCCTGCCGACCCCGCCTCCCCCGCGCTGATCGATCCCGCACGGCAAGAAGCGCGGGCGTGGTCGCGCGTGGCGGTTTGGACCGGCGCCTATCGGCCTCCCGTGCCCGCGCCACTCGAGCTTTCGCCATCGTCGGTGGATACCTATCTGAGCTGCCCGTTGCAGTACCTGCTCGATAGGGGCTGGGGCCTGCGCGGGGCGCCGAAAGCCGCCATGACGTTTGGCAACCTGATGCACGTGACGATCCAGCAGTTCGTCGCCGGCCTGCGTAAGGGCCTGCCCATGCCGGTCGAGGAACTCGAAGCCATCTACGACCGGGAATGGCCCGCCGGCAGGTACGCCGACGACTACCAGGAGGAGGAATATCGCAAAGCCGGCCGGGAGCAGCTACGAGCGTTCCACACCCGCTACTTCGCCCTCCGGCCAAACGTGCAGTTCCAGGAGAAGCGCTTCGCGGTGCCCCTGGAAGCCGATGTGGTGCTCGCCGGCCGAATCGATCAGGTGAACCGGCTGGGGAACGGCCGAGTCGAGGTGGTGGACTACAAAACGGGCGCGCCCAAGAAGCAGAAGGATGTCGACAACGACCTCCAACTCAGCTTGTATGCTTTGGCGGCGCGCGAGGCGCTCGAACTCCAGCCGGAGCGGCTGGTGCTTTGGTACCTGAAGGCCGATACGCTCGCCGAGACGACCCGCAACGACGCCGAGATCCAGGACGCCCGGCAAACCGTGCTCGAAGTCGCCGCGGGGATTCGCGCCGGCGAGTTCCCCGCGCGGCCTGGCTACCTTTGCCGGTACTGCGATTTCCAGCCGATTTGCCCCGCCCACGAGCAGCTCGTTCCCCTGGCCTTGGCAAGCCCGGCCCGCAGGCGGCCTGCGCCCGTGCCCGAGCCCGCCCGGGATTCCTAGGCCAGGCTTCAGAATCTGTGTGGCAACCCAGGTTTTACGAAAGGGCACCTCCCGAAGCTTCGGGATCAGCCGTGCCGAGAGTCCTTGCCCATCAACGCGGCTTTAGCCGCTGAGGGCTGCATCCGCCGGTTGCCGCACAGACTCTAAAGCCTCTGCTACGGGCGGGTAGCACAGGCATTCCTGTGCGGTCTTTAGTCCAGCGCCCGGGCGAGAGGCGCACAGCCAGGATTGGCTGTGCCACCCGGTGGCCCAGGCCCCCGACGGCGAGGCATCTCGCCGCCTCGGGGAAGCATCTTGGACTATGGAACGGGTCGGAGGGGGGAGTTTCCCATCGAGAAAGCTGGTTTTCACTGCGTTCGGGCCGCCTGCGGATTAGTCTTATCGGCTCTGGTCGCGGGGACTGCGCTGTTTGGCCAACAGAAGTCCTTACCCCAGGCGCAGAAGCCGGTCCAAGTTCAGGTGGAGATGGTCCACCTATACGCGACCGTGCGCGACAAGCACGGCAGGCTTGTACCGAACCTGACCCAAAGCGATCTTCAGGTCTTCGAAGACGGGCAGCCGCAAAAAATCGCCTATTTCTCCAAAGAGATGAACCTGCCGCTGACGCTGGCCATGCTCATCGACACCAGCGGCAGCCAGCAAAACATCTTGGGGGCGGAGCAGGAGACGGCGAAGGAATTCCTCCAGCAAATCCTTACGCCCAAAGATCTGGCCTTGGTCATCTCGTTCGATCTGGACGTCAATCTGCTCGCTGATTTCACCAATACGGGCAGCATCCTCGACCAGGCCATCGATGGCGCCAAAATCAATGCCGCGGGACCGCCTCCACTCGTCTCGAACGGGCCATTCCCGACGAATGGGAAGATCATCGGAACCGATTTCTACGACGCCGTCTACTTGGCCTGTCACGAGAAGCTTGCCGGGCAGGCGGGGCGGAAAGCGATCGTCGCCCTAACCGATGCCCAGGATTACGGGAGCCAGGAAACGATGGACGACGCCATCGAAGCCGCGCAGCGCGCCGACACCGTGATCGAGGTTCTCCTGACCGTAGACCGCGGGTTCTACGGCTTCGGCGACTACCGTGGCGGGAGCGTCGCCGAGCGCATGGCCCGGGAAACCGGCGGTCGCGTACTGCGCGTTTCGAGCGGGAAAGACTTGCAGAAGGCTTTCGCCACGCTTTCCGGGGAGCTGCGCGGCCAATACGTCATCGGCTACTATCCCACCAACGCGGCGCGCGACGGCAGCTACCGCAAAATCAAAGTCGAATCCACCAACAAGCAGTACCGCGTGCTCACTCGCGACGGGTACTACGCCCCATCGGAATAACCTCGCCTGCCCCTTAAGCCTTTTATTTGTTGACAGGTAGGGGGATGAATGGTAAGAAAGCATTGTTCATTCGGGCGTGGGGGGTCGTGTTGGTTTATAGCAATACTTGGGGTGCAGACTTGTCTGCTCTCGCGGGGCAGCCCAACCCGTTTCCCTCCTAGTTTGTTTATCTGATCCTGTGCGTGGCGGCGGGAAATCGCGCTTGGGTATTCGTGTGCTCGTGCGCTCCCACCCCTCGCTCGGGAAAATCTGAGGAGGGCAGATGCGAAATTGGTGGGGGCGTAACTTCGCACCTTTTTTCAGCTTCAAGTTGGGGGCGAGGCTGGTCGCGGTCGCCGCTCTATTCCTGGCGTTCGCAACGGCTGCGCTCGCGCAATCGACGGCCACGCTTCAGGGCACGGTGACGGACCCGAGCGGCGGAGCGGTGCCGAAGGCCAAGGTGTTGGTTCAGAACGAGCAGACGGGAGTCGAGTTCAACACCCAAACGGATTCGACGGGCAGCTACCTCGTGACCGGCCTGCTTCCCGGCTTGTATCAGGTCACCGTCACGGCTTCCGGGTTCCAGAAGTTCATTGTGAAAGAAATCAAGCTGGACGTCGCCAGCACCGTTCAGGAAAACGTCCCGTTGAAAGTCGGCGAGGTCTCCCAGGAAGTGGTGGTCACGGGAGGGGCGCCCCTGGTCAACACCACAAGCGCGACGATGGGGCAGGTGATTGACCAGAAAACGGTGCAGCAGATTCCGCTCAATGGCCGGCACTTCGTGGACCTGGGCCTGTTGGTGGCGGGCACGGTAACGCCGCCCCAGAACGGGTTCCTCGTATACCCGTTGCAGGGGCTGGGGATGTTCGCCATCGACACCGCCGGCCAGCGGGAAAACACCACCAACTGGATGATCAACGGCATCAACCTCAACGACGGCGTACAAAACCAGATCACCTTCCAGCCGTCTGTCGACACCGTCTCCGAATTCAAGATCGACAACTCGAATTTTCCCGCCCAATACGGGAGGATGTCCGGGGCGATCGTCAACATCGCTACCCGCTCGGGCACGAACCAGTTCCACGGCGAGGCGTTCGATTTCGCGCGGAACAGCTTCTTCGACGCCCGCAACTATTTCAATCCGAAGCCAAAGCACCAAATCCCGCTGATTCGAAATGATTTCGGCGCCGATGGCGGCGGCCCGATCGTGAAGAACAAGGCGTTCTTCTTCCTCAGTTATGAGGGACAGCGGCAGCGCGACGCGGCGGCTTTGAGCACGCTCGTCCCGGCGCAAGGGACAACCTCGTCGAGCACCGCAGTCAATAACCTGCTGAAGTTGCTCCCTCAGGTTCCCGGCACGGCCAACACCCTGGTGCCTTTCTTCGGCTCGACCAGCGTGCAGGTGAATGTGGATCAAGGCGCTGGCGACCTCAGCTACGTTTTCAACCCCAGCGACCGGCTGCACGGCTACTACATCATCGAGCAGGACCACCGGTTCGAGCCCACCTCCGCGGCCAACGTCCCGAATTTCGGCGACGTGCGCGACGCCCGCCGCCAGCTCATGACGCTGAATGAAGTGCACGTCTTCAGCCCGAATATCACCAATGAAGCCCGGCTCGGCTTCAACCGCCTCCACATCACGTTCTTGCCGAGTGCCGCGGAGAGCTGGTCTTCCTTGGGTATCGGCGAGCCTGCGGGTGTGCCCACCACGGGCTTTCCGCTCATCATCATCAGCGGCGGGCCGGAATTCGGTGATCCGCCGGGAGAGCCGCAGGGGCGCGGCGATACCACCGTGGATTTCAGCGACACGCTGGATTGGCTCAAGGGAAACCACAACCTGGCGATGGGCGTGGATGTGATGCGGTTCTACAACAACAACATCGGGGAGAACTTGGGCGACTTTTTCTATACCGGTCTCGCCAGCTTCCTGAACGACCGGGCGGTCAGCTATGCAGCGACCCAGGGAAACAGCAACGATAAGATCCTCGAACCCGCCTGGGCCATCTTCCTCCAGGATACGTACAAGTTGAGGCCGAACCTCACGCTCGAAATCGGCTTGCGCTACGACTGGAACGGCACGCCGAACGAAGCGAATAATCACCTTTCGCTCTTCAATCCCACCACCGACGCCATGGCGCCCGTCAGCCAGGCCTACCCGACAAGCGACAAGAATATCCAGCCGCGGATTGGCTTTGCGTGGGATCCGTGGGGCGACGGCAAGACTTCGGTGCGCGGCGGCTACGCCATCCTGACCCAGCAGCCGGTCACCAACATCGTTTCCGCCCTGTCGGGGAATCCTCCCTTCGCCACGCCGCTGGCGGCCAGTGGGAACATCTCTCTGGAAGCCCCGCCAGTGAATCCCAGGTTGGTTTCTCCCAACACCATCGATCCCAACTTCCACGACGCCTACGCGCAGGACTGGAACCTCTCGATCGAGCGCGCACTGACGCCCACGCTCGGGATCGAGCTGTCCTACGTTGGAATTAAGGGAACGCACGAGCAGCAGCTGATCAACCTGAACCAGCCCCCGGTCACCGGCGGCATTTACGGAACGAGCGCCAACAGCCCGTACCCCAATTTCAGCGAGATACTCGACTACAACAGCAACGGCAACTCGAATTACAACGCCTTCTGGGCGACGGTCAGGAAGCGCACTTCGCATGGGCTCGAATTATCCGCCTCCTACACCCTCTCCCGGTCGAACGACTATAGCTCGCTCGACGTTCCCAATAACCTCCCGCAAGACACTTACAACCTCCTGGGCGAATACGGCCCGTCGGATTTCAACGCCACGCAGCGGTTCGTGCTGAGCGGTTTCTACCTGCTGCCGTTCAAGGGCAGTCGGGCGGTTAGCGGATGGGAATTCGGCCTGATCACCCAGGCGCAGAGTGGTAACCCGCTGACGGCTTTCTATTCCGTTCCCAGCGCCTACCACCCCTTCCCTGGAGAAACTCTGCGGGTAAACTCCAGCGGATCCCTCTCTATTTCGGGCGATCCGAACGCCTGGATTGCCAATCCGTCGGTGCTTAGCTCGCCATGCAACTCTGCAACCTTAAAGTGCTCGCCTGGCACCGCCGGACGTAACACGGTCATCGGACCCAACTTCGTTAACACGGACTTCTCCATCATCAAGAACACGGAGTTGACGGAGCGAATCAACCTCCAATTCCGCGCCGAAGCGTTTGACGTGTTCAACCATCCGAACTTCGGCGATCCCAGCCTGACGATCGATAGCGCCAATTTCAACAAGATTCAGAGCACGCGCTTTGGCGTCGGCGACTTCGGGTCGTCGCGGCAGATTCAGCTCGCGCTGATGCTGCAGTTCTAACCGGCCGACAACTCAAGAGAGCCACGGGGGCAGGGAAGCTTTCCCTGCCCCCTTTGTTTCCCAGAGTACCGAGGGCGGCCGGCGCCGTGTGCGCGGGCGTCCGTGACTTTGTCCGAGGCCGCCGGGGGCGGGCAACTCGCCCGCGGTCTTAGGGTCTTAGCCTCTCAGTCCGAGCGGCCTCAGCGCGCCAAGTGGCAGCAGGGCTTTCCCGCGAGAAATGCGGACTGGCGGATCGCGATGTAACGCCGCCCTTGAGGGCGGCATGCCCGGCTGAAGCCCGGCGCTACCTGTAAGCCTGCGCAGATCGCGACCCGCGTCGCCCCGCGCTATAGCCAGCCACTAGCCACTTGCCTTTAGCGCACGATGGTCATGTTCTGCAGCGTTTCGATTCGCTTCTCGAGCGGCGGGTGGGTGCTGAAAAGATTCGCAAAGGCCTTGCGCGCTGAAAGCGGCGCCACGATGAAGAGCGAGGAGGTGGTCGGCGCAACGTTCATGGGGATGCGCTGGTTATAGGCTTCGAGCTTCTTCAGCGCGCTGATCAAGCCGTAGGGATGGCCGACCATCTTCGCTCCGGAAGCGTCGGCTTGGTATTCCCTCTGCCGGGAGATGCCGAGTTGCAGCAGCATCGCGGCAAAGGGCGCCACGAACATCATGAGTAGCGCGGCCAAGCCCTCGCCTTCCCTGTCGCGCCCGCCGAACCCTGTGAACATCAATCCCCAGCGCCCCACGTAGGCCAGCCAAGTGACGGCGCCGGCGACGGTGGCGGCGATCGAAGAAGTGAGGATGTCGTAGTTGCGCACGTGCGACAGCTCGTGCGCGATCACGCCCTCCATCTCGTCGTCGTTCATCACTTCGAGCAGGCCTTGGGTGACGGCCACCGAAGCGTGGCGCGGATTGCGCCCGGTGGCGAAGGCATTCGGTGCGGCCGTGGGAATCATGTACAGCTTGGGCATAGGCAGATTCGCCTTGCCGCACAGCCGCTCCATCACTTCGTAAAGCCGGGGCGCCTGCTCGCGCGTCACCGGCACGGCCCCGCTCGATTTCAGCGCGATCTTGTCGGAATAGAAATAGGCGATGCCGTTCATCACAATGGCGGCGCCGAGCGCTAGGATCGCCCCTCCGCGCCCGAAAGCCGACCCGATCAGGACCAGGAGCACACTCAAAGCGGTGAGTAGGAATGCAGTACGAAAAGTTCTCATGATTGTCCTCGTTTAGAACCCGTTCCAGTTTAGTCTAGGCGCGGCCCGGAGGCAGGGTCAAATCTTCCCCCTGGCCGGTAATGTCCACGTCTGGCCATCGCCGGCCCAGGAGCGGGGCCGACTTGCCTGCCTCCCGGGCGGCCACACCGGGAAGGACGGTTCGTAGGGGCGACCCTTGTGGTCGCCCGCCTTTGCCCTGGCGCGATCGCGACTTTCGACCCCGCCACTCCCGGGTCAAGCCGCACTGGTCTTGCGCCCCTCCGCCCGCTCGAATCGCATCCGGCCGCTCGGCGCGTCCAGGCTCACCCGGACGCGCTCGCCAGGCAGCACGCGGCCTTCGAGCACCTCGGTGGCCAGCGGATCGAGCACGAGCCGCTGAATCGCCCGCCGCAACGGCCGCGCGCCGAAAGCAGGATCGTAGCCTTCGCGCACCAGCCGCTCGCGCGCCGCCGGCTCGAGTTCGATGGCGATGTCTCGCTCGGCGAGGCGGCGGGCCAGCCGCTCGATCTGCAGGTCCACGATCTGGTCGAGCTGCTCCCGGCCCAGCGGATCGAACAGCACGACGTCGTCGATACGGTTCAGGAACTCGGGCCGGAACGTGGCGCGCAGCGCTTCGAGGGCAAGGTCGCGGGCCCGCTCGGGGTCGCGCCCGGCCCACTCGCCGATGGCGGCCGAGCCGACGTTGCTGGTCAGGATGAGGACGGCATGATGGAAGTTGACTGCGCGGCCCTTGCCGTCGGTCAGCCGGCCATCCTCGAGAATCTGGAGCAGGATGTTGAAGACGTCCGGATGCGCCTTCTCGATTTCGTCGAACAGGACCACGGCGTAAGGCCGGCGGCGCACCTGCTCGGTGAGCTGACCGCCCTCCTCGTAGCCGACGTAGCCCGGCGGCGCTCCGATCAGCCGCGCCACCGAATGCTTTTCCATGTACTCGGACATGTCGAAGCGGATCATGGCGCGCTCGTCATCGAACAGAAACTCGGCGAGGGCGCGCGCCAGCTCGGTTTTTCCGACGCCCGTGGGCCCGAGGAAAATGAACGAGCCGATGGGGCGCTGGGGATCGGAGAGGCCGGCGCGGCTGCGGCGCAAAGCGCTCGAAACGCGGGCGAGGGCGTCTTCCTGGCCCACGACGCGCCGGCGCAGCCGCTCCTCCATGTGGACCAGCTTCTCGACTTCGCCTTCCAGCAAGCGCCCGACCGGTATGCCGGTCCACTTGCTCACCACCCGGGCGATGTCCTCCTCGTCCACCTCTTCCTTGAGCATGCGCCGGACTTTCTGCAATTCGGCCAGGCGGTCCTGCGCCTGCCTGAGTTCGCGCTCGGCCTGCGCCAACTTGCCGTAACGGATCTCCGCGACGCGGGCCAGCTCTCCCAGCCGCTCCTGGCGCTGCTCCTCGGCCTTGAGCTGCTCGATCTGTTCCTTGAGCCGGCGCAAGTCGCCCACCGCCTTCTTTTCCGTCTCCCACTGCGCCTTGAGGGCGCTCGAGCGCTCGCGCAGATCCGCGAGTTGGGCATCGATCTGGCCCAGCCGCTCGCGGGAGTGGGCGTCGGACTCCTTGAGCAGCGCCTGCCGCTCGATCTCGAGTTGCAGGATTCGCCGCTCGATTTCGTCGATTTCCACCGGCATGGAATCGATGGCCATGCGGAGTCCGGCGGCGGCTTCGTCGACGAGGTCGACCGCCTTGTCGGGGAGGAAGCGATCGGCGATGTAGCGCTGGGAGAGCGTGGCGGCAGCCACCAGCGCCGCATCCTTGATGCGCACGCCGTGATGCACCTCGTACCGCTCGCGGAGCCCCCGCAGGATCGCGATCGCGTCTTCCACCGAAGGCTCGGCGACCAGCACCGGTTGGAACCGGCGCTCGAGCGCGGGGTCCTTTTCGATGTACTTGCGATATTCATTGAGCGTGGTGGCGCCGATCGCGCGCAGCTCGCCGCGGGCGAGGGCGGGTTTGAGCATGTTCGAAGCGTCGATCGCCCCTTCCGCCGCCCCGGCCCCCACCAGCGTGTGCAACTCGTCGATGAAGAGGATCAGCCGGCCCTCCGACTCGGTGATCTCCTTCAAAACGGCCTTGAGCCGGTCTTCGAATTCGCCCCGGTACTTCGTGCCCGCCACCAGCGCGGCCAGGTCGAGCTGAACGATCTCCTTGGGCTTCAGAATTTCGGGAACGTCGCCCGCCACGATGCGCTGCGCCAGCCCCTCCACGATGGCGGTCTTGCCGACGCCCGGCTCGCCGATCAGAACGGGATTGTTCTTGGTGCGGCGGGCGAGGATCTGCATCACGCGGCGGATCTCTTCGTCGCGGCCGATTACCGGATCGAGCTTCCCCCGCCTGGCTTGGTCGGTGAGGTTGCGGCCGTACTGCTCGAGCGCGCGGTAAGTGGATTCCGGCGTCTGGCTGGTGACGCGATGGCTGCCGCGGATCGAAGCGAGCGCTTGAAGCACCGCCTCGCGGGAAGCCCCCAGCCGCGTCAGGATCTGGCCGGCGGGATCGCGCGTCTGGCCGGCCATCGCGAGCAGCAGGTGCTCGGTGGAAACGAACTCATCGCGAAAGGCCGCGGCTTCGTCAAACGCTTTCTTTAGGACCTCCTCGCCCGCGGGGCCCAGATACTGCTGGGCCACCCCGCTCACCTTCGGCAGGCGCTCGAGTTGGCGCTCGACCTCGGCGGCAACCCCTTCGGGCCGGACCCCGAGCTTGGCGAGCACGGGAGGGACAACCCCTTCCTCCTGCGCCAGCAAGGCGGCCAGCAGGTGCAGCGGCTCGACCTGTTGCTGGTTGCGCTCCGCGGCGATTTCCTGCGCGCGGCCAAGCGCCTCCTGCGCCTTGACGGTCAGTTTGTCCATGCGGAGCATGCTTCCCCCCGTTTCTCTTTCTCAAAACTTGAGCCGGGCCGGCTACCGCAAACTTCCGGGCTGGCCCGGCGGGCCGGCGTTCCGGCCGTCCCGTTATGGGGATGATTTGACGTCGATTTTGACTTGCTTCGGTTTAGCCTCCTCGCGCTTGGGCAACCGGACCGTGAGCACCCCATGGCGATATTCGGCCTGGATGTGGTCGGTGTTGATGGTGTGCGGGAGCGAGAAGCTACGGGTAAACGAGCCGTAGCTGCGCTCGACGCGCAGGTAGCTCGCTTCGTCGACCTTCTTTTCGAATTTGCGCTCGCCACGAATGGTGAGCAGGTTGTTTTCCACTCGGATGTCGAGATCCTTCTCATCGATGCCGGCCAGATCGGCCTCGAGGACGAGGGCATCCGGTGTCTCGTGAATGTCGACCTCCGGCGCCCAGGTGCTCAAAGAGCCGTCCCCGGCCCGGTGAAGGAAGCTGTCCTCGAAGAAGCGGTTAACTTGGTCCTGAACCTTGGACAGCTCGCGGAAAGGATCCCAGCGAGAAAGGGTAGGTGTGGAAGTCATAGGCGAACCTCCTGATTGTTAGTTCGCCATAACTATATAACATTAGCGCATTGTTGTCAAGTTTATGTTGATGTCATCATAATACGCTGATAATAAAGCATTTCAAGTAGTACGTCTCTGGCATCGTAAGCACTATCGGATGGTCGCTCGCCTGCGTCCGCCGCTCCAATACCACCGCCTGCCGCCGCGCATCCAGCGCCGCCTCCGCCACGATCTGGGCAAACATCGCCTCGGAAATATGGTGAGAGCAGGAGCAGGTAACGAGCACACCCTCCGGCCGCAGCAGGCGCAGGCTGCGCAGGTTGATCTCGCGATAGCCCCGGCAGGCGGCCGAGATGTTGCGCTTATTCTTCGCAAAGGCCGGGGGATCGAGGATGATGGTATCGAACTGCCGGCCCGCATCGTCATATTGCCGAAGCAGGTCGAAGCTGTTGGCCTCGAGCAGGGAGATGTTCTGGGCGCCATTCAGCTCGATATTGTGGCGCGCGCCGGCCAAGGCCGCGCCGGAGAGATCGACCGCCTCGACGTGTTCGGCGCGCGGGCTGACGCTGAGCGAGAAGGGGCCGGTACCGGCGAAGCAATCGAGCACTTCGCCGTGGGCGTAGCGGGCGGCCGCCGCGCGGTTCTGGCGCTGGTCGAGGAAGCCGCCGGTCTTCTGGCCGTGGTAGAGATCGTAGGCGAGGCGGAGGCCGTTCTCGCACACGATCACTTCCGCCGGCACCTCGCCGTAGAGCAGCGAGACTTTCTGCTCGAGGCCTTCGAGCAAGCGCACCTTGGGATCGTTGCGTTCGAGAATGCCGCGCGGGGCGAACTGCTCGACGAGGATTTCGAGGAGTTCCGGCTTGAGCCGCTCGGTTGCCTGGCTGAGCGTCTGGATAGCGAGGTAGTCGCCGTAGCGATCGACGATCAGGGAAGGAATCAGGTCGGATTCGGCGTAGAAGAGCCGGTACGCGCCCGCGCCTTCCGTCATCGGCCGGCGCAAGCGCGCGGCGCGCGCGATGCGATCGGCCAGGAACGCGCGGTCGACGGGCACGTCCTCGCGCGTAAACACCCGCAAGCAGATCTCCGACCTGTCGCTGTAGAAAGCCCGGCCGAGGAAACGTCTGCGCTCGTCGAGGACGCGAACCACATCTCCGGCTTGGGCGGTGGAACTGCGCAGGTCGCTGCGATAGACCCACTGATGGCCAGCGAGCAGGCGGCCAGCGCCATGCTGCTGGATGACAACCTCGGGCTCGGCCACGGGAAGCCTCCGCGATTTGAGGTCATGCAATCGGTAGAATGACGGAGTCTGCTGATCGGTTCGGCGGCGCTCCGGAGCCTCGCTTGGCATAGCATAAATACCGGCTCCTGCCAATAGCGACGAAGTAAAGGGGTGATTTCTGCGCATCGAGGATTTCGATTACGAACTTCCCCCCGGGCGCATCGCCAACGTCCCGCTGGCCCAGCGGGACGATTCGCTCATGCTGATTTTGGACCGCGAGGGGCGGTGCTGGGAAGACGCCCGGTTTCTCGAACTGCCCGACCGGCTGCGGGGCGACGAGTTGGTGGTGGTGAACAACGTACGAGTGATTCCGGCGCGGCTGCTGGGGCTGCGAGAAGGAGTGAAGGCCGAGTCCGCGGGCCGCGAGAGCCGCCGGGAGTATCTGAAATCCCCCATCGAAGCCCTGCTCCTGCGCCGGCTCGACGCGGACCGGTGGGAAGCGCTGGTGCGGCCGGGGCGGAAAGTGCGGGTGGGGGAGCGCATACGTTTCGGGGAGGACCTGGAAGCTGAAGTTGTGAGCCGGGGCGCCTACGGATTGCGAGAGCTGCGCTTTTCCTCGAAGGGGGGCGTCGCCCGGGCAATCGAGCGCCGCGGGCATGTTCCCCTCCCTCCCTACCTCCGCCGCGCGGATCAACCGGCGGACCGCGAACGCTACCAAACCATTTTCGCTCGAGTGGGGGCCGCGGCGGCTGCGCCCACCGCCGGCCTCCACTTCACTCCCCGACTGGTCGAGCGTCTGCGCGAGCGCGGAGTCGAGCTGGCCGAGTTGACGCTCGAAATCGGTTTGGGAACCTTTCAGCCGATACACGCCGAACAGGTGGAAAACCACCGAATCCACCGCGAGAGCTACGAAATCCCGGAAGCGACGGCAGCGGCGGTGCGGCGTGCGCGCCAAGCGGGCCGGCCAATTCTGGCAGTCGGTACGACGGTGGTGCGCGCGCTCGAGGATGCCGCGCTGAAAGGCGCGGCTCGGTCAGGAGAGGAAGGGCGCGGCGCCGAAACGGAAGTGTTGCGCGCGGGCCGAGCCGAGGCGGAACTGTACATCTACCCCGGCCATCACTTTCGCGTAGTCGATCAGTTGCTCACCAATTTTCATCTTCCCCGATCGAGCCTGCTCGTGCTCGTCGCGGCGTTTGCAGGCCGGGAATGGCTGCTCGAAGCCTATCGCCACGCCACCCGGTCCCAGTATCGTTTTTACAGCTACGGCGACTGCATGTGGATTCGCTGAGGGCTGGAGGCGGAGGTTGCTTATAATGGGCCACCCGGGAGGCGCCCGATGCCGCGATGCCTGCTGTTAAGTGATATTCATGCCAACCTGACGGCCCTCGAGACGGCGCTGGCCGCGGCGGCAGGCCGCTGGGACCGCGCCGTTTGCCTCGGCGACGTGGTGGGCTACGGGCCCGATCCGAACGAAGTGATCGAGCGAGTAGTGGGCCTGGGCATTCAAACGATTCGGGGCAACCACGACAAAGCCGGCGCGGGCATCGAGGACGCCGAGGATTTCAACCCCATCGCCCGCGCGGCGCTCGAATGGACGCACCACCAGCTCGAAGGCGAGAATCTGCGCTGGCTGCACGATCTGCCTGCCGGTCCCCTGATCCAAGACGACATGGTCTTCGTGCATGGCGCGGCAGGCGACGAGGACGAATACGTCTTCACGGTCGATGGGGCGGCGAGGAACCTGCGGGAGGCGAAGGCACCGGTCACCTTCTTCGGCCACACCCACGTGCAGGGCGGCTTCCTGCTCCGGGACGGCCGCGTCGAGGCGTTTCGGCCGGCGATCGGCCCAGACGGCCATCCAGTGAGGATGGAGCTGGATCCCGAGGCGCGCTATCTGATTAATCCCGGCTCGATTGGCCAGCCGCGCGACGGCGATCCGCGAGCGGCGTTTGCCTTGATTGACACCGAAGGCAGGGCTGTCGAATTCTGGCGTGTGGCCTACGACGTCGAAGCGGTCCAGAAGCGCATGGACGACCGAGGCTTGCCCGAGCCCCTCGCCCTGCGTCTGGCCTTCGGGCGGTGAGGAGGGGCCGGTGAATTTCCAAGTCACGCCCGCCGAGAAGCCGCGCCCGCTATGGCCATTCCTGTTGATCGCGGCGGCGGTGGTCGTTCTGCTGCTGGGTTTATTCGCCTGGTTCGGACGGCAGCCGGCGGGGAAAGGCCCGGCGGAAACCCGGTTGCCCTTCGGCGCCTCCGAGCTGGCCTATGCCGCGAACGTGAAATTCGAGCACCTGAAGGTGAGCCGGTTTGCGAACATGCTCAACCAGGTGGTTACCTATCTTTCGGGCGATGTCGTCAATCAAGGCAACCGCACCATCGCCAATCTCGAGGTGACGGTGGAATTCCGGAACGTACGCAATCAGGTTGTGCTGCGGGACACCCTGACCGCGCTCGGCTCGCCACCGGCTCCGGTTGCGCCGGGCGGCCGCAGCGCCTTCCAGCTCGGTTTCGAGGGCATCCCCGATGACTGGGACATGCAGGTCCCCGGTATCCAGGTGACGGGTTTGGTGTTGCACTAGCGTGCTTTATTCATGAAGACTAATGCTCAAGACATAGGGGCGCTCTTAAACGCTGTCATCCTGAGCGAAGCGAAGGATCCCGTGCGCTCGACAGTCGGTCGGGATTCTTCGCCCCGACCAATTGCGTCGGGGCTCAGAATGACTGCTTATTTTGCGGTGCCGAGCGCATTCTTCATGAAGAAAGCGGGCTAGAGGCTGTTGCTTAGCCTCCGGCCTTGTAGGGCACGGCTTTAGCCGTGCCGTAAACGCGGGCAAGAATCAGGGGCTTTAGCCCCTGAGGCACGCGGTTTGGGTCCCGGACGTTTCCGCAGCAGAGGGAGCCAACGGGTTATGCAGTACCTTCCAGATTCGTAAGGTCTCTTGTGGATTCCTCGAACGAACTTGAAGACGCCCTCGCAAGCGTGTTTGCGGGAGGGAACGTAGAAATTCGCGAGGACGGCCGGCGTCTCGCGGCCCTGGAAGACGCGCAGTACGAACTGCGAGGCGGACCGAAGCCGCTCCTGCATCTCTGGTCCGGCGAGAGCACGCTGGCGCGGCGCGTGCTTCGGGTCGTCGAGGCCGGCGCCGATCACCTCCGCCTGGAAGTCCAGCGATTTGGCCGGAACCGGCCCGGGCGACTCGAGATCTTCCGACGGAGCTACGCGCGAGCGAAGGAGCAGCGCGCTCGCGAGGGCTTCGCCGAGCGGATAAAAGAGGTCCTGGCCCGCCAGTTCCCCGACGAAACCCTCGAATCCATCATCACCGCTCCCGACCTCGAACACACTCTTTCCGGCTCCTACGCGCGCGGCTGGATGCGCCGCGGGCAGGAGGCGTGGGCCGTGGTGGGAGCAGCTCCGGGGGAAGACGTTGCGCAAATCGACGCGGCGCTGACCTGCGGACTGATCTGGCTCGAGTACCTTCGCGAGCGGGCCGTGGCTCCCATCGTTGCGGGCTTGCGGCTGATCCTGCCCGTGGGATCGTGCGGCACCGTCGCGCACCGGATGAGCGCGCTCGGCTCCGGGGTTGCCGTGGAACTCTACCAATGGACCGAAGACGAGCCGTTCGCCCGGCGCGTGGACCCGGCCGACGTGGGCAACATCACCTCGCGGCTGGCCCCGCGCCGCCAAGCCGAGCAGCTGCTCGGCGAGGCGGCGGAAATGGATGCGCGGATTCGGGGGCTGGCTCCGGAGGCCATCGACGCCGTCGTTGTTCCCGGAACCAAGCAAGTCGGCTGGCGGTTCCGCGGGCTGGAATTCGCGCGCTGGTCGAACGGGGAGGTGCGATTCGGGCTCGGCACCGGCCGCAAATTGCTTTCCGGAAAGAATGGGAGAGAGTTGGAGCGGTTGGTGGGTGACTTGGCGGCCCGGCGGCAGGCTGGGGGTGACCCGCGCGATGAGCTCTTCCGCGCGGCACGGGAGCGGTGGCTCGAGACGTTGGTGCTGGCGGAGCCGACGCGAATCGAGCCGAGGCTCGATCCCCTCCAAATCTATTCGCAGGTGCCGGCATTTTCCGCGGGCGACCGCGGCGTGCTGGATCTGCTGGGGGTGACGCGGGAAGGGCGGCTGGCGGTAGTCGAGTTGAAAGTGGAAGAGGACCCGCAGTTGGTGTTCCAAGCCGTGGATTACTGGCTGCGCGTCAACTGGCATCTCCGCCAGGGAGATTTCGAGCGGTACGGCTATTTCCAGGGCAAGACGCTCGACTCGGCTCCGCCGCTGCTGTATCTGGTGGCCCCGTGCCTGCGGTTCCACTCGGTGACGGGGCTGCTCCTGCGTTATCTCGCTTCCGAAATCCCCGTGTGCCGCATCGGACTCAACGAAGATTGGCGGCACGGCCTCCAGGTAATCGAGCGCGAGTGGCGCGCGTAGCCCAGCGCGGCAAGCCGCAAGTGGCGCGGGCTCCCGTCCCGAGCGTTCGGGATTCGGGACTTGCCCGCGCGCCCTTCGCCCGCTCCCACCGAGCCACGCCGGAAGGTTTAAACGCCGCGGTCTTCAGCGCGGCACAACCGCGCGCCTGCCATCACCCGTTCGCTGCGATTCGGAGAAAAAGGGAGGCCAAAAATAATTTAGGGAAGCAGCCTGGGTGGGACCGAGGGCTGCTTCCCGGGGTGTGTCCTAGAGGTGCCTTCTGAACTATGTGATGAACCGCGAGTGGGAGAGGTTGCTTCGAGAGAGCTTCTTCTTCCTTGAAAAAAATCGAAGTGCGTCGACGCCCCTCTCGTGCCCTGAATCAGAAATTTATTGCACGGTTTTTCGGGCGTTCGGCGCGGCGCCTGTCCCGAGGAAGCCGGGAGCCGCGACGATAAGCGCCCCGGCAGCAAGGGCGCGGAAGCTGTCCACGCGAAACCGGAATTCCTTCCCCCATGCGCGCCCGATCGCTGCAGCGATCTTCCCGCTCGCCGGGCAAGGATTCTCCCTTCCGGCGGCGAGGAGATTTCCGTAGTCGCTCAATAAAAGAGGTACTTCCGCCACTTCTCTTCCTGATTGGCCATCAGGCGCATGAGTTGGCGGGAAGTGTGCAGGGTAAAGGGGCGCGGCTTGCGGATCAGGCGCAGGCCCGCCTCTTCCGGCGTGCGGTCGCTCTTGCGGTTGTTGCAACCGTAGCAGCAGGCGACGAGATTTTCCCAGGCGGAGCGGCCGCCGCGCGAGCGCGGCAAAACGTGATCTAGGGTCAGGTCGGCGGTGGGGAACCGGTGCCCGCAGAACTGGCACGTGTAGCGGTCGCGCAGCAGGATGTTCTTGCGCGACAGCGCGCGAGTCTGCTGCGGGATGTGCCTGTAGCTCAGCAGCCGAATCACCGACGGCGCCCGGAGGGTATTCGAGGTCGAGTGGACCTCCGCGTTGTTGCTCTCTTCGGCCTGGGCTACGCCCTTGAGCATCAGCACCAGGGCGCGCCGAACGCGGGTGACGTGGACCGGTTCGTAGGTGGCGTTCAGGACCAGCACCGGCAACTGCATTACCGGGTGATGGCGATGATCGCGCTGGGGGGCAGGCACGGGACGCGAGAGGTCGGCCGCGCGAAATGCTAGCGGGCTTCCTCTATGCCCTTCCCATTCACCCAACATGGATGTAGCCCGTTCCGCTGCCCGCGCTTCGGCAGCCTCCCGTCATCCGGCGCCGTTCGCGCCAGCGGGAGAAATCGGAGCCGAAGCTGCCGGCTCCCACCGCGGCAGAACGCGCGCCACCGTCACGGCATAAACTGCGGTAACCCCGGTCGAGCGCAAGGCGCAGACGCAATCGCCCCCGCGCCGCCCCGCTGGTTACTACATCATCTTCCAAGACGACGCGCGACCTGTCAACCCGAGCGCGTCACCCGAGCGGTGGGGCATGCCGACCTGATGGCCGGCCGCGGTGTTGGCCGGCCGCGCGCTGCGCTGGCGGCGCCTGTAGCTTCAGCCTGTGTGTCTTTCCCCGGGCGGGAGACAGTCCCATTCCCCCCGTCGACGCGCAGCCGCGAGGAGTGGCACAGGCTTCAGAGTCTGTGTGGCAACCCAGGTTTTACGAAAGGGCACGTCCCGAATCCCGAACGTTCGGGACGGGATCAGCCGTGCCGAAAGTCCTTGCCCATCAACGGGGCTTCAGCCGCTGAGGGCTGCATCCGCCAGTTGCCACACAGACTCTGAAGCCTGCGCCACGGGAGCCTTGGCGCGACTTTCGGCCCTGCGGAGTGAGCTATCCGCTCCCTGGTTCCCTAAGGGACATAGCTGCCGGCTCCCACCGCGGCAGAACGCGCGCCACCGTCACGGCATAGATTGCGGTAAAGCCAGCCGAGCGCAAGGCGCGTGCACAAGCGTCCAAGGTCGCCCCGCTGGTGAGTACATCATCCACCAAGAGGACGCGCGACCTATCAACCCGGCCGGCGGCTTCCGCCTCGAAGGCTCCGCGAACCGTATCCCAGCGCTCGCGCCGGCTCAATTTCAATTTCGGCGGGCGGGAGCGGAGGCGTCGCAAGAGGCCGGTGGCGAGCGGCTTGCCGAGCCGCTTGGCGAGGGGGCGGGCGATCAGTTCCGCCTGATTGTAACCGCGCTCGCGCAGGCGCTTGCGATCGAGTGGAACGGGGACGATGCAATCGACGTCACCAAGCGCGGGTTCGGCCCGAGCGACCTGTTCGAGCCGGGCGGCGAGCCAGCCGGCGAGCGGGGTCACCGGTTCGTATTTCAGCAGCAGGAGTATCCGTTCCATCTCGGCGTCGTAGCGGGCGAAACTGCGCGCCAAATCGAAGTGATACAAGCCCAGGGCGCAGGCCCGGCACAGCCGATCCGAGACCCCGCCCCCCAGCGGAGGAAACGGCCGGCCGCACTTCGGGCACATCGGCGACTCGATGCGGGAAGGACCGGCGAGGCATGCGCGACAGACCGGAATGCGGCTGGCGGTGGCGAGCGGTTCGCCGCAGACGCGGCAGGGAGCGGGAAACAGCACGGAAGCCAGGGCGTCCACCGCCCGGCGAAGCGGGTTCGCGCGATCGGCTTCTTCGCTCCGGTTCACAGGCCAGAGCTTAACCTCCTGAGGGGGTGAGGCAAAGAGGAGAAATGGGCGGGGCCGAGGATGGGCGGGCGAGAGCGAGCGGCGGTTAGCCGCGGCCTAGTTCGAGTTTCTCCTGGCAGGCGTGGCAATGGGGCGCCCAAGGCACGGCGTCGAGGCGCCGCTGCTGAATCTCTTCCTGGCAGATCAGGCACTTGCCAAAGTTTCCCTGGCCGATGCGGCGCAGCGCCTGGGAAACCAGTTGGAGTGTGGCGCGGTCGTTGTCGGTCTGGCCGAAGAGGAACTCTTTGGTGTAGGAGTTGGCGGCCTTGTCGGCCAAATCCACGGTAGGATCGTCGTCGGCCGAGCGTCCTTCCTGCTCGGTGCGGGAGATGGTGCGGCGGAGTTCCTCCTGCTTGGTCTGAAGCTTTTTTTTGAAGAGTTCGAGCCGCTTCTTGTCCATGCCCCGGTTCCCCTATGTCCTCGCGCCCTGCGCCCAAAGTGCAGCATTGTAGAGATGGGTAACGAGTCCTGTCAATCCGGGAAAGGGAATGGTCATGGGAAAGAGGCGGCCCGAGGCGTGCGACGACCGAAGTTGTCTGCTATGCTGTGTTGCAGGGCGATTGTCGCGAGTCAGGCGACGCCGCCCGCGCTCGCGCAATTCCCCGAACGAGGTGCTGTAGAGCGTCTCGGCCGATTCCCCGCCGAGGAAATAGTTTCACGCAAGCGCAAGAGGACCCGTGGTGCGGGTGCGTCCCGCGCCGCGCGTGATCGCGGTCCGCGACGGTTCCATGGTTCCCTTTTATCTGCTCTTTTCAATCTCGATTCTAGCGGGCTTCGTGGGTGCCATGAGCGGCATGGGAGGCGGGATCATCCTGATCCCCGCGCTCACGCTCATGGGCATCGATATCAAGCATGCCATCGCGGTGAGCATCCTCTCGGTGATCGCCACTTCGAGCGGATCGGCTTCGGCCTACGTCCGCGACCACATCACCAATCTCAAGGTGGGGATGTTCCTCGAGATGTTCACCATTGTGGGCGCGCTGGCCGGCGCGGCCATCACCCTGGTTTCCACGCAGCGGCCGCTGTATATCGCCTTCGGCGCGGTTCTGCTGGGTTCCTGGCTGGCCCTGCTGATCGCCGGGCATGAAACCTGGCGCGGAGGCCAACAGGACGCGATGACGCGGTGGCTGGAACTCGAGGGCAGCTATCCCGATGCGGCCCTCGGCGCGGAAATCCACTACAAGGCTCGCCGAGCCTATTTTGGCGCCCCGGCGATGTTTGGGGCCGGCATGATCGCCGGCCTGCTGGGCATCGGCGCGGGCGCGGTGAAGGTCCTCATCCACGACCTGATCATGGGGCTTCCGCCCAAAGTATCGACCACGACGAGCAACCTGATTATCGGCGTCACCGCGCTGGCGGGGACGAGCGTGTACCTCGCCGCCGGCATGATCGAGCCGGGACTGGCCGCGCCGGTCATTCTCGGCGTGGTGCTGGGCGCGTTTCTGGGCACGCGGCTGCTCGTCCGCATGACCAACGAGGCCGTGCGCCGGTTCTTCCTTCTCGTTCTGATCGTCCTGGCCGTGGAGATGATCTACCGCGGCCTCCGAGGCCTATAACGATGGATTCCACCCAGCCGCCAGTCGGGTTGCAGGAAGAGGAGGCGGAGGCGCGCCAGTGGGAGATGGACACGCTGGTGGGCTACATCCTTCTCAGCGGAGTTCTGTTGAGTATGGCGCTCGTGGCGGCTGGCCTGCTGTGGAGGTGGATGGCCACGGGCAGCCTGGGAATCGAATATCGGCTGGCGGGGATGAATCTGTTCGAGGTGGTGCTGCACGACGTCCGGCTGGCGCTCGCGGGCGCGGTGCGGCCTCGGATGCTGGTGACCTCCGGCATCGTGGTGTTGATGCTCACGCCCTTTTTCCGCGTGGCGGCCTCGGTGGTGTATTTCGCCGCCGTCTTGAAGAACTGGAAGTACACGGTCTTCACCTCGATCGTGCTGATCGTGCTGACCTACAGCCTCTTCCTCCGCTGAGTTCCTCCCGGCTCCCAGTTTGAGCTTTGCGGATGCTGCGGGTCATCTTAAGATGGAGCCCGCGATCCCGGACGGAATTGGAGGGCCCTCTCGGGCTTCCTCATGTCGCTCATCGAAACCCTGCTTCTGTTGCTGATTCTTTCCCGCATTCTAGGGGAGATCGCGGAGAGGTACGGCCAGCCGGGAATGGTAGGCGAGATCGCGGCGGGGGTATTGGTGGGTCCTTCCGTCCTGCATCTGGTCCAGTACACGTCGGAAATCAAGGCCATCGCGGATTTGGGCGTCTTGCTGCTGGTGTTCCTGGCCGGCATGGAGATGGACCTGGGAGCGCTGTGGAAATCGGTTCGGGGGCGCGGGGCGTGGGTGAGTGCGGCGGGCTTCGTGGTCCCGCTGCTGTTGGGGATCGTGACGGGCCTCGTCTTCGGCCTCGATCGGACCCGCGCGATCTTCATCGGTCTCTGCGTCGCGATCACCGCCCTGCCGGTGAGCGCGCGGATCCTGATCGACTTGGGGAAGTTGCAGACGGAAATCGGGCAGAAGATCATCACCGCGGCTGTTTCGAACGACGTGGCCTCCCTGCTCGTTTTGGGCGTCATCTTGGACGTCAAGGGCGGCACGGGTCCCGCGCGGAGCTTGTTCGTATCGCTGGGGCTGGCGCTGGTGAAAACCGTCGTGTTCATGGCGGCGATCCTGCTGGTCTCCTGGTTGATCCGCCACTACACCCCGCGTCAACTGCTCCGCTCGCCACGCCCCATCGATCGTTTGGTCGCCAAGCTGAAGGGGAAGGAGTCGATGTTCGCGATCGTCTTCCTCTTCGTGGTTGCCTTCGCCAGCTTCTCGGAATTCCTGGGGCTCGATTTCATCGTCGGCGCGTTCTTCGGCGCGATGTTGCTGACCAACGCGTTTCTGGGACCGGCGAATTTCGAGGAGGTGCGGAAAACGGCTTCGAATCTGACGCTGGGATTTCTGGGCCCCATCTTCTTCGCCGCGATTGGCCTGGAATTCGACGCCTCGGCGCTGCGAGACTGGCCCTTGGCTGTCGCCATCCTGCTCACCGCGTTCGCCGGGAAGATCTTCGGCGGGTACTTGGGTGGCCGGCTGGCGCGGATGCCCGACGCGGAGAGCTGGGCTCTCGGGATCGGCCTGAACGGCAGGGGAATCATGGAGCTGGTGATCGCGAATATCGCCTTGGCTCAGGGACTCATCGGCAATCAGCTCTTTACCATGCTGGTGCTGATGGCCGTGGTCACGACTTTCGTGACTCCCTTCCTGCTGAAAGACGCCTACGCGCGCCTGCCGGAGCGATCGCGGAGCCCGGACCCGCCCCGCGCGCCCGCGGCGGTGGTGGCGGAGCCGGAAGGGAACGACTAGCGCCCTTTTCCCGCCGCCCGCGAGGCGCTCGGCCGCCGCGGAAGCGGGCAAGGAGCGGCGGTTGAGGCGGCGCGCGGGGATGCGCTATGCTGCGGGTCGGACATGGTCGATATCCACTTCCATCTGCTTCCCGGCCTCGATGACGGCCCGGAAACGCTGGATCTTGCGCTCGAGATGCTCGAGATGGCCGTCGGGGAGGGAACGACGCATATCGTCGCGACCCCGCACGCCAACGCCCGCTATCCCTTCCTTCCCGATGTCGTGGCCGAGCGTTTGGCCGAGATGCGCCAGCACGCGGGTGACCGCGTCAAGATCGTCTCCGGCTGCGATTTCCACCTGAGTTTCGAGAACCTGCAGGACCTCCGGAGCCATCGCGACCGCTACACGATCGACGGCAAAGGCTATCTGCTGGTGGAATTCGCCGACTACTCGATTCCGCCGGCGATCGAGCAGACGTTCCACGAATTGCAGCTCGCCGGCATCACCCCCATCGTCACGCATCCCGAGCGTAACCGCCTCCTGTGCCAGCACACCGACTGGCTCGACAAATGGGCGAGCCATGGCTGCCCTCTGCAAATTACCGCGGGTTCGCTCCTCGGCCGGTTCGGCGAGAAGGCTCGGGAGATCGCCGAGCGCTGGCTTTCGGCCGATCGCATTCACATCCTCGCCAGCGACGCCCACAACGTCACCAGCCGGCCGCCGGGCCTGCGCGACGTCTACCAGCGCGTGGTGGAACTGCGCGGGGAGGAGACGGCGCGGGCCTTGTGCATCGAGAATCCCCTCGCGGCCATCGAAGGCCGGCCCCTGCCGTGGATGCCGGAGCCGGATGCCGCCATCGCCGCCGCCCCCGCCCGCCGCAAGCGCTTCTGGTTTTTCTAGCCGAGCGTCAATCGAGGAGTTCGAGAACTTCTTCGTAGCGTTTGAAGGGCGGGATGAGGTAGGCCCCGGCGAACTCTTCGCGAGCCCAGTCCAGGATGCGGCGGGCGAGAGCGAAGCCGCAGTCGCGAGCCGAGCTCCCGGCCGCCTCCAGCTCCCGCAGCACCGATTCCGGGATCACGATGCCGGGCACCTCGTTGTTGAGCCGAAGTGCATGGCGATAGCTGTTGAGCGGCCAGACGCCCACCAGGACGGGCACGGGCGGTTTGCCGCCGAATCGCTCGAGAAAGGCGCCCCACGACGCGGGATCGAAGATGGGCTGGGTCATCGCGAAGTGCGCGCCCGCGGCCACCTTGGCGCGGAACCGGCGAATCTCTTCCTCGAGGTCGTCGGCGGCAGGATTCAGGGCGACGCCGATGGTGAAGTTGGTGTGGCCGCCGAGCGCCTTCCCCGCCCAGTCCGCGCCCTGATTGAGCCGGGAGAGAACCTGAACCAAGCCGATGGAATCGATCTCGTAGACGCCGCTGGTTTCCGGATGGTCGCCGAGGGATGGCGGATCGCCGGTGATCGCGAGAACGTTGCGTACGCCGGAAACGGTCCAGGCCCCGAGCAGACTGGCCTGCAGGCCGATGATGTTCATATCCCGGGTGGTGAGATGGGGAACGGTTTCGATGCCGCGAGCTTCGAGCGCGCCGGCGACCAGCAGAGCGTCCATCCCCACGCGGGCCAGGGTGCCGCTATTGATATCGATGGCGTCGACTTGCTCGTTTTCCTTCAGGCGATCGACCTGCTCGAAGATCCGCTCGAGCGAAGTGCCCTTCGGCGGATCGATCTCGACCGAAACCACGAAGCGGCCTTGGGAAAGCTTGCGCCACAGGCGGCTTTCCGGCTCGCGAGCCAGCGCGGTGGCCGGCCGGCGCGGTTCGGCCTCGCCGCCGTTCTCGGCCAGTTCCGCGGCTCCGGCGACGTCGACTGAAACGCGACCCGCCGCCGCGGGCTGTTTTTCCAGTTCCGCGATGGCGGCCGCCATCGCCCGGATGTGTTCGGGCGTGGTGCCGCAGCAGCCGCCAACGATGCGAACGCCGACGCCGGCGGCTTGGCGGGCAAACTCCGAGAAATACTCCGGCGAGGATTTCGGATAGACGACGCGATCCCCCACGCGCTTGGGGAAGCCGGCGTTGGGCATGACGGAGACCGGCAGCGGCGTGGCTGCCACAAGGTCGCGGGCAATCGGGAGAATGCGCTGGGGACCCACCGTGCAGTTCGCCCCGATGGCCTGGACGTCGAGGGCGGCGAGCCGCGTAGCGGCGGCGGCGGGAAGGGCGCCGTCAAACGCCGTGCCTTCCTCGGAGTAGGTGAGCTGGGCGATGACGGGCAGGCGGCTGAAAGAACGAATCGCGGCAACGGCCGTGGCGAGGTCCTCGAGATCGGCGAACGTTTCCAGAAGGAACAGATCGACTCCGCGTTCCTCGAGCGCGGCAGCCTGTTCGCGGAAAATCTCGAAGACTTCGGCCGGAACCAGGCGGCGCACCTGCCGCGCGGCGCCCAGCGGCCCAATCGAGCCGGCGATGAGGACGTCGGTGGTGGCGGCTTCGCGGGCTTCCCTCGCGATTTTCACGGCGCGATGATTGAATTCGACCACGCGATCGGCCAAGCCCAGCGGACCGAGTTTGAAGCGGTTCGCGCCGAAGCTATTCGTCTCGATGAGCCGGGCGCCGGCATCGAGGTAGGCTTTGTGAACGCGAAAGACGGCTTCGGCTTCCGTCGCGTTCAATTCCTCGAAGGAGCGCTGAGGCCCGACCATCTCGTACAGCATCGAGCCCATGGCGCCGTCGGCGAGCAACAGGCCGCCGGCCACGCGCTTTTGGAAGTCTTCGGTTCTCATGGTTTCGGCGTCGCTCCGGAAGCTTCGGGCCGGCCGGTCCCGCCGCCCTTCGATCCGCCACGGCGTACTCACGGCCGTGATCCCGCGGCCGCGGGACGAACGGCGGCGGCATCGGGAGGGGTTCGTGGCCGCTTGACCCGAGTTCCCCAGCGGTGCGCTCAGGCTCCCCCAGCCGGAGACGCGCAGTATACCATCCGGGCGAAGCGAGCCGCGGGAGATGCGCCCTCGGCATCCTGCGGCGGTGCGCGGGCATCCAACGGCCAGCAGAACGTTAGGAGGGCGGTCGGAGGCCTGGAATGATGAAGGTAGCCTTGCTCTTGCTTGTCTGTGCGGCGCTCTCGGGCGTTCCCCGGCCTGCGGCGAGCGCCCTGGTGGAATCGAATCCGGCGGAGAAGGTGCGCGAGGCCGTTTCCCTCATCGATCGGGATTATTGGCGGGCGAATACGAATCCCGCCTGGCAGCAAGCCAAACAGGCGCTTCTCGCGGGACGCTATGGGAGCACGGGCCAGGCGTACCAGGCGCTCGCGGAGGAACTCGATCGGGCTGACGATCCGGGACTTTACCTGGTGAGTGCCGAGGAATTTCGCGCGCGCGAAGACGTGCTCGACGCGCGGCGCACCGGTACGGGCTTGCCCGCTTTTGCCATCGATTGGGACCGCGCGAGCGGGGGAGTGCGCGTGGTGACGGCGCTGGGGGATTCGCCCGCGGCGCGGGCCGGAATCCGCCCCCAGGACGTCATCGTCTCGATCGATGGTCAGGCCATCCGAACGATGAGCCATCCGAAGGTGGCGGAAGCGCTGGGTTCGGAGGCAAAGGGAAAGGTGCAGTTGGTGATCGAACGCGACGGGCGGCTGCGCCGCGTGACGTTAACGCCCTCGAAGGAGCCGGTAGACGCCGTCCAGTTCTCGCGCAGGTCGTTGGCCGGCAAGATGATCGGCTACATCCGCGTGGTGCTGTTCACGCCGAGCGCGGGCGACCGGGTCCGCTATGCCGTGACGTCGCTCGAGCGAGGGGGCGTCGATGGTTACGTGCTGGATCTCCGCAACAATCCCGGCGGCCTGTTCTCTTCCGCCGAGGAGGCGGCCAGCGCTTTCACGACGGGAGTGCTGGGCACCGAAGTGCGAGGAAACAAGGGCCCGGCGTCGCCGCTCGTCACCTTCGGCGCTCCCCTGACCGGCAAGCCTCTCTTCGTCCTGATCGACGGCGGGACGGCCAGCGCGGCCGAACTGTTGGCCGGCGGCCTCCGCGCGTTGCACCGCGCGGTGCTCGTGGGAGCGCCCACGTTCGGCTCGGGACAGACCCAGAGTTACGTTCCGCTATCGGACGGCTATGGGGTGATGGTGCCCACGGCTGAAATTCGCAGTCCCGACGGCAAGGCGCTGCCGCCGGAAGGGATCCGGCCCGACCTCGAAGTGGGCGGGGATTTCGTCTCGGAGCGGGAAGCGGGCACGCGTCGCGACGCGCAATTCCGTCAGGCGGTCGCCGTGCTGGCGCATTCCTGACCCGAGACCGTTTCTCGACCTCCTCCGCCTCCTTCGATTCCCGTACGTCCTACCAGGATGCTGCAAAAGGCAAAGGTGTCATGCTGAGCGAAGCGAAGCATCCCGTAAATTCCGCGGAAATGGGGGCGGAATCCTTCGCGGAGTTTGCCCTGAGTGACACGAACGGGATCAGGACGACTGTCCTGAAAGGGCCTCTGGGGCCATCCTGCCATGCCTCCTCTGCCGCGGCAGACTTCTTCCTTTTCGGGACCGCGAAACAGTAGGATGATGGATGACCGCATTCGCTCGGCGCGGCCGCAAGCAGGCGAACCCATGGAGAATCACCCGAAAGATGCCGAGACCGGCTGGGACCCGGCGCTTTACGACGCCCAACACGCCTTCGTCTGGGAACGGGCCGCCGAGGTGCTCGCGCTGCTCGCGCCGCAACCGGGCGAGCGCATTCTCGACCTGGGCTGCGGCACGGGTCACTTGACCTCGCGAATCGCCGCCGCCGGCGCGCGGGTCGTGGGCCTCGACATCTCTCCCGAAATGATTGCCGAGGCGCGCCGGAACTATCCCGAGCTGGAATTTGTCGCGGGCGACGGCTGCAATTTCCATTTCGAGCAGCCCTTCGACGCCGTTTTCTCCAACGCGGCGCTGCACTGGATGCGCGATCCGGATGCGGTGGCGCGCTCGATCGCGGAAGCGCTCGTCGAGGGCGGGCGCTTCGTCGCCGAACTGGGCGCCGAAGGAAACGTCGAGCGGCTGGTCGAAGCCCTGCGGCGCGGGCGGGAAGCCATCGGCTTCGGCGTCGAACGCGATTTCAATCCGTGGTATTTCCCCACGATTGGCGAATACGCGTCGCTGCTTGAGACGCAGGGACTCGAAGTCACCTACGCCTTGGTCTTCGATCGGCCGACCCCGCTCGAGGCCGGGGAAGCGGGCCTGCGGAATTGGCTGCGGATGTTCGCCGCGAGTTTCTGGTCGGACCTCGACGCGCGGAAGCAGGAGGAGCTGTTCCTGGTGGTCGAGCAGCGTCTGCGCGGAGACCTGTTCCGCGAAGGGCGGTGGCACGTCGATTACCGCCGCTTGCGGGTGGTCGCGCGCCGCGCGGAGTGACGAGGAATCTTGCCGATCCGCGGGTCCCTGGCGATGACCAACTCGCAGGCCCGCAGCGCCGCGCTTTCGAAATCCGGCGAGTCCAGCGGGAGCACCTGCCAGCCGGTCACTTTCTTGCCCAAAACCTGAATCGAGCGCATGTGCGGGAATTCGCGACGCAGGCTCTCGTGGTGCTCCGGTGTTGTGGCGAGCCAGACGCCGTCGTCCGCGGGCGGGTGACCTTTGTGGCGCAGGATCAAAACGATCTTGTCGCCAACGTAGACGGCCACGCAGCCGAACATCGGCCGGGTTACCGGCAAGACCGGGGCGAGGGCATCGAGCACGAACTCGTGTGGGGGAACCTTGCGCCGCTTAGGGGATAACACAAAGTCGCCGGCCGGGATGGTACGGGAGTGGGAGGGCCTTGCCATCAGCGTTCCCCATCGTACCGCAGGCGCTGCGAATACTCGCGATCTGGCTCGCGGCGAGTCCGCCCCCGCGCACTCTCGGCGCTCTGCGCCTCTCTGCGGCCTACTGCGCCTCCGCGTTGCGCCTTTGCCTTTCGGCCCTCAACTTCTAGCCCCGACCCTCCCCCTCCGCGTTCTCCCTGCCCCCTCCGCGCCCTCTGCGTTGCGCCTTTGCCTTTCGGCTCTCAACTCTGAACTCTCTACCGCACCATCTCGACGAGATCGGCGATGGTGCTCATCAGATCGTATTTCGTCAGGATTTCCCAGTGGCCGTCGCCCATGGCGACGAAGACCGCAGGCCCTTCGTGGCTGAGCAGATAAGTGAGCTTATCCACGGTCGCGTCGTAGGGAACGACGGGCAGGGACGCGCTCATCGCTTCGCGGATCACGAGCTTGCGAAGGTCCTTGCCCTGGAGCGCCATATTGAGGATCTGGTCCTCGTAGATCGTGCCGATGGGGGTGCTCTCTTCGAAGACGGGGAGCTGGGAGATGTCGTGCGTCTGCATAGTGTGCAGGGCGTGGAAGACGGTTTGGTAGGGCCGCGCGACGATCAGGTCCGGGTGATGCCCCGAGCGGAGCTTGGCGCGGACGACGTCGTCGACCCGCAGCGCCACTCCCGAGCCCGTGTAATTGTGGTCGCGCATCCACTCGTCGTTGTAGACCTTGCTCAGATAGCGCATCCCGCTGTCGGGAAGGAAAGCGACGACGAATGCCTCGGGACCCAGCTTCTCGGCCACGCGGCGGGCGGCGAGCACGCAGCCGCCGCCCGAGCCGCCCGCCAGCACGCCTTCCTCTTTCGCCAGGCGGCGCGTCCATAGGAAACACTCTTCGTCGGTGACCTGCACGACGTCGTCCAGCACCTTGAAATCCATCGTCTTGGGAAAGAAATCCTCGCCAATGCCCTCGACAACGTAGGTGAGCGCCTTGCCCGGCTGGCCGGTCTTGAAAAAGTCGTAATAGACGGAGCCTATCGGATCGACGCCCACGATCTGCACGCCGGGATTCCGCTCCTTGAGGTAACGGCCCACGCCGCTGATCGTGCCCCCGGTCCCCACGCCGCAGACGAAATGGGTGATGCGGCCTTCGGAATCCTCCCAGACTTCCGGCCCCGTCGTGCGGTAATGCGCTTCGGGATTCATGGGATTTTCGTATTGGTTGGGGTAGTGGGAATTGGGAATATCGGCCGAGAGCTTCCTGGCCACCGAATAGTAGCTGCGCGGGTCTTCCGGCTCGACCGCGGTGGGGCAAACCACCACTTCGGCGCCCATGGCTTTCAGGAGATCGATCTTTTCCTTGGATTGCTTGTCGTTGATGGTGAAAACGGCCTTGTAGCCGCGGACGGCGGCAGTCAGAGCAAGGCCCATGCCCGTGTTTCCCGAGGTCGCCTCGACGATCGTGCCCCCAGGCTTGAGCCAGCCGCGGCGCTCCGCCTCGTCGAGCATGGTGAGGGCGATGCGGTCCTTTACCGAGCCGCCGGGATTGAGATAGTCGGCCTTGACCCATAGCGAGGCCTTCAGACCGTCGCTGAGACGGTTGAGCCGAACGAGCGGCGTATGGCCGACAGCTTCCAGGATATTGTTGCAGCGCATGGTCGCTACCTCGCGGCGATGACCCACCAGCCGCGAGGCTCAGCTTACGGGGTTAGCAGGCCCGCTGACAAGCCAGTGTCCTGAGTCAGAAGTTCGCAACATAGATTTTCGGGGGTCGGAGCTTCAGCTCCGACATTAAGGCCCGCCAAATCAAGGGGCTTCAGCCCCTGAAGCGGGGCGACTTTTACATGGAACTTGCAACTCGGGACACTGGGGGCGCGCAACTAACCCCTTAGCCCACGGAGGAAGCGGCCTGAAAGTTCGTGGCCGTGTTGGCGAAGGAATCGCTGATGACGCTGGCAAGCGAGTGCATCGACACAATCGCGCCCAAAGCCACGAGCACGACCAGCAACGCATATTCAACTAGGTCCTGGCCCTTTTCCGCTCTCCAAAGACGGCGAAGAATTCGCATGGGGGCAAATTTCCTCTCGCGATGGGAAACTCGCGAGTGGCAGAGCCAATCGGGAAAGCCCTCGAAGCCTTAGCTGGAAGAGCTAGCCTGTGAAAGGTTAACGGCCGCGTTGGCGAAGGCATCGCTGATGGCGCTCGCCAGCGAGTGCATGGCCACGACCGCTCCCAACGCTACAAGCACGACCAGCAACGCGTATTCGACCAAGTCCTGGCCCTCTTCCTCGTTCCACAGCTGGCGAAACATCTTCATGTGCTCAAATCTCCTTTCTCGATACTCCGAAGGGAAATCCGGAGCTGGGGTCATCGCGGCCTCTACCTTATTCCCGGCAGGCAAAATGGCAAGCACATTCGCCTGCCCAGAACGGAACTACTATGGGTACCGAGACTGACGATCCCGCCAATATTCTTTGAAGAACTATTCGATCAGTAATGAGGCCCGCGTGCCTGGCGGCCGAGCGGCGCAGCACCCTAAAATCAAGCTTCCCTGCAGCGGTGGAGACTGGTGAACTTCAATCGAAGGTGAAATTTCCGGAGTAACGGGGTCCAATTGCGAGCCGGAGAGGAGCTGCGATGAAGCGGAAGAACGTATCGAGTGGAACGCCTTGGGAGCCGATCGTGGGCTACTCGCGCGCGGTGCGAGTCGGCCGGCAGGTATGGGTGGCGGGGACAACGGCGACGAACGAGCGCGGAGCGATTGTGGGTGCGGGCGACGCCTACCAACAAGCCATGCAAGCGCTGCGAAACATCGAGCGGGCGCTCGCGCAGGCGGGGGCGCGGCTCGGCGACGTCGTGCGGACGCGCGTTTTCGTGCGCGACATCCGCGATTGGCAGCAGGTCGGCCGGGCGCACGGCGAGTTCTTCGGCGAGATACGCCCTGCAAGTACCATGGTGGAAGTGAGCGGGCTGGTCTCGCCAGAAATGTTGGTGGAGATCGAGGCGGAAGCCATCGCCTCCCGATAGCGCCCTGGTTCGAAGGACCTTCTAACTAGCCACCGTAGCCCCCACCGCGCAACCCTGCCCACCGCCACCCCTCCGTGCCCTCCGTTTAACCTCCGCGTCCTCCGCGCACCCTCCGCGTCCTCTGCGTTGTTCTTTTGCTTTTCGGTCTTTACTCTCAACTCTCGACTCTCAACTCTCACCTCTCAACTCTCATCTCTCCCCTCCCCCCCGCCTCGCCCACCCCCTGCGCTACAATCGAACCGTGAAGCGATGAGCGGCCTTCCTCCTCTTACCGTTCGCCTGGGTGGTTACCGTCTGTTCGGCCGGCTGGCATTCATCTTCCTGCTGCTCTGCTCGATTCTGCTGGGCGCCGCTGTCGGTCTGCTCTTCGTTTACGGAGTCGATCTGCCGCAAATCCAGGAACTCGAAACCTACCGGCCCGACGTCATCACCGAGCTCTACGCCGACAACGGGGAACCCATCGGAACGTTCGCGCTCGAGCGCCGGGTGCTGGTGACCTACAACCAGATTCCGGCGGTATTGAAGAACGCGATCCTATCGACCGAGGACCGGCACTTCGAGGAGCACTGGGGCGTGGACTTTCCGCGCGTGCTCGAGGCGGCCTGGGTGAACGTGCGCGCGGGGCGCGAGGCGGAAGGCGCGAGCACCTTGACCATGCAGCTCGCGCGGATGCTTTTTCTCACGCCGGAGAAGAGCTTTCGGCGCAAGATTCAGGAAACCCTCCTCGCCATCCAGATCGAGCGCCACTACACGAAACCCCAGATCTTCACCCTGTACTGCAATCAGGTCTACTTGGGAGAGGGGAACTACGGCGTGGAGGCGGCTGCCGAATTCTATTTCGGCAAGCAGATCGCCCAGCTCACCCTGCCCGAAGCGGCCATGCTCGCCGGGATGATCCGCGGGCCGATGTATTACTCGCCGCTGCGGCATCCGAAGCTGACGCTGGACCGGCGCAACCTGGTGCTGCACCTGATGCGTGAGAACGGCAAAATCGCGCGGCAGCAGATGGAGGCAGCCGAGCGGGAGCCGCTCGGCCTGCACGTCGAAGTGGCGCGCAACGACATCGCTCCCTACTTCGTCGAGGAGGTGCGGCAGAGCTTGGAACAGCGTTTCGGACCGACGGCGGCGTACACCGCGGGCCTGCGCGTCTATACCACGCTCGATCCGGCCATGCAGCGCGCCGCGCAACAAGCCGTGCGCGACGGCCTGCACGCCCTCGAGCGGCGACACGGCTGGCGCGGCCATCTGCGAAACATCCTCCGCGAACGCCTGGGCACGATCGATACCTACCGCCCGGACGACTGGCAGGAGCCGCTGCGCCAGGATGAGTACGTCACGGCGGTGGTGACCGAGGCCGGGCCGAGGACCGCCCGGCTCAAAATCGAATCCGACGATGCGCTCCTGACCCCGCCCGAATTCGCCTGGACGGGCTTCACGTCACCCGAGCAATTCCTCAAGCCGGGCGACCTGGTGGAGGTGAAGATCCTGGGGCTCCAGGGCCGCAAAGCGGCGGTCTCGCTCGAGCAGCATCCGCGCGAGCAAGGCGCGCTGGTCTCGATCGAGAACGCCACGGGAGAGATCAAGGCGCTGGTGGGCGGCTACAGTTTCCGGGAATCGAAATTCGACCGGGCGACGCAAGCCTACCGGCAGGTCGGCAGCTCCTTCAAGGTCTACCTGTACGCGGCGGCGATCGAAGCGGGCTGGACGCCCTTCGACACGATTTCCGATTCCTCGATCACGCTGATGAGCGGCGGACACCCCTATTCTCCGCACAACTACGACGATACCTACGAAGGCATCATCACGCTGCGGCGGGCGCTGGCGGCGTCGCGAAACGTGGCGTCGGTGCGGTTGGCGTCGAAGGTAGGTCTCGGGGACGTGATTGCGATGGCGCGGCGATTCGGCATCACGGGCTCGCTCCCCGATTACTATCCGCTCGTGCTCGGCGCGGCCGACTTGACGGTGCTCGAACACACCTCCGCGTTTACCGTATTCCCCAACGGCGGCGTTCGGGTCGAGCCGCACTTCCTTCGCCGGGTAACCACGTACGACGGCGCGCTGATCTACGAAGCTCATCCGAAGGTCTACGACGTGCTGAGTCCGCAGGTGGCCAACACGATGACGGCGATGCTCGAAGACGTTGTCAACATCGGGACGGGGGTCAAGGCCAGGGCGCTGGGCCGGCCCTGCGGCGGGAAAACGGGCACCACGCAGAACTGGACGGATGCATGGTTCCTGGGCTTTACGCCGTCGCTCACCGCGGGCGTATGGGTGGGCCACGACAACGAAGACGTCTCGCTCGGCCGCGGAGAGCAGGGATCGAGGGCCGCGCTGCCGATCTGGTTGGAATACATGGAGGGCGCGCTCAAGGGCAAGCCGGTCGAGCAGTTCACCGGAGTCACCCCGCTCGAACAACTGGCCGCCGAACACCCCGTTCGCGTCAATACGCCCGACACCGCGCCTGCCGAAGCGGCCCCGGCGCACCGCAGCGGACAGCCCCCGCCGCCCGCCGGCGAGTCCACCGGCGCCTCGCCCTCACCCGCCAGCCACCAGTAGGCAGTAGGCACTTGGCACTGGGCACTTGGAAGTAGGCAGTGGGTGGGTTGTAACGCCGCCATCTTGGCGGCTCCCCGTCTCCCGTAAGCCGCCTGCTGTAACCTGTGGCCTGTTGCCTATTGCCTGCCCCCTTCCAACTGCCTTCACGCCCTCCGCGTCCTCCGTGCAACCTCCGCGTCCTCCGCGTTGTGCCTTTGCCTTTCGGTCCTTAACTCTCAACTCTTAACTCTCAACTCTTGACTCGTAACTCTTAACTCCCAACCCCTCACATCTTCCCCACGATTTCCCGCACGCACTCCGCAACGTATTCCGCCTGCTCCAGACTCAATTCCGGCGAGATCGGAAGGCAGAGGACTCGCGCGCAGGCGCGCTCTGTGGCGGGCAGGCTGCCGGGAGCGTAGCCAAGCGGAGCGCAAGCTTTTTGAAGATGAAGCGGCTGGGGATAGTAGATGGCCGTCTCGACCTCTCTCTCTGCCAGCTTCTCCTTCACGCTATCGCGGTCGTCGACGTATACGGCAAAAGCGTGGTAAACCGGCCGCGTCTCGGGATCGTCGGCGGGCATCTCGAGCCGGGCGCCCGCGAGCTTGGCGCGATAGAGATCGGCGATCCGGCGGCGGTAGGCGTTCCACTCGGCCAGCCAGCGGAGCTTGACGCGAAGGACTCCCGCCTGAAAGGCCTCCATTCGGTAGTTGTAGCCCAGTCTCTCGTACGCGTAGCGGCCGCTCTGGCCATGATTGCGCAGCGAGCGCGCACGTTCCGCCACTGCCGGATCGGCGGTGAGCAGCGCGCCGCCCTCTCCGCACGCGCCCAGGTTTTTGGTGGGATAAAAACTGAACGCGGCGGCTAAGCTGAAGGAGCCCACCGGCCGGTTGTGATACGAAGCGCCGTGGGCTTGGCAGGCGTCCTCGACCAGTGCCAGGCCGTGGCGGCTGGCCACGTCGGCAAAGGCGTCCATCTCCGCGGACCGGCCGTAGAGGTGCACGGGCAGCAGGGCGCGCGTGCGGGGAGTGATGGCACGTTCGGCCAGCCGGGGATCGAGATTCGTGGTGCGGGGATCGATATCGGCGAAGACGGCTCGAGCCCCGGTATAGTGAATCGCCTCGATTGTCGCGATAAATGTATTGGCAGTCGTGACAACTTCGTCCCCGGGCCCGACCCCGGCCGCCAGCAAGGCCAGATGCAGGGCGCTGGTACCGGAATTCACGGCGATGGCGAAGGGAAGGCCGGAAAAGGCCGCGAATTCCCGCTCGAACGCCTCCACTTCCGCCCCAAGGGTAAAGTGGGCTTGGCTTCCCAGCCGGTCGATCGCGACGAGAATCTCCTCGCGAAGCCCTCCATATTGCGCCGAGAGATCGAGAAAAGGGACGCGCATTCTATTTCGTTCGCGGGTCGGAGCCTCCGCTCCGACATCTTCGGAGGGCACGTCCCGGCGAAAGCCGAGAGCCCCTAAAGTGCCTCATAAGCGCCGAGCGAGCGATGCTACGGCGTCACTGGCGAGGAAGTCAATGCCCGGGTACTGGTTCCTTTGTGCCTTGACAAGCGATGAGCCCCAGTGTCGAATGGGACGCAGCAAGTACCTGCGGAATCGTACCTGCGGAGTGTCCGGAGTCTGGGGAGGAAGGGGATGATCTCGGTCAAACGACAAGTCTTGGGAGTGGTGTTGTCTGCGCTGCTGGCGGGCCTGCCCGCCTTGGCGTCGACTCCGGGCAAGCTCGTAGGTGTCGCGCAAGGCGAGGGAGCCATCCAAATCAACGGCCAGCCGTTTGGAGGGCAAGCCAGCCTGTTCAGTGGGGACCAAATCCTCACGGGAACGGCAGCCCCTCTGACCGTGATCTCCAGCGCCAGCGAGCGTTTCCGGTTCGAACCGGGCACGGCCGCTCAAGTCACTAAGGACGGTCAAACCACGGTCATCGCGCTGGCTTCGGGCACCGTGAACTTTCTCACCGGCGGGGCCCTCGTAACGGACTTGCCGGAGGGCGTTACCGTGCGGCCGGCGCCTGGCACCGCAACGATGGCGCAGGTGAACCGGCTTTCGACCGGCTTTGCGGAAATCGCGGTATACAAAGGCGTTGTCCAGGTCGCCGACCCTACCGAGACGCTCACCGTGACCGCGGGCCACACCGCAGTCTTCGATCCCGCGGCGAATGCGCAGAACGGCAATCAAGACCAGCAGAAAAAGAAGAAGAAAAAGAAGCTCTGGGCCCTCTTCTTCACCTTGGGTCTAAGCGGTGGCGCCACGGCAGCCATCATCGCCAACGAAGGCGGTCGCACGGTCAGCGTCATCGATCCGTAGCCGGATTCGACCTCGAAGCCTCTCACCCCATAGCCGCGGAGGTGTCGGCGCGCCGCAGCTCGCGATCCCCTCTGGGATCTCCGCGCATCCCTCTGCGCCCTCCGCGAAGACACATCCCCCCACGGTCATTCCGCGCAAGCTTGTCCTCCGCGAAGGCGGGGGACGGGAATCCAGTCGTGCCAGCGCACAGCATCTCCATGCTGCTTCCGTGGAACTCTGCGCCCTCCGCGTTTCGCTTTTGCCTTTCAACTCTCAACTCTTAACTCTCAACTCGTATCTCTTAACTCTCAACTCCTCTCCCTCAACAACCCCGCAATTATCTGGTAACATAAGGCTTCTGCGCCGGCGGGTACCGAACCACTTTTCCGGGGAGCCTCCATGGCCAAGCAGTGTGAAATCTGCGGCAAGCAGCCGCGATACGGGAACAGCATCAGCCACGCCAACAACCTCACGCGGCGGCGTTGGGAGCCGAACCTGCAGCGCGTCCGAGCGGTCGTCGCTGGAACGCGCAAGCGCGTGCGCGTGTGCACCAATTGCCTGCGGTCGGGCCGCGTCGCCAAGGCCCTCTAGAAGTTGTGGCTTGGTCCCGCGCGCCTTGTAGGGCACGGCTTTAGCCGTGCCGTAAGGGAGCCAAAAGGGAGGGCTTTAGCCCCTGAGGCTGGTGCCCGGCCAGAGAAGCACGTGTTGAAACGCATCCTCGTCTCGGTAGCGCTGGTGGCGGCGGCGGGGGCCGGCGCGGCCTGCCAGCGGAGTGCGGCGCCCGGGCCCGACGTCTGGGCCACGGTCAACGGTCATCCCATCCTCCGGCAGGATGTGGATCGTTATTACCGCAGCCAATTCAGCCAGCAAAAGCCGCCTTCCTCGCAAGAAGCGGACATCCTCAAGCTCAACATCCTCGACGAGCTGATCGACAACGAGCTGCTGCTCGAGCAGGCGCGCAAGCTCGGTTTGGAAGCCACCGAAAGCGAGGTCGAGCAGAAATTCGCTCAGTTGCGGGAGCCGTACTCGGACGCGGATTTCCAGCGTCAACTCACCGAGCGGGGCATCACCGTCGACGATCTCAAAAACGATCTGCGCGAGCGGATCACGATCCAGCGGCTGATGGATCGCGAAATCAACTCGAAAGTGAGTGTGAGCGAGCCGGAAATCGCCGCGGCCTACGAGCGGAACCGAGCCGCGTACAACGTTGCCGAACCCCAATACCACGTCGCTCAGATCGTCGTCACCACGCAGGCCAACCCCAAGGTCCGAAATCGCAAGAACGACGACGCCACCAGTCCCCAGCAGGCGCTCACGAAGATTCATTTGCTGCTCGCCAAGCTCCGCGCCGGCGCCGATTTCACCCAACTCGCCATGGATTATTCCGAGGACCCGGTCACGGCGACGACGGGTGGCGACCTGGGATTCATCTCCGAATCGTCTCTCGATCAGGGAAATCCGGCCTTGAAGCGGGCGGTGCTCGCCCTCAAGCCCGGCCAGATCAGCGGAATCATCCCAGTCAAGGGCAGCTACCGAATCATCAAGTTGATTGCCCGAATTTCGCCCGGAGAGCGAAAGCTTTCCGATCCGCAGGTGCAGCAGTCCATCCGGGAAGCGCTGCGCGATCGCAAGGAGCGATTGCTGCACGCCGCTTATTTGGCCCAGTTGCGCAACCAGGCGCATGTGACGAACTATTTGGCGGAGAGCATTCTGGCCAGCGACGGCAATGTGGCGAGTCAGGAGCCGGTACAAGCCGCCGCGCCCGGAGCCGTTCCTTCGCCAGCATCACCACCTCCCTCCGCCGCGCCCTCAAAGCCACCGAGCGTTCCTCCCGGCACCAATTGACCGAGACCCCTTCTGCGATCCGTAGCCTGTAACCTGTCCCCCGCCTGCTGTCACCTGTGGCCTGTTGCCTGTAACCTGTGGCCTGTCTCCTGCCTGCTGTAACCTGTGGCCTGTGGCCTCTAACCTATCTTTTGTCTCGCCGCCTCGACCGCCTGTAGGGGCAGGCCTTGTGCCTGCCCTTGGCCGTCACCGCGCCCCTTTGCGTCTTTGCGTGAAACAGCGCCCCTATCCCCGCCCCGGTCGTGGCGTCCTGCCGGCCGGCTTTGCGCCCTTGCCCCTTTGCGCCTTTGCGGGAAACGGCTGTGCCGCGCGCCGGAAAGCGCTCGTTTCGAAACGATCGCCAGGTTCAGTGGCTGACTTTCCGTAGAAACATGGCTAGAGGAAGCGCGATAATCGCCGCCAGGATCAGCCAGGCGATCCAGTGGCCTAGATTGATCGTGTAGCCCACTCCGAAACGCTTTTCCACCAGGAGCGCCGGATCCTGCGGATTCACGTAGAATACGCCCGCCTTCCAGTAGCGGTCCTCGGTGCGGTCGCCGACGGGCCGCCCGCCCTCTGCCGGCGCCGGAACGGCGGGCGTACGCACGACGATCAGCAGCAACACGAGGAACAGGGCAACGAGCATGCCCAAGGGCACGAACGGGGAGGGGGATTGTTGACCTAACGGCCGCAGCGGTAGCAAAGCCGTCCACGACAGAATGGCGGCAATCACATATTCGCTGAACAACAGGAGCTGCAGGTAGCGCCGTTCGCGCGCTACATCCGCTTCCGCCGCCGTGCCGGTCACGTGCACGCGTCGAGTCCATCGAACGATCCCCCAGATCATCACCACCAATAGCGCGATCGTCGCCGCCCCGATCATCAGCGGCCCGTAAACCCCGCCAGCCGTTCTTGTGCTCCAGCCGTTGGGTCGCCCGTCGATCCCCCAATGCACCGGGAACCGCTGGGGAATCCGCTCCCAATTCGCACGAAGGACGGCCGCCGTCCCCCCGAGGATTCCCAAGGGAAGCAGTTCACCGATCCAGCGCCCCGGTACGCGAATTTGCCGGGGCTCGAGTCGCGCCTCTCGTAGCGGCGTGGGCTCGGCCGCGTGATCGAGCGCGTTTCTTCGCGCCGCCAGAAAGGCGCCGAACGTGGCGAGGAGGTGAAGCGGCGGAGCCGCCACGACCAGCGCGAAGCGGCCATTCGCCGCGCCCCAGATCGCCAGCCCCGCCGCGGCCATCGTCGCCAGCACCACTTGCCCTCGGAACCGGCGCAGAATCGCTCGGCCTCCCTCGCTCGCGGGGAACTCGGCCGGCACTGTGACCGCGAAAAACAGGTCCTGCCGCGAAAAGCGCGGCAGCCAGCACAATACCGCCCCAAGGAACACGACGAGTACGACGAAGAACCAGACAACCGTCTGCCCCACGCTTATTTCCTCCCTGCCTGCGCGCCGACCCACGAAGCAATCTCTTCCACAACCGGCTCATCCACGTGCCCCGGCTTCAGGTATTCGGCCGGCTGCGAAGGACCGCTGCCTGCTATGAAGAGATGGTTGAGCGCGGGATAGAGTTCGAAGGTGACGTTCCCGTGCCCCGCGAGCGCCTTTTTCCACAAATCCAGCTCGCTCGGCGGCACCTGATAGTCGCGCCCGCCCTGAAGGATCAGAATCGGAATGTGCAGCGCTGCCGCAACGCGATCGGGGTGATAGTTGCGCAAATCAAGCCAGTAGGAAGCGGGGGTTTTCGAACCCAGGAATGTCACCGTTGCGCCCGGCTTCAGATCCGGGCTCTCGATTTCGCGCACCCCGGCTTCCACCGCCGCAATCTGCTGGCTGGCCAGCGCCTCGGGCGCGTGTTCGCGTTCGGCAATCGTCCGCACCTGATCGAGCGCAAGTCGCTCGATCGGTGTGATCGCTCCCGCCATCAGGATGATCCCCGCGATCGCGCGATCGCCCATCGCGATTCGCGGCGCCAGCACCGCTCCCAGGCTGTGCCCCAAAACGAAAATGGCGCGCGGATCGATCGCCGGATTGGCGGCGAGCAGCCTCACGGCCGAGCGCGCATCGTCCACCGTTTCGTCATTCACGGTCAGACTCGCCGGGTTGGCGCTGCTGTCGAGCCCGTATTTATGCGTTCGTTTCTCGTACCGCAGCACGGCAACGCCCCGGGTGGCCAGCCCCCACGCCAGGTCTTTGAAGGGCTTGTTCGCCCCTACGGTCTCATCCGCGTCGTTCGGCCCCGAGCCGTGGACCAGCACCACGGCGGGGAAGGGTCCTTTCCCCTTCGGCAACGTCAAAGTGCCCGGTAGCTGCCAGCGCCCGGTGGTGACGGTCATTGGCATTTCCGCGAAGGAATCGGGTTTGGCGTAGGCTGGCGCCTCCCACACCGCCGCGCTCTGGCTCGGCCGGAAATACAGGCCGGCGAGTTGCCCGGCGCCATTGAAGCTGAGAATCGCGTCGAGATCGGCGCGCTCGAAATGGCACACCAGCGTGACCACCGTCGGCCCGGGATGGGCCACCACCACTCCGCGAATCTCCTGGAATTTTCCCACCTGCGCTTCCAGCGAAGCCCACACGGCCCCCAGTTTTTCCGCCGGCAGCGCCGCCCGGATTTGATCGTCGGCCCGCGCCTCCACTTGCGCGAACTTGTGCGCGGCAAGCTCCGCCAGGATCGTGCGCGCGGTTTGGACGGCGGAATTTTCAGAAGTCTGCGCGCCGGCCGGCGGCGCGGCTATCGCGAGGAGAAGCAGAAACGAGAGAATGCGAATCATGATGATTTCCCTTTCCACAATTTGCGCCGAAGCGCTTCGAATTGGCGGGAAATGCTTTCCGGATCCAGGCCGTCCGCCGCGGCCTTGGCCACCAGTCCTTCGAGCCGCCTCAGAAATTCGGCTTTCGCGCCGCTGTCCGCTTTGGGCTCCGCCCGCCGCAGCACTCGCGCGCCGCGCCCTCGCCGCAGCTCCAGCCAGCCTTCCTTGGCCAACTCCCGATACGCCAGAGCCACGGTGTTGTGATGCACTCCCAGGTCGGCCGCCAGTTGGCGCACGGAAGGCAGCCGATGCCCGGCCTTCAATTCGCCGGAAACGAGCAGCGCGCGAAGCCGGGACGCGATCTGAAGGTAGACGGGTACGGAGGAGGAAAGATCGATCCGCAGGACCGGCGCGCGGCCGTTGGCGTGGGGATTCATGGCCTAGCGTACATTGTCTATGTACACTAGACAATGCCCGTTGTCAAGGCCATTCCGTTCGTGCCGGAAAGCGCTGCGCGACCCTAAGGAGCGATGGCGGCGCGCCGCTTACCTGGCCCGGTTGCGCACCCAGGCGCATGTGACGACCGATCTCGCGGAGAGCATTCTGCCTGGCAACGGCAATGCGTCGAGCCAGGAGCCGGTACAAGCCCCCGCTCCCCTCTCTCCTGTAATCCGTCTTCTGTAACCTGTAACCTGTTGCCTGTAACCTGTCCTTCGTCTCGCCGCCTCGACCGCCTGTAGGGGCAGGCCTT
>JAJYLB010000073.1 GCA_021788095.1 Acidobacteriota bacterium | reverse complement strand
AACGCGAAAAGGTGCGAATTCCACAGCCCTGGCGCAAATTTCGTGCGTTGTCCGCAAACGACTTGCGCGAATCTATGAAAAATACAAACTGTGGAAATGCCAGTTGCCACACAGACTCTTCAGCCTGCCAGCCTTTGCCACGGAGAAAGGCGCACAAGAATGCCTGTGCTACTTCCCACGGGCCACGGGTCACGAAACACGGGTCACTGCCTTTCTCACGTTTCCTCCGGGCGGGCGCGGAGGGCGGAGGCGATGGCCGCGGCGAGCCGGTTCCAGCTGTGCGCTTCTTCGCGCAGGCGCCGGCGGCCGGCCCGCGTCAACTCGTAGAATTTCGCGCGGCGGTTGTTTTCGGACGTGCCCCAACTCGAACGGAGCAAACCCTGGCGAACGAGCCGAAACAGGGCGGGGTAGAGCGCGCCCTGCTCGACGAGCAGCGCGCGGCCGGAGATCTGCTCGATGCGCAACAGGATCCCGTAGCCGTGGAGGGGGCCGAGCGAGACGGCTTTCAAGACGAGCAGATCGAGCGTGCCGGGAAGCAGGCGGGCGTGGCCGGTCACGATGCCTCCTAATCTTCTTAGGAGTGTACGCTCTCTCTCCTAAGTTGTCAAGGAGAAAGGCGTGCGGTCCGCCCGGAGGGCGGTTTGTAGGGGCGCGTCCCGAAGCTTCGGGATCCGCGCCCGCTCGTTCCGGCGCCCGGTGAAGCGTGGCACGTGCCCCCGACTTTCAGGTCCGCCTCCGAGCCGGCGGAGAGAGACTCACGGCCGAGAGTGGCCCGGCGCAGCGGGCTAGCGGGGGTCTGCGGCACGCTTTTCCGCGACGGGCTTGGCTAGCCACCAGCCACTCGCCACAAGCCACTGCGTTTCGGCGCTTCGCAAACGAAATACTACATATGGGGTGGGCGTGCCTAAATGCCCTAACCCGTTGTGAAATTTTCTTGACACCTCCCCGACAAGTTGTACACTCTCCCCCGCAGCAGAAAGGTCACTTCCCGGCGTCACCCGCCGTCAGCCGAGAGGCGGACGGGTGAGGCGAAAGCGGGCCTGCGGACGCCGGCAAGTGCCGAGGCAGCACCGCCGCTCCCAAGCGGCGGCGAGACGGTCCCCGGGATTCGAGCTACAATGGACAGAGCAGCGGATACTTTCAGGTTCCTTCTGGCCCCTTTCTCCAGGCCGAGCCACAACTCCAGCGCGGGGGTAGCGATCCATGGCTGAAGAAAAAGTCGTTCTCAACGGCGGCAACGGGCACGCCCAAACGCAGGCGGCCACCGGGCTCGTCTTCGACCGCCTGTTCACCCGCGAGGGGGTTTCGCCCTACGACGCGGTGGAATGGGAGCGGCGCGCGGCGCTGATTGCGAACGAGAAAGGGCAGGTGATCTTCTCGCAGGACAACGTCGAAGTTCCGAAGAACTGGTCGCAGACGGCGACGAACATCGTCGTCTCGAAATACTTCCACGGCGCGCTGGGCACGCCGGAGCGCGAGACGTCGGTGCGGCAACTCATCGCGCGCGTGGCGAACCAGATCGTGCGCTGGGGCGAGCAGGGCGGCCACTTTGCCGACGACGCCTCCCGCGACGCCTTCCGCGACGAGCTGGTTCACCTGCTCGTCGAGCAGAAGATGAGTTTCAACTCGCCGGTATGGTTCAACGTGGGCGTGCTGCCGAAGCCGCAATGTTCGGCCTGCTTCATTCAGTCGGTGCGCGACGACATGTCGTCGATCATGGACCTGGCGAAGAGCGAAGGCCTGCTCTTCAAGTGGGGCTCGGGCACCGGCACGAATTTTTCGGCGTTGCGTTCGAGCCACGAAGGGCTTTCGGGCGGCGGGACGGCCAGCGGCCCGGTGAGCTTCATGCGCGGATTCGATTCCTTCGCCGGCGTGATCAAGAGCGGCGGCAAGACGCGCCGGGCGGCGAAGATGGTGATTCTGAACATCGACCATCCGGACGTGGTCGAATTCATCGAATGCAAGATGCGGGAGGAGCGGAAGGCGAGGCTGCTGATCGAGAACGGCTACGACCATGGGATCGACGGCGAAGCCTACGGCTCCGTCTACTACCAGAACGCCAACCACTCCGTGCGGGTCACCGACGAGTTTATGCAGGCCGTCGAGCGGGACGGGGAATGGTGGACGCGGCGGGTGACCGACGGCGAGCCCGCGGGCCGCTACAGCGCGCGGGAGCTGCTGCACAAGATGGCCGAGTCGGCCTGGGAATGCGGCGATCCCGGCATGCAATTCGACACCAGCGTCAACCGCTGGCACACCTCGAAGGCTTCCGGGCGCATCAACGCGTCGAATCCGTGCAGCGAGTACATGTTCCTCGACGATACCGCCTGCAATCTCGCTTCGCTCAACCTGATGAAATTCCTCGGGGCGAGCGGGGAATTCGACGCCGAGGCGTTTCGCCAAGCCGTCGACGTCACCATCACCGCCCAGGAGATCCTGGTCGACAACGCCAGTTACCCCACCCCGCGCATCGCCGAGAATTCCCACCGCTTCCGCCCGCTCGGCCTGGGCTACGCCAACCTCGGCGCGCTGCTCATGTCGCTCGCCCTGCCGTACGATTCCGACGCCGGCCGCGACATGTGCGGCGCCATCACCGCGCTGATGACCGGGGAAGCCTACGCGCAATCGGCCCGGATCGCCGCGCGCATGGTTCCCTTCCCCGATTACGAGCCCAATCGCGGATCGATGCTCGAGGTGATCGGCATGCATCGCGATTCGCTCCGCGGTATCGACGCGAAGAACGTGCAGCCGGGGCTCTACCGCGCCGCGCTGCAGGCTTGGGACGACGCGCTGGCTACGGGGGAAAAGCACGGCTACAAGAACTCCCAAGTCACCGTTCTCGCGCCCACCGGGACGATCGGCTTCATGATGGATTGCGACACGACGGGGATCGAGCCGGATCTGGCGCTGGTGAAACACAAGAAGCTGGTGGGCGGCGGGGTGTTGAAGATCGTCAACAATACCGTTCCGCAGGCGCTGATGCGCCTGGGATACGAGCCCGAGCGCGTGGCCGAAATCGTCGATCATATCGATCGCCGGGGCACGATCGAGGGCGCGGCGGGACTCCAGGCCGAGCACCTGCCCGTCTTCGATTGCTCGCTCAAGCCGGGTTCGGGCTCCCGCTCCATCTCCTGGCGCGGGCATCTGCGGATGATGGCGGCGGCGCAGCCGTTCCTTTCCGGGGCCATCAGCAAGACCATCAATATGCCCGAGGAATCCACGGTCGAAGACGTCATGGAAGCCTACATGGAATCCTGGCGCCTGGGGTTGAAGGCCGTCGCCATCTATCGCGACAATTCGAAGCGCTCGCAGCCCCTGTCGGCTGCCGGCGAGAAGAAGAAGGACGCTCCCGCCGCCGAGCGGCAGCGGGAACTTTTCCCGAACGTGCAGCGGCGCAAGCTCCCGCCCGAACGCCACTCGCTCACGCACCGCTTCTCGATCGGCGGCAGCGAAGGCTACCTGACGGTGGGGATGTACGCGGACGGCTCTCCGGGCGAGGTCTTCATCAAGATGGCCAAGGAAGGCTCGACGCTCTCGGGGATCATGGACGGCTTCGCCGTGTCGGTTTCGATGGCGCTGCAATACGGCGTTCCGCTCAAAGCCCTCGTCGACAAGCTCATCAATTCCCGCTTCGATCCCTCGGGATTCACCGGGAACCCGGAAATCCCGTACGCGAAGTCCATCCTCGATTACGTGGCGCGCTGGCTCGGCGGGAAATTCATTTCCCGCGAATACCTGGCGTTCCCCGGCGCGCAAGCCGCCGCGGCGGCGCATGCGCCGATTCCCGCGGGACTCGCGCCGAAAGCCGAAGGGTCGGCTGCCTCGGCGGGCCGCGCCCCGGTCCTCGCTTCCCTCGACGACGCGCCGTCCTGCCCCGATTGCGGCATGCTCATGGTGCCCAACGGCAGCTGCTACAAGTGCGTCAACTGCGGGTCTACGTCGGGCTGTAGCTAGGCCGAGGCTTCGAGGGGCGAACTTCGGTTGGCCACCGGCTGGGGCCGCGCCACAGCCGGCATCCTGTGGCGCATCTACCGCAGAATCACGGCGGCCAGGCCGCTCCCCCGCGGCGCGCTCAACGATACACTTCCCTACGATGGCCCACGCGAAGAACCAGGACTAGGGAGCGATCATCCTCGATCTTGCAGATCAGCCAGTAGTCGCCTACCCGATATTTCCAGAACTCACCCAGCCGTGAGCCGTGCAACGCTTCCCCGATAGCGCGCGGATCCGCGAGCTTGGCGACCCGTTCGCGAAGGAACTTCAGGATCCGATTCCGTTGCTGAAGGCCGAGTTTGCCGAGTTCCCGGTCTGCCGACTCCGCAAGCTCAACGCCGTAGGCCATGGCGTTTCCGCGCGCGGTTGAGCGGGATGGTGCGCTCTTCGCCCCGGCGGATACGCTCGAGCGCGCCCTCGGCCAGATACAGGTCTTCGAGGTCGGCGAGATGTTCCAGGATCGCTTCCCGGGCGTAGTAGGTCTTGGTGCGTCCCGTGCGCCGGGCGAGTTTTTCCAAGCGTTTTTCGATGGACTCGGGAAGCCGGATGGCCAGCATTAGTTCCTCGCTATACAAGTATAGCAGATCGCCCGCGCCCGGTCTTTCACGCCTCCGCCTGCTCGCTGGCTTCGGCGTTCGGGTTGGCCGACGGGCGCTCCGCGCCGATCTGCTGGCGGATGGCGTCGGCAATCGCCGCGGACCAGCGGCCGACTTCCTCTTCGTTTTCGGCTTCGACCATCACGCGAGCTACGGGCTCGGTGCCCGAATAGCGGAGGACGATGCGGCCGGCTTCGCCGAGCGACTGGCGAGCCTCGGCGGCCAGGCGCGCGATTTCGGGCAGGCGATCGAGCGGAGGTTTTTCCGAGACGCGGATGCTGAGGAGCCGCTGGGGGTAAAGGGCGAGCCCGGCCATGAGGTCTTCGAGCGAGCCGTCACCGGTCATCGCCGCGGCCATCTTCAGCGCCGTGGCCAGGCCGTCGCCGGCAGGCCCGTCGTCGAGGAAAATGACGTGGCCGGAAGGCTCGCCGCCGAGATTGGCGCCGCGCCGCAGCATCTCTTCGAGGACGTAGCGGTCTCCCACCGGCACGCGAGCCAAGCCAATCGCTTCGCGGGCGAGAGCGCGTTCGAGACCGAGATTCGTCATCGACGTGCCCACCACCGGCGCCCGCAGCCGCCCGGCGGCTTGGAGCGCGCGGGCGGCGACGTAGAGCACGCCGTCGCCGTCCACCAGGCGGCCGGAAGCCGTGGCGAAGAGCGCGCGATCCGCGTCGCCATCGAATGCCACGCCCAGTTGCGCGCCTGTCTCGACCACCGCCCGGCACATCGATTCCGGATGAAGGGAGCCGCAATTCGCGTTGATATTGCGGCCGTCGGGTGAATTGTGGATGGCGTGGACGCGCGCGCCAAGCGACCGGAAGAGTTCCGGCCCCAGCCGGCTCGCGGCGCCATGCGCGCAATCCAGGACGACCGTAAGCCCGTCGAGTCTCTTCTCGCCATCGCCGCGCGCGCGCCCGGCTCGGGCGCGCAATTCGGCCAGGTATTCGGCGGCGAGAGCCGGGTCGGCGGAAAGCGACAACTCGCGGCCCAGCCTGCCGGCGCTTGAAGCGGTCTCGCGCAGCCGCAAGATCTCCACTTCGAATCCTTCTTCGACCTCATCGGGGAATTTCATTCCGCTGTGGCTGAACAGCTTGATCCCGTTATCGGAAAAGGGATTGTGCGAAGCCGAAATCACGGCTCCGGCGACGAAATCGTTGGAACGCACCAGCGCCGCCACGCCTGGCGTGGTGATCACGCCCGCCGAAACGGGTTGGGGACCGGCATCGGCGAGGCCCGCGGCGAGCCTGCCGGCCAATTGAGGGCCCGATTCCCGCGTATCCATGCCGATCAGGACGCGCGCGACCCCGGCCGCAAGGCCGCTTACGTGCCGGCCGAGCGCATGCCCCACCGCATGTACGGTGGCGTCGTCCAGCGGGAAGCGGCCGGGTACGCCGCGAATCCCATCCGTGCCAAAGAGTTCTCGTCCCATAGGCGAAACAGCCATTGTAGCTTGCCGCTCGCCGGTGATAGAAATGGCACCCAAAACGCGCCGACCATCCTGGCGATTGCGCTTGCTCCTCGCGCGTAGGGTTCACCACGGGAGAGGTTAAGCGAGGGAGGCGCGGAGCGCGGCTACGCGCGCTTCGATGTCGCCCGGCTGCTGAAACCAGCGAATCGCGGCAATCCCGGCGGCGCCCGCTTCGATGCACCGGCGGGCGTTCTCGCCGGTAATCCCGCCAATCGCCAGGACCGGCAGGCGCACTTGCCGGCAGACTTCCTCGAGCCGGACGAGGCCCTGCGGGGGGCCGTAAGCGAGCTTCGAAGGCGTGGCGAAGATCGGGCCGAAGAAAACGTAGCTGGCGCCATCGCGTTCGGCGGCTTGCGCTTCCTCCGCGGAGTGGCAGGATTTCCCCAACAGGAAGCCGGCTCCCGCTCGTTCCCCGAGCCAATGCGCCACCGCGGCGACCGGCAAGCTGTTTCCTGCTAGATGCACTCCCGCGGCGCCGGCGGCCCAGGCGACGTCCAGCCGGTCGTTGACGATCACGCGGGCAGCCGCGGCCCGAAGAAGGATTCCACGGGTGAGTTCGAGCAGGGGCCGTGCGCCGAGGTCCTTTTCCCGGACCTCGATCCAATCGGCGCCTGCTCGGGCCGCGCGAGCAGCGGCGGCCTCGAGAGCCTGCTCGGGAGTCGCGCTCGATTGCAGGGGCAGCGAGTGGCGGTCCGTCACGTAGCAGAGAACGGGGTTAGGGACGTGTGACAAGGCTACCCGACCCGGAATGGAGCAGGGCATCGGCGGCCAGCAGCATGTCCAGCAGGCCGATTCCGCTGACGATTCCGCGCGCGTACCCGCTAAGCACGTAGGGAATCATGTTCGGATAACGCACCAGCAGCGCGTTGTCTTGCCAGACGTGGGACCAGGGAAGCAGCACGATCAGCAGACCCAGGTCGAACCACACGAATGCCCACAGCACTCGTCCGAGCCGGCCGCGGGTCGGCTGGTTCATTCCGCGCGGCTTCCCTCGCCGGGTCCTGCCAGCGGCAGGGCCGCCTGCGTCGCGGAAGCGGCCCAGCAGCGGGCGTCGCGCACGGGCGCAAACGAGTAGCGGTGATGGGGTGTGGGCCCATGCCGGCGCAAGGCGTCGAGGTGGTCGGCTGTGGCGTAGCCGCGATTGCGGTCGAAGCCGTATTGGGGGTAAACCGAGGCCCACTGATCCATGAGGGCGTCGCGCGCCTGCTTGGCGACAATCGACGCCGCGGCAATCGAAATCGATCGCGAATCGCCGTGCACCAGCGGCCGTTGTGCGATGGGCGTCTCCAGGGTTTCGGCGTCGATCAGAAGGTAATCGGGGCTCACGGCCAGCATCGCCACCGCCAGCAACATCGCCTGCCGGCTCGCCTGCCGGATGTTCCAGGCGTCGATGCGCCCGGCATCGACCTCCGCCACGGCCCAAGCCACCGCCCGTTCGCGAATCCGCGTGGCCAGTACTTCGCGCCGCTCGGGAGCGAGCTTTTTCGAATCATCCAGGCCGAGGATGCGGCGTGCCGGGTCCAGAATCACCGCCGCGGCGACCACCGGGCCGAAGAGCGCGCCCCGGCCCACCTCGTCCAGGCCGGCGATGCGGAGAAAGCCGCGCTGGTGTGCTTGGCGTTCGTATCGCGACGAACAGAGTCGGCGCATCGCCTGAAGTCCGGCGAAATTCTAACACACTGGCTTGGTAGGGCTCGGCTAACGGTTGGCGGGAGCAGCCTGCTTTTCGGGCTCGTAATGATCCTCGCGCTGGATGCGCGCCGCCTTGCCTTTTCGCCCGCGCAGGTAGTAGAGCTTGGCGCGGCGCACGCGGCCGCGTTGGATCACCTCGATCTGATGGATCACCGGCGAGTGCAACGGGAAAATACGCTCGACCCCGATTCCGTAGCTGACGCGGCGTACGGTGAACGATGCGGAAGCCAGCCGGCCGCGCCTCCGGATCACGACCCCTTCGAACGGCTGCAGCCGCTCCTTTTCCTTCTCCGCCTCGCCTTCCCGCAACCGCACATGCACGCGAACGGTGTCTCCCGGCGCGAAGGCGGGGACGTTGTCCCGCAAGGAGGCATTTTGCGCCTTGTCCAATGTCTGACTCATGGGTCACCCTTCTACCAGCGGCCCTTCAGGAGGAGGCAGCTGCGGCAGAAAACCCAGCCAATGTTACTCGATTCCCGCGTGTTTCGCCACTTGGACGGCGGCCTTGAAGAGGCCAGGGAGGCGGAGAATGCAGGGGATCGGCGTGCGGGCTAATCCGGCTCCTTGGACAGGCGGCGAAGGAGCGGCGCAAGGAGCAGAATCGTGCCGAGAACGACGGCTGCCGGCGGAAGGATCACCAGCAGCCAACCGGGCCGCTCGAGGTAGGAGACGCGCAGGATGCCGGTGATGCCCGTGGCGATCAGCAAGACGGCAGCCAGCAGCAGGAGCGGAAAACCCGAGTGGCGACTCGCTTCGCTCGTCACGGCGTGCGGCTCTTCCCGGCGCGCAGTTCGGCCAGGATGCTCCGGTCCTCTTCCTCGAGGCAGGCGCATTCGAGCAGGTCGGGCCGGTTGCGCAAGGTCTTCGCCAGGGCCTGGCGCCGGCGCCAGCGCCGTATCTCCTCGTGATTGCCTTCGACGAGCACTTCGGGAACTTGCCAGCAGCGCAGCTCGCGCGGGCGCGTGAATTGCGGGCAGTCGAGGATGCCGCCCGCCGGAGGAAAGACGCCCGGCTCGCCCGCAGAAACGGCAAACGACTCGCGCAGGGCAGAGGCGGCGTTGCCCAGCGCGCCCGGCAGCAGGCGGGTGACGGCGTCGACGACCAAAGCGGCGGCCAATTCGCCTCCCGAAAGCACGAAGTCCCCAATCGAAATCTCTTCATTCACCAGATGCTTGGCCACGCGCTCGTCGATGCCCTCGTATCGCCCGCAGAGCAGCACCAGGCGCTCGAGCCCCGCCCACCGCGCGGCGGTCTGCTGGCGAAACAGCGGGCCGGAAGGGGAGAGCAACACGATCGAAGTTTGCGGAGCGCAGCGCGCCTCGGAGGCGGGTTCGCCGAAGAGGTCTTCGACGGCCTCGAAAAACGGCTCCGGCTTCATCACCATGCCTTCGCCGCCGCCGAACGGCCGGTCGTCCACGGTGTGATGCCGGTCGTGCGTATACCGCCGGAGATCGTGAACGTGGATTTCGGTCAAACTCGCTTCCCGGGCCCGGCGCACGATCCCATAGTCAAACGGCCCGGCGAAGAATTCGGGGAAGATGGTCAGGATGTCAAACCGCATGGAACGCACTCATTCTCGATTCAGCTCCGCAAGCCCTTCGGGAAGCAGGACGGCGATCTTCCGGCCTGCGAGATCGATCTCCGTGCAGATCTCCGCCGCCATAGGCACCAGCAACTCGCCGCCATCATCCCTCTCGACCACGAGGATGGGCGCGCCCGCCACCTCTTCTCCCGTCGCTTGCACCTCGCGCACCCGGCCCCAGCGGCGGCCCGCGCCGCTTTCGATCACTTCGCACCCCACGAGGTCTCCCGCGTAATAGGTTCCCGGCGGCAGCGGCTGCCGGCGGCTGGCGGGGACCTGCACTTCGCAGCCTACCAATCGCTCGGCGTCCTCGATCGAATCGCAGCCCGAGAAATGGAACACGGCGAAGCGGCGGGACGGCTCGATGCGGCAGGAGCGGATGACGGCGGGCCTGGGCGTCCCGCGGCCGCCGAGCAAGGCTTCGCGCAAACGAGTCAACCGGTCGGGAAAGTCGGTCAACACGCGCGCGCGCACTTCGCCTCGACGACCTTGCGAACGCACGATGCGCGCCAGGGTGATTTCCGTCACGGTAGCGCTATTCGAGGATTTCCAGGCTCAAGCGCTTCTTCAGCTTCATGCCCGCCGCGCCAAGAATGGTGCGAATGGACTTGGCGGTGCGGCCCTGCCGGCCGATAACTTTCCCCAGATCGTTCGGGTGGACGCGGAGTTCCAGCACGGTCACCTGTTCGCCTTCCACCGCTCGAACCTGAACCTGTTCGGGATTATCGACTAGCGCTTTCGCGATCTCCTCAACGAGTACCTTCACGTCCCCATCCGGCATGGGCATCCCCTCTCCATGGATTCGGCCCTCTGGGACTCACCCGATGATCCACGGGCGCGGGGCTTGCCTCGTTCCGCCGGAAGGGATCAGAGAAGCTTTTGCTTCGCGAAAAAGCTGCGCACGGTCTCGGAGGGTTGAGCGCCCACCCCCAGCCAGTACTTCACCCGCTCGGACTTGAGCTGGATGCGTGCCGGCTCGCCAAGCGGATCGTACGTGCCGAGGATTTCCACGAAACGGCCGTTGCGCGGCCGAGTCTTCTCGGTGACCACAATGCGGTAGAACGGCTTTTTTTTCTTGCCCGTTCGCGCCAAGCGGATGGCTAACAACGATGGATACCTCCTTCTCGATTCCTATTGTAACCTACCCGGCTGCGGCGCGCTCCTCGCGCTTGGCAGGATGCCGCAAGCGGCCTTTCCGGACTGTCCTCCCGCAGAGAGCGAGGTATCCCGACGTTACACTCTCCATCCAATGACGGGATGCTTCGTCCGCCCCGGCGGACATGGTACCTTGCCCTCTCGCGGCACCCCGTCAGGAGAGGCCCGCCAGCTTCCCCATCCCACGCATCCGGCCCTTCAGCGAGCCGAACTGCTTGATCATCCGGCGCATCTCCTGGAACTGGCGCAGCAGTTGATTGACCTCCGGCACCGAGGTGCCGCTGCCCCGGGCGATTCGCTTGCGCCGGCTGCCGTCGATCACCGAGTGGTCGTTGCGCTCTTGGGCGGTCATCGAGTTGATGATGGCTTCCATGCGCTGGAATTGCTTCTCGTCGATTTCGAGGTTCTTGGGCAGGTTCGCGAGCGGGCCGACCTTCGGCAGCATCCCGAGCACCTGCTCGAGAGGGCCCATCTTCCGCAGTTGCCGCACCTGATCCCGGAAATCTTCGAGTGTGAATTCGCTTTTGCGGAGCTTCTCGGCCAGCACCCGCGCCTTCTTCTCGTCGACCGTCTTCTCGACCTTCTCGATCAGCGAGAGCACGTCGCCCATGCCCAGAATGCGCGAAACGATGCGGTCGGGATGGAAAGGCTCTATCGCGTCGTATTTTTCGCCGATGCCCACGAACTTCACCGGCGCGCCCGTCACTTTCCGAATCGAGAGCGCGGCGCCGCCTCGCGCGTCGCCATCCAGCTTGGTCAGCAGCACGCCCGTCAGGCCCAGCCGCCGGTGAAATTCCCCCGCCGAACGCACGGCGTCCTGACCGGTCATGGCGTCGGCCACGAACAGGATCTCGGCCGGCGCGAGTTCCCGCTTCAGCAGCGACAACTCCTCCATGAGCGCGTCGTCGATGTGCAGCCGGCCCGCGGTATCCACCAGAATCACGTCGTAGGCCGAGAGTTTCGCCTCCCGCAGCGCGCCGCGGACGATTTCGAGCGGCTTGTCGAGCCCGGCGCCGGGAAAACACGGCTGCCGGATCGCGCGCGCTACTTGCTCGAGCTGCTCGCGCGCCGCCGGTCGGTAGACGTCTGTCGAAACCACCAGAGGCCGGTGCCCGTGCTCGCCCAGCCATCGCGCCAGCTTCCCGGTCGTCGTGGTTTTGCCGGAGCCTTGCAGTCCCACCAGCAGCCACACCGACGGCGGCCGCGAGCTGAGTTGCGGCCGCACCGGCTGCCCCAGCAGCTCCTGCAATTCGTCTCGGACGATCTTCACCACCTGCTGGTCGGGGAGCAACTCGAAGGCGACTTCCGTGCCCAGGGATTTCTCGCGAATTCGCGCGAGCAGGTCGTCGACCACCGGCAGGCTGACGTCCGCCTCGAGCAGCGCCTCCCGGATCCCGCCTAAGGCGGTGTCCAGGTGCTCTTCCGTCAGCTTCGCTTGGCCGCGGAGAGTCTTGAAGACTCTTTGGAAGCGCTCGGTGAGGGCATCGAACATGGGGAAACCACGGCGAACCCGAAGGCGGCCTGGTAAGAGACGATTCTAAGTGCCGCTCGCGCCGCGGTCAACGCGGCCGGACCGAGGACGGTCGCGAGGCTGTCAAGGCCCTGTCCTGGGCATCTCTTGAATCCGACCGATCCCGAGATCCGTGACCGTGATCGGATTGGGCAGGCGTGGCTAAACATCGTGCGCGCAGCCCTGGGCCTGAGCACTCAAAAGTTTGGGCTTCGAAGACTTGCCCGCTGTGGGGCGAGTGACGGTGAGCAGCCCTGTTGTTATGAAGGCATTTGCGAGATTCAACAAGGGAAAAGAATACACCGACCAAATCAAGCCCTTCAATTTCGTTTTAACGTGCCATGTGAGCCCCCTGGGCCGCCCCATCGGTGCTGACCCGGCCCGATGCCATCTGATTGCGCCCTATGAGTCCGATCCCAGGAAATGGCCGCGCATGGATTGGCTTGACCTCTACACAGGGAACCGCTATCGAGTCACCACAACGGATCGCGTCGGCACGCGGCGCAGTGCGCAGGTCAAAACACATGGAGACGTTTTGCAAGAATACGAATTTCATCCAGAATCCAAATGTGCGGACGCGAGCGGGAAACCCTGCGGAAAGCAGACCGTCGGCTTACTGCACCGGCGGCACATCCAAATCGACTACATCACCTGCATCGGAAAGGAATCGAACCGGCTAGAAGACGTTGAAGCCGGTCTCATTCATTCCGAGCAAAACGTCTACACGGAATACCCCGACCCACAACGGGATGAATGGCAAATGAAAATCCTACCCGCACTAAAGAGAATGCCACTTTCCGTGCTTGTGAAAAAGAGCGGCATCTCTCGCAGCCAACTCAAAGAGATTAGGGCCGGAAGAAGCAGGCCGCACCGGAAAAACCAACAGCTACTCGCGGCGCTTGTTAGTAAACTGAATGGCTGACACACCTTGCCTTTAGGTCAGCTAAAGGAGATCGCGGGAGGTGTCGAAATGCACGCGAACAGAGCCACAGCTATTACAGCTTTAGCCCGCTTTATTCGTGAAGGGACGGAAAGGCACGAGTTTTCTGCTTCCGTGCGCTTGACCCGCGTGTTGAGCGGCCGAGGGTGATCCCCCGGCGCAATTGTGTGAGCTCGCCCGCCCCGCCTGCGCGC
>JAJYLB010000023.1 GCA_021788095.1 Acidobacteriota bacterium | reverse complement strand
GATCTTCCGCGCGCATGCGCGGCGAATCCCAAGAAAAGAGGAAATACAAAATGGCATCGAAACTTGGCCGTTGGATACTGCCCGCTCTCTTCCTGGCGCTCGGGCCCGTAACGGCGCGGGCGCAAGGCACGCTGGCGGATTATCAGAACGCCGAAACGTTTCTAGGCGGAAACCTGGCGAGGCATTTCAACGCGGCCGAAGTGCAGGCCAACTGGGTGGGCAGCTCGGACCGCTTCTGGTACCTCAAGAGGGGTCCGGAAGGAAGCCAGTTTATTCTGGTCGACGCCGCCCACAACACCACCGGGCCGGCCTTCGATCAGGCGAAACTGGCTGAGGGGCTCTCTCGCGCGGCGCATAGGCCGGTGCGGGCGGAGAATCTCCCGTTTTTCAGCTTCCGGTACACCGAGAACGAGCAGGGCATCCAGTTCAACTTCAATAATTCCGGCTGGACCTGCTCGCTTTCGACATACGACTGCACGGAGGGGCCGCAGATTCCTGAACTGTTCCCGCGCTTCCGGTTTGGTCCGCCCCCTGCCCCTACGGGGCCGGAAGCGTATGAGAACGTTTCGCCCGACGGCCACTGGGCGGCGTTCGTGAGGGACCACAACCTCTACGTGCGCTACGTGCCCACCGGGGCCGTCTCGCGGCTCACGCGCGACGGCGTTCCCGGCGACGATTACGCGACGCCGCTGCCGGATCTGCGCGTGCTGGTGACGCAGGGCGTATCGAATGGGAACCGCGTTAAGGAGCGGCCCGCGGTTTTCTGGTCGCCCGACTCGACCAAGCTCGTCACCTATCGGCTGGACTCGCGAGGCTCGGGCCGCTACAACAGCATCCAGTTCGTTCCCCCGAACCAGCTTCGGCCGATGGCCTACAACTACGTTTATCCGCTGCCAGGGGAGAACTTGCCCAAGGCGTATCCGGTGATCTTCGACGTCCAAACGGGGAAGCGAGTGAAGGTCGATACGCCGCCGCTCGAGCTTCAATTCCAAGGTGGGCCGGGCTTCCAGTGGCTCGATAACGACACGGTGTGGTACCGCTACGACGGCCGGGGAGAGAAGTACATCGATCTGCGGGAAGTGAACGCGGGTACGGGCGTGCAAAAGGTCGTGTTTCGTGAAGAAGCCAAGCCCTATCCCTACGTCGACACCGGCGAGAGCCTGTTCCGGTTCGTCGACGGCCACAAGGAGTTCCTCTGGGCTTCCGCGCGCAGCGGTTGGAACCAGCTCTATCTCTACGACACGGCGACCGGCAAGTTGATCGATCAGGTGACCCACGGCGATTGGGTGGTGCGGCAGATCGTTTCCGTGGATGAGAAGACGCGTCAGGTCTATTTCCTGGCCGGCGGGGTCGATCCGAAGATGGATCCCTACTACACCCAGCTCTATCGCGTGAATCTCGACGGCACGGCCATGAAGCTGCTCACGCCGGGCGACGCCAATCACACCGCGAGCGTTTCGCCCGACGGCAAGTACGTCGTCGATAACTACTCGACTCCCGCCGATCCCGGCGCGTCGGTGCTGCGCAAGACGAGCGACGGGTCGGTGGTGCGAGAACTGGGTCGCACGGACACCACTTGGCTGACCCAGCAGGGCTGGGTGCCTGCGATCAACTTCGAGGGCAAGGCCGCCGACGGCAAGACCGATATTTACGGAGTCATCGTCCGGCCCACCCACTTCGATCCCGCGAAGAAATACCCGATCGTCGAAAACATCTATACGGGGCCGCAGGGCTTCTTTGCCCCGAAGAGCTTCAGCGCGGCGCTTCGGCTGCAGTCGATGGCGGAGCTGGGGTTCGTCGTCGTGATGATGGATGGCCGGGGCACCACGGGCCGCTCGCGGGCGTTCCACGACTTCTCCTATCACAACATGGGGAACGTCTTCATCGACCACGTGGACCTGATCAAGCAGATGGCCGCGAAGTATCCGTGGATGGACGTCACGCGGGTGGGGATCTTCGGGACGTCGGCGGGGGGCTACGGTTCTGCGCACGCCTTCCTGCAGTTCCCCGACTTCTACAAAGTCTGCGTCTCGACTTCGGGCGATCACGATCCTCGCCTGGATAAGGCTTGGTGGAACGAACTCTATCAGGGCTGGCCGGTGGGGAAGGACTACGAAGAGCAGGCGAACCAAACGCTGGCTTTGGGATTACAGGGCCACCACATAGGACACCTGCTGCTGATCCACGGGGACATCGACGACAACGTCAATCCCACCGAGACGATGCACTTGGTGGACGCGCTCATGACGGCCAACTTGCCCTTCAACATGTATATCGTGCCGAACATGTACCACGGCGACAGCGGTCCGCACGCTCTGTACGTGTCGCTTCAGCGGTGGAACTATTTCGTGCGCCACTTGCTCGGAGTCGAGCCGCCTGAGAATTTCGTGATTCATCAGGCTCCGCTGAACTTCATGAGGTAAGAGGAAGTAGCACAGGCTTCAGAGTCTGTGTGGCAACCCAGGTTTTACGAAAGGGCACGGCTTCAGCCGTGCCGAAAGTCCTTGCCCATCAACGCGGCTTTAGCCGCTGAGGGCTGCATCCGCCAGTTGCCACACAGACTCTTCAGCCTGTGTGGGGTAGGGGCAGGCCTCGCTCCTACCCCGGGGCGACCACAAGGGTCGCCCCTACGAGGAATAACCAGGGTGCGGGAGGCCACGCAGCCAGGAGAGGCCCGCCGGCACTCGTAGCACGGGCTCCCGAACCATGGGGACTTGCCTGTGCGGGCTTTGATCTGGCGCGGAGGGAAAGGCGCACAGCCAGGAATGGCTGTGCTACCGGCTCCTGCAGGGCGGCGGCTTTACAAGGCGCGGGGGAGCGAAACAGCGGGGGTTGGCCAAGGAGGGAACCGGTGACGACGCAATCTTCACTCTTGCTTCGGCGGGAGGGCAATGGCAGGGCGGTCCTTTGGGTGGGTTTGTTAGTCCTGCTGGGGCTCTTGCTGCTGGCTTCGCGTGGCCGCGCTCAGACGCTCGAGCCGGCGCCGGGAGCCGCAGTCACCACGGTGACGCCGGATCCGGGCTTTTTCACCGAGCCTTCCATCGCCGTCAACCCGCGCGATCCCCAACAGGTCGTTGCCGCCTATCAGGACAACGCGCATATCGCCTACTCGCTCGATGCCGGTCGCCACTGGCAGTTGGCGACCGGGACCGCTTCGACCCGGTACCGCGTTTCGGGAGACGTTTCGGTGGTCTACGACGCTCGCGGGCACGCCATCCTGTGTTACATGGCTTTCGATAAGCTCGGCACATTCGGCTACTGGGGACACAACTCTTCGCGCAACGGTTTGTACGTTCGCCGGTCGCTCGATGGCGGCAAGACCTGGGAGAAGGACGATATCTCCGTGATCCACCACCCCACCGAGCCCGGCGTGCCTTGGGAAGACAAACCCTACATCGTCGCCGACGACAGCCATGGCCCCTCTGCCGGCAATCTCTATATCGGCTGGACCCGCTGGACCCTTACCGGCTCGCTCATCATGTTCACTCGCTCGACGGATGGCGGCGCGACGTGGTCTCAGCCAATCGAAATCGACGACGGCCCCGGTTTGCCTCGCGACGACAACGGCGGGCTCGAGGGATTCGACGGGGCGGTTGGTCCTCGTAGCACGTTGTACGTGGTTTGGAACAACGGCACGCACGTCGTCTTCACCGATTCCCACGACGGCGGCCGCAGCTTCGCCCGGCCCCGCGAAATCATCTCGACGGGGCCCCCAGCCTTTGGCGTGGAAGCAGTGCCGCGCGCCAACGGCTTCGCGCAGATCGGCATCGATCCCCGAAGCGGGCGCCTGTTCGTCACGTGGTCGGATTATCGTTACGGCGAAGTCGACGTTTTCTGCTCGACTTCGGCGAATCGCGGCCGCACGTGGTCGCCTGCCGTCAAGGTGAACGCCGACCCGGCGCACGACGGCACCGACCATTTCTTCCAATGGCTTGCCGTCGATCCCTCGACCGGGGACGCCTACGTCCTCTTCTACGATCGCCGCGGCGATCCCACGAACCGGAGCCAAATCGTCGCGCTCGCCCGCTCGACCGACGGCGGCCGCTCCTTCCAGAACTATGCGTGGACGGAGACGCCTTTCACCGACCAGATGGCCGGCCGAAGCGCTTTCATGGGCGATTACACCGGCATTGCCGCGCTGGATGGACGCGTCTACGGGGTGTGGACCGTCAAGCCCGCGCCGCCGCCGGGCCCCATGCCCCCATTCGCGCCCGGCCGCCCGTCAGCCGCGAACAGAGCGGAATTTGAAAAATACGCGGGCACTCAAATCCAGGTTGGCGTAGCCGATTTTGCCGCGAAGAAGTGAGCCGAGGGCGGCAGCCACCAGACGGTGATAATCCGTTGCGAAGGGAAGCGGTGCGTTTCGAAGGAGGAGCCATGGGCGGCGGAAGCAGAGGCACAGGAAACATAGGAGGCAAAGGAGGCAGAGGAACTCCCCGGTTGAATGGCAGCCTCCTCGGGAGCGGCTGGCGCGTCGCGGGCGGCCTGGCCGCTTTCTTCGCGCTTGTGGCGCTGTGCTTCGCGCAGGCGCCCGGCCAGGTGAAAGTGTCTCCGGACCTGCTGAGCGGGCTGCATTGGCGGTCGATTGGCCCGGCGGTGTTTGGGGGGCGGGTGACGAGCGTGGTCGGGGTTCCGGGCGATCCCTACATTCTCTACGCGGGGCACTCGACGGGCGGGTTATGGAAATCGACGAATGGCGGGGTGACGTTCGAATCGATATTCAATACGGGGAACACGCTGGGGGTGGGGGCGATAGCGCTCTCGCCGGACAATCCCAACGTGATCTACCTGGGTACGGGGGAAGGGAACCCGCGGAACAGCGCGTCGTACGGGGATGGGATCTACAAGTCGCTCGATGGGGGGGCGACGTGGAAGCACATGGGGTTGAAGGACGCGGAGCGGTTCACGCGGATCGTGGTGAACCCCTTGCACCCGGAGATTGTGTTTGCGGCGGCGATGGGGCACGAATGGGGGCCGAACACGGAGCGGGGCATTTACCGATCGACGGACGCGGGGGAGACGTGGAAGCGGGTGCTGTACGTGAACGAGACGACGGGGGCGAGCGACGTGGCGCTCGATCACCACAATCCGAACATCGTGTATGCGGGGATGTGGGACTACCTGCGGCAGCCGTGGCATCTGCGGAGCGGAGGGCCGGGGAGCGGGTTGTATCGGTCGAGCGACGGCGGGGAGACGTGGGAGAAGCTGACGGACCCGGCCTTGAGGAACGGGTTGCCGACGGACACGCTGGGGCGGATTGGGGTGCGGGTGAGCCGGAGCAATCCGGAGGTGGTGTACGCGATCATCCAGTCGAGGCAAGGGATCCTGTGGCGGTCGGGAGACGGCGGGACGCATTGGGAGATGGTGAACGACGAACGCACCATCGATACGCGCGCCTTCTATTTCACGAACATTCGGATCGATCCTAGCGACGAGAATCGCGTCTACTCGCCGACCGGCTCGCTGATGGTTTCGAGCGACGGCGGGCGGACCTTCACTTCGATTCCCTACAACAAGCTCTTTGGCGATTGCCACGATCTGTGGATCGATCCGAAGAATCCGTGGCGGCTGCTGAGCGGGAGCGATGGCGGGCTGTTCGTTTCGAACGATCGCGGGCGGAACTGGGATTTCCTGAACAACATGCCAATGGCGCAGGTCTACCACATGGCGGTGGATAACGACATTCCCTACCACGTGTTGGGCGGGTTCCAGGATCACGAGGTGTGGCGAGGGCCGAGCACGCGCTGGAACGAAGTCGGCGCCGGAGGCCGCGACTGGCGGCGCATTCTGCCTTTTGGCGACGGCAGCTTCGTCGCGGTCGATCCCCGGGATTCCAACATCATCTATTTCGACGCGCAGGACACGCTCACGAGCGTGGATATGCGGAATCATGAGGAGCGCCGGATCGAGCCGTATCCGGTGGCCACGGCGGGAGCCGGCGCGGGAGCGATGAAGTACCGCTACAACTGGACGGCGCCACTCCTGCTCTCGCCGACCGATCCCAGCGTGCTTTATTACGGAGCGAACGTACTGTTCAAGAGCACCGACGGCGGCTATTCGTGGCAGACGATCAGCCCCGACCTGACGACGAACAATCCGGCCGAAGAGGGGCTGAGCGGAGGGCCGGTGACGTACGACAACACGACGGCGGAATTCCACTGCACGATCACGGCAATCGCACAGAGTGCTTTGGACGCGAACGTTTTGTGGGTAGGCACGGACGACGGCAACCTGCAGTTGACGCGGGACGGGGGGAAGACGTGGAAGAACGTGGTGGGGAACATTGGGGGGTTGCCGGCGGCGAGTTGGGTGTCTTCGGTGAACACGTCGTATTTCCAGGCGGGGACGGCATTCGTTGCGTTCGACCGTCACCAGATGAACGATTTCGGGTCGTACGCGTACGTGACGCACGACTTTGGCGAGACGTGGACGCGGATATCGAGTGGCTTGCGGAGCTACGTGAACGTGATCGCGCAGGATCCGCGGCAGGCGGATCTGTTGTATGCGGGAACGGAGTTGGGGTTCTTTGCGTCGTTTGACGGCGGGCGGGATTGGACGGACCTGCGGCTGGGATTGCCGCCGGTGCCTGTGGATGACTTGCGGGTCGAGGCGCGATTCGACGATCTGGTGATCGGGACGCACGGGCGAGGGTTTTACATTTTGGACGACGTGACGCCATTACAGCAGCTAGCGGCGGCGAGGAATCAGAAGGTGACGCTGTTTGCGCCGGTGCCTTGCTACCGGTACATGCCGTGGAGCGACACGAGCACGGTGAGCGGTTCGGTGTGGCTGGCGCAGAACAAGCCGTACGGATCGATCATCAACTACTACCTGAGCGAGCCGGTGCGAGGGCCGGTGCGGCTGGAGATTCTGGATTCGACGGGGAAAACGATCAGTCGGCTGGAAGGGCCGGGGGCGGAGGGAGTGAATCGGGTGGTTTGGAACTTGCGGGAGAATCCCTTCGGCACGCCCGCGGCGGGACCCGGGGCGCGAAGCGCGGGCGGACCGGGAAGGGGCGGCACGGCACCGCGGCGTGCGCGGGGCGGACCGGGAGGGTTTGGGGGATTCGCTCCGAGCATGGTGGCGCTGCCGGGCGAGTACACGGTGCGGCTGGAAGCGCTGGGCCAGACGGAAACGCAGAAGCTGGAAGTGCTGATGAATCCGCGGATTCACGTGACGCCGGCGGACCTGGGGGCGTACCGGGAGGCGATGCTGCGGCTGCTGGGGATGCAGAACGCGATGCGCGGGGCGCTGGGACGTATCGAGAGCCTCGATTCGCAACTGGCTGCTTTGCCTTCGCGGGGCGTATCGGACCAACAAGCGCTGGCGCTGGCGAAGGAGATACGGCAGGAGCTGGCGCCGATACGGGAGGACCTGATGCCAGGGCCGTACTCGCCCGAGCATCTGAATCTGATGTCAAGGATCGGGCAGCTGACGCAACAGGTATCGGGGTATACGGGCCGGCCGACGGTGCCGCAGATGCAGTACATCGGCATTTTCGAGCAGCAACTCGACGGCGTGATGAGCCGGCTGAACCAGTTGGTCTCGACGAAGGTGGCTCAGCTCAACGCCCGCCTCGCCGCCGACCACCTGCCGTTCGTGAACCCGGGGAGGTAGCCACGGCTGGCGCTCGTTATTGAGGTTTCCGCTCCTAAGCGTGGGTCCGCCGGCGACGTCAGTCAAAAAGCGCAACTTGGCGCGGGTCCTTCCGCGTCTCGTCCTCTTCGAACCTGAGGAGGCTAGCTTTCAGATACTCCTCGACAGATTCGCCGGCGATCCACCGCCGGTTCAGCCGCTCCGCAACGGAGCCGGTGGTGTTGGACCCTGCGAAGGGATCGACGACGAGGTCCGTGGGCTCCGTCAAGAGCTTGATGAAAAACAGTGGAAGCGAGGCCGGAAAGCGGGCTGGGTGAATCTTGATTCCGGCCTCCTTACAGCGGAGGGTATACGTGTCGTTGGCCGCATTATTCCCCATCTTTAACATGCTCTCGGGCGAGTCCGCGAAAGCCGCCTCGGTAACGTTTGACGGAATCGACCCTCCTGCATCGATCTTGTCAAAGGAGGTCCGGATTACGTGGCCGGACGGCCGCACCGTTCCGCGAACGCCGTTTCGATTAAGGCGGATCATGTCTTCGCTATATTCTTTGAGGACCGAGAGGTTTGAAGCTTTGGGCCAGGGTGTCTTCGAGAGCCACCAAACGTACTCAACCGAGTCGCGTACTCGGATGCGGCGAACCGTTACCCACTCGGCCGGCATTGGCATTTTGGCGGGATTGTACCAGAAGCATTCTTGGGCCAGATGGAAACGGAGTTCTTCCACCAGAGCGACGAGCAATTTGAAATGATAGATCGAGCGCGTGGGGATTCCGGGGTTATAGCTGCCGCCGATGTTGAGCACGAAGCTGCCGTCTTCGCGAAGGATGCGACGAATCTCCCTCGCGAAGGGCAGGAACCACTGGCCATACTCTTCCTTATCCTTGTTTCCGTATTCCTTCTTGAAGTGGAGGGCGTAGGGCGGAGATGTCACGACGAGGTTCACCTTGCGCGTAGGCAGCGAGCGCAGTAGTTCGAGGGAGTTTCCGAGGTACGCCGCGCCTCGGTTCGTAAGGAAGTATGGCGGCGCCTCGAGCAGTTTCGCCGGGTGATCACCAGGCAGGTCCTTCGGGGTCAGCCTGCACGGTGAGTTTGGGGCCATAGGGTACCGGGGGGTATTGTCTCGTTTCTTTGGCCGAATTGCCACAGTTGGTGTCATGATGAGGCGGTTTCGCATTGGGAAAGGATATCACAAATAGGGTTACAGTGTCAACCCATTTAGCAGGCGCCTCGCTGGTCCCGGATGAATGGGTATCCCAGGCTGAGGCGGCCCGTATCCGCGGTGTCTCACGGCAGGCGATTGCCAGACTGACGAGGAAGGGGCGATTCCGCGTGCTCAAGATCGGGGGAAGGGTCCTCTTGAGGCGTTCCGAAGTGAAGGCATATGAGCCGGAGCGTCCTGGACGGCCGCGAAAATGACGGAGTCCCTCGACAAACTGATACGCTCGATCGACCAGTGCACGGATAGGGAGCGCGCGGCCCTCCTTGCTCACCTGAAGGCCCAAATGCCTCAGCACCTTCTGGAGCAGGAGTGGGGCGTCGAGGCCGATGTGATCCTGACCGCGATCGCTCGATCCTCGGACCTTACCAAGCGGGGCGTCCGGGGAATTATCGCGGAGGCGATATTTGAGAGGAACGTATTGCCACCGCTCAACGACTGGGAGGCCATCGGTTTTTTGGACGACCGGCCCTATGATTTCCTCATTCGCACACGGAGTCCCGGTTCGGCGGAGGTGCGTGTACAGGTCAAGTTGCAGCGGATGCTAAGACAGCGCCCCATGCTGGCCTCGGAGGCGAACAGGAACTACCCAGCGGGTAGCTATGTCGTGGAGGTCCAGAAGACGCGCGGTGGGCTCGACCCCCGAACGCGTGAGAATACGAGACCCTACCGCTTTGGCGAGTTCGATATCCTTGCCGTCAACATGCAGCCTTCACCCCGCGACTGGAATCGATTCTTATTCACGGTTGCGAACTGGTTGATCCCCCGGAGCGAAAATGGGGCGCTCATTGAGATCTTTCGGCCCGTCCCGCCTGCCCCCCCAACGAGGCGTGGACGGACGCGCTTGAAACGTGCCTGCGGTGGCTGGCCGGCGGTGAGTCGAGGAGGGTCCTAGACATCTCTCCCGCTCTCCTGCGCAGGAGGAAGAGTAAGCGCCGTCGTAGAGGACGCAAGCTCCGGCGATAAGCTGGGGAACGGGCGCGACGAAGCGATTGATCTCCCCCCTGACACCAGCAGTGAGGTAGCGCAGCGGCGCGCTGGCCGCCCGCCACACGCCTCGGTTCTCTTCGGCCGCTAGGTTACACCACAGGGCTTGGCTCGACAGATGACCGACCAAGGGAACAAGCGAGGACCGGGGCCCGGGATATTGACAAAGGTGTGTACAGACGTCACCCTCCTGAGGGTGAGGCACTATGAAAAGGAAAATCCCCACCTTCAGGAGTGACAAAGAGGCAGAGGCCTTCGTCGCGGGAGCAGACCTGACCGAGTGCGACCTATCGGGCGCAAGGCCCGTCCGCTACGAATTCGAGAAAAAGAGAGTGCGGGTCACATGCGGATGCCAGAGCCGCCGCTCACGGCGGTCAAGACCCGCGCCCGGGCGCGCGGTATTCCCTACCAGCGATTCATACGCGAGGTTTTGGAGGATGCCATCGCCGCGCGTAGGCGTTAGGCTCCTCTGCTAAGATGGCGGGCGCCGTGTCGCGCACCGAGGAGTTCGCTGCCATGCCGACTGCCGAAGATTCCTCCCGGAAAGAAACCGACGTTTCCGAAGCGGTGCGGTTACTGCAGCGGAATTGGCTGGAGGAAAAGGAGAGCGCTCGCGTCTATCGCGAACTGGCCGGCGACGCCAAGGACGAACGGCGCCGCGGTATCCTGCTGCGGATGGCCGCGGGCGAGGAGCGTCATGCCGCTCGCTGGGCGCAGAAACTGGCCGAACTCGGTTCGGGTCCACCAACCCCTACCGATAGCTGGTCTCGCAGGATAAGCCGCTGGCTGAATCGCCATGCCGGGCTCGAAGTCGCCGTGCGCAGGCTGGAAGCGGCCGAAGATCGCGACACCGCCAAATACGAAGCGCAACAGCAGGTGCTCGCCCGCGACGCGGAGGCGCAAAGCGCGCTCAAGGAGATCGCCACCGAAGAGAAGGCTCACGCGCGCGTGCTCCAGTCGCTGGTTCCCCAACTCGGTCCGCAAACCATCCTGGACGTCATCCTGAAGCGCGAGCGCTGGCACGGCCGCGGCGGATCCTGGGTCGCCGACGCCATCTACGGAGTCAATGACGGATTGGGGGCCGTCTTTGGGATCGTGAGCGGCGTTGCCGGCGCCACGGGCAATCAGCAGCACACCGTGGTGGTCGCGGGCCTGGCGGGCATGCTCGCCTCGGCGCTGTCGATGGGGGCGGGGGCGTACCTGGCCGTCAAGAGCGAGCGCGAGGTCTACGAAGCGGAGATTTCGCGCGAGCGCCAGGAGATCGAGGAGGACCCGGAAGAGGAGAAGGAGGAGCTGGGCCTCTTCTACGAGCTGCAGGGTTTCGGTCCCGAAGAGGCGCGGCGAATGGCGGAAACCGTTTCCCGTGAACCTGAGCAGATGCTGCGCACGATGGCTCAGGCGGAACTCGGACTCTCCGAGCGGAATTTTCCGAGTCCCTGGACATCCTCGCTTTCCGCGGGCCTGTCCACGGGAATCGGCGCGTTCGTTCCGATCGTTCCTTTCTTCTTCCTGGGCGGCTTCCAGGCCGTCATCGCCTCTTTCGCCGTCAGCATCGCCGCCCATTTCGCCGTGGGCGCCGCCAAGACGATTCTGACGCTGCGCCGGTGGTGGGCTTCGGGAATCGAGATGACGCTGATCGGCATCCTCGAGGCCGTGGTCACCTACGGGCTGGGGCTGGCCTTCCGAATCGGGTAGGCAGCGGCTAGGGGGCCGAAAGGCCCCAACGCGGAGAACGCTGAGACCTTCCCTATCCCCCGCCCGAAAAGCCTGAACACAGAGAACGCTGAGATCTTCAACATCCCCGGTGCGAAATCTGGAGGGGCTGAGGACACGGAGAACTGCGTTTGGGTGGGCGCTCCCCCGGCCCGTTGCGACCCGAAAGAAGGGAACTTTGAAGCGCGCCGTGGCGAATCCCATTTGCATCCGGTGTAACCAACCCGCTCCCGGGGCCGTCCTATGTGCCGCGGGGATGGAGTAGGGGACAAATGTTGCCATCTGGGGTGAAACTCGCGAGCGGGCTCGCGGCAATTCTCTTATTTCTGGCGGGAGCCGGGGCACGCGCTCAGGCGCCGAGCCCTGCGCCGCTTTCCGGCACAATTCAGACCGCGCAGGGAATTCCCATTCCTTCCGCGACCGTGCGCGTGGTGGACCTTGGCAACCAGCATGCCTGGATGACTTGGACCGACTCCGCGGGCAAATTCACCTTCCCCTCTCTTCCTCCTGGCCAGTACCGCGTCGAGGCGGCGATGCTCGGCTTCTCGCCGGCGTCGCGCGATGCGAATGTAACCGCGACTGGCTCGACGCTGAACCTTTCCCTTCAAGTTCTGACGGTGGCCGAGCTGAATGCCGGCGCCCAGCCCGCAAGGAGCGCGACTTCCGCCTCGGCTAGCGGCGCTCCCGGACCGCGCGCGCCCGGGCGGCAGCCCGCACGAGGTCCCGAGGGGACTACGCGAGCCGCGGGTGGCCGTGGCCAGTTCGGGGGCCGAGGCGAGTTCCCAGGCGGCGCCATGAGTGCGGGAGCCGAAGCCGCGAGCGCCGGGATGAATGGCATGGGCGACGAGAGCGGCCTAGGCGGATTTCAGCAAGTAGATGTGACGGGCGGCACAGAAAGCGATAGCACGCTGGGCCAAGGCCAAACGACAGGCGAGGTCGGCGGCGGAGCGTCTTCCGCCGCGCAAGGCATGGGCGCCGTTTCCAACCAATCGCTGGGCGCGGCAGCCTCCTCGGACGCCTTCCTGATGAACGGCTCGGTGGGCCAGGGAGTGAATACGCTGCCGGGCGCAGGGATGATGGTAGGCAGGGGAGGATTCGGCGGCCCGGGCGGGTTCGAAGGCGGGCCGGGTGGCGGTTTTGGCGGTCCGGGTGGAGGAGGGGGCAGACCTGGGGGGATGATGGCGGGCGGCGGTCCGGGCGGCTTCCGCGGGCGCGGTCCTGGCGGACCCCGCGGACTTGGCGGCCCCGGTGGCCAACAAGCGGGGAGTGTTGCGAGCCTTTACGCGCGGCAGCGCTTCATGCGCCGGCAGGTGAACCGTTTGCGGTTCAATTTGATGGATGGCTACACCAATTCCGTCTGGGACGCGCGCCCTTACGCCCTGAATGGGACGAGCAAGCCGCAAATCAGCAGCTACAACGAGACGTTCAACGGCAGCATCATGGGGCCGCTCATCATTCCCCACGTGCTCGACCTCGGCAGCAGCACGTTTCTCTTCGCCAACTACCGCTACGGTCACAGCGTCAGCGCGGTGGACGACTTCTCGACGGTGCCCACGCTGGAGGAGCGCAGCGGCAATTTCTGCGACCGCAACGTTTCCCTCTACAACCCCTTTTCGAGCACGAGCGGCGCGCGCGCAGCACTCGATCCCAACAACGCGAACGACCCGAATAGCTGCCAGATTCCCTCGAGCCTGATGACCTCGCCGGCGTCTTTGGCGGCGCAAGGCCTGCTGAAATACATGCCGGAGCCGAACCTCGCGGGATTCGTCAACAACTTCCAGTTCCGAACCACAAATCCAAGCACGGACAACGGCGCGAGTATCCGCGTGATGCACTCGCTCTCTTCCCGGTTCAGCATGAGCGCCGGCTACAACCTGATGGCGAGCAGCGGCATCTCGCTCACCGCGTACCCGGCGATTGCGGGCAACAGCCACACGCGGAACCAGAACGTCTCTCTCGCCTTCGTTCAGAGCTGGAGTCCGCACCTGGTGAACGTCGATAGCCTCAATTTCAATCGCAGCCGCATGCAGTCGCTGAGCGACAACTCCTACGTGAATAACGTCGCGGCTGCGCTCGGCATCACCGGCGTGGACACCACCGACGCCATCAATTACGGCATTCCGAACATCGGCTTCACCAATTTCGGCGGGCTCAACGACCCGATCCCGAGCCTGACGCGCAACCAGACTTGGCGATTCGACGACAGCGTCACCTACTCGCTCACCAAGCACAATTGGTCGTTCGGGGGCGAAGTGCGCCGGATCGATTGGAACACGAACAGCGACCGGTACCCTCGCGGCGTGTTCACCTTCAATGGATCGATGACCCAGCAGCTCACGAGCGCCGGGGCGCCGGTGGCAGGCACGGGGATCGACTTCGCAGATTTCCTGCTGGGTTTGCCGGCGGCCACCCAGGTGAATTACGGCAACGCGGCACATTATTTCCGGGGCTGGGGTTACGCGGCTTACGCGCAAGACGATTGGCACGCGCTGACGCGCTTCACCTTGGAATACGGCGTGCGCTACGACTACGTCGCGCCTCCCATCGAACTCTACAACACCATCGCCAATCTCGCCGTCACACCCGACTTCAGCCAGGCCGTGCTGGTGCTGCCGGGGCAAGCGGGCTTTCCCCGCTCGCTCGTGCACGGCCATCCGAACGATTGGTCGCCCCGGCTCGGCTTCGCCTGGCAGCCGTTCCATCAGGATCCGCTGATCGTCCGCGGCGGCTACTCGATTTTCTACAACGAATCGATCTACCAGCAGCTCGACTACCAGATGGCGAACCAACCGCCTTTCGCCTCGCTCCAGTCGTTCCTGACGAGCCCGGAGAACATCCTTACCCTGACCAACGGATTCCCGGCCGCTCTCCAGGTGGCCAACCCCAACACCTACGCCGTTGACCCCAACTACCGGCCGGGGTACGCGCAAATCTGGGATTTGGCGGTCGAGCGGCAGTTGAAGGGCGGGTTGATGATCGACGTCTACTACACGGGGACGAAGGGCAATCATCTCGATCTGGAACTTGCGCCGCACAGCCTGCCGCCCGGCAGCACGGCGCCGGCGTCGGCAACCACCAGCTACCTCTACGACACTTCGGGCGCCTCGTCGATGTACCACGCCCTGCACGTGATGGTGCGGAAGCGGCCTTCGCGCGGGTTGATGGTGACGGGCGACTACACGTTTGGGAAGTCGATTGACGACGCCAGCACGTTTTCGAGCGGCGGAGGGACCGTGGTGCAAAACGACGCCGATATCGCCGCCGAGTACGGTCTTTCGAACTTCGACGTTCGGCAGCAATTCCGCGGCTTCTCGTTTTACCAGTTGCCGTTTGGTCCCCGCCAGCGCTGGGCGCGCGGCGGGTGGACGGAGCGGCTGTTCGGCAATTTCCGGCTGAACGGGATCGCGACCTACAGCACCGGCCGGCCCTTCACCGCGCAGGTCGCAGGCGCCACGACCAACAACACAGCGGTCGGAGCCAACTTCTCGCTCCGCGCGGACCAGATAGCCAGCGGCTGCGGCGGACCCGGAACTCCCCAGGAGTTCTTCCCTGCGGCTGCCTTCGCCGTGCCCGCGGCCGGCGTTTACGGGAATGCGGCGCGGAACACGATCTGCGGCCCGGGCACGTTCAGCATCAACATGGGCCTGAACCGCAGCTTCGTGTTCGGCAGCGACCAGCAGCGCTCGATGGACTTGCGCTGGGAGGTAACGAATCTCACGAACCACCCCAATTGGGCGGGATTGGGCACGGCAGTGAATTCGGCGACTTTCGGCCGCGTGACGAGCGTGGGAGGGATGCGAAGCATGAATCTGAACGTGAGGTTCTCGTTCTAATGCGCGCCACACTCGCCATTCTTCTGGCCGTCCAACTGAGCTTTGCCGCTCCGCTGCCTGCGCGGTCCCGCGACCAGAATCCGAGCGGCCAAGCGTCGCCGGTACAACCCCCGCCGCCTTCCCCACGCCAGCAGAAGCAGCGGCAGGCGCCGCTCATTCGCGCCAACGTGAGCTTGGTGGTGGTGGACGTGGAGGTGACCGATTCCTCCGGGAACCCGGTCAAGAATTTGGAGCCGAACGACTTTACCGTGACGGAAGACGGCAAGCCGCAGAAGATCGCGAAATTCGTCTACGCCGACGTCGAGGGCTTCGCCAAGACGGAAGCGGCGTCGGGGGCGGCCGGGAAGCCGGTGGTCGTTCCCGTGGCCGCGCCTCCCGGAGAAACGACGGCGATTGGCGCGACGGTGCGCAACCGGCGCGTGATCCTGCTGTTCTTCGATCTCACGTCGCTGCCCATTCCCGAGCTCCGGCGCGCCCGCACGGCCGCCATCCACTTCGTGAAAGACCAGATGACCCCGGCGGATTTAGTTGGCGTGGTGGTGCTGGGGAACGAGCTGGGCCTGCTCTCCGACTTCACCAACGACAAGGAAACGCTGCTCACCGCGCTCGATCGCTTGCAGCCGGGCGTGGATTCCCAGCTCGCCGACCTCGCCTCCGCAGCCGCGCAGGAAGGGGAAACCAGTTCCACCGAGGACGTCCAGGCCGCCTGGACGCCCGACGAGACCGAATTCAACGTTTTCAACACCGACCGCAAGCTCGAGGCCATGCAGGACCTCGCGAATCTGCTCGGAACCATTCCCGGCAAGAAGGTCGTGATGCAATTCACGGCGGGGATCACGCAGACGGGCGAGGAAAACCGCACGGCGGTCGAAGCGGCCACCGACGCTGCCAATCGCGCCAACGTCTCTTTCTACAACGTGGATTCCCGCGGCCTGCTGGCCGAAGTCCCTGGCGGGGACGCCAGCCAGGCGGGGGCGACCGGCACGTCGATGTTTTCCGGCGATACCGTGCTCAGCCAGGTGCAGTCGCGCCAGGACTCGCGCGACACGCTCTTTACCTTGGCTGACGATACGGGCGGCCGGGCGTTTTTCGACATGGGCGATCTCTCGAAGGCTTTCACCCGAGTGCAGCAAGATACCGCCGGCTACTATCTGCTTGGCTACATTCCCACCAACACCAAAGCCAACGGCCAGTGGCGCTCGATCAAAGTGAAAATCGACCGGCGCGGGCTGAACTTGCGCTACCGCACCGGTTACTTCGCCCCTCGCGATTACGCCCACTTCACCACCGAGGACCGCCAACAGCAGTTGCTCGAAGCGCTCCAGCAGCAGGCGCCGGTGCTCGAGCTGCCCATCGCGCTCGAGACTCCGGTCTTCTATCTCAACAACCGCGAGGCGTTCGTTCCGATCGACGCCAAACTGCCCGCCAGTACGCTCGAATGGGCGCAGAAGAAGGGCAGCCACGAAGATCAATTTGATTTCGCGACGCAGGTGCGCGACCTCAAGACCGGCCGGGACGTGGCGCCGCTGCTCGATACCGTCACCGTGCAGCTCGGCGCGGAGCATTACGCCCAGTACGCCAGCCGCTCCCTCCTGTATCAGGGCGGACTCGTGCTGGCGCCCGGCTCGTATAGCGTGAAGTTCGTGGCTCGGGAAAACGCCACCGGGCGGATCGGCAGTTTTCAGGAGAATCTGGAGGTGCCGGCGCCGGTCTCGAACCAGTTGGGCGTGAGTTCGGTCTTGCTTTCGAGCCAGTTGGTGCCCGTGGAGAAGACCGCAGAGGTGAAAACCACGGGCCTGGCGATTCGGGCGCGCGGGGGCCAGATGCAATCGCCTCTGGAGGTCGCCGGCGAGCGCATCGTTCCGAGCGTGACCAATACCTTCACGCAGGATCAGACACTGTACGTCTATTTCCAGGCCTACCTGCCGTCGAAAGCGGATTCCGCGGCACTCCGCGCCGGTCTGCTCTTTTTCCGCGACGGCATGTTGGTGAGCCGCTCGCCCCTGGTCGAGCCCGCCGCTATCGATCCCAAGACGCACACCGCTTCCTTCCGCATCCGGTTGCCGCTCCAGCGCATGACGCTGGGCCGGTACAAGCTGGAGGCGGTGACGGTGGTTGCCGGCACGCCCTTGGCGGCGTTCTCGCCGGCCTATCTGGCCGTTGTCGCGCCCGCGCAAGCGGCCAACGCCGCGCCCGCCCCTGGCAAGTAACCCTGCCCGGACCAGAGCGCCGCGCCCCGAGGCTCCCACCCTTGCCAACTGCGCAAGGGTGGGGCGCCCGCCTGGGCGAGCTACGGCGGGCGGGCCCAAACAACGCGCGGGATTTCGACGCCGATAGGAGGTTCGATGGGGCAGCCCCGGCGCGGTCGCAACTTTCGAGGCTGAGCGAACGCCATCGGCCCGCGGAAACGGAGGGAAGCCAGGCGCGGCGCAATCCGTTTAGGAAGCTCGTTTCCGGAGCAGGCTGTTCACGTCGTCGATCTTATCGTCAAGCGCGTTCAACTTCGCCGCCAGCCCCTTGATCTCGGCTTCGGCTCGGCGGTTGACGTCGAAATCGAGCTCGTCGCGCAGCCGGTCCCTTTGGTCCTGGCGATTCTGACTCATCATGATGACCGGGGCCTGAATCGCCGCCAGCATGGAAAGGAACAGGTTCAGCAGGATGAAGGGATAGGGGTCCCATGCGCTTCGGCCCAAAACGATATTCGCGAAAGCGTAAATGAGGATCGCCACGGAAAACAGGATGATAAACGTCCAGGAGCCTCCGAATCCGGCGACCGAGTCGGCCAGCCGCTCGCCCCACGTCGCCTTTTCCTCGATGACCTCGTTGAGGTTGCGAGAGGCGCGAATTCTCACGAGACCCTGCGCCGCGTGGAACTGGCAGCCCAGCGTCGTGAGCAAGTCCATTCCCGCGAGCGGCTTCCTGGTGAGCAGGGCCTCAATGTCGTCCCGGGAGATCTCCAGGCACGTGGTCTCTTCGAGCGCCACGGCGCTGGTTTGGTGCGGGGTTTGGTCGAGCATCAACGCGAACCCGAAGAACTCGCCGTTCCCGCTTTCCTCGACGGTGACTTCCTGGCTGTCTTCGTCCACGGTGGTAACGCGCACCCTGCCGGAGACGACGACGTACGCGGGCCCGCTCGGGTCACCGATCTTGTAAATACGCTCGTGCGCGGCAAACCCCTTCCGATCGACGTGGGCGGCGAGTACCGCGGTTTCGTCGTCATCCAGCAGGGAAAACAGGGGAACGCTCTTGAGGATTTCCGGGTTGCAAGGCATGGCCTCCTCCTTGGCGTCAGCCAACAGGATACTAGCGCACCATGCGGAACGGCCACGGACCCAGGAAGTTGCTGAAGACGATGGCCATCAGCGCGGCGCCGAGCAGGGCGATGTTCTTCATGAACTGGACCATTTCCATCGCTTTCTGATTCGGCTCCTTCACGGCCCAGAAGTTGTGCATCATCGGCGTCGTTCCCGCCAGGAAAGCGACGATCAGCCACAGCCCGATCACCGGATAGAGTGCCAGGAGCACGCTCACTCCGCCGAGAGCCAGCAAAACGCCCGTGCCTACGACCGCCACGGCCGGTGCGGGCACTTTCTTCGACGCGGCGTATTGGGTATAGACGCTGCGCTTGGCGAAATGATTGACTCCGTTCATCAGGAAAAAGCCGCCGTACAGAATTCTTGCGAAGAGGAACAGGTAAGTCATGGCGCCTCCTACAGGATCGTGTTGGGTTCGCTCGAGCCGTTCTCGTTGCTTTGGTGCTTGGCCTGATCTGGTCCGTCGGGGCTTGCCTCGATTCCCCGTCGCGGCGGCCGGGATCGCCCCGTTGTGGCCCGGCCGCAGGATGTTACGCGGCAGCCCCCATCATAAGATGCGGGTGGGGGGCAAAGTAAGGGGGCAAGCGGCGAACGAGGGGATCGTTCCCTCTGGTCGTCATTCCTCCCTCAAGACTCAAAGTTCGCCCGGCACGGTGCCGGAGAGGTCCTAGGAGAAGCGGTACTCAAACCGGGTGCCCACGACGGTGAGTACGCTCGTGGGATAGGTTTGCCCGAGCATCGCTTGCTATCGTGGCGCCCATGGGGCGATCCACACCGCGCATTCTCATTCCCCAGGTGCTGGCGTTGGGCTTCCTGCTCGGAGTGCTGGCGCCGGGAGGTCACGCGCAGCAATCCGCACGACTGACTGCCGATGCCGGCTTTCGCGCAGCGCCGGTGGCCCCGCCCTTGGAGCCGGCAGCGCCGGCCGATGGCACCGACTCCTATCCAGGCCGCGTCGCGCGGCGCGTAGAACTCACGCCAAGGCAGAGACGAATCTGGCTCGCGCTGGCCCTGGCGGAGCACGGCGCGGCGTTTTTTGACGCGCGCACGACCCGCGATGCCATCGGGAAAGGCTACAGGGAGCTCAACCCGATGTTCGCTCCCTTTGCCCATTCCGCGGCGATCTATCCTGCGATGCAGATCTCTCATCTCGGGCTGGATTGGCTTGCCCTACGCATGGCCACCAGCCGCCATTCCTGGCTACGGCACCTGTGGTGGCTGCCGCAGACCGCGGCGACCGCGGGGTCTCTCTGGGCCGGAGCGCACAACCTAGGCTTGCTTTCCCGTCGCGGCTGGCGCTTGCGTTGAGCGGGATCGGGTGACAACCAACCCGCCATTTTCGGGCATCTAGTTAAGCGTAGCATCACAAGAAGCTCCTCGCTGCTTATTGAACATTTCGCAGCGGTGAGCGAGTTATTCTTACGGAGGTTCTTATATGCGTCTTCGTGTGTCTTCGCTACTTGTAGTCGCTTGCATGTTCGGTCTGTCGGCGCCGGTTTGGGCCAGTAGCCTCTCCATGCGCACTTGGTTCAGCCACAAGACCAAGGTCGCCAACGTTTGGCTCAAGCCCGGCCGGTATCGGTTCATCGCCAACACCTCAACCAGCCAAGTCAAAGTGGAGAGTCGCGGCACAGGCAGGGTTATTGCTCGCGTGAAAGGCGACTTCGTGAATCTCGCCAAGAAATCCCACTATGCTGAAGTGCTGAGCACCAACCACGTGGTTCAGGAGATTCGTTTCAACGGTAAGGAGCAAGCCGTTAAATTCGCCTCCTAGGACCAGCGAGGGGATCGGCGCGGGCGCGTCCCGTTCGGCTCGCCGCGCTCGCTCAGGGCGGGCCGCGCTTCGCCAGTCCCCGGCCGTTCTTACGCTGTGTGGATAGGGCCACAACGCCCGCCTCGGGTGCCGTCGCCAACCTCTCCCGCCGAGAAGTGGTCACAACCTCCTTGCAGATTCTCCTCAAGAAGGGTACTCTGGATGCTTGTTGATTTGGCCTGAGGAGCCGCTCCCTCCTTGAGAGCCTAAAGTGACGCCGCCCGGTATCCCCGAAGGGAACCTCACCGGGATTCGGCACGGAGGCAACTGATTTCTCCTTCGTTCTTCGAGTGGAGCGACCTTGGCCGGCTGACCGCCGGCCCCGCCACTTCTTCCCCGACGATTTCCGGTTTCCACGCCAGCGGGCTGTCGTGGGTGTGTTCGAAACCAAACTTATCCCCAGTTGAGGTGATCTGATGGTCATTGGTGTGCCCAAAGAGATTTATCCTGGCGAGCGGCGGGTGAGCTTGGTGCCAGCCGTTCTTCCCGCACTAGCCAAGGCTGGGCTCGAGGTGGTCGTCGAAGCCGGCGCGGGCGTTCCGGCCGGCTACCTGGACGCCGAATACGAGTCCAAGGGAGCCAAGATCCTGCCCGACCGGGCTGAGGTCTTCCGCCGGGCGGAGGTGATCCTTCAGGTATTGTGCTACGGCGCGAACGACAAGAACGGCGCCGACGACCTTCCGCTGATGCGGCCGGGCCAACTGCTGATTGGTTTCCTTCGCCCACTCGGCTCGGAAGAGACGGTTCGCCGCGTTGCCGCCACGGGTGTTGCGGCGCTCTCGTTCGAACTCATGCCCCGCATCACGCGCGCGCAGAACATGGATGCCTTGTCTTCCATGGCGACCATCGCCGGCTACAAAGCCGTTCTGCTCGCCGCCAACGCGCTGCCGCGGATGTTCCCGATGATGACCACGGCGGCGGGAACCGTCACGCCGGCGCGGGCTCTGGTCATCGGGGCCGGCGTCGCGGGCTTGCAAGCCATCGCCACGGCCCACCGCCTGGGCGCCATCACCTCCGGGTACGACGTGCGTCCCGCCGCGCGCGAGCAGATCCTGAGCTTGGGCGGGCGCGTGGTGGAATTGGCGCTGGAAACCGGCCAGGCCGAAGACCAGCGCGGGTACGCCAAGGCGCAGGACGAGACTTTCTACCAGCGTCAGCGGGAGCTGCTGGGCCGCGTGGTCGCCGAAAGCGACGTGGTCGTCACGACGGCCGTGGTTCCCGGCCAGCGCTCGCCGCTTCTCATCACCGCCGACGCCGTCCGCCGCATGGCTCCCGGCTCGGTGATCGTGGATTTGGCGGCCGAACGCGGCGGAAACTGCGAGCTGACGCGCTCGGGCGAAGTGGTTGTCGAGAACGGCGTGACCCTGATGGGGCAATACAATCTGGCCGGCGCGGTGCCCTATCACGCCAGCCACATGTACGCGAAAAACGCCACGACGTTTCTGCTCCATCTCGCCAAGGACAAGCAGATCTCCCTCGATCGCGACGACGAAATACTCCGGGAGACGCTGCTCACTCGCGGCGGCGAGATCGTGCAATCGCGCGTGCGCGATTTCTACCATCTCCCGGCACTACAAAGGACCTAGCCAAGGAGGAAGGCGAATGCCAGCGGACTTCATCGTCAGTTTGTACGTCTTTGTGCTGGCGGGATTCGTGGGATTCGGTGTCATCCAGCGCGTTTCCCGCCTGCTTCACACGCCCCTGATGTCGCTTACCAACGCCCTCGACGCCGTCGTGGTGATCGCGGCGATGATCATCGCCGGGCAACGCCTCAGCAAGCTGGCCGTCATTCTCGGCACGATAGGCGTGGCCGCCGCCTTCAGCAACGCCGTCGGCGGGTTCATCATCACCGAGCGGATGCTGGGAATGTTCAAGAGCAGAGAGCCGAAGAAATCATGAACTCCCTCGTTCAGCAAAACGTCACCGAATTCGTCTACCTGGCTTCGATCATCCTCTTCATCCTCTCGCTCAAGTGGCTTAGCTCTCCCGAGACCGCCCGGCGCGGGGTGCGCGCGGGCGAAATCGGGATGGCGATCGCCATCCTCGCCACCCTTGCCGGCGCCGGCATCGTGCAATACACGTGGATCCTGGTCGGACTGGCCATCGGCGGGGTCATCGGCGTTCCCCTGGGCCTGGTGAAGACCACCGCGGTGCCGCAGCGGACCGCGCTCAGCCACGCCTTCGGCGCGCTCACCGCGACGCTCATCGGCATTTCCGAGTATTACGTCGACGTCGGAACGGTGCGCATGACCAAGTTCGATATGGTCGAGATCGCGCTCGAAGTGATCGTCGGCGCGCTCACCTTCACGGGAAGCTTGATCGCGGCGGGGAAGCTGCAGGAAGTCCTGCCGCAACGCCCGATCACCTACAAGGGTCAGAACCTCATCAGCTTGGGGACGCTGAGCTTGGCGGTGCTGCTCGGGATCATCCTCATGTTCCGTCCGGGCCTGCCCTGGTTCTTCCCGGCGATGGTGGTGGTTTCGTTGGGGTTCGGCGTGCTGCTGGTGACTCCGATCGGTGGTGCGGACATGCCCACCGTGATCGCGCTGCTCAATTCCTACGCCGGCTTGGCCGACGCCTTGCTCGGCTTCGTGCTCCACAGCCGGGTGCTGATCGTCGCCGGCGCGCTTGATGGCGCGAGCGGCTTCATCCTCGCGGTGATCATGTGCAAGGCAATGAACCGCTCGTTCACCAACGTGCTGTTCGGGGCTTTCGGGCAACTGCAAACGGGCGCGGGCAAAGGCGTCGAAGAGCGCACGGTGCGCTCGGCCACGCCGGAAGACGCCGCCGACATCCTGAAGGCGGCGAGCAACATCGTCGTCGTTCCCGGCTACGGCATGGCCGTGGCGCAGGCCCAGCACAAGGTGCGGGAGCTGTACGACATCCTCACCAAGCAGGGCATCAACGTTAGTTTCGGCGTCCATCCTGTCGCCGGCCGCATGCCCGGCCATATGAACGTGCTGCTTGCCGAAGCCGACATCCCCTACGACAAGCTGCTCGAGATGGACCAGGTGAATTCGGACATGCCGCAAACCGACGTCGCCCTGATCCTCGGCGCCAACGACGTCTGCAACCCCGCGGCGCGCAGCGATCCTTCCAGCCCCATCTACGGCATGCCCATCATCGACGTGGACAAGGCGCGCACGGTCATGGTGGTCAAGCGAAGCCTGAATCCGGGCTTCGCGGGCATCGATAATCCGCTGTTTTACATGGACAAGACGCTCATGTGCTTCGGCGATGCCAAGAAATTCTTGGGAGAGATCGTGCAGGCACTCCAAGGTCATCAAGCCTGATTTCCGCGGGAGGGACCGGGCACCAAACCGTGAATCAGAGCTGAAGGCACGGGGCGGGCGGCTCGGTCGCCGCGAGAGGAACCCGGGTGGGGCGCCCCGCCCTTACCGGCGACCGGTTCAGGACCCTGCGCGGGGGCCGCGACTTGATGGTGCGGGCGGCTCGCGCGGCGCTTCCCGGTTACCGGGAGGAGAAAGAAGATGAACTCCGCGCTGCCGATCGATAGGCTCCAATTCGCCTTCACCATCACCTTCCACTACATCTTCCCCCAGATCACGATGGGCCTGGCGCCGCTCATCCTGATCCTTAAGACGCAAGCCCTGCGCACTGGCAACCCGCGTTACGAGCGCGCGGCGCGCTTTTGGCTCCGCATTTTCGGCATCAGCTTCGCCCTCGGCGTGGTTACCGGCATCCCCATGGAATTTCAGTTCGGGACAAACTGGGCCGAGTTCTCCCGCTCCGCCGGCGGCGTGATTGGGCAGACGCTGGCGATGGAGGGCGTCTTTGCCTTCTTTCTGGAGTCGTCTTTTCTCGGCTTGCTTCTCTTTGGGGAGAAGCGGCTCAGCCCTCGCGGCCACTGGACCGCCGCGCTGGCGCTCTTCCTCGGCTCGTGGCTCTCCGGCTATTTCATCATTGCCACCAACGCCTGGATGCAGCACCCGGTAGCCTACACGAACGGTCCCGGCGGGCAGTTCGGTTTGGCGAGTCTTTGGGGCCTGCTGAGCAACTCGTGGGTCGGTTGGGAATATTTTCACAACATGCTGGGCGCGGTCGCCACCGGGTCGTTCCTGATGGCTTCGATTGGCGCGTTTTACCTCCTCTCGAACCGGGCGACTGATTCCGGGAGGCTGTTTGTGCGCACGGGTGTTGTCGCCGGTCTTATCGCCGTGCTGCTACTCGTTTTCCCCACCGGTGACGGGGAGAGCAAGAGGGTGGCCGGCGAGCAGCCGGCAACCTTCGCGGCCATGGAAGGCTTGTTCTACTCGCAGGCGGGCGCGCCCATCGCCATTCTCGGCCAACCGGACATGACCCAGCGGCGGCTGGATAATCCGCTGACGATACCTCGCGTGTTGAGCTTTCTTACCTACCGCCGGTGGGCGGCGCAGGTGAAGGGACTCGACGCGATTCCCGAGAACCAGTGGCCCGACCAGGTTCCACTCGTCTATTACAGCTACCACATCATGGTGGGTCTCGGGACGATCTTCCTCGCCGTGCTGGCGATCGCGGCGCTGCTGCTGTGGCGGGGCTCGCTCTTCGACTCCCGGCCGATGCTTTGGGCGCTGATGCTCGCGCTTCCGTTCCCCTTCATAGCCAATACGGCGGGCTGGATGACCGCCGAGGTGGGCCGGCAGCCCTGGCTCATCTATTCCCTGATGCGCACCAACGCCGGCTTCTCCACCCAGGTTTCCTCCGGCAACGCCATGTTTACGTTCGTGGGTTTCCTGGGCTTGTACGCCTTACTGGGCCTCCTGTTCGTCTTTCTCACCTGGCGGGAGATCGAGCGGGGGCCGGAGGGAGCGTAGCGATGGCCACGGTATGGTTCTGCCTGATCGCCCTCATGCTCGCCGTCTACGTCGTTCTGGACGGTTTCGATCTTGGCGCGGGGATCGTGCATCTGCTGGTTGCCAAGACTGCCGACGAACGCGGGGCCGCGATCGCCTCGATTGGGCCGGTGTGGGATGGCAACGAAGTGTGGCTGCTCGCCGCGGGCGGCACGCTATACCTGGCCTTCCCCACGCTCTATTCCTCGAGCTTCAGCGGGTTCTATCTCCCGCTCATCATGGTGTTGTGGCTGCTGGTGCTGCGCGGCACTTCGGTGGAGTTCCGCGGCGCGCTCGATAGCCCCGTTTGGATTCCCTTTTGGGATGTGGTTTTCTCCCTATCCAGCCTGCTGCTGGCGCTCTTTTTCGGGGCCGCGCTCGGCAACGTGATGCGCGGCGTGCCCTTGGACGCCACCCACCGTTTCTTCGAGCCGCTCTGGACGAATTTCCGCGTGGGCGCCGACACCGGCATTCTCGACTGGTACACGATTCTCGTCGGGCTCGCCGCTGTGGCGGCACTGGCTTTGCACGGCGCGCTTTGGGTGGCGCTGAAGACCGAAGGCGCGATCGAGCAGAGCGCCGGGCGGCTGGCGCGGCGTTTATCCTGGCTGGTGGCGTTGCTGACCTTGGGAAACACGTTGGCTACGTTCCTCGTGCAACCGCAACTGAGCGCCAATCTCGGCCGGTATCCCTGGGGCTACGCCTTTCCCACCATCGCGGTGTTGGGCCTGGCCTTCGTATTCGTTTACGCGGCGCGGAAGCCCCTGGCCTCTTTCCTCGCTTCTTGCGTCTATTTGGCCGGGATGCTTTCGAGCGCCGCGTTCGGCCTCTACCCCTTCGTTCTCCCTTCCCGCACCGATCCCGCGTTCGCGCTCACCGTGGAAAACGCCCACGCAGCGTCTTACGGCCTTCACGTCGCGGTCGTCTGGTGGATCGTGGGGATGATTCTGGTGGCGGGGTACTTCACTTACCTCTATCGCCGGTTCGCCGGCAAGGTCCGCTCGGGCGAAGGCTACGGTCACTGACCGGCGGTAAACGGCTGGCTGCGGGAGTTCGTTTAACTGCGCTGCGTCCGCGGGCCAACGAGACCCAGCCGCCTGGCGAAATCCAGATACACCAAGGCTGCCGGAGAATAGCCGCCCTTCCCGGAGCGAGTGAACTCTCCGGTCGCCGGGTCCATTTGCTGCCAGAATCCGCCGGCCGGATTTCCGGAGCGGTTGATCGCCACGACCCACTGCCGCATCAGGTGGTCGAGTTCCCGGTGTTTACCGTAATGGCTCATCCATCGAGGGGCGCGCAGGGCAGTCAGCGCCTGGGACGCCCCGCCCCAGCTATTTCTAGGGATGGGCCGCACGAACGTAGGGTCATTCATGGCGATGGAAGGGATGGGAAACCTGGGCCAGAACGCCTTCGCGTTACCTAGCTGCCGCGCCCACACCTCGTGGAAGATGCGCCGGTCCGACGGAATCTCGAGTTTCAACACGTGCTCGCCCAGCACGCGGGCGATCGCGACCGACCGCACTCGCACGAATTTGCCGTGAGCGTCGAGATCGTAAAAGGCGGCGTCCTCTGGGCAGTAAAGCTTGTCAATTATCAGCCGCCGGATTTTCTCCGCCAGGTCGCGCCACTCGTCCGCTTCCCGCTTTTTCCCCAGCGCTTCAGCCATCGCCCCGAGCGCCACTCGGCCGCCGTACGCGGTGGCCGAGAGGTCCGGGCACAGCCGCGGAAGCGATTCGACCCGCGGGCATCGCCGCGCGTCGCCCTCCGGACAAGCCCGCGGCATGGCCGCCCATCGCGGGCTGTTGTCCATTCCCGTGTCGTAGGTGCAAAAGCCTTCCACCAAACCCGTGTGGCGAGTGTCGCGATAGCGCCGGAGCCAGGCGTCCCAGCGGCTGCACGCAGTGTAGGTCATGGTCAGGAGCTCTTCGTCGCCGGTGCGGCGCGCCAATTCCCATGCGGTCGCGGCGATCGGCACCACCATTTGGATCTGGCCGTAGCCTACGGCGTTCGTTTTTATCGCCGCCGGCAACTGACCGTCCTCGCGTTGGAGCGCAAAAAACGCCATGTGATTGGCGCGGGCGATTTCCGCCGGACTTGGCGTGCCTTCGGCCGCGGGCACATACCGCGCCAGATCCGCGTAGACCAGCCCCTCCATCGGCGCGCACTCCTGCCAGATCCCCCCGTACTCCGCGCCTTCAATCAGCACGGGACGGCGGTAAGCAGGCAATCTCCTGATGTTTCCGGCGAGGGTCTCGATTGCCGCGTCCCACGTCAGTTTCCATTTGGGTTCCGCGGCCGAGGACCCGGCCGGCGCTTCGAGAATCTTTCCGGCTGCGGCCTCGTCCCACGGTTCGCATGCCAAGGCGATGCCGGTCGTCAGTGCCAAACCGAGGAACCGTCGTCGCGGGATCGCCATGTTTCGTGGAATAGCCATATTCAGCTTAGGGTGGCGGCAATCGCGCTCGGAGTCATCGCCTTCGGCTCGCAGGCCTGTTGTTAATGTAATGGAATCCTGAAGAGATTGCGCTGCGTCGTCTCCCGCGAGAAGACATACGACTCGGGCGTCGGCCCGGGTGCGACGTCGGCGGCCTGAATGATCCGAACGCCGGGGAAAGCGGCGAGTTGGGTTTCCGAGCGAAAGCCGCCCACGGGCATTTCCGGGAATGCGCTGTTGGATCGTGTGGGCAAGATGTAGGTGCGGCCAGCGGCGAGGCGGCTAATCCAAGCCTTGTAGACCGAGATATACATCCACTTGCCGTCAGGGCCCCAGCGGACCTCGCATGGCGGATTGCAAAGAGGTACAGGCGTGCCGCCCCCGGTTGGGTAAGCAAACTCGAACCAGCCCGGCTCACTAGGAGTGGAACCAAGGCCGGCGACCCATTTGCCGTCGGGAGAAACGCCATGGACTTCAATAATTGGCTGCGAGCTAACTTTTTGCAGGCCGGTACCGTCCGGGCGAACGCGAAACAAAAACTTGACGTCGCCTTCCGCGGTCGAGAAGAAGATATCTCCCGAGGGGCTAAATACGGGGGCATCGCCGGTGACGGACGGTATTTGGCGGGACGGAGAACGGCGGTCGACCCACGCAATCCATAGGCGGGGCTTTCCTCCGGCATTCAGGGCGGCAACGGCGATCCGGCCATCGGCAGAGAGATCGTATTTCAACACGTCGAGGCCAGGGAGCAACAGCACATTCTCCCCGGAATCCAGGTCCTCGATCCAGACCTGGCTGAGCCGTGTGGACATCGACTCGCTTCTCAGATAGCAAACTTTCCGCCCCGCGATGTAAAGCCTGGGCTCGAGCGAGTAGCCTTCGAGCGAAACCTGGTGATCGCCTAAGGCATCGTGGTACCAAACCGCCCGCTGTCGTAATCCGACCGCGGTGATCAAGGAGCGGCCGTCGGGCGCGAGGGCGATGCCTTCTTCGCCATCCGGACCGGATGTAAGTTGTTCCAGCTTGCCGGCGGGAAAGCGCTGCCGCCAAATGTGAAAGTTACGGCCGGTGTTGACGCTCAGGTACATCCATTTCCCATCGGGAGACCATGCCGCCGAGGTGCAAGGAGCGCCGGGAGGACCGACAGACCGACCGACAGAAGTGCCGTCAAACGGCAAGAGCCGGCACGGCATCCAAATCCCTCTGTCGTCCATCTCGACTGCCAGAACCCACTTACGGTCCGGCGAAGGATATGACCGGTGCGCCATGCCGCCGTTAGCCGGCACGTAGAGATCGCGGCACTCGGTGCGACTATCGAGGCAAGTGACGAGGCCCATGTGGTCGGCCTCTAGCATCCGGGAGAAAATCAGTTGGTGGTCGTCGAACCAAACGAGACCAGAAGCATTGGGAAGCCACAACTGCGGTTTTCCGCCCAGCACAGGAACCACCCACGTATCCCACGTGCTCCGCGGCCCCAGCGCGGTATAAGCGATCCGGGACCCATCCGGAGAAAACTTGGGGCTCATCTTGGGCAAACCGTCGTGGGTTAGCTGGACGGGCTCCCCACTGGGCAACATCTTGACGTAAATCTCGCCTTCCCCAACGAACGTGCTCGGCCCGCGGATGAAGGCAAGCATGCGGCCGTCGGAAGAAAGGACCGGCTGCGTGACCGCATCGGGAAAGCCGGTGACCTGCACCCACTTCGAGCGCTCGAACGGGCTGGGCGAGCAGTAGATCCAGACCGCCGCAGCAGCCCCGACGAGCAGGGCCAGTCCCACCGCCGCCCACGCAACCCGGACCATTGGCCGGCCGCTCCGCCGCTCCCGGCTGGCTTCCAGCCGGTCATGCCCGCTCCGCCACCAGGCATCAATTTCCGCCCTGTAGGCATAGATTGCTGCCTTCTTCTTGTGTGCGTGCCGGTGGACCGGCAGCCCTTCCTGCTCCCACCGCCGAACCGTCCGCACGCTACACCTCAGATAAGCGGCAATTTCTTTCCAGGAATCGAGTCGGTCTCCGGGTGCGAGGGGCGTGGACGAAGTCGGTAAGTTGTGCATTTCGCTGGCCATGGAATGCACAGGCTCGAGCAGACTCGCTCTGCGGCGTATTCTAACCTACCCCGCCAAGCCGCAACAGTACTCCGACGCGCGGAATGGGCCAAATGCGGCCATCCGGGGCCTGGCCGCTCCTGTCCCTTGCTGCCTCACGTCTTCCCCCTCTAGCCTTGGCCCCACTGCGCCTAAGGTGCGCGACGATGGCGTTCCGACGGTACCGCCGAAGGCGCCCAGGCGCCGTTAAATCGAACGGAGGTAAGGTGATGCGAAAGATGTGGCGATGGGCTAGGTTTGTGGGGATCGCGTTGTCGGGCCTCGGCTGCCTGATTTTCGCTGCCGCTCGGTACCAGCCGGTGCGGGCGGCGCCAAACGGAGGGCCGGGCCTTCTCTACGCCACCGCCGATTTCGGCTCCGAGCTGGTGGCGATGAATCTGGATTCCAACACAGTCAACGTCATTGGCGAGACCGGCTATCCCTTCTCGCTCGGTCTGGCCTTTTGCCCACCGGGGCAACAGCCGTACACCATAACCAACACCCTTGCCGGACCTGACGCCCAACTGGCGGCTATCAACCTCGAAACCGGGGCGGCCACGCCCGTCGGCTCACCGCTCGGTCAGTCGCTCTCCATCATGGGTCTGACCTGCTCGCCCACTGGCACCCTCTACGGCATCGGCCAAGCCAATTCTCTCGACCCCGACTTCAACAGCCTCTATATTGTCGATCGCACCACGGGCCTGGCCACGCGCGTCGGATCCAGCGGCGTGCTCACCACAAACGCGGTCTGCCCAGCCCATGGATTTCTCATGGCCCTGGACTTCGCCCCCGACGGCACCCTCTACGGCGCCAATGATTGCTCCCTGTTCACCGTCGATCCCTCCACCGGTGCGGCAACCAAAGTTATCGATTTCTCCGGAGTCTCGATGGTCATGGGCCTCGCCATCGACAGTGGGGGGAGTTTCTTTCTTTCCAACTTCGCGAGCGACTCCCACATCTACTCACTCGACATCAACACGGGAGCCGCCACCTCGATCCTCGATACCGGCCTCTCCCATGTCCACAACATTTCGTTCCACGCTCCTCCCGCGGGCCTAACCATCCGGCCTTGAGGCGGCCAGAGCAGGAGGCCTCACGGGATCGAGGGAAAGAGGCCGGCTTGTCGCGGGACCCGAAGGCCTACAAGCCGAAGGTGGTCTTCGCTTCTTGCGCCTGAAGTCGGGACGGTCGCCCGAATCGGGCGTACCATCATGGACTGGGGCGCTTTGCCGGCGCGGAATTGCAAATTCTCTGCCGGTTTGCGCGACCACCGGGCACCCCGCCCGGCCTTCCTCCAGAAAGCGGACGGCGTGAAATCGAACGCGATCGGCGCGCCGGGCCGCGCGGAAAACGTCAATTGCACCCGATTTGAACCGACGCGCTTCGCCACCAGCCAGCCGTTTACACCGAGCGAGCCGGCGACGGGCGTATCGCCCAGTACGAACCGGAACGTTTGCTCGACCGGCCAGTTGACGCGGCTGTTGAAAACAAACGCGGTTTCCCCAACGCGAAAAATTGCTGCCTGGCCAGCGGCTGGGGCCGGGCACTCGCGATCCGGAAGGGAACGGAGCCTGCGAGGGGATGGAGATGCGGGTGGGGCGAACGGAATCCAGTAGCAGGCTCCCGATTCGGGTATTGCCTCGAAAGGATATTCGATGCCAAGCGTTCGGGCGAAAAGCGCTCGTAGCGTGGACGGGTAACCTTTGCGGAAAGCGAGATCGTTGCGGGAATGAATCTCGTGCCAGGCGAAGACCGCTTTGGAGACTTCGCTTTCCGCGGGGATGGTATGAGAGAGAAGCAGGCGAGCGAGCGGCAGAAAAATATCCTGAAGGGAATGAGCGTCGCCGAGACCGGAGGAGACCGCATCCGTTCCCGGCTCGAAGGAGTACAGAGCGGCGCCAGCGCTCGCGCCCACGAGCGCGAGCTGCTGGAAGATCACCGGCGGCGCGTCCGTGCGAACGCCCTGCTTGTAATCGAGCTGCGTGCCAAGCCCTCGGAATCCGGCTTCCACCCAATACCAGCTTTCCGGCTGCACGCCCCACGCGCTCACCGTGCCGCGTAGCCACAGGCCGAGCAAACCGGCGGGAGCGAGATAGGGTACGAAGCCGCCATTCATCTTCCAAACGGGAATCAGATAGCCGCGATGCGCGCGCAGAAACGCGCGAAACGCACGATTGGCCACAACAGAAAGCCAGACGTTCTGGCCCCAGTTCGCGTCGGCCCAGATGACCGGGCGGCCCGTTTCGGCGCCGATGGCGATGAGCCGTTCGAGATAATCGCGGACTTCGGAATTTTCGATACCGCCCTGAACCGTCTGCTCGCAGATATAAAACGCCTTCAGATTCGGAAATTCGCGAGCCCAATCGAGAACGCGCGCGAGCGGCAGCCGATCCCAGCGTCCGGCGATGATATCGTGCGGGCCGTTCACCTGCAGCGCAACCGGAATATTACGCGCTTTCGCCCATGCGAGCATGCTCGGCACGGTTCCGGTCGTGCCACCGATGCGGATGAGCATGTGGGGGCGAATATTGCCGGGAAAATCCGGGAGCGGATGCTCGGGACCGAGCGACCCCCATTCCACGACGAAAAAGGGATTCGCGGCGGAGGGCGCGAAATCCGGAAGGGCCGTGCGCGGGGCGAGATGCACGGTGAACGCCATCCAGGGCGACCACGGCCCGGCGGTGTCGAGCAGACTGAACGCCCGCACGCGCCACACGTAGCGGCCCGGCGAGAGCCTTTGCCGCGGCGAGGCGCGGATCGCGTCGGTGGTGAAATACGAAGCCAGGCGCAGGCTGTGGATTTTGCCGCCGCGACGCCGCCATTCCAGTTCGTAAGCGCCGGGCTCCGCGCCGGGCGGCGCCAGCCAGTAAAAATCAGCTCCGGCAGGCGTGGGCGCGTCCGCTGCGCCGGGAGAGACCGCATGCGGCGCGGCAGGAACGGCGCGAGGCGCCGGCTCGAGTTTCAGTTCGGACAGGCTTAAACGGCCCGGATTATCGCCAGGTATTCCAATCTCGATTCCGATGCGGTCATTTGTGCCGCCTGGCGCCGGAACTGGAAAACGAAATTGGCCTTCCTGCGAGCCCTGGTAGAGAAGCCGCACCCGGTCCTTCGAGCCGGAAGGCGCGGCGAGCGCGAAGGTCCACCCCTGCTCGGTGACTGCACCGTGATTGAAGCCTTCGACGACAGATGGGCCGCGCCCCGGGACGTGCACCCAGCAAGTGACTTGGCGCGGCGCGGAGAGCGGAAGAGAATGCGCGCGTATCACGAGCCAATTGCCTTGGTGAGTGACGCCTGCGCCGGGCGAGCTTTGCCAGGCGCAGGGGCGCACATCGGTCGCTCGGTTGGCCCCCGCGAGTTTCGGCGCCTGCGCGCGTGCGTCCGCGCACGCCGCCCAGACGAGCCCCATCGCAACCAGCTCCGCCATCCGGAGTTGCGCGAAACGCGTCGGGCAAACGGGGCGCATTAGTGGAGCGCGATGGGCTTTTGCAGCGGGAGATCGCGCGAAGATGAGCCGACGAGGATCTCATATTCGCCGGGATCGACTTTCCAGTTGTGAATGGCCGTATCGTAGTGGGCGAAAGCGGAGCGGGGAAGAGAGATGCGCACCACTCGCGTCTCGCCCGGCCCCAACTCGACCCTGGCAAAACCTTTGAGCTGCCTGGGGGGCATCGGGACGGTTGGGTGCAGCTCCTCGACGTAAACCTCGGCGACTTCGGCGCCGCGGCGCCGGCTGGTGTTCTCGACGCGGAGCCCCACCTCAACCGCCGATCCGCGCCTTTCGAGCGCCAAGCCGCTGAAGCGGAAGGTCGAATAGGACAGCCCGAAACCAAACGGGAAGAGCGGCTTGGTTCCCGAATGGTCGAACCAGCGGTAGCCGACGAAGATTCCTTCCTTGTAATCCACCTTGCCGGAGTGGCCCGGATAGTTGCGATCGGCGGCGGCATCGCCCCATTTGCGCTCGAAGGTTTCCGGCAACTTCCCGGAAGGATTCACGTCGCCAAGGAGAATTTCCGCAATGGCGCGGCCGCCTTCTTGCCCGGGATACCACGCTTCCAGCAGCGCGCCTGCCTGGCCGATCCAACGCGTCATATCCACCGCGCCGCCGGAATTCAAGACGACGATCGTTCGCGGATTGGCCTTGGCCACCGCCTCGATCAAGCCATCCTGGCCCGGCGGCAAGCCGAACGTGCGATCGCTGCCTTCGTGCTCGGTATTGGGGTTGAATCCGACGCAAACCACCGCGACGTCGTCTTTCGCCGCGAGCGCGCTTTCGGCGGCGTAGCCGCCGCTCGCCGAGAACGGCAGGGCATCGACTCGAATGCCCGCTGGCTTGGCCAACTCCTCGATCCCCTCGAGTACGCTCGTCGCGCGGTCGGGCGTGACGTGCGAACTGCCTCCGCCTCCGGTGACCGCCGGGCTCGCGTTCGGGCCAAACACGGCGATGGAATGGACTGCTTGCCGGTCGAGCGGCAGCAGCCGGTTACGATTGCGCAGCAAGACGACGGCTTCGCGCGCCGCTTCGAGTGCAACGGCATCCGAGGCACTCGGGTTGCGTGGCCCGCCCGACCGCTTTACCACGCTGCCAATCAATCCCATCGAAATGGCGGCGCGCAGGATTCTGCGCACTTTGTCGTCGATCACAGACACGGGGATTTCCCCGCTCCGAATCGCCGGCAGCAGCGTGTTCGCGTTCATGTACCTGGGCCAAGGCATCTCGAGATCGAGCCCGGCAAGCGCTGCCTGGACGCCCTTGTGCGTGGCGCCCCAATCCGACATCACCAGTCCCCGATATCCCCAGCGCTTTTTGAGGATGTCGGTCAGCAGCGTCTTGTCTTCGGCTGCGTGGACGCCATTCACCCGGTTGTAGGCCGCCATGACCGCCCACGCGCCGCCCTGTTCGATCGCCGCCTTGAATGCCGGCAGATAGATTTCGTGTAGCGTGCGTTCGTCGATTTCGGCGCTGACCGATTGCCGGCGGCGTTCCTGGTTGTTGGCGACATAATGCTTCACCGTGGCGATCACGCCTTCCGATTGGATTCCGCGAACGAACGAGGCGGCCACCTGACCCGCGAGAAACGGGTCCTCGCTGAAATACTCGAAATTGCGGCCGCCGACGGCGACGCGCTGGATATTCACAGCGGGAGCGAGCAGGATATCGACCCCGCGGGCCCGCGCATCCCATCCCATCGCTTGCCCCACGCGGCGGGCCATGTTTCTATCCCAGGTCGCGGCCAAAGCGGCGCCGGCGGGGAAGGCGGTCGAAGGCCCGTAATTCCGCACTCCCATCGGGCCGTCCGACATTTTCAGGGAGGGAATCCCCAGGCGGGGAATGGGCGCCGTGTCGAAGCCGTTGACGCCGCCGAGCAACTCGATCTTTTCGTCGAGCGTCATCCGGCTGACGAGCGCATTGACCCTCGTTTCGACGCTCGCGCCAGCCGGGGCTTGCGCCGGTGGCGCGCCGCCCGCACCGCAGGCGCAAACCAGGAGGGCGAGCGCAGGCCATGGAGCCAGCAATGCGGCGAAGAGAACCGCGGCTAACGGCGCCAGCCGCAACCAATCTCTGGGCGCAGCCGTGCCGCTGGGGGCGAGTCTTGGGTTTGGGGATGCCTCTCGACGCCGGACGACCCTCAGACTGAAGTGCTCCCTCTTCATTGGCTCCTCCTGTGCGACTCCGCTATCCGCCGCATTTCGCCTAGGGTCTTTGGCCCGCGTGAGCCCACCGACGCTCTCGGTTGAGGGAACTTCAATTCCGGTCCGGTAGCACAGCCTCCCGAATCCTCGGGACTTGGCTGCGCGCTTTTCGCCCGGGCTACACCGGACTCGGCACAGGAATGCTTGCGCTACTTTGCCCGATCTTGACTTTCGGCTCTCGGGCCAAAATGCCTTTTCGGCCGGAGGCGCACCGCCAAAGCTTACCGCGCTGGCAGATGAAGTCAATATCTCGAGGGCAGGCGCCCGGACCACAAGGCGGGTTAGCGGGACAATTTGGCGTATTCGGCTTTGGCTTGGCGGAGGATGGGAATATCGGGATCGGCATGTTGCCAGAGCTTGAGGAAATCCTGATAAGCGGCGCGGGCGCCGGCTTTGTCGCCGGAAAGCGCGCGAGCGCGGGCGAGGCCGAGATGGGCAAGCGCGCCGATCGGCTCCATGAGGACAAGCCCGGGGTGGTCGAGGATTTTCTGGAATTCGGAGGCGGCCTGGGGGCCTTGCCCTGCGGCCAAATAGGCGAGACCGCGGACGTAGACCGGGCCGAGAGGGAGTGCGATGCGGGTGCCTAGCTCGTACGGCGCCGCGGGCTCGAGGGCAGCGATGGCTTGGGCGGGGCTCCTCCGGCCCAGAGCGATAGTGGCGCGAATCTCGGGCAGGTAGTTGAACTGGACGATGGTGTCCTGGGGGTATCGCCGGTTGAGGTCGCTCGCTAGCTTCGCGGCCCCAGCCGGATCGGCGGCCAGCGCCAGGGTGAGAGCAGTCACGGCCTGAACGTCGCGGCCGCTCGAGAACCGGGAAGTGGCGGCCCGCGCACGAGCCTGAGTGGACTCGCCAAAGATTGCCAGTCGCAGCGCCGCCTCAGCGGCGTCGCCCGCAGCCGCTTCTTTCTGGCCTGCCCTTTGGGCGGAAGCGACGGCGCAAGCCGTCAGCTTATTGGCCTGCTTGAGGCGGCCCGCATAGGCGGCGGCGTCGGAGTCGCCGCACGAGGCGCCCGACAAAGCCAGCTCGCGCCCCATTTTCGCGCCGTCCCCTCGCAGAAAAGCAATCTGATAGGAGAGGCCGTGTATCCAGGGCCGGTCACCATAGTGGGGACGAGCTTGGTCGAGAACCGCCTGCGCTTCGTCGAGCCGGCCCAACTCGATATAAGCGTCGGCGAGGCCGATGACGTTCATGGCGTAGTTGGGCGCCAACTGGAAGGCTGCGCGCGCGGCGGCCAGCAAGCCGGATAGTTGGCCAAGCTGCGCATCGATGGAACCGAGATTGATGATCGGCCTCACGTCCCGGGGATAGGCTTGTTCCCAGAGGCGATAGGTTCGGAGGGCGCTTTCGAGATCGCCCGTCACTTCCCATTCGTAGTGGGAAGTGCTGTAAAGCCTCTCTGGTTCGCTCACGCGGTCGCGCAGCGCGTAGGCCTTTGTGATGTATTCGGCGGCGAGAGAGCCTTCACCGAGGTCGGCGTAGGTGATGCCGAGGGTGGAGTAGGCCATGGCGAAATTTGGGTCGAGCGAGATGGCTCGCTGGAGGGAGGCGACGGCGGCGTGGCGGTCTTCCTTGACCACGAGCTCCGTGTAGCCCACGCTGTACGCCTTCAGGGCGTCGAGCGAGGGCGTGGTGACGTCTTCGAGCGGCGTATTGAATTTCTGGATCGAGGCGAGCGATTCGCCGAGCTTGCGGCGGAGATCGGCCGCGACGCTACCGAACGCCGCCAGCACCTGCTCCTTTCCGTTCGCGGTGACTTGCTCTCGAGCCAGTGTGTCGCCCGACTCGCAGTTCACCGCATTGAGGCCAATCACGTACTGATTGCCGAGATTCGAGATGGAGCCGTCGAGCACGGCAGCGCTGCCGTTGCGCTGGCAGACCTGGCTAGCCAGGTCGTGCGTGAGCCGAGCGCCGGCGGGCTGGTCCATCAGGCGGAGGGTTCCGGCGACATGTTCGTCGGAAACGATATTCAGGTAGGGGGATTGCGCGAGCTGCACCGCGAGGCCCTGGCGCAGCGTGCCGTCGAAGACGGGATCGCCGGTGGTGTTGGTGAAATCGGCGAGGACGATCGAATCCTGCGAAGTGAGCTTCGGGCCGCGCGGCCAGAAGTAGTAGGCGCCGGCGGCAATCGCCGAAACGGCGAGGATGGCGACAGAGACCCAGATGGGAGAGCCGCGGCGAGGTGATGGCGGTGTGGCGGAGGGGGCGGGAACGGCCGGCGGGCGAGACCCCGACGAAGCGCGTCGAGGCGGGGCGCCCGGCACCACATCGGAGGGCGGCGCAGGCGGGATCCCTGCGGCCAGTTGGGTTCCGGCGGGAGGCGCAGGCTGAAGGCCCGTGCAACCTGCGGCGGGCTAAAGGTCAGGGGATCGGCCGTGGCGATGAAGCGGTAGCCGCGCCGGGGCAAGGTCTCGATGAATCGCGGGCTCTGGGCCGTATCGCCCAGCGTTTCGCGCGCCTTGTTGATGGCCGCCGCCAGGCCGTGCTCGAAGTCTACAAAAGTGTCCTGGGGCCAGAGCCTACGGCGCAGCTCCTCGCGCGTCACTACCTCACCGGCGTGCTCGATCAGAATGGATATAACCTGGAGGGGCTGTTCCTGAAGCTTAACCCTGAGCCCCTGCTTGCGCAGTTCACCACTCGTGAGGTCAAGTTCGAAGACCCCGAACCGCACCCCTCGGACGCGCTGAGGAGGCTCCTGCATCGCCTGGCCCCACGCCAGCTGGCAGCATAGTCTGCGCTCGCCGGCGAGTCAATCCAAAAAAGTCTAAAAAAGTCCAAGAAAAGTCGCTGAGCCGTCCCGCCAAAGCATTGCAAAACCGTGACTTGCTCGCTGACAAACGTATGAGGTGGAGACGATTCGCCGTGCATGGACACTCCGCCATTCACGAGCGAAAGTGCCTGCCATGACGCGAGCGCTCCGGGAAGTCCAGGCCAAGAGATGAGCGCTTGCGGGACTACGCCCGAAAGGAGAAACGAAAGTGAAACCAACATTGAATCTTCTTCGAGCTGCGAGGCTGGCTGTGGCGCTCGCAGCGGCAGGTCTGCTACCCCTGGTCGCCAGCGCACAGTCCGGGCCCCGGGCGACGTTCAACCTGCCCTGCACGGCGCAGTGGCAGAAGGCCGTCCTGCCTCCCGGAAACTACACGCTGACGTTCGCCGAAGAGAGCGGCGGAACGTACGACGAGTCCGTCCTCAGCGTGACCTCCGCCAACGGCAAGTTCGGTGTCTTTGTCCCGTCCCCGCAGATGAGCGATAGCGTGGGTCACCAGAACGAGCTGGTGCTCGAGACGATTGGGAACGACTGCGCGGTTCGGTCGCTCAACCTTGCGGCCGTCGGCACGAGGTACACCTACAAGGTAAGCGGGAAGTGGGAGGAGGCCCACCTCCAACGCGGCAGGCACGAACAGCGGGTAGCGGTGCTCATGAAAAAGCAGTGATGTCGTGCTTGGCCATTTCGGGCGCGGGTCTCGTCTCAGCGGATGGGGGGCGAGGCCCGCGCCTGCGGGCAAATTCGCCAACTACCCGGCGTCAGGCGGGCGTAGTCGAGGGAGTCGCGGTTGGTATACAATTGGGTCTCACCTCAAACTTTACAAGGAGACCTTTTTTCATGGGAACTGCAACTCACCCCAAGCGCGGCGAATTCCGTAACGAGCCGCTGACCGATTTTTCCAAGGCCGAAAACCGCAAAGCGCAGCAGCAGGCCCTCGACAAGGTCAAGGCCGAACTGGGCCGCGAATATCCCCTCCTCATCGATGGCGAGGAGATCCATACCGCGGAAAAAACCAAATCCACGAATCCGTCTCATCCCGAGCAGGTGGTTGGCGTTTTCCAGAAGGCGACACCCGAGTTGGCCGTTCGCGCCATCGAGAGCGCGCATCGCGCCTTCGATACGTGGAAGCGCGTTGCCGCCGAGAAGCGCGCCGAATGCCTGTTTCGCGCCGCCGATATCTTCCGCAAGCGCCGGTTCGAGCTGAACGCGTGGATGATCTACGAAGTCGGCAAGACGTGGCCGGAAGCCGACGCCGACATCGCCGAAGCCATCGATTTCTGCGAATACTACGGGCGCGAGATGCTCCGGCTGGCCGGGCCGCAGCCCGTCTTGCAGGCGCCGGGCGAGAAGAACTATCTCCTCTACATTCCGCTCGGAGCGGGCGTCGTGATCCCGCCGTGGAATTTCCCATCCGCCATTCCTACCGGGATGGTGGGCGCGGCGCTCGTCACGGGAAACACCGTGGTGCTGAAGCCGTCGAGCGACGCGATGGCGATCGCCTGGCAGCTCGTCGAGGCGATGTACGAGGCGGGCATTCCGAAGCACGCGCTGCACTTCTTCACGGGTCCCGGCTCGACTGCCGGCGACGCGCTCATCGCCAACCCCAAGACCCGCTTCATCGCCTTCACCGGCTCGAAAGAGGTGGGCTTGCACATCAGCGAATTGGCGGGCAAGGCGCCCAAAGGCCAGATCTGGATCAAGCGGACGGTGCTGGAGATGGGCGGGAAGGACGCGATCGTCGTGGACGAGGAAGCGGACGTTGATGCCGCGGTCGAAGGCGTGGCGGTTTCCGCCTTCGGCTATCAGGGCCAGAAATGCTCGGCCTGCTCGCGAGCCATCGTCAGCGAGAAGGTGTACAAGGAGTTCGTGGACAAACTCACCAAGCGCGTCCAGACGATCAAGGTCGGCCCCTCGGAGGATCCCGCGAATTACATGGGTCCCGTGGTCAACGCCAATGCGCTCAAGAGCATGCTGGAATACGTCGAGGTCGGGAAGAAGGAAGGCAAAGTGGTGACCGGCGGCAAGCGCGCGGCCGGTGACGGCTACTTCCTCGAACCGACCGTGATTGCCGACGTCAAACCCAACGCCCGCCTCGCGCAGGAGGAGATCTTCGGTCCGGTGCTGGCGGTGATTCCGGCGAAGGATTTCGACGACGCGCTCAAGATCGCCAACGGCACCGAATTCGGGCTCACCGGCGCGCTCTACTCGAAGAACCCCAAGAAAATCGCGCGCGCGGCCGAGGAGTTCCACGTCGGCAACCTGTATTTCAACCGGAAGTGCACGGGCGCGCTGGTTGGCGTGCAGCCCTTCGGCGGATTCAACATGTCGGGCACCGACTCGAAGGCCGGCGGCCAGGACTACCTGCTGCTGTTCCTGCAGGGCAAATCCGTCTCGGAGAAGCTGCAGAAGCATTAGTCCCTATCGCGTGTACCTGTAGGGGCGGTCTCCCGCGCCGGACGTCGCCCCTACTTATGCATGGGCCCCGCCAGCGGCTGCACTGTAGGGGCGCGGTTTCCGCGCCCGCCTGTTGCCGTGCCGAACCCCGATCCGGGCGGGGAGACCCCGCCCCTACCAACGACCGGCGAACACCGTGCCGCCCCGGGCAAGGGATCTCCTTTTCGCATGGTCGAGGAAACGGCGAACGCGGGTGGTGCGGGCATTCTTGCCCGCAGCTTGTGGTAGCCCTGGCATCCTGACGGCGCCGAAAGACGCCGCCAGGATGGCGGCGTTACGACAGGAGCCCGGCCCACGAGCATCCGAATCCCGGCGCGCCGCCCTCGCGAGATCGGCTCCTAGCTGCCGATTTCCAGCGTGGTCTTGATCCCCGTGACTTCGCGCCCAAACCATTTCTCGAACTCGGTCCAGGGCAGGCGCGTGGTGATCAGCCGAGCGAGCGTCCCCGGCCACTTCTTCTGCGCCGCTTTGAGCGCGCGGACGGCCAGGCGGTAATGAGCGGGGCTGGCGTTCACGCTGCCGAAGACGACGTTGTTCCGGAGCACCAGGTCGCGATTGATTTCCGCCGCGGGCACCAGCTCCGTCTTGTCGCCGCCGGTAACGCTGAGCAGGCAGAGGATGCCGCCGGCGGCGAGCATCCGCATGGCCAGGAAAGCCACGGCGGAGCTGCCCGTGCACTCGAGGACGATATCGGGCGCGGGCATCTGCTTGCCGAGATCGTCCAGGGGTGAGTTGGCCGTCGAAACGTAGCGGCAGCCCATCGCCTGGGCGATTTGCGCGCGGGCGTCGGTATCGGATTCCTTGCTCATCACCACCGTATCGAGGTCGCGAACGCGTAGCGCCGCCGCGGCCAGCAAGCCCACCGGGCCGGCGCCAAAGACCAGGGCTGTGCGCGGCTTGGCAGGCAGGCGCTTCTGGATTTCGATCGCTTCGGCCGCGCCTTTCTCGACGATGGTCATCGGCTCGAGCAGGACGCCTATCTCGCGGATGCCCTTGTCGATTTTGAAGAGGAATTCCGCGGCCTCGGCATACCGCTCGGCCATATACCCGTGCCGGCCTTTGATTCCGCGCTCCGTGTACTTGCCGCTCGTGCACAGATCGGCGCGGCCATGCAGGCAATTGAAGCATTCGGCGCAAGGCCGGCGCACCGAAGCGACGACGTAGTCGCCCGGCTTGATTCCTTTCACCTCGCTTCCCACCGATTCCACCACGCCGAAGTTCTCGTGTCCGAGGATCAAGTATTCGCTTCCGGCGGGCGCTTGGCCATACAAGCCGGCATTGATTTCGCCGTCGGTGCCGCAGAGGCCGGTGCGGAGCACGCGGACCAGGGCTTCGCCCGGCCCGGGCGCGGGATCGGGTGCATCCTGCATATGAGTGGTGTTGGGCTTTCCGGGAATTACGGCAATCGCCTTCATGGCTCGCTCCTTTTTCGGGGTCGTCCCATGATACCGGACCCTATGCAACGGGGCGGGGGTTGTGCGAATCTATAAGGGCGAGGTCGTGGGGGAGCGTCGACCTTCTCGAAATGGGGGACAGCCCGGGCGGCTCCTGTCACCAAGCCCAGACTGAAAACGGAGGGAAGATGACGAAACGGGTACTTGTATCAGCGATCGCGGTTCTTCTCCTTGCCGGAGTCTCTTTTGCCGCGGGAACCAAGACCCAGACAACGGCGAAGGCGAGAACTTTCATTGGCGTAATCACCGATTCGCATTGCGGCGCGAAGGGCCACATGGGCTCGGCCGCCGATTGCGTGAAGAAGTGCATCAGCATGGGAGCCAAGTACGCCCTGGTGTATCGAGGCAAGGCGTACGTGCTCGATCCACAAGACATGGCGGCCGATCATCCCGGCGGCTCGCGCGTGCGCGTTCGCGGCACGCTCAGCGGCGATACCATCACCGCCACGTCCATCACGGCGGTGAAGTCGTCGAAGTCGATGTAACGGCCGAGGGGTCGCGAGCTGCTCCGGGGTTTCGGGGCGGCTCGTGACTCCAGAGGCTCGGTTAGGCAGGGAAGCGGGCGAAGCTTAGAGGCGTCGAGCCGCGGCGTTTCGCCCGCTCTCTTTTCCGCTTCCGATCACGTTCAGGCCGGCTCCGGAGGCGGCAACCGGGCCATCCCCTACCGGGGATGGTACAGACATCCTTGACCGGACCGAGCAGCGGCAAGAGTGATGGTGGCACCCAGGGCCGCGCGGATGAACACCGCCCCGTGTTCGAGGGCGGAGTTCAGCCGGCGAGGGGGGCGAAGGCCAATTCCAGGATGGCTCGCTGCTCGAGTTCGTGGGCTTTGACCGAGCCGGTGGCCGGGCTCGAAGCCGCAGAACGCTTCACCGAGCGCACGATGCGGTTCCCGGCAAGGCGGCGCAGCCGCGGAAGGATGAATTGCAGCGCGCCCATGTTCGCAGGCTCTTCCTGCACCCAGACGATTTCGCGCGCCTCGCTTTGCCGGGCCAGCTCCGCGGCCAAGTCGCTTTCGGGGAAGGGATAGAGCTGATCGACGAAGATGATGGCGGTGGCCGAATCCTTGCGGCGGCGGCGTTCGCCGCGCAGCTCGTGGCCGATCTTGCCGCTGGCCACCAGCACGCGCGCGGCTCCCGCAACCTCCGTTTCAGGAACGACTCTGAGGAACTGCGGCCGGGCGAGGTCGGCGAGGGGCGAGGAAGCGTCAGGATGGCGGAGCATGCTCTTGGGCGTGAAGACCACCAGCGGTTTCCGCCACGGCCGCAACGCCTGCCGCCGCAGGAGATGGAAATATTGGGCTGCGGTGGACGGCTGGCACACCTGGATGTTGTCGCGGGCGGCGAGCTGCAGGAACCGCTCGATCCGTCCGCTGGAGTGTTCCGGTCCTTGGCCTTCGTAGCCGTGGGGCAGCAGCAGCACCACGCCTGACGGCAGGTCCCACTTGTCTTCCGCCGCCACGACGAATTGGTCGATGATGGCCTGAGCGACGTTGGCGAAGTCTCCGAATTGCGCTTCCCAGAGCACCAGCGTTTCGGGAAAGTCGCGGCTGTAGCCGTATTCGAAGCCGAGTCCCGCGGCCTCCGAGAGCGGCGAATTCCAAATTTCGAAGGGCGCCTGATCGGGGGCCAGGTGCGCGAGCGGAATGTAAGGGTTCTCGGTCCGCGTGTCGAAGAGCACCGCATGCCTCTGGTTGAACGTGCCGCGCCGGCTGTCTTCGCCCGCCAGGCGGACCGGAACGCCTTCGAGGAGGAGCGTGCCGAAGGCCAGCGCCTCCGCCGTTCCGTAATCGACAGGCGATTCGGCGCGACCCATGGCCGCGCGTTGCTCGAGCAGGCGCTTCACCTTCGGATGAATGGCGAAACCTTCAGGATAGGATGAAATCCCTTGCGCGACGCGAGCCAGCAGAGCGGGATCGGCTCCGGTGGCAACCTCAACGTCGGGCGTCCACCGGCCTCGCTTGTATTTCGACCAGTAGTCGGGCAGGGCGAAAAGGGTGGGAGTCTTGGTGAGTTTTGCCGCCTGCGCCAGCGCCGCTTCGAGCTCGGCGCGCGCGCGCGCCGCGATGGGGCCGGGATCGACGCCAAGCTTGGCGGCGCAGAGCGAGCCGAGCGGCGGGTGTTCCTTGATCTTGGCGTAGAGCACCGGCTGCGTGATGGTCGGGTCGTCGATTTCACTGTGTCCGTGCCGGCGGTAGCCGACCAGGTCCACCACCACGTCGGTTGAAAAGGTGTGCCGGAACTCCTCCGCCATCCGCGCGACGCGCACCACCGCTTCGGGCTCCTCGCCGTTGACGTGGAAAATGGGGATGGGAAGGCGGCGGGCGATATCGGAAGCGAAATGCGAGGTATGCAATTCCGCGGGTCCCGTGGTGAAGCCGATGAGGTTGTTGACAACGACGTGGAAGGTGCCGCCGACCGTATAGCCTTCGAGGCCGGCGAGATTGAGCGTCTCGGCGGCAACGCCCTGGCCGGCGAACGCGGCGTCGCCATGCAGCACGATGGAAAGCACTCGCCGGCGTCCTTCCGCGCCCAGGCGCGCCTGCAGGGCGCGCACGCGCCCCATGGCCACCGGATTCACCGCCTCGAGATGGCTGGGATTCGACACCAAATGCATCGCGAGGTGGCTCCCCGTTCGCGTTGTGTATTCGCCGGTGGCTCCGCGGTGATATTTCACGTCGCCGCCCCCCAGCACGCTACGCGGATCGACGTCTTCGAACCGGGCGAGAATGTCGACCGCTCGCCGCCCCACGATGTGCAGCATCAGGTTCAACCGGCCGCGATGGCTCATCGCCAGCACGGCTCTTTCCGTTCCGTTTTCCGCGGCGGACTCCAGGGCGGCGTCGAGCAGGGGCAGCACCCCGCTCGTTCCCTCGAGGGAAAAGCGTTTGGTGCCGATGTAATGGGTCTGGAGCACCTCTTCGAAAACGTCGGCGCGCACCAGCCGCTCGAGCACCCATTCTCGGTCCACTTCCGGCTTCTCTTCCGCTTCCATCCGCTCCTCGATCCAGAGTCGCTGGTCGGGGTCGGGAATGTGCATGAATTCGACGCCAATGGTTCCGCAATAGATTGCGCGAGCCTGCCGGGCCGCCTCGCCCTCCAGGGCCAGATCCGGATGCGGCGCCGGGCGGTAGAAGCCCAGCGGATCGAGGCTGGCTTCGAGGTATCCCCAGCGGCGAAACGCGTCGTAAATCAGGCCTTTCTCTTCTTGTAAGAGTTTCGTTGCCTTCATGATCGTGCCTACAAATTCAGTATAGCGGACCGGGGCCGGCGTGGCGGAAGGGCCGCCGAGTGCGCCACCGGCGGGGGATTCGGCGCGAGGCCTGCGCCGTGCAAACCGGCGCAGCTCGAGGCATCAGGGATTCCGAGGCCAGAGGACCGCTCCGCAAGAGCAGCCCTCCGGCTTCGGTGCGACGGGAGAAGCGGGGAACTATTTTGGGCAGCCAGTGAAGCGGAAGCTGCTGATGATGGTATTCCAATTCGTGTAGCTTCCGTCCTGACCGAGGTATTCGTTCGTATACCAGAACGTACAGTCGTCAGAAGGATCCACGGCGGTGCTCGAGTAGTCGCCCCAACGATTGACGCCTGTTTGCGACCCGGGGCCGATAAAGATCGTCTTCTCCGGCTCGAGCGCGTTCGAGGGGATATCGCCCGGCGTGCGCCCCGTAAACGCCAAACTCGGATGCGTGGAGGAGCTGGAAATACTGTAGCCGAGCCCGAGATTGCCGTATTTGTCCGCTGCCATGCTCCCCATCCACCGGTAGAGGCTGGCGTCGGGAGAATAGGTTCCCTGCGTGACCGAAGGGCTGCTCGTGGCGTATTGGATCTCGTACCAGCGGATGCCCGTCTGACTGCTGCTCGAGCTGACTCGGACGGATTGATTGACGAAAAGGGTGTCTGGAATGGCGGTGGAGTTGCGGTAGGCGAGGCGATACATCAATCGATCGCCAAGCGAATCGAGCTTCTCGCGGGTGCCCGGCTGCGGAATGCAAGACGATCCCCCGCAAGCCTCGTGATAGGTATTGACGCTTATCGGCTGAAGCAGGGAGAAGCTGGAGTTGGCCGCAGCGTTGAAGTCCGGCCGAAACTCGTACAGATCGAGCGTGTTGCCCTGGCCGCGGTTCGCCAAAAACTGCAAGTAGAGATCTCCGAAGCCCGCCGGCCCGGGGTCAGCCCCGTCGGTATCGGCTGGGAGCATGTTATAGACGGTACTCGGCTGCTGAAGGCAGGTCATCGTGATGGCGGAGGGCGGGCTGCTGACGTCGGAAAGAGGGAAGGCGCACGCTTGGGCGCCGGTAAAGCTGTTCCCATTCGCGAAAGTGTTGGCCGAGAAATAGACGCCGGAGTAGGCGCCGGGGGTGGCGCCGGAGGTGGTGCCATCCAGCCAGATGCCCAGCTTGGGATAATCGGGGAAATTCGAGCCGAAACTGAAGTCATACACATCGTAGCTGCCGCCGGCGGCATCCGTGCCCTTCGAGATCGCCAAACACCAGTGGTTGTCCGAGAGGCTGCTGTTGTAGGCCAACTGGCTGATGATCCAGCGCTGGTCGAACTTGTCCCACAGGGCGATCGGATCGCCGCCGTCGGTTGTGGCGCAGAGATCTTTGGCGCCAAGCCCGGTGAAAATCGTGTGGATGGGCGCAGGCCCCAAATCGGGAGCCGCGGGGTTCACACCAAAGGCGGGCTTATTCCAGATCGCAAATTCCACATTCACAATCTGAACGATTTGCGTCGGGCTGACCGATAGGTTCGTGTCCGGAGGAACGCAGCCGTTATCAGGGCTGCAGCCATTGGCAATGCCTTGGAATACCGAGCCCAGCCCGTCGTAACCGGTAGTTGTCGGGGCGACCAAATCCGGGTCGGTCCAACTCGACCCGCCTCCACCGCCGCCGCCCGGCTTGCCGCCATTGGGCTTGCGGAGAGGGAAGATATGGACGGGAGGATTCGGGTGCGCGTGAAGGAAAGGCACGAAGTCCCGCAGTGGCGGCGTTACGGCGTGGCGCACGGAAGTCAGAATCTCGACGCGGGGGGAGTTCTGCGCCGCAAGCGGTAGCGCGACCCAGGCGAGCGAGGCCAGCAGTCCTACGCACTTAACAAGGGAGCGAGTCATCGATAGGTCCTCCGGCATTGCGATTCAATGGAGAGGCAGCCGGCGAGGCGATCGTATACCATCGCGCCAAGCGTGGACAGACGGGCAACAACTGGGGAACAGGAACGGCCACCATGTCTTTGAGGATAGATGCTACCTGAGGTTGGAGGGCAAGTAAAGCACACCTCGATCGACAGATTCACTACCAGTCAACCCGGGAATTTGGCCGGCTAAGGACGTGGGTTTGGACTTTGCGCTTCGAAGCCTCCCACCCACCTTTGCCGACTGCGCAAGGGTGGGGGCCCCACCAGAAGAATCGGGGCAGGCCCCGACCAAAGGAATCGGGGCAAGCCCCCGAAAGACGAGCGGGATTTCGACGCCGGCGCGAGGCCCCACAGGGCGGTCCTGATTCGGGACTGCGCGGAGCAGCAGCGTGGCAGATCGCGCTACGATTCCGGGGAAGGGTACATCTCGAAGAAGGCCTCGACGGACTGCCGCAGCACCCGCTCGATCTCCTCTTTCCCGCCTTCGATCAGGTGCATCGTGATGCCCGCCCTTTTCCCGTTCTTCAGGTTCACGGCCGCTGGCTCGACGGAGTCGAGTTCGTCGGCGGGGAATAGCCGCATGCCATAGACCAGCGCCAGCTTGGCCATCGCTTGACCTCTCCCGGTACCGGGCGCGCCTGGGCGGCACGCTCCTCTCGCGAGCGTATGGCGATGACGCCTGCCGCGTCAAATTTCCCGGTCATGGCTCCGCCCGACTGCGCGATAATGGAGTATCCCTCTCATGCGGTGGCGCATCGTAGACGGGGAGAACCGAGTGGAGTGACGCCATGAAATTCGAACGCTACGCGCAAGGAACGCTGCTCGTTGCCTCATTTCTGTTGCTGACCGCCGCCGGCCGCGCCCAAGCCTCCGCGGCTTCCTCTAGCGGCCAGACCGACGCGGCGCGTCCTCCCGCCGCCGCAACGCCCGCGGCCAAAGCCCCGGCTTACATCCAGGTGCCGGCGGGAACGAAGATTCCGCTGGTGCTCGAGAACGCCATCTCGACGCGTTCGGCGCGCGCGGGGGATCCCCTCTATTTCCGGACGCTGTACCCCATCCTCGTCGGCGGTCATATCGTCATTCCCGCCGGCTCCTACATGAGCGGCAGCGTGGTTTCGTCGCAGCGGCCCATTCGCATCAAGGGGAAAATCGCCCTGGTCCTGAAGCTGAGCCAGCTCATCTTGCCGAATGGCTACATGGTGAATCTGGCAGGATCGCCATCCGACGTCGGCACGGGCGGGCCGGAAACCATGGGGAAGGAAGGCCAGATCAAAGGGCCGGGCAGCAAGGCGCGAGACGCTGAAGTGATACTCGGCACCACGACTGCGGGGACGGCGATTGGCGGCGAGGTGGCGAGAACCGCCACAGGCGCCGTGACGGGCTTGGGCGTCGGGGCGGCGGCGAGCCTGCTGGCCGTGCTGCTCAGCCACGGCCGTGACGTCAATTTGCCGCGCGGCACCACGATGGACATCCGGTTGGATCACCCTCTCGAATTGCTTGCCTCGCGCGCCCAATTCAAAACGCCGGGCCAGGCTCCCGAGCTAGACGGCCCGCGCTAGGGCGAAGGGGGCGGCAGCCGCTTCCCCTAGAGGCTGCTCAGGTGGCTGCGGCCACACGAATGAAGCGAAGAGGGGAAAAGGGCGCCAGCGGCAAATCGGGCTCCCGCCCCAGGATCCACCGTCGCGCGAGCCGCGCGGTGACCGGGGCCAGAAGGATGCCATCGCGGAAGTGGCCTGTGGCGATGGAGAGGCCAGGGATATCGGTTGGGCCGAGAATAGGGAGATGGTCGGGGGTATCGGGGCGGAGTCCAGCCCAGGCTTCGAGGATGGGGGCGTTTTCGAGCCCCGGGATCATCTCGAGAGCCGCGTCGAGAATCTTGCGCATGCCGCCCGGTGTGTAGCTCTTATCGAAGCCGGCGTCCTCGATCGTGCTTCCGGCCAGCAGACGCCCATCTTCGCGCGGCACCAGGTACCCCACCAGGTGCGAGCGTATGGAACGCAGCATCGAACCTGGCATTGCCGCTCCCGCATCGATCGCCAGCATCTGGCCGCGCGCCGGCCGCGTAGGAGCGTAGCGGGCTACGCGCTCGATGCCAGCGGAATAGCATCCTGCGGCAATGACAACGTGCCCGGCAGGGATGCGCTCGTTGGCCGTCAAAACGCCCCGGCAACGATCCCCCTCGATGAGCAGGCCCTTGACCTCGGCGCCGGTTTGCAATTCGACCCCCTGCCGGACAGCAGCGAGAACCAGCGCCCGGCCTAGCGCCCGGGTATCGAGGCACGCTTCTCCCGGCATGGCCACCGCCGCTTTCACCTTGGGGTTCAGCGTGGGCTCGCGCTGCCGGGCTTCCTCGCCTGTTAGCGGCTCTCCCACCAGGCCGGATTCGGCGAGTGCCGCCAGGTATTCGCCCTGGTCGTGGTCTGTCTGCGGCCCCAGAAAGACCACCAGGGTGGTTTGGCGGCGGTAGCCAACCCGCAGACCTGTGGCGGCTTCCAGCTTCTCGACGAAGCTGGGATAGGCGGCCAATCCCGCTTGGTTCAGGGGTACCAAGGCAGCCATGCCGGGACCCTCAGGGGTGGCCGCCAGCATGCCTGCCGCCGCCCAACTGGCCTCGGCAGCCGGTTTCTGACGGTCGAGCAGGCGCACCCGCATACCCTCCTGAGCGAGTTCCCAGGCGAGGGCGCATCCCACGACTCCGGCGCCCACAACCACCGCGTCGGTTGTCATAAGTGTCACTCTAGCACGAAAGCGATTTTGCCGGTCCACGGGGGGTTCCGGTACCCCCGTAACAGAAAGAAAAAGATGCAAAGATTAGCTTTGACTGAGCTTCCCGGTCTGATTATCCTGTACCCGTCCCCCGGCTAGTAGATTCCTGCGGTTGCGCTGGCCGGGGGTGGGGTTGCGGTCTGTGGAGCGAAAGCTCCGTCATGCGATAGGTTCTTTTTCCCGCTGCAGTCGAGCACAGGTGTGCCGGCTGGCGCGACAGACGGTGTTCAGGAGGGGTCATGTTGAAAGGTGGTTGCCGAGTTCTCGTGTTGTTCCTAGCCGGAGTTGTGGCTGCCCCGGCGGCGTTCGCAGGCGGCGCGCCCGCGCCAACCAAGGCCAAGCACAAAGCCAAGAAGGACGCCAGCGCGGCAAGCGTCAACACCAAAGGCGCGCCAGCGCAAGCTCAGAAGCGGCTGAGTCCGGAGCAGATTCGCATCTCGAACGAAGGCGTGGGACAAGGGATCGGAGAATGGGTGCCGATGCCCGGCCTGGACGGAACGCCCGGCCTCTTTACGATCGACTCCGGCGTTACCCTGCCGAAAGGCGGGCTTGCCGTAGACGGTTACGTGCACCGGTACGGCCGCGCGCCGGGCTCGCTGACCATTACGGACGTGGGCTGGAACTGGGGCATCGGCCTGACGAATCGCCTGACCGTGTTTGGGGGCTGGGATGTGCACCGACACATTCACGTCGGTTCCCTGAACGAATTGAGCACCTACTACTGCCCGTTCAACACGATCGCGCCGCCCGGGACGTCTTGCAAGCCGACCTATCCCGGCACGATTCTCCCGACGCCGTTCAATGGTCCGCCCGACTTCCTCGGCAATCGCGCGGTGTATTCGGAGGATTTCCCCTTTGCCTACGAGAACAACGGCGGTATCGGCCCCGTGGATGTGGGCGTGAAGTTCGGTATTCTGTCGGAGCTGCGGGGCGATCCCGTCAGCTTGGCGGTACGGGATGAAGCTTTTATCCCCACCCACATGTATCCCGCGCTGCTGAAGGAAGGCGGCGTGCAATCGGGCGCCTTCAGCGATCTGGTGGGTCTTGACCTGAGCAAGACTTTTGCCGACGTTGTCACCTGGAGCTTCGATTGGGGGCACCTGTTCACCCGCGACCCCCGCAGCGGCGCCCAACACCTGGTGACTTTGGCCGATCAGGAGCAATTGGGCACGGGCTTCCTGTTCTTCCCGGACTGGCGCTTCCAGCCCATGACCGAATACGACGGCGTGATCTACGATGGCGCGGCAACTCCCGATGTTACGTTCGGGCCGCGCGATCCGATGGAAGGGATGTGGGGTTTCCGGGTCTACCCCTGGCACAGCGTCTCGGTGGACGCCGGCTACACGTACATGATGAACCTGCCCGAACTCAAGGACCGCGACGGGTTCATCATCAAGCTGAATACGGAGTACTGGCCGAGCAAGCCCGTGCCTCCCGATAACGTGACGGTGACTTCCACGGCCGACCCGCATACGGTTCAGCAGTGCTCGGGCCAACCGGTCCAACTCACTGCCACCGGCACCGATACCTTCAACCACAACCTGACCTATACGTGGACCGCGCCGGCCGGGACGATCAAGGGCGCGGGCGCGAACGTTCCGTGGGACGCGGGCTGCATCGATCCGGGCCAATATACGCTGGCGGTTCGCGCCGAGGATCCCTACGGCAATTTCGCCACCTCTTCGCAGACGATCACCGTGACGCCGAAGCCGATACCGCCGCCGACGATGGCGTGCGAAGCGGCTCAAGCGTCGGTGCTGCCGGGCGCGCGCGACGCGATCACCGCCACCGTCCAGGATCAGAGCGGAACCACGCTCAACTACACGTGGCGGACCACGGGCGGCACGATCGTCGGCACGGGCTCGTCGGTCGAGTTGGATACGACCGGCCTCGCTCCGGGCACCTACACGGTCACCGGCCGCGTGGAGAACGGCAAGGGCCAAGCGGCCGATTGCAACGTGGAAGTCACCGTGCAAGCGCCGCCACCGCCCAAGCCGCAGGCGAGCAAGATCGACCAGTGCCTGTTCAAGGGCAACAGCACGCGCGTGGACAACGTCTGCAAGCGCGTGCTCGACAACGTCGCGCTGCGGCTCCAGAGCGAAACCGGCGCGCATGTCGTCGTCATTGGCTACGCCTCGGCGGGTAAGACCGCTCGAGCGCAACGGCTGGCCGAGCGCCGCGCCGCCGATCGTGCGGAAAACGCGAAGAAGTACCTGGTATCGAAGGGTATTTCCGAGGACCGCATCGAGACGCGGACAGGGACGCCCGAGGCCGGCGCTACGGTCCAGGACAGCAACCGGATCGACATCATCTGGGTGCCCGAAGGGGCCACCTACTAACCTCAGCCGCCTGAGCTGAGCCGAAGTCTCTCGAACGGGCTGCGTGTCCAATGGGACACGCAGCCCGTTCGCCTTTTCGTTGCTGCTTATCCCGCGCTCTTGGTAAGCTGGCGAGGGACTTGGGACTGTGAGGACGCCGATGGGGGGAACGGGATGCGCGCGGTGGCTGGTTGTCGGGGCGATTTCCATCGCCCTTGCGGCGCTCGCGGCCCCAGCGCAGGTGTGGCGCTCGATGGGACCGCCAGGCGGCAACGTTCAGTCGCTCGCTGCCGATCCCCACGATCCCCGCGTTCTCTATCTGGGCACGACCGACGGCCACATCTTCGTTTCGCGGGACGGGGGCGATAGCTGGTCGCTCGACGGCCGGGCAGGCCCGCGACTCGACGGCGTTGTCGATACGATCCTCGTCGACCCCCGCAACTCGAAGCGGCTCTACGCCAGCGAGTGGACGCTCAATCCCGCGGCGGGCGGGGGCGTGTGGGAAAGCGATGACGCCGGGCGCACCTGGCGCGGACTGGGTCTCGCCGCCCAGCAGGTGCGGGCGCTCGCCGAAGCTCCTTCCGATCCCGACATCCTCGTTGCTGGAACGCTCGGTGGCGTCTACCGTTCCGCCGACGATGGCCGCAGCTGGCAGCTCATCTCGCCGGCGGGAAGCGAGGAGATTCGCGATCTCGATTCCCTCGCGATCGATCCGCGCAATCCGGAGGTCATTTATGCGGGCACGTATCATCTCCCGTGGAAGACCGTGGATGGCGGCAAGCGCTGGTTCCCCATTCACGCGGGCTTGATCGTCGATTCCGACATCTTCAGCATTCTCGTCGATCGCGCCGATCCTCAGCGCCTCTTCCTGAGTTCCTGCTCCGGCATCTATCGCAGCGACACGGGCGGTCTTTCGTGGGTCAAGGTGCAGGGCATTCCCACGTCGGCGCGCCGCACGCTGGTGATTCGCCAGGACCCGCTGCGCCGCGGCACGATTTACGCGGGAACCACGGAGGGTTTGTGGAAAACGGAGACGGACGGCGCTTCCTGGCGGCGGGTGACGCCCGGCAACTGGAGCATCAACGCGCTCGTCATCGATCCTCGCCGCGAAGGCCGGATCGTTCTGGGCACCGAACGCCTGGGCATCCTCATCTCCGACAATGGCGGTGAAACCTACCGCACCTCGAACGCGGGGTTCAATCACCGGCAAATCGCCGCCGTCGCGCTCGATCGCCTGCATCCGCGCCGCGTGCTGGCGATTCTCTCGGACGCGCCCGACCCGGTCGTCGTGACCGACAACGGCGGCGCGACGTGGAAACCGCTCGGGCCGGGCCTGCGATGGGAATCGGTGCGCCGTCTCTACGCCTCGCCCTCGGGCTGGTGGGCGGCGCTTAGCTCCGGCGGATTGCTCAGCTATCGTGGCGAGGGCGAGCGCGGCGAGTGGGCGCGCGCCGGGGAACTGGTTGGCGAAGCGGCGTGGACTTTCCAAGGCGGGCGCCTGGTGAAGCCGCCGCGGCGCGCATTCGATCTGGTGGTCGAGGACATGGGTTTCAGCCGGAACGGGTGGTACGCAGCCACGGCGTACGGTCTGCTGCGTTCCGACGACAACGGCGCCACTTGGCGCGAAGTTCGCTTCGCTCCGCTCATCCTCCCCGCGCGCTCCGTGGCGGTTTCCGCGGATGGAAACCGTTTGTGGGTGGCCACCGAGCACGGGCTGGCCTATTCCCTCGACGCCGGGCGCACGTGGAGTTGGCATAATCTCCCGCCCTCGGCTGGCAACGCCTTGCGGCTGTCGCTCGCCGGCCCCGAGACTCTGCTGGCCTTGACGCCCAAGGGTCTGTTCCTCTCCTACGATGGCGGAGGCGCTTGGGAGCATGCGGCGCATGGGCTGCCCGAAGTGCCCGTCCGCGATGTTGCCGCTGCCGGCGATACGTTTCTAGCGTCACTCGATGGGGGCGGCCTGTACATCTCGCACGACCGCGGGCATACGTGGTCTCCGGTTTCGGGCAGCTTGGCGGAAGGCGATTTCCCGGTGGTAGCGGCGGTGCCAGGCTCGGCCCTGGTCTACGCCGCTTCGGCGAGCGACGGGTTGTACGCCGTGGAACTCGGCTCGGGGAGTGGCGCGCGGAATGCGGTGGCCTCCCACGCGAGCCCCTCCGCGAGCCAGAAGCAGCGGTAACCGCCCGATCCGGCTCTTCGGGCCTTAACCGGTCTTCCGTTCCGCTACGGGATTGACGAGTCAGACACTTACGGGCGGGAAGACAACGCACCGCCTTCGGCCGGCATCGTAGATGGTATTGTTTGTGGGCTCGCTCTATTCGCAGGTTCGTGACTTCTCAACGGAGGCAGTGACCATGAAATCGGTCAAGAACGCCCCTCTTCCTCTTGCCGTCGCGTTGCTTGCTGCGGCCGGAATCTTCGGCTGTTCGCATGCGAATCAGAGCCAGCCGAGCCAGAGTTTCGCGCAGGGATCGGGCTCCGGGTCTTCTTCGGCAAGCAGCTTCGCTCGGCAAGGGGGCCAGAATTCGGCCGCGTCTTCTTCCGGATCTGCTTCGGCGCCGGCGTCTTCGCCGGATGCGAATGCGCCGGCCGATTCTCCGTCGGCGCAGCCCTCGGCTCCGCAGCCTCAGGTGGTCACGATTCCTCGAGGCACGCTGGTGCGCGTCGCGCTCGACAACGCCATCTCCAGCGCCACGGCGCAGTCGGGTGACGGCTTCACCGCGACGCTGCTCGTTCCGCTGCGCGCGCACGGGCAGACGATCGTTCCGCGCGATGCGCGGGTGCGCGGCCACATCGTTTCCGCGCGCGCTTCGGGCCGGCTGAGCGGAGTGGCCCATCTCGATTTGACTCTCGATTCGGTCCAGATCAGCGGCCAGCCCGTCACCATTCGGACCGATACGATCGCGCGCGCCGGCAAAAATCACAACAAGCGCAATCTCGTTGCGATCGGCGGCGGCTCCGCTCTAGGCGCGATCATCGGCGGAATCGCCGGCGGCGGCAAGGGCGCGGCCATCGGCGCCGCGGCCGGCGCCGGCGCGGGCACGGCCGGCGCGGCGGTTACGGGGAAGCAGAACATCGTTCTTCCCGTCGAGGCCACGCTGAGTTTCCGGATGACCGCGCCGCTTCAGCTCACCCGGTAGCGGACAGGAACCGGATTTAACACAGAGTGCGCGGAGGGAAAGCACACCTGTAGCACAGCCATTCCTGGCTGTGCGGTTTTTGCCCAGGCCAGGTCGGACGCGGCGGGTCGAAAGCCGCCGGCCCACCCTTCCGGCCAACTCCGAAGCTTCGGGACGCCGGAAAGCTGGGGCCCCGACCAAAAGAATCGGGGCAGGCACCCAAACGACACGCGGGATTCCACGATCCCCTCTACCCGCCCCGGCGAGGATCTGCGGGCCGCGAGAGCCCGCCGTGGCGGGTCTTGGCGGAGACGCTGCCTGCGGGATTTCTTTCTTGCCGAGGCTTACCCGGAGGAATTAGACTGCGCGCGGGGGTCGGGTTCCGGAAGAGGAAGGCTCTTCCGGGCGGGTGGGAGACACTGCGCTGTGAATCCGCCACGTGGCCATCATGAAGACCTTCTAACCGAAGCCGCCGTTCCCGAATCGCCGCCAGGCGCCAGCGGTTCCCTGTGGTTTCTGGTGGCTTCCGACGAAGAACCCGTTCGCGAATTCGTGCGGGCGGAGAGCGCGCGGCTGGGCGCGCGATTGCGCACGGCAGCCAGCGCCGCGCAGGCGCTGGCGGTGTTCGACCGCCAAGCCATCGATCTGGTCGTGGTTGATCTCGCGGCCCCGGGCATCGGCGGAATCGAACTCATCAAGCGGCTGCGCGAGGATCACCCGGAAACCGCGGTCGTCGCTCTCGCCGAGTATGGGAGCGACAGCGCGGCGCGGGAAGCGCTCGCGGCCGGCGCGGCGGAAACCATTGGCCGGCCGTTCGAAGAAGAGGATTGGAGAGCGAAACTGGGGCGCCTGGCGCGGACGTTGTCGCTCGACCGCGAAAACCGCGTTCTCCGCGAGCAACTGGGCGCGCGACCCGGGTTCGGCATGCTGGTGGGCCTCTCCCCGCGGGTGCAGGAGGTCTATCGCCGGATCGAGAAGGCGAGCCGGAGCGACTCGCCCGTGCTCGTCCTTGGCGAGACGGGCACAGGGAAGGAGCTGGTTGCCCGCTCCATCCATTTCCACAGCCCGCGGAGACAAGGACCGTTCGTTCCGGTGGATTGCGCGGGAGTGGTTCCCACGCTGGTGGAATCGGAACTCTTCGGGTACGTGAAGGGCGCGTTCACGGGAGCCTTCCAAACCAAGCGCGGGCTGATCGAAGCCGCTTCCGGCGGCACGCTTTTCCTCGATGAGATCGGCGAGTTGCCGAAGGAGATGCAGGCCAAGCTGCTGCGCGCCCTGCAGGAACGCGAAGTGCGGCCGGTAGGCTCGACGGCGACCGTGCGCGTGGATATCCGAGTCGTCGCCGCCACCCATCGCGACCTCGAAGGGGAAGTCGCTCGCGGAACGTTTCGCCAGGATCTTTTTTACCGGCTCAACGTCCTCCCCATACGCCTGCCGCCGCTGCGGGAACGCAAGAGCGACATCCCGCTCCTCGTCAGCCATCTGCTCGAGCGCATGGCCGCGGAGGGTCGCCCCGCGGCTGCCTTTTCCGAAGAAGCGCTCGAACGGCTGGTGGCCTACGATTGGCCGGGAAACGTGCGCGAATTGGAGAATGCGGTTGCCCGGGCCCTGGCGCTCAATTCCGGCCCGATACTTCACCTCGGCGATTTGCCCACCAATCTCCAGGGGCCGCCGTCGGCCCGAGCGGCGTTCCCGCCTCCCGCGCCCTCCCATCCCGCCTCCCGTCCCGAATCCCGTCCCGAAGTTTCGGGATTCGGGACGAGTCCGCCCGATTCGAGCGCGCCTTCTTCCTCCGCGGAGGAGAACTTCACGCTTGCCGAGCTGGAGCGGCGCGCGGTCTATGGCGCGTTGCGCAAGACGGGCGGGGACAAAGTGGCCGCCGCGCGGCTGCTGGGGATCGGGAAAACCACCCTCTACCGCAAACTCAAGGAATACGGCCAGCCGCAAGATTCGCCGGAGAGTTCCGCTGCCTCGGATCCCGTCCCGAATCCCGAAACTTCGGGACGGGATTCGGGACGGGACAGCGCGTGACTGCATAGAAGAATTTTTCGCGGAGCACACAGAGAGGAAGCTTTAAGGATTCAGCTGACGCACCGGCGCTGAGGACACGGCTCGGCCCTCGGGCCGCAACGAAGTAGCACAGGCTTCAGAGTCTGTGTGGCAACTCGGCTTGACACCAGCCTTATACTGCGCGCGGGAGGACGCGCGATGCCAAATTTTCTCGAATATAACCCGGAGCA
>JAJYLB010000111.1 GCA_021788095.1 Acidobacteriota bacterium | reverse complement strand
AATTCCACAGCCCTGGCGCAAATTTCGTGCGTTGTCCGCAAACGACTTGCGCGAATCTATGAAAAATACAAACTGTGGAAATGCCAGTTGCCACACAGACTCTTCAGGGGCTGAAGCTCCCCTTCTTCGGCCGCTCCTTGTCGGAGCTGAAGCTCCGACCCCCGAGGCCTGGGGTTTTGCGGCTTCTAAACATAGCCAGGACGGGCGCTATCCCGGCTCTTTCGCACGCACACAAGCAACCTCACAGCCGACGAGGGTTCCGCGGCCAAGTAGGGGCGATTCCTTGGGCGATTCAGGGCGGGCACTTTTTCATCTGGCGGGAGCCGTGGGGTTGGATATTATGTCAACTGCCTATCGGGCACGACAAACATTATCGGACGCGCCTCTCTCGGGGCTTCCCTGCCCCGCTACGGCCCCCGGAGGGCCAAGAGCGACGCCGGCTCGCTCCTCAGGAAGCGGGCTCGTCCGCTGAAAAACCCCTGGGGATCACCACGGAGGTCAGCGGAGAGCCACGGAGCAAAATGCGGAGTGCTCTCGTTCAACCACGACTGGATTCCCGCTTTCGCGGGAATGACCGGCTGGATCACGAGGGGCTGGAAGCAAGAGAAACTCCGGCCGTCGGAAGACAACAGAGGATCACCAGGGAGGGCCACGGAGGAAGATGCGGAGCGGTCTCGTTCAACTCCGTGCCTCCGTGGTGAGTTCCGGCCGCACGCGCTTCCCTGCCCGCTTGCAAAATGGCGCGGGTGACGTTAAATGAGAATCGGGATGAAACGCGACGGAGATACGGTAGACGTGGTGGGAATCGGCCTGAACGCGACCGACACGGTGATTCGCTTGCCGCGCTTCCCCGCTTTCAATTCGAAAACGAGGGTGGTATCGGCGGAGCGGCAGGCTGGAGGGCAAGTAGCCAGCGCGATGGTCGCCTGCCGGCGCTGGGGTCTTTCGGCCCGCTACGTAGGCAGCATCGGCGATGACGAGGCCGGTGAATTTCAGCGGCAGGAGCTTCAGCGGGAGGGCGTGGAAGCGCATTGGCTGGTTGCGCCCGGGGCGCGCAGCCAGTTCGCGTATATCCTGGTGGACGACCCGACGGGCGAGCGAACGATCTTATGGGGCCGCGATGCGGCCCTCGAAATCCGACCGGAACAGATCGAGCGGGGATGGATTGAAGGCGCGCGACTCCTCCACCTCGACGGCCACGACGCGGCGGGCGTCGCGGAGGCAGCGCGCTGGGCTCGGGCCGCGGGAATTCCCGTAACGGCCGACGTGGACAACGTGTATCCGGGAGCGGAATCGCTGCTCGAGTCGGTGGATCACCTGCTGGCCTCGAGCGAGTTTCCTAGCCGTCTGCTGGGCGAAGAGGATCCGCTTCGAGCGCTGCCGGAGCTTCGGCGGCGATTTGGCTGCCGGCTGACCGCGGTGACGCTCGGCGAACGCGGCGCGCTCGCCTGGGACGGCACCGAGTTTCACTACGCGCCGGCATTCCTGGTGGAAGCGGTGGATACCACCGGCGCCGGCGATATCTTCCACGGCGGCTACATCTACGGCTTGCTGACCGGCTGGGACGTCGCGCACGCGCTCGAATTCGCCTGCGCGGCGGCCGGGCTCAACTGCACGCGGGTGGGCGCCCGCGGGGGCATTTTCCCGATCGACGAGATTCTGCGACTCGCCCGCACGGCGCCCCGCCGGGAGGCGATCTATGATTCAGCCGCGCTGCGCCGCGCGGAAGCGAGGAGCCGGTGATCCCGCTCAAGGTCCTGCTGGGCCGCAACGGCTTTCCCGCGATCACGATCCTGCTGATCGCGTCGAATTTCGCGGTTTTCTTTCACGAGCTTTCGCTCGGCCCGCACACCCTCGCCGCCTTCTTCTTTCACTACGGTCTGGTGCCGGCGCGCTACGCTCTGGCGCTGGCCGGCCACCGCATCGCGCTCGAGAGGCTGGTCGCGCCGGCATTCACCAGCATGTTCGTTCACGGCGGCTGGCTGCACATCCTGGGGAACATGTGGTTTCTGTGGGTGTTTGGCGGCGCCGTGGAAGACGCCCTGGGGCCGATGGATTACCTGGGGTTCTACCTCCTGTGCGGGCTGGCGGCGGGGATCACACAGACGTTCTTCTCCTGGGGTTCGAGCATACCTACCATCGGCGCGAGCGGCGCGATCAGCGGGGTGATGGGAGCGTACCTCGTCCTTTATCCGCGGTCGAAGGTACTGACGCTCGTGCCGTTCTTCTTCATCTTCTTCGTGCGGCTGCAGGCGATCTTCATGATCGGGTATTGGTTCCTGATTCAATTTGCCAGCGGGGTGGCGTCGCTTGCCGCGCCGCAAGCGGGTGGAACGGCGTTCTGGGCGCACGTGGGAGGATTCCTGCTTGGCGCAATCGTCGCCGTCCCGGCGCGGCGGCGCGTCGCGTGGTATCCGAGCTAGCGATGAGACTCGGTATTTCGGAGGGAACTTCCACCACAGAGGACACGGAGATGAGGGAGTTGAGAGTCGCCGGCTGCACTGGCGCGCTGGCTCCGTGGTAGCGTTTCCGCGGCCGGAGTTCACCCCGGAGGACACGGAGTTCCCCGGAAAGGCGTTCGGCCGCAGCCATGGAACACAGGCTTCAGAGTCTGTGTGGCAACTGGCATTTCCACAGTTTGTATTTTTCATAGATTCGCGCAAGTCGTTTGCGGACAACGCACGAAATTTGCGCCAGGGCTGTGGAATTCGCACCTTTTCGCG
>JAJYLB010000072.1 GCA_021788095.1 Acidobacteriota bacterium | reverse complement strand
CATTCCCCGCCTGGTTGCCGGTCCGGCGGGTACAGGGTGTGGGCCAGCGGCGATATCGGCCGCGCCGGATCGCCATGGCAGAGCGCACAGTGCTGGCGATAGATGGACGCTCCTGAAACGAGGTTCGCCGCCGTGGCCTCGACGGGATTCGTCACTTTCGGTGCATTCCGCTCGACATTCGCATCCATGACGCGCATCGCAAGATTGGATTCGAAGGAACTGGGCAGTATGTCGGCACGCATGCTGACGCGCCCGGTCCATCCGACGAAGAGCGCCACGAGAACCGCGGAAACGATAGTGGCCATGACGCCCCAAAGGAATCCTTTCATGGACTTCTCCTGTCAGAAATCGTCGCGCGAGTTGTTTCCTGCCATGCGGCTGGCTTCGCCTCGCACCCGTCCCTTCGGCGCGACTCGACTTGCGATGGCGGAGCCGTGCTCCTTTTGGCCCTGCAAGATCGCAGTGGTCAGGAACGGTTCATGCAACGCAAAGAGGGATGTGCTTTTGGGAAGTGCGGTGGGCGCAGTCTAAATGCGGAGCAGAGTCAGCTTCTGGCAGGGAGAGCGGCCGGACCGGCAACCAGGCGGGGAATGCGTACGAGAAAGCGGACTGGCTTCAAGAGCGAGCCCTGGGCTACTGACTTGGGCAAGCAGAACTGGCGTGCGGGAGACCTCCACGCGAATCTGCGTTTGCGGGGCGGCCGCGACGCATTTTCCCGGCACCAGGCTTCCGGGGCATGGCGAATCCGGACGCGGCACGTTTGCCAGCAGACTTGCCGCAAGCATCGGTCGCGCGTTTCGGCCGGCGGAGGCTAGCGCTGTGTGTTGGGGAAAATCGTCCTGAGCGCAAAGCGCTCGGCAAACCGTGGCGTAGACTCCCGCCGTGTTCCACAGCAGGATGAGCACAACAACCGTCGCTCGACGCAGGAAGTGATTCATATTCCCCGGGCTTCCGTCAATCTACCGCCCGCCTGCGCTTGCGTCAAGCGCGCCCGCGCGCGCGTGCCGCGCGCGCGGGCGACTCTGTCAAACCTTGTTTACAAGGTCCCCTGCCTTTCCGCCTGTAGAAAGAGTTGCCGAGCCAAAACGCAAGAAGGCGGAAAATCACACGCGACGCGGAGGGGTGGCTCCGGCGGCTCGCGGGAATTCGACTTTGACGGATTTGATTTCGTAGGGGCCGGTCGAGACGGTAATTTCAGTTCCACCCGCGGCGAGGGGAAGCGGTTGCTCTTCCTTTTCCATCAAATTGGTTTCGACGGCGCGTGTGGCCGGTTCGGGCAGCGTGAGGCGCGCCTGGGCCGCCCGGCCCTCGAATTCGACGAAGCGGAAGATGAGGGCATTATCGTCTTCGGCCTTTTTGATCGCCGAAAGCATCACGTGCGCCGGCTCGATTCGCGCGAAGGAATGGACGGCGGGATGAGGCCCTTCGTGAACTTCCGCGGCGACGGCGTGGAGACGGTAATTCAGCTCATGGGCGCGAAGCATCGTGCCGGCCTCGCGCCAGTCCCCGGCGTGGGGAAACAGGGCATAGGTGAAATCGTGCGGGCCCTCATCCGCGTGGGGATCGGGAGACGTGGGCGCTCGGAGCAGGCTCAGTCGGATCGTTCCCGGCTCGACGGTGTCGTAGCCGAATTTGTCGCGGCTCAGCAGGCTGAAACCCCGCCCGTTTTCCGATAGATCGCCCCATTGCTGCGCGCACACCTCGAATTCGGCCTCCTGCGCGAGCAAGGGATCGTATTCGGGGTGCTTCGTCTGGACTCCCTGCGCCTCGGTGAAGGGAACCGGCGGTTTACCGGGAACGTGCGGAATCGCCGGCCGCACGATCGTTCCGTACGGGATGTCGTAGGTGGCGTCGAGCGGCCGGATATCCAGCGGGAAAGCCGCCTTGAGCATCACGTGCTTTTCGTGCCAATCGGCGTGCATATGGACGTCGGCGCGGGCAACCTCCGGATACAAGCAGAGTTCCTGGACGAAAGAAGACCTTTGGTAGGACTTCTTGACGCGGATCACCGCGCGCACCGGCGTGTTTTCCACCAGGCGCACCTCGTCCGCGGCCAGCAATTCCGTTTTGTGCTTCTCGTACTGAAGGTTGATGTTCCAGGCGTCGTAGTCGCGCGGCTTATCCACAAACGCTTCGAGCAAATTGCCTTTACCCTCGGCGCCGAGGATGTTGCGGCCGGTTTTCCTGTCCACGAGGCGGGTGATGCAGCCGTTGCGCGGATCGCATTCGAGCCGCAGGTGCTCGTTTTCCATCGTAAGACCGCTGGCGCGCAGGGTGGTGGCAGCCGGGCGCGGACGCGGCGTCGAAACAACGTGAAATACCTTGTATCCAATCGAAGGAACGCCGCGGGCGAGGAAGCGCACCGTGACGGTGTGGGTTGCGTCCTCTCTCGAAATCACGGCCGAGGGCAAGGCGTTTCCTTCCGGATCGAGCACTTCGATTTCCGCCACCGGTCCCGGAAACTGCACTTCCGCTTCGGCGACGTCGGTCCGCTCCCAACTGAGGGGATTGAACACGACGACGGGACGGCCGGGGCCGCGCGTATCGGCGCGCTCCGCCTCGCGCTCGAGCGCGCCGCCGAGCACGGGCTCGATGGCCAGCCGGAGGAATTCGAGGCTTTCGGCTTCGTCGACGTAGTTGACGTGGATGCCGGAACCTGCCATCAGGTCGTGGAACTGCTCGAAGCACAGCCGGCGCCAGCAATCCTCGAAGGTGCGCTGGGGATAGGCGCGGCCGTCGAGCATCGCCATCGAAGCGAATTTCTCGCCATCGATCATCAGGCGCTCGCTCGCGCGCATACGCTTCTTCGATTCCGCTTGGGTCGTGTACGTCCCGCGATGGTATTCGAGGTAGAGTTCGCTCTTCCAGACGGGCAGAGGGAGCGAAGCCAGATTCCGTTCGACACCGTCGAAATATTCCTGCGCCGTGCCGAACGCGAACTTCGGGAACGCCGCCTGCGGCGATTTCTGCCAGCGAACCGCGTTTTCGAGCATCGCCCGCGTGGGCCCGCCGCCGTGATCGCCCACGCCGTAGAGCATCATCAATTTGCGGTAGCCGGAGCTGAGGGGGGCGTCCTGAGCGGCGAATCGCGAGCACTCGACGGGATCGATTCCATTGTCGTAGCCATTGGGGAAAAACGCGAGCACGCGGCTGCCGTCGGGCGATTCCCACCAAAACAAGCGGTAGGGAAACGTCGTCGTGTCGTTCCAATCGATTTTCTGCGTCACGAAGTAATCCACGCCGGAGCGCTTGTAAATCTGCGCCAGTTGCCAGCTGTAGCCGAAGGAATCGGGATTCCAGCCGATCCGGACGTCCACGCCGAATTTCCGCTGGAAATAGCGCTTGCCGGTCAGCAACTGGCGCACGAGGGCTTCGCCGCTCGGCATGTTCAGGTCCGGCTCGCACCACATCCCGCCGACCAGCTCCCAGCGGCCCTCCTTCACCCGCTGCTGGATCGCCTGGAACTCCTCGGGATATTTCTCCTCGAGCCAGAGGAAATCTTGCGCGGTGGATTGCGCGAACGTGAATCCCGGGAACTCGTCCATCAGTTCGAGCGCGGTGCGGAACGTGGCGCGGACCACCTCCACCGTTTCCGTCCACGGCCATAGCCAGGCGAGGTCGATGTGGGAATTGCCGACGGCCTGAATGGTGAATTGCTTCATCCAGGCGGCAAGCGGAGCCATTTGGGCGTCGGCCGCGCCGAGTGATCGATCGAAGCCCGAGCGATCGCCGCGGTCGAGCGCGGCGAAATCGATGGCTTCGACGGCCGCGGAAAGCTGGGAATCCCGCGTGGCCTTGCCCTCGGGAAAGGCGGGGGAAAGCGCCTGCACCGCCAAAATCTCCTCGAACATCGTCCGCGGATTCGATTTCTCCGGCGGATAATCCAGCTCCAGCCGCGCCGAAACCACGCCGGGGGAAGGGGAGTAGGCGGCGATAAGGAATCTCTGACCGGCCGTGGCGCTTTCGGTAAGCAGAATGGGCTGCTCGGTGTTTTCGGCCGTCATCTCGACGAGCGTGCCGTTCGAAAAGGCGCGCATCGGCGCGCGCTCGCGGTAAGACAGGCGCAAATTCAGGCGGACCGGCAGGCCCTGGAGGGGGTAACCGCCCATGGTCTTGGGAATCTCCACCCACTTGCGAAACCACATGCCGGCCGGATTGTTGGACAGCGCGGGCCGTTCGCCCCTCGCGGGCGGCTCGAACACCGGCCACGCGGCGTCGTCGAGGCTGGGGCTTTCCGGATGCGGCAACGTATCCGCATGCCATTTCCAATCGCCCACGGCGATCGATTGCATCGCTTGGAGCCGTTCCAGCTGCTTGCTGAAGGGATTTTGCGCGCCCAAAGATCCCCGCATCTGCGGCGGCGCCGCGGCGCCGAAGCCTGATTCCTGCAACCGGGGATCGAGCAGAATCGCGAGCGAAGCGGCGGAAAACTGGAGGAATCGGCGCCGGTCGAAAGAGGTCATCGTCGGGTCCCTTCCTTCCTTGATAGCCAGCGTAGGGGAGTGTACACCCGAGCGCGGCGAGCGCGCTCGGGCCTTTCCTGGTGGTCGAATGCCGGATGCCGCACGTGTCGCCGGCGGCAGCGCTTCACGGCTGCTCCTGGCTGAGCGAAGGCGGCTCCTCGGCTGGCGCCGCGGCCCAGCTACGATTCGGTCGGGCGCCCATCGTGAACTCGATGGCGCCGCCGCGGGTGATGTCGCGGAAAACGATCCAATCGCGAGGCAGCGTGCGGCCATTGAGGCGCACCGCCTGGATGTAAGGATGCGTGGCCGGCGCCTGCGCGGCTTCGATCGCGAATTCATGCCCGGCATAAGGCGCGTGGAGGGAAATAACGATCCGTAAGAAATGCGGACTGGCCAGCTCGTACACTGTGCTGGCCGGATCGACGGTGTAGATTCCCATCATGCCGAGCACGGCCCAAGACGACATTTCGCCGCAATCGTCGTTGCCCGGAATGCCATCGGGCGAGAGAGTGTAGTTCTGGCGGAGCACTTGGTTCACGACGCGCTGCGTTTCCCAGGGCATGCCTGAAAAGTCGAATTCGAACGGCGCTTCGAGGTCGGTTTCGTTGTACGGGTTGTAATACTGGCCGAACCAGCCCGGCTCTTTGTAGCTGAAAAAGGCCTCGAGCCGGCGATTGAAGCTGGCCTCGCCTACCGCGTGAATCAGCCAGTTCATGTCTTCCGGATCGAGCCACTGGTAGTGCCAGCCGGTGCCTTCGATGAAGCCGTGCAATTCCTGGCTGGGATTGAAATTCGGCGCCCATTGGCCATTGGCGTTGCGCGGGCGGAAAAAGCGGTCCTGCGAATCGAAAACGTTGCGCACGTAGAGCGCGCGATCGTAGAATTCGCGCGCGGCCCGGGGCTTGCCCAAATCCTTCGCCAGATAATAAAGGGAAGCGTAGGCGATGCAATCTTCCTGGATCTGCGAAACCGAACCGTAGCGCTCTTTGTCGTTTGGCACGTAGTGCAGTCGGTTGATCCACTGGATGCTCGCTTGGCCCTGATACGGCTTGCCCGGCGGCGGAGCTTCCGTGGCGTCCTCGACCATCCCCTTCCACGCCGTTTTCAGATCGAGCCCGCGCAGGCCGTCGAGCCAGGCCATCGCCATCCCCGTGGTAAGCGGGCTGCCGGCCATGACGTTCGTATAATGATTGATGTGCGGCCAGCGATCGATCCAGCCGCCCTGGCGATACATCCGAACGACGGATTCGCACATGTCTTCAAAACGCCTCGGCGCGACCAGCGCCAAGAGCGGCATTTCGCTGCGATAAATGTCCCAGCCGGAAAAGTTGGCGAAGACGGAGTGCCCGGAAGCGACGTGGTGAATGACGCCGTCGAAACCGATGTAGCGGCCGTCGGCGTCGCTGAACAAGCTGGGCATGAGCAGCGAATGATAGAGCGCGGTGTAGAAGACGCGACGCGAGCCGGGCGCGCCGCCCGAAACTCGAATCACCCCCAATTCGCGGTTCCAATCGCGCTGGGCCGCGGCGTGAATGGCGTCGAAGCTTTTGCCTCGCGTTTCGGCGCGAAGATTGTTTTCCGCACCGGCCAAATCCACGTAGGAGATACCGACGCGAATGGTGATCGCGCGCGCGCGGGCCGACGCCGGCCAACCGGCGTAGGCTCCGATCCACGAATTGTGGCCGGTCCCGTCGGCCAGGCGTTTCCCCGGCGAAATTGTTCCCGGTCCGCCGTACGCATTTCCGTTCCACACGCCCGATTGTGCGAAGGGTTCGCTGAATACCATGACGAAATAGACCCTGTAGGTTGCCGCGCTGCCACAAAAACAGTGGTTTTCAACGAAGCCGGTGATTTCATCGTTTCTCACCACCTGCACGCGCGCGGCCACGGTGCGATCGAGGGTATGGCTGATCGGCACGAGAACGTTGGCCTGCTTCCCCGCCGGAAAAGTGAACCGGGCGAGGCCTGCATGTTCGGTCGCGGTGAGCTCGGCGCTCACGCCCCAGCGCAGCAATTGCACGCGGTAGTAGCCGGGCGAGGCGGATTCCCGCGCGTGGCTGTAATCGGATTGAAAATCTCCCGGTTGCGTGCGGATCGGGCCAGTGGTTGCGGTGAAGAAGACGTCACCTTCGTTCGCGCAGCCGGGGCCGCTCATGTGCGTCATGCTGAAGCCTTGAATATCCAGCTGGCCGTGATGATAACCGTACCCATGCGATTCGGTGTCGGGGCTGAGCTGAACCATGCCGAAAGGCATGGACGGACCAGGGAACAGATTGATCGTGCCGCCGGGGCCCGTGCCGGTGCCGATGAAGGGATCGACAAACGAAGCAGGCGCGAAGCGCGCGTCGGACTGCCCGAGGGCGGGTCTTGGGGGTGCGCTGCGCGCCGGCCGCGCGACGAGAGCGAAAAGGCCCGCGGCGGCGAAAGCGATGGAAGAAGGCGCAAGCCAACGAGAACGTTTCATGAGAACGAGCACTCCTTCCCTGGGTCTATAGCTTTCTTACTTTAGGCCTTCCCTCTAACGCGTTCCCGCGCAGGGCGATCGGCAACGGGAATTATGGCATTCCGCCGGGCTGCCGGGTAGGGGCTGCCTGGAGCCGAGCGCAGCGGCCAAGTTCGGCCTTGGTCTTGGCGATCTTCTTTTCCTCGAGATACAGGGCACCCAGATCGAGAAACGGCTCGGGGCCCATCGCCCCGGTACGAGCTTCCCTGTCTATCGCGCCGCGGCAGGCGGCAATCGCCTTGTCGTTTTGCCCGAGGCCGGCGATCGAATTGACTTTGACTTGCGGCCGAACCTAAGATGGCCGCCGAAACGATGCTTTCCCTCCGTTCCAACCGCCGCCAAGGCCTGGAGACCTTCCGATGAAACATGCCGCATTCGCCGGCCTTTTTGCCTGGGCGCTCTTCGCCCCGAGTTTCGCGGTTCCTGCCCGCGCGCAAACCGGCCCGGGCGTGGTGTGGCAAATCGGTGAGTTCAATCATTCCTCGATCGAATTCAATCACAACGTCGACTTCAGCAACCCGAATCTTGATGTGGTTTACACGGTGGGAAAGAACCAGGCGGCTGAGTGGCCCGCCTATCAGCCGGTTTCGGGAGCGGCGGAATCCCACGGGCGAATGTTTCCCTTCACGATTCGTTTCGATCTGCCGCAGCGGCCGCGGGGGAATTACAGGCTGACGATAGGTTTCGTGCTCAACGGTCGTCGCCATGCGGACCTGCTGCTCGCGGTCAACGGCAAGAAAGGCTTCTACTACGTCCACCGCAAGGTGAGTTACTACCCGGGCGACGGCGGATTCGATTCGCCGATTTACGGCGAAGCGCGGCTCGATATCGCTTTGCCCGGCTCCCTGCTGCGCCAGGGTGAAAACGCGATGACGCTGACGGCGATGGACTCTCCGGGCGCCGCGCCGGGTGGCTCGGGTTTCCTGTACGACGCGCTGCGGCTAAGCGCGCTGGACCGGAGAACGAGCGTCGGTCCCTCCGTCAGCGTGCGTCCCAGCGTGTTTTACGTCGAAAAGGGCAATCGGCTGTACGAGCAAACCGACGTGACGGCGACGCTGCCCGAAAAGGCGCGCAGCGGAAGCATCGAGCTTTTCATCGGCAAGCAGCGCTTCCGCGCCGCGCTATCGAACGAAAACGATTTCGGCCAGCAGCGGTTTGCCTTCGACGTTCCGGCGCTCGCCGGCCCCGCGCCGGCGCGAGCCGTGCTGCGCGTGAACGGGCGGACGCGGCGGTTCGCGCTGAGTTTTGCTCCCGCGCGGAAATGGATGATCGATTTCGTTCCGCACGCGCACCTGGATATCGGCTATACCGATTTCCAGCCCAACGTCGCCGAAGTCCACAGCCGGAATATCGACAAGCTGCTCGCCTTCCTTCCCGAGCATCCCGGCATGCGTTTCAGCCTGGACGGCTCGTGGGTCGTCCAGCAGTACCTCGCCACGCGCAACGCCGCCGCGCGGCAAAAATTCTTCCGAGTGGCGCGCGAAGGCAAGATCGAAGTGCCGGCGCAATACGCGAATCCGCTGACCGGCTACGCGAGCCTCGAAGAGCTGATTCGCGAAACCGATTATTCGTTTTCCTTACACCGTAGCGAGGGCATCCCCTTCGATTATGCCAATATCACCGACGTGCCCAGCTACACGTGGTCCTACGCCTCGGTGCTCCACGCGCTGGGCTTGAAGTATTTCGCCGCGGCGGCCAATAGCGACCGCGGGCCCATCCTGCTCTACGGCCACGAGAATGCGCAATCGCCGTTTTGGTGGGAAGGACCGGACGGATCGAAAGTGCTGATGGCGTATACGCGGCAATATTCGCAGTTCTGGTTCACCTGCGGCTTGCCGCCGAAAATGGCGAGTTGCGAGCAGGCGATCCCGGCGTTTCTCCAGCCGTACGAGCGGCCGGACTACAAACCGAGCACGGTGCCGATGTACGGCAGCCAGTTCGAAAACACCGACTTGCAGCTCGGCGAAAGCGCCTTCGTCCACGAATGGGACGCGCGATATGCCTTCCCGAAATTCGTCATCACCACCTTCCCCGGCTACCTTCGCTCCATAGCGCACACCTACGGCGCCGAGCTGCCCACCGTGCGCGGCGACGGCGGGCCCTATTGGGAAGACGGCGTCGGCTCGGACGCCAAATACACGGCCATCGACCGCGGCGATCAGCAGCGGGCGCTTTCCGGCGAGAAACTTTCCACCATCGCCACTTTCGTCGATCCGAGTCTCGTCGCGCCCCGCGCGCTGATCGAACGGATGTGGCAAAACCTGATCCTCTACGCGGAACACACTTTCGATTCCTGGGATTCGGTCGACCGCCCGCGCAGCGAGGAATCGCGCCGCCAGCTGGCTGCGAAGAATCAGTACGCGAGGGACAGTCGGCGGGAGGTGGGCTGGGTCGTGACCCGTTCGCTCAGCCAGATCGCCGGCGAGATTCATGTGCCGGCGAGAACGCTGCTGGTGTTCAACACGCTGAGTTGGCGGCGCAGCGGTCTCGTCACGCTCGACCTCGATAGCGGCGGCGCGATCGTGACCGATCCGGGCGACCAGCCCGTGCCGGTGGAAGTGCTGCGCGAGGGAACGGACTACGAACGCGTCCGATTTCTGGCGCAGGATGTTCCGGCGATGGGATACCGCTGTTACCGGTTCGTCTCGCAAAAGAGTGGCGAACCGGCGCCCGTGACGGCAAAACCAAAACCTGCGGCGGTCATGCAAAACGCCTTCTACCGGGTCACCGTGGATCCGGCGACCGGCGCCGTGAAAAGCATCTTCGATAAGCAACTCGGCCGGGAACTCGTGGATACGTCGAGTCCCTACCGGCTCGATCAATACCTTTATGTCTCCGGCGGCGGGAAGCGCGCCACGCAGATCGTCTACCTGCAGAAATCGCTGCCGCTGGCGCATCTGACGGTCCATCCGTCGACGAACGGCCGCGTGATCGGCCTGCGCCAGACGCCGTACGGACAGTTGATGACGCTCGAATCGGACGACCTCCATACGCCCCTGATTCGCACCGAAATCCTCCTGTTCGACGGCAAGAAAGAAATCGAATTCGTGAATCATTTCCGGAAGCAAGCGGTGCGCGGAAAGGAAGCCGTCTATTTCGCTTTTCCGTTCGCCGTCCCGAAGCCGGAGTTCACCTATGAAATTCAAAACGGGTGGGTGGATCCCGGCCGCGACATGCTGCCAGGCGCCGGCCTCGAATGGTTCAGCGTGCGCCATTGGGTGAAAGTGGCGGACGCGGACGTCGCCGCCGCCGTCGTGCCGGTGGACGCTCCGCTCGTCACGCTGGGCGACATCAACCGTGGCACGTGGCCGGAAGAGTTCCATCCCAAAAGCTCGACGATTTTCTCCTACGCCCTGAATAATTACTGGCACACGAACTATCGCGGCGAACAGGGCGGCCATTTCACATTCCGCTACGTGATGACGAGCGGCACGAAGCTCTCGCCCGCGGATCTGGCGCGCCTCGGACGCGCGGCCATGACGCCGCTCGAGTCGGAGAGCGTGATCGCCCAGGACAAGGTCGGCAATCCCCCGCGTCCGCTCCCGCCCGCGGCAACGAGTTTCCTCCAGGTGAACGCGCGGAACGTTGTGGTCGAAGATTGGAAAGCGGCGAACGACGGTCAGGGAACGATCTTGCGGCTGCTCGAAGTCGGCGGCCGCGCGACCACGGCACGCCTCAAATTTCCGCTCTTTCATCTGCAGCACGCGTGGCTCGACAACGCCGTCGAGGTGAACGAAAGGGAGATGCCCGTTGCCGGCTCTTCGCTCGATGTTTCCCTCGCCGCGCACCAGATTCTGACGCTGCGCATCGCGGCGGCGCTCCCCGGGGAGCAACCACACGGCGCCAAATGAAAGCGCTCGCGATCGAACTCGCCGGCGCGCACAAGGCGCGCTGCAGCAGAGGCTCAAGTTTCGGAATACGGGGAAACCCAGCACTCCTCGTCCCGGAGCGACGCTACCCGGCCCGCTTACCCGCGTCGAGACAGATCGCCGCACCGCCCGCGATGCCGGCATCCTGGCTGTACCTGGCTCCGAGCAGCGGAGTTTCCCGGCTGCGCGAATTCACCGTCCACGCGGGCAATTTCCCCCGGATGAAATCGAACCATTCCGCCATCAGGTCGCCCATCCCGCCGCCGAAAATGACGACGTCGGGCTCGATCAAATCGATGACGTTGCCCAGCCACATCGCCAGATATTCGGCGGTTTCGTCGAGCACCGCCTTCGCCACCGCGTCGCCGCGGCGATACGCTTCGGCCACCGTTTCGCCGGTCACGGCGTCCTCGTTTCCGCCGGCGAGTTCCAGAATTTTCGAGGCTTTGCGGCTCTCCGCTATGCGCCGGCGCGCCCGCCTGGCCACGTTGGGACCGCTGGCGAGCGCTTCGATGCAGCCGAGCTTGCCGCAGGCGCAGCGCGGGCCGTGGAAATCGATCGAGCAATGCCCGCCTTCGCCCGCCGCGCCCGTGCGACCGTGATACACCTTGCCGTCGAACACGATACCGGTGCCGATTCCCGTGCCTAGCGTCGCGTAAAACACCGCGGAATAGCCGCGCCCGGCGCCCCAAAGCGCTTCCGCCAGCGCGGCCGCATTGGCGTCATTATCCACGGCCGCGGGCAGCGACCACGTTTCCGCGATCCTTTGCGCCAGCGGGAAATCCCGCCAGCAGGGCAGATTCGGCGGGTTGATGATGACGCCGCTTCGGGGATCGAGCGGCCCGGGGCTGCTCGCGCCGATCGAGTACCGCTCGCGCGATCCCTTTTCCCCCGGGAGCAGGGAGTCAACCGCCGCGCGCACGGCCGCGAAAGCCTCTTCCGCCGCGCCTTGCGTCGGCATCGGCACCCGTGTCTTGCGGAGAATTTCGCCCTGAGCGGTGACCACGCCCGCGGCCACCTTGGTCCCGCCGATATCCACGCCGATCGTGTACCTTTCGGAATCCGGTGCAGGAGCCGCCACGGTCACCCCCCCAAACTTTCAGGATACTTGCGCCGCCGATTCGGGCTATAATCCGCCCCCCACGAACGCGAACTGGCTGGCGGAGGCGCCCATGAATGATACAACCGGTGGAGGGATTCTCCTCCTGCTCGCGGGAGCGGTGAGCGGCGGCTTCGCCCTGCCGATGATGACAGGCGCATTTGGCGGCGCCCTCTTATCCATCCTGGCCGGGGCGCTGAACGGAAGCTTCGCAGCGCCCACGAAGATCGCTCGCAAGTGGCGATGGGAAAATATCTGGTCCGTCTGGGCCGTGTGGGCGATGCTGATCCTGCCGTGGGCCCTGGTTTTCGCCACCATTCCCCACGCGATTCCTTTCTTCGAGAACACGCCGGCAAACCAGTGGTCCCTGCTGATCCTTTTTGGGATGGGGTTTGGACTGGCGCAGATTTTCTTTGGCCTGGGCATCGCGGCCGTGGGCATCGCCCTGAACTTTGCCATTGCCATCGGCATCTCGACGGCATTCGGCTCCATCGTGCCGTTTCTTTCGCAGCACGCCGACAGGCTGTTCACCCGCGAGGGGCTGTTCCTTTTTGTCGGCATCCTTCTGATGCTGGCCGGCATTGTGGTTTCCGCTGTCGCTGGCCGGAAGAAGGAAAGATACCTTTCCATGGCCATGGCGAAAACGGCGAATTTGGCCGAAAAACGGATGAGTTTTGCGGCCGGGCTGACGCTGTGCGTCCTCGCGGGATTGGGTTCTCCGTTGGGCAACTTTGGCGCGGCTTTCTGCACTCCGACGCTCCACCGCGCGGTCGAAACCGGCGCCAGCCCCGTCTGGCAATACAACGTGATTTGGGCGCCGCTGTACACCGCTTCGCTCGTCCCTTACCTGATCTACTGCCTCTACCTCTGGCGCAAGAACCGCAGCTTCGGGCTTTTTGCCGCGGCCGGCTCGGGCGTGAATTGGGTGTATGGATTCATCATGGCGGCTTTGTGGATGGGCAGTTCGGCGATTTATGGAGTGGCCATGGCCCGCATCGGCAAGATGGGCCCGGTGTTGGGCTGGCCGCTTTTCATGTCTGTCATCATTGTGGTGTCCAGCGCGTGGGGTTTCGTCACCGGAGAATGGAAAGGCGCGGGCAAGGAAGCGGTTCGCTTCATGATCCTGGCCATTGCGCTGCTGATCGTCGGATTCTGCACGCTGGCGTACAGCAGCACGCTGGGTTAACGGTTTGCGGCCGCGGGGGGGGGGGGGGGAAAAGGCCGTGTGGGTAAACGTTTAAAAAACACCGGCTCGGGGAGAGAATCGGCTCGGCACCTTATCCTCATGTTCAGGGACCCCGCCCATGAAAGTTCCCCGTAAAATTCTCTCTCCCTTGCGAATGCTCTGTTTGGCCACCCTCCTCCTTCTCCTCGGCGCCTGCGGCGGCGGGGGTAGCAGCGGATCATCTCCTTCCGGCGGTGTCCCCCCCGGTTCGGGAACGGGTTCCCTCACGGTGAATGTGGGCAGCATCCCCTCCGGCGCCACCGTGACCGTGCTCGGGCCAGGTAATTTCGACCAGTCTTTCAGCCAAAGCACCACACTCACGAATCTCGCCGCGGGGACCTACACGGTGGGCGCATCCGTCGTTGCAGATGGGAGCGGCAACGGCTCGCTCGAAGTTCCCGCGATCACCGGCAACCCCGCGAAG
>JAJYLB010000071.1 GCA_021788095.1 Acidobacteriota bacterium | reverse complement strand
GTGTGGCAACGCGAAAGGGTGCGAATTCCACAGCCCTGGCGCAAATTTCGTGCGTTGTCCGCAAACGACTTGCGCGAATCTATGAAAAATACAAACTGTGGAAATGCCAGTTGCCACACAGACTCTTAAGCGTCTTCAGCCTCAATACCTCACGCTCTGGACATGGAGCGAAGCCCACCGCCGATTTCTTGAATACCCCACTGAAATTGGCAATGACGAGGATTTCTTCTATCGGGGTGACTTTCGGATGCGGCACGCGCCCCATACTGATCCCTACGTACAGACTCTGGCTTTGGAGATCGATCCGCCCGAGGCGAAGACTCCCATGACGCCGCTTGACGACGCTGCCAGGAAAGCTAGATTCGATCATTTTGAGAAGCTCGGATTAGACCGTGTCAAGAGCGACCTACTGCAGACCGGAGGGATGCGCGATATTGGGGGCCCTTTGGAAGTGCGGGAACTTGCCTGGGAATGGGTTCGAACGAAGGAGCAACAGGCGGCGACGCGCAAACAAGAGCCCCCCGTTGCGCTGACCCTGGTCTCCGAGATTCGGTTGGCAGAGCTGCAGGCGCTCAGATCGGCGCAATTCGACTTTAAGAAGCTCATCTGCCTCTGCGAAGAAATCAATATGGCTTATCGCGAGGGCTGCTATTTCGCCACGGCAATGCTGACACGAGGGTTGCTCGACCATGTGCCACCCGTGTTCGGATTTAAGGGAGGATTAGGAAATTGTCAAACAGGCGGGGAGGGATGAAGGGAACCGTTCGCAAGGTTAGCGATCAAACGTGTGATTAGTCAGGCAGGTAAAGCTGGTTGTGGGGTTACGGAACAGCGAACCGATGGCCCCTCCGGCACGCTCAGTCAGGCAGAGAATTTGCTAAAGCCCAATGGTTAGCCACCAAGTTTGCCTTTCAGTGAGATTTCCCCTGGCCGTGAGGGTGTGGTGCATACCGGGCATTCGCCGCGGCGCGCTCTGGTCGCGGCGGCCTTGAAACCACTGTTCCGGAAAAACCCGGCGGATCGCAGCGACGAAGTTTGCGATCAGTAAGCTTTTCTTCCCCCATCTGTGGCGGGCACCGCAATTCTTCCGTCCTTTTTCCGTTTCCGAACTCGACCGGCAGATTCGGACGAGCCGTATTCACGACGGCGAAACGCTCGTCGGCCTGCTGCATTACCTCAGCTTTGTCCGCCCGCGCCGGTCCTGAGTCAAGATCCCCGCCCTCGTCCTGACATCCGGCGCGCCTACACTCTGCCTCCCTGCTGGAGGGAGCGTCAGGGACGGTCCGGTTCGTGGGCAGGCGTTGCGGCTAGCAGAAACCGGTACTGAAGCAAAACGGTAAAATCTAGAGCGAAGTGGGTGATCATACCGGCAAGCAGCCCGACCTCGGCATAGACGGAGCCAAGCAGCAGCGAGACGCCGAAGACGAACAGGCCGAAAAGCAGGTTCCCCTTTTGCGCCTTGGTGCCCCCGCCGTGCATAAGGGCAAACAAGAGCGACGTAATCCAGATGCCCAGCAGCGGCTGCACCGCGCCGCGAAAGAGCAATTCCTCCGAGAATCCCGCGGAGAGAGAAGTGAGGAACAGATCGGGCAGATTGGGTCTGGCCGCCTCGAACGCCTGTTGGATAATCCCTCTCAGCGAGGCCAGCCGCGGGAATCGCGTGACCGCAAGCCCGATGACCAGGCCGGCGCCGATACCTACCAGCAGCCCTACGAGAATCTGCTCGGTCAGCGAGGCCCGTGCCTGGAATGCCTCAATAAAATCCGCTCCGCGCATGCGGAAAATCGCCAGCGAAGCCCCTCCGGACACGACCGGAGAAAACAGATAGAAGAGGCGGACCGTTTTCCGACTCAGCCTGTTCATCTTCAGCTTGTTCATCGGAATTTCCATTTTCGATTCCCGACCGGCGGTCAGGATACGCCTGACAGCCTCCGGACGCAACCGGCAGTAGGTGGCGATGTCGTTGACACATGATCCAGGATTTCCATTTTGGCGTCCTTAGCAGGGATGTTAGGCGCGCCGCTGGCTCGTTAGCAATCGCAATTTTGCGCTCCAGACCCCAGCGCTGGATCAGACAGCCAGATGTGCGCCTCCGGGATGGAGGCAACCGGCACCTTGACCCGCCTCCCATGCGATTTCTCGGACACCTCTCCATCCCCCTTGCTCGCTTCCCCAGGTTTTTCCGCTCCGGTTGCAGGCTCTACCCCGCGGGCAAGGGCAGCGACTCGATCCGCCGGACCATCGCTCCAGACAGGCGCCGCGTCAGGTGGCTCTCGGCCAAGAAGAGCCAGTAATAGCGGGCATGCTTTACCAGTCTCCCGCCCGTCTTCAGCAGCCGCTGCTGCAAACTGGTAAGCGACCAGTCGTCAATCTTCTTCGGGAGCGCCAGGCGCCGCCGCAGGTTCCCGAGATTATAGGCGATCACGCTCATCCCGCTGTGCGGGACGCACCTCGTTGGACCGGAACCGGTGGCAACTGAGCCGCGTCATCTTTACCGCCTGCTTCCCCTCCTTGATCCACTGCTCCGCCGTTCCTCTCTTGTTATAGAAGCGCACCACCGCCCGGCTCGGCAGCGTCAGGTTCGTCACGATGAAGCCCACTCGTGGAAACAACTCCCCCGCATGATGCTCCACCTTCGCCACCACTCGTCGGGCCGTCTTCCAGCTCTCCGCCTGGTACAGGAAGCCCTTGTACCAAACCACGGGCTTGTGACTGGGGCGGCCGACCGGCCGCGTCAGCAATTCGGCGATGTCCCGCATTAGAGCGTCATTGGCGGGGATGCGAATCGCATACCTTACGCCTCGCTCTTCCAGCGCCCCGTACACCTCCGGCTTGGCAAAGGCGGTATCGGCTCGAAACGCCACTTCCTTGCCCAGCTTCTGCTGCCGCTCGATTTCCGGCAACAGCAACTCCTCCCAACCCTCGGCGCTGTGCACATTGCCCGGCCGCAGCTTGGCCGCCAGGCAGTCGCCCGCTCGATCGAACAACAGAAGGGGTGATAGCAGGAGACTCGAAGTGGCCGTTGTAAGCGCTTTGCTCTTGCTCCCCAAACACCGGGATTTCGGTCGAATCCATATCGAAGATCGTCCGGCCGGCAGAATCCATCGCCTCCGCCCTCCCGATCAGCGCCCAATTCACCGCGGCCAGTCCCCTGAGGTTCTCCTCCTCGGCAAGCATCTCGGTCTCGAAGGTCTGCAGCCGGGGGGTCAGTGCAGCACGCCGGTCCCAGACCTTTTCCGAGCCAATCAGCCGGAAGGTCGGATCCTGGCACAGCCGCTCGGCATCATTCACATCCTCGTACCCCGCCAAGCGGCTGTACACCGACTGCCGCAGCAGATCGGCGAAGGAAAACTGCGTATTCTTGCCACGGCACCGGTCCGTCAAATGCTGCTCGATCAACCCTCCGAGCCCGAGTCGCTCGTCGAGTTCGCGCACCAGGATCAGGCCGCCGTCCGAAGTGACGCGGGAACCTTGGAAATCGACCTTGAGAGATACGTTGAAGGAGAGCTGAAACGGCTGATTTTGTATCTCACCCATTGGGTATTGGCCTCCGGAGTGCCTTCATCGCGCTTGCACTCGCATGAATATGGATGACGGCCTCGACGCAAAGGTTCGCCAACACAGCTCAAAATGGAAATGCGGGTTAAGACGTTCAGCGAAGTGGCGAACAACTATGGCGGTGGAGGCAAGTCATTCAGGGAGACCATGCGCCACCTCGAAAATGCATCCCGCAAGGTCGCTGACGCCCATCTCCACATACCTATCCGCAAGAGCGAGGCGCTGCCGACGGCGCAGCAAGTAAATTGCGCCCAGCAGCTCGACGTGCTCCTCTCCGAGATTGTAAGAATAACGCAATGACGGAGCGGCAAGAACCGTGGTACATTGGTTGTCATTTGCGAAAGGCAAACGGTCGTGTGATTTACGATGTTTCGCCTCTCTTGCCCGAGCTGCATGCAGCAGCTGTTGAGCCCGGTGAGGCTGAAGAGGAGTGAGCCTGTGCCGCTGAAGGCCGGAATCCTCGTCATCGGCTCGCTGCTGTGGGATGCAGAACGGGGGCGCCCGGAATGGCGGGAGGACCGTTTGGATATGGCTTCAGTGCGAACAGTGACGGCTCCGATTCGATACGGTCGCTTGTCCGGCAAAGGCCGGGGCTTCACGTACACAATGGTATTTTCCCGCTCGGCCGGAACCGGTCACGCAGTCGTGGTTCGCTGTACGCGCGATGTTTCGACGCCGGCGGATCTGGTTGCCGAGGCGGAAGCACTTTGGAAGGCAGAGCAACCTGGTGCTGCGCCTGGTCGCATCGCAGATTATTGGGGATGCGTGGCGCTATTGTGCAATCCGGACCGGACGATTCCGGGAGAAGTGCTCAAAGCTTGGGCAGAGCGCGTAGCGGAAGAACCGTGCTATGGAAATGTGTCGTACGCTCAAACGGAAGGCCGGCTCATCAATCAAAACGGCCTGCTCCTGATCGACTGGCCCAGGCTAGTTGAAGGTGGCGAGCCCGTACCGCTCGATCTTCTGCTTGCCACCGCCAATGACCCGGAGATTAGTGCTACACGACCCAAGTATCCAAACGTCAATCAAATTGCTGGGGCCTGGAATGCTGCGGGGAGCAGATACGCCGAATATTTCTGGAAGAACACGGACAACGGAATCCGCACCTTTGAGGATGATCAGATACGAGTTCTTCTGCACCCTCGAGAACCGGGGGGTGTATGAGGCTCGACGAGATTGTCAGCGACTATATCCGCGAATATCGCGACGAGGCGCGGAAGGAAACGCGTTTCTTTGAAATCCAGCGCCGCCCGTCCGAGGCGATCCGCTGGGCTGCGCTTTGCGAGCTGCCTAGCGGGAAGCGCCACCCGCATCAGCGGCGCATTCCGAGTGCGCTCCTCGAACAGGTGGAGGCACGGCTCCAGGCGACCGGGCGGAGCCTAGCCAAAGCGCCCGACTTCGCCGCGCTACATCGGCGAGTGGAGGAACAAATCGGTGGTATTAAGGGCGTCGGCGATCTGACCGTGTACGACATCGCTGATCGGATCGGTGCTTATTTCGGAAAAGCGCCCGAACGCGTGTATCTCCATGCGGGCACGAGGATCGGCGCGCGGGCATTTGACATTCGTGGTGACTTGTTTGATCCGAAGATTTTGCCGCAACCGTTCTCGCGCCTTGCGCCGTCTGAAATCGAAGACTGTCTCTGCATATATAAGGATGAGCTTCGGGATGGTCACGGACACAATCGTCGTCACAAGTCCGGTGCCGTGTTGCAATAAGGCCACGAGACTGTTGGTAGTGACTTTGCGGCCTTGTGTTCTAAAAGCCGACGAAAACCATCATCGGATTAACTTCAGGTGCTTGCGATCACGCCAAGCACCAGTCGATACGTCTCCATCAAATAGGTCTCTGTAACGCTCAGGAGTTCCAACTGGTCGCGGCTAGCCTGAGCTTTTGGATCCAGACCTAGAAACCCCTATGGATGCGTTTCGAGGGTGGGGGCGCCGGGAGGGCGTTTCGGCTGCGTGGCAGGGGTGGGCGGCGGCTGAATCACCCAGTCGAATCCGCCATGGTTATCGAGAGTGACCATGGCCTTGGGGGTGCCCGCGGGAACCATGGTCTGGAGAGCTAACTTCGCCAAGGGCACCAACTGCGCCAACCTTAGTTTTTTCCCCTTGCCCTCCGAAATCGAGCGCTGGGTTTCGGCCAGGCGAGGATTAGCCTGGATGGCCGCCGCGAGCCGGCCCGAGGGTTGTTCGAGCCAGGCGAGCAGGCCGGGAGCGGAATCGTCTGGCGGATAGCTGATTTCCAACCCTCCTGTGCGGTTTTCCTTCGTGGGATACAGTTGGTAGTACCTCGGCCGCTCCACTTCCGTATCCCAGAAATTCTCCTCGAGAGACCGCTGCGAAAGCCAGTAGCTCACGTCCCAAACCGAGGGTTCCTCCCCGGCGGACTGGCGAACGATTACCAGCTCCAGAAGCGGCAGGTCTTGCGGCAAATGGATCTGGGCGTGGAGGTGATGGGCGGCGGTGCGCAAGGGTTCGAGTACCGCCAGGCCGATCTGGTCAAGATGCGAGGGGGTTGTGTTGCCGGAGAGGCTGGGCGCGCCGCCGCCGGTACTGGTGATCAGGCGGGGAAGTTGACTGGCAAGCTGGAGGACCGGCCGATTACTCGGCGGCACCACCCAATCCACGGCGCCGAGTGCGACGACGACGCTGCCTTCGCTCTGTGGGATCACGACGGGCGCAAGGCCGCCGGGCTCGAAGGATCCCGCAACGCTCGCGATGACCAATCCATCTTTCGCCGCCAGGACGGCGACCCTGCCAGAAGCGAGATTGGCGACGAGCTCGCCGCCCGCCTTGGCCCCTGGCGTTTGCGACGCCACCACGGCACTCGCTGCGGCAACGGACGCGGCCACGAGCAGCACTGCCGCCAGCACGCCCTTGCGGCGAAAGCGATTGCAATAGCCGGCCATGAGCACGAAGCTCATCCTTCCCACGGTAGCACAGCGCGGCCTTTGGGCCGTAAACAAGCGCCTAGCCTGGGAAGTTGAGTCGCGAAGGGAAGCTGGCAGGCTGAAGGGTCTGTGTTGCAACTGGCGAATGCAGCCCTCAGCGGCTCCCCGATAGAAGGCGTCGGGACGCAGAATGCGCGAAAGCCGCATTGATGGGCAAGGACTTTCGGCACGGCTGATCCCGTCCCGAACGTTCGGGATTCGGGACGTGCCCTTTCGTAGAACCTGGGTTGCCACACAGAATCTGAGGCCGCTACGGCCCACGGGCAGCATACCAAGCCAGCGCGGGGTCGAAAGCCCAGTCCCCAGGCGCATCCCGAAGGTTCGGGACGGCGCCTGGGGCACCCAGACGGCTTTCCTAAGGTTCCTCGGGCCAGTGGCCCTGCGTGACAGGCTCGAAAGACGCCGGGAGGGAGGTGCTTGGTGAGAGGCATCCTGGCCGCTTTTCAGTAAAATAGAGGCCACACCGGCGGTAGCCGGTCGCCGGCATCCCCCGGAGAAAGGATTGCCCTTGCGTCACGCGCGCTCGGTACGGCATCAGGGAAAGTCACTCGCGGAGATTCTCGAAGCCCATCAGAAATTCGTTAAGGCCCAGGAGGGTGGCATCCGCGCGGATTTGACCGGAGCCGACCTTTCCCGCGTCGATTTGCGCGGAGTCAACCTGACGGGTGCCGTGCTGGTGCGCGCCCGCCTCGATCATTCCGATCTGCGCACGGCAAAGCTCGTCATGGCCGATCTCGCCCAGGCGAGTTTGCGTCATGCCGACTTGCGAACGTGCGACCTTACCGAAGCCAGGCTCGTCGAGGCGGACTTGGCGAAAGCCGATTTGAGCGGGTCGGAACTCTATCGGGCGGATCTCTCCCGATGCGGGATGCAAGGCGCGGTTCTCCGTGCCGCGGTCCTGCGGCGGGCGACCCTCCGCGGAGCGGACCTGGGCGGCGCCGATCTCGAGTCCGCTCGCATCGAGGAGTCGGACATCGCGGGGGTGAAACTGGAAGGCGTGGACCTGGGGCGCGCCATTTTTCGGAACAACTCCGGCCAGGCGCGCGGCGCGAGCGGGTGAGGTGCAAAGGGGATGGGGGGTTTAATCAGTTCGTTCCGCTCCTTCCACCGGGATGCCTCGGTGACGAAGGAGCCGGTGAAACCGGGAACGGCATGGCGCATGGTGCGTTTCGCCGCTCCTTATCGCGGGCTCCTCGCGGTGTTTCTGGCGGTCGTGGTTTTCGAATCCGTCGTCACCGTCGCCAGTCCCCTCATCTACCGCTACATCGTCGATGACGGCATCCTCAAAGGAAATGTCCGGCTGACCGTCCAACTCGCCCTTCTCGCCGCTGCGTTCGGCGTGGCCTCGGCCGCGCTGAATCTCATCGACACCTACCTTTCGTCGAAGACCGGAGCGAGCGTTGTGCTCGACCTGCGCACGAAGCTGTTCGAGCACGTCCAGCGGATGCCACTCGCCTTTTTCACGCGGACGCAAACGGGAGCGCTCGTCAGCCGGCTGAACAACGACGTTTCCGGCGCGCAAACCGCCTTCACCGACATCCTCTCGAGCGTGGTGGGCAACCTGATCACGGTGGTATTGATTTTGGGCACCATGTTCGCGCTCTCCTGGCGCATCACTCTGCTCGCGCTCGTCTTACTACCCATTTTTGTGTTTCCCGCGCGGTATTGGGGCCGGAAGCTCCAGGCCATCGCGAAGGAGAGCTACGACCTGCTCGCCTCGATGAACGCCGTGATGGTCGAGCGATTCAACGTCGCGGGCGCCCAGCTAGCCAAGCTCTTCGGCCATCCCGGCCAGGAGCAGAGGGAATTCGCCGCGAAGGCCGAGCGGGTCTCCGCGATCGGGGTCAAGCGAGCGATTTACGGCCGGTCCTTTTTCTCGGCTCTGATGCTGGTCGCGGCCTTGGCGACGGCTCTCGTCTGGGGCTGGGGCGGCGCGCTGGTGGCGCAGAAGGCGCTCGATTTCGGCACCATCGTCGCCCTGGTAGCTTTACTCAGCCGGCTGTACGCCCCGCTGATGGGACTTTCGAACGTCCAAGTCACCGTGATGACGGCGCTCGTCTCCTTCTCGCGCGTTTTCGAGGTGCTCGATCTCGAACCCATGATTCGCGAATCGCCTCGCGCCATCGAGATTCCGCCCGGCCCCGCCCGGATCGCTTTCGACCGCGTCTCGTTTCGCTATCCCACGGCCGCGGAAGTCTCTCTGGCCTCGCTCGAAGCTATCGCCGTGCCCGGCACCGCGCCGGAGAAAACGGTGCTCTGCGACATCAGTTTCGTCGCCGAGGGCGGGCAGCTCGTCGCCCTGGTGGGACCTTCCGGCGCGGGTAAGACCACCATCACGCAGCTCGTCTCACGGCTCTACGACGTCACCAGCGGCTCGGTCGCGGTGAACGGGGTGGACATCCGCGAGGCCAAGCTGGCTTCGCTCCGCCGGCGCATCGGCGTCGTCACTCAGGACGCCCATCTGTTTCACGACACCATCCGCGCCAATCTGCTCTACGCCAAGCCCGAAGCCACGGAACGGGAGATCGAAGACGCCTTGCGCGCCGCCCAAATCCTCCCCTTGGTCCGCTCGCTGCCCTTGGGCCTCGATACGCTCGTCGGCGAACGCGGCTACCGCTTCTCCGGCGGCGAAAAGCAGCGGTTGGCCATCGCCCGGCTGCTCCTCAAGGCACCCGACATCGTCATTCTCGACGAGGCCACCGCTCATCTCGATTCCGAGTCGGAGGCGGCCATCCAAAGCGCCTTCGAAGTCGCCCTAGCCGGCCGCACTTCCCTGGTCATCGCCCACCGCCTTTCCACCATCCTGCGCGCCGATTCGATTCTCGTCTTGCAGGAAGGGCGCATCGTCGAGCGGGGCACCCACGCCGAACTCCTCGAGCGCGGCGGCCTCTATGCCGAGTTGTACCAAAGGCAATTTTCCGGCGCCGCCGTCGCCGACGGCGCCGCCTCCTCGGCTAGCGTCCCCTAGTGGTGTGTCCCGGAAATAACTTCAGAATGTCCGGCCCTGCTTCAGGGGTTGAAACCCCTGATTTGTCAGCGGGTTGAATGTCGGAGCTGAAGCTCCGACCCCCGAAAACAAATGCCGTTTATTTCCGGGACAGCACGCTAGAAGCTGTTGCAGAACCTCCTTCTTTGTAGGGCACGGCCTCAGCCCCTGGGGCCAGCGGGAGGAGGTTTTACAACGGCGTCTTGTAAATCTGCGAACCGGCGCGGTTTCTGTGCGTCACGCGGGCGCAATTCATTTCCGCGTTGACATCCCAAGCTCGGGAGGTCATGCTTAGAACATCTATGTATTGACCGTGGCCTGCGCCTCACGACCCATGGCGGGCGCGGGCACCGCGCCCCTACGGCACCTGATGCGGCGGAGGCAAGACATGCGGTGGCTCATGTGGCTGATCCGCAAGCGCAAACTCGAAACTCAAAACGGGAAGCCCGAAGCTCGGCTCGAATCCGAGTTGCGGTTCCACATCGAGCAGAGAACCGCCGAACTGATCGCCGCCGGCGTCGAACCAGGCGAAGCGCGGCGGCGGGCGATGGCGAAGCTGGGCGGCATCGAGGCCATCAAGCAGGAATACCGCGAATCCCGCGCCACCTACTTCCTGGAAACCGTCCTCCGAGACATCCTCTACGCCCTCCGCATCCTCCGCAAATCCCCCGGCTTTACGGCGGTTGCCGTCCTCACCCTCGCCCTCGGTATTGGCGCGAACACTGCGATTTTCAGCCTGATCGACTCGCTGCTTCTGCGCGAATTGCCGGTGCCACATCCGGAGCAGCTCGTTCGCTTTGGCGCACACACGCCCGGAGGCGACTATGCTTCTCTTTCCCTGCCGATGTTCCAGGAAATCATGCGCGACGAGCACGTATTTTCGAGCGCCTTCGCTTTCTGGGGCGGGACCATCGTTAACGTGGAGACCAAGGGTGAACTGTCCCGGCCGACGGTCGAAGCCGTCACGGGTAACTTCTTCTCCGAACTGGGCGCGACGCCGCAAGTCGGACGGCTCCTCGGGCCTGCCGATGTCGATCTCGGCGCCGCCCGCCCTTCGCGGGTCGCCGTTCTTGGTTACCGTTTTTGGCAGCAGCACTACGGCGGCGCAGCCGATGCTGTGGGCGCGAGCATCAAGATCGGGGGCGTGCTCTTCACAATCGTTGGCGTAACGCGCCGCGAATTTGCGGGCGAGAGCGTGGACTGGCCGGACGACGTCGTCATCCCGCTAACCGCGGAGCCCCTTGTTCTCGGCAATGGCAACGGGCAACAAGCTTTGCGCGAGCGCCGCGTTTTGTGGCTCAACGCAGTGGCTCGCCTCAAGCCGGGCGTCACGCTCGACCAAGCCCGGGCGGAACTTGAATCGCTGTGGCCCGCGATTCGCCAAGCGGTAAGTCCCGTTGGTGGAGCGCCGGCGATGCGTAGCATCTGGGCTTCACTGCAATTGACGGTCAAGTCGGACGCAAGGGGTGGCTCTTACCTGCGTGGGCAATTGGCCAACCCCGCTTACATTCTCCTGGCCATTTCGGCGATGGTGTTGCTCCTGGCGTGCGCCAATCTGGCAAGCCTGATGCTTTCTCGCGCTGCCGCTCGAAGCCGTGAATTTGGGGTGCGTGCCGCTCTGGGGGCTCCCAGGAACCGCCTGGCGCGGCAGGTGCTTATCGAGAGCATGGTGCTGTCTGGTGCCGGGGCGACGGCGGGATTCCTGACAGCTCTGTGGGCCGGCGATGTGCTCGCGTCCTTTCTTTCAAGCCAGCTTGGTTACGTCGGCGCCGCCACGTTGAATCCTTCTCCGGACCTGCGAGTATTGAGCTTCGCAGCGACCGTGACATTCTTCACCGGCGTACTTTGTGGCATGGCTCCCGCGTGGCACGCAGCACACGAGGATCCGAATTCCGCGCTCAACCAAACGTCGCGAACGCTCGGAAGCGGAACCCCAAAGCTCGGCAAGGGTCTGGTCGTCACCCAAGTCGCGCTGTCACTCGTCCTGCTGGCGGGTGCCGGCGTTTTCATCCGAACGCTTGAGAATTTGCGGGCCGTGCGGCCCGGCTTCCGAATCAGCGGCGTGCTCGAAGTCGGGCTGTTCCCGAGAGCGCCGAACGCGTTCAAGAATCTCGACCAGGCGACCTATTTTCAGGACCTGACCGCTCGCGTGTCGCGCCTGCCCGGCGTCATCTCGGCGGGAATTGACCATGGCGGCCTGGGAGAGGGTTTCGACTGGACTCAGACCGTGCGCATCCACGGCGCGAGCCAGGAGGCGTTCTCGTCGAATTGCGACAGGGTCATGCCGGGCTTCTTCCGAACGGAGGGTCTATCGATCCTGCGCGGACGGGCACTTACATGGCAAGATGACCAGCATGCGCCGCATGTCGTCATCGTCAGCCAAAACTTTGCCCGTCTATTGTTTCACGATCGAGATGCAATCGGACGGCACATCGACATCACCACCGAGCCGGAGTGGCAAGACCTGGAGATCCTCGGGATCGTGAGCGACGCAAGTCTCGACGACATTCGCAAACCGCCGGAACCAACCGTCTACGTTCCCACGCTGCAATATGCCAATCGAGCAGATTTCGACACCTTGCTGGTGCATACGAACCTCCCTCCGGTCGCCGCGCGGGGGCCGATCGAGCAGGCCGTCGATGCGCTGGGGCGGCAGTACGTTTACAGGCTGGAACCGCTTGCCAAGTCCGTGGACGAGTCGATCCTGCCGGAGCGGCTCATCGCCTTGCTCTCGTCGTTTTTCGGCGCCCTGGCGCTCCTCATCGCTGCCCTCGGGATGTTTGGCCTGATGGCTTATAACGTCACGCGGCGTACGCGAGAACTCGGCATCCGCTTTGCGCTGGGCGCGCAACGCAGCACCGTGCTGGGCATGGTTCTGCAGGAGGCTGTCGCGCTAACCCTGATGGGAGTCGGCCTCGGGCTGCCTCTGGCGCTGGCTGCGAACCATCTCGTTGCGCACAAGCTCTTTGGTGTCACGCCCCATGATCCAGTGACGCTCGCTTCTGCCATCGTTGCACTCGTTTGCGTCGGCGCGCTGGCCGGTTACTTGCCTGCGCGCCGCGCCATCCACATCGACCCTGCGATCGTGCTGCGCCAGGAATAGAAGAGACCTGCGGTTTGGCCCGTTCACTTCTTCGGCAAGCGCAACTTCGAAGCCCCGATGGGCTCCGAGTTGCGCTTCCGCGTCGAGCAAGAGACCGCAGAGTTGGTTGCGGCAAGCGTTGAGCCAGCGGAGGCGCGGCGGAGGGCAGGCACAAGGCCTGCCCCTACACGCGCTGGGGCATAGCGGCGGTAGGGCGGAGGCCTGGTAAGAATTGCTGGTGTCGTGTTACATAAATAAGTGACACATAAGCCTGTGTATGGTATACAGGCTTATGTTCACTGCGAAAGAGCCGTTTCGTTTGCTCCCCAGGGAGGCCGCCGAATTGGAGGAATTGGTGCGATCCACGCGTGTTTCCGCCGGGCTTGCCCGACGCGCACGGGCCCTGCTGCTGCTGGCTGGCGGCAGCTCGCTGCGTCAGGTCCAAGCCCAGACCGGCATGAGTCCTCGCCGCACACGGCATTGGACGCAGTGCTGGCGGGAGAAGGGACTGGATGGGCTGCAGGACGCGCCGCGTGCCGGACGGCCTCGAAAAGTAACGCCGGCCAAAGAAGCGGCCATCGTGGCCGCCACGCAGGCTTCCCCGCCTGGTCCGCTCACCCACTGGTCGACGCGCCGCCTGGGGCGGCGCTGGGGAGTCAGCCACGTCACGGTGATGCGCCTCTGGCACAAAGTCGGGCTGCAGCCGCATCGCTTGAAGCGCTACATGGCCAGTCCCGATCCTGACTTTGAGACCAAGGCCAAGGACATTCTGGGTCTGTACCTGGAACCCCCGGAAAAGGCGGCAGTTTTCTGTATTGATGAGAAGACCGCGATTCAGGCGTTGGATCGCATCCAGCCGGCCTTGCCTCTGCGCCCAGGGCATGCGGAACGGCACACGGTCGAGTACGTGCGGCACGGAACGGTTTCGCTGTTTGCCGCCTTGGAGGTGCACAGCGGCAAGGTGCGCGGTCGCTGCGCGCCACGCCACACCAGCGGAGCCTTCGTGGGCTTTCTGGATGAGGCTCTGGCTCCGCATCGGCGCAAAACCGTCCACGTGATCCTCGATAACCTTTCGGTTCACAAGACCCCGGCGGTGAAGGCTTGGGCCGAGGCGCATCCGAACGTCCATTTTCACTTCACACCCACCTACGCTTCTTGGTTAAACCAAGTGGAGATCTGGTTGGGCCTGATCACCCGTGATTGCATCCGGCGTGGAATCTTTCGTTCTGTGCCAGACCTGACCCACCAAATCATGAATTACATCCGGTTCTACAACCGCAACGCCCAGCCCTTTCGCTGGACTTATTCCAACCCGAGGAAGCGCATCCGTGTGTCACCTTCTTCGGTAACGCGACACTAGT
>JAJYLB010000022.1 GCA_021788095.1 Acidobacteriota bacterium | reverse complement strand
AATCCCGTCGAGGCCACGGCGGCGAACCTCGTTTCAGGAGCGTCCATCTATCGCCAGCACTGTGCGCTCTGCCATGGCGATCCGGCGCGGCCGATATCGCCGCTGGCCCACACCCTGTACCCGCCGCCGCCGCAATTCCTCACCGATCTTCCCGACATGGAGGAAAACGAGAACTACTACATTATTCTGCATGGTGTGCGCTGGACGGGCATGCCCGGCTGGAAGAACGTGCTGGAGGACCGGGAAATCTGGCAGGTGGTGACCTTCCTCTCGAACACCAGCCACCTTCCGCCCGAAGCCAAAGCGGTTTTCGGCGTGACCGGCAACTCGCCTGCCACGCCATTCCCCATGCCCATGAAAATGCCGAAGATGAAGATGTGACGAGAATGGCGGTTGCGAATTTTCGGCGAATTTGCCGAGCGGATCGGGTGACGCTCGGAGTCACCATAGAAAAGCGAAGATGAATTCAGGAGGAATCATGGATCGAACGCGTCGGAACTTTTTGCGGGGCGCGGCGCTGCTGGGCGCAGGCGCCATCGCCACGCGCGGGGTTGCCGAAACCCCGGCGCCGTCGGGACAAGGGAAGATGCCCATGCCTCCGGGAATGAAAATGGGCCAGGGCAAGACACACGGAAAGCAAAGGGCGCATCAGGCCGACGCCGGGGCGCCCGGCCTTTCTTCGGTCATCACGCCGGACCTACCCTATTTGCCCTTCCAGATGGACAACGGCGTGAAGGTGTTTCACCTGGTTGCCGAACCGGTCAAGCGCGCGTTTCTGCCCGGCTACAGCTTCGACCTCTGGGGCTACAACGGCACCGCTCCCGGCCCGACGATTGAAGTCAATCAGGGCGACCGCGTCCGCATGGTCGTCGAGAACCATCTTCCCGAAGCGACATCGGTGCATTGGCACGGGATCGAGGTTCCCATCGGGATGGATGGAGTGCCGGGAGTTTGCCAGGATCCGATACCGCCGGGCGGTCGCTACGTCTACGAATTCACTCTCCACCAGGAGGGAACCTTCTTCTACCACTCGCACATGGCCATGCAGGAAATGATGGGAATGATCGGGATGTTCATCATGCATCCCAAGGTTCCCTACTCGCCCAAGGTCGACAGGGACTACGGCCTGATCCTCCAGGAATTCGCCATCCTGCCCGACAATCCCATCCCCAACACGATGGCCATGGAATTCAACTGGCTGACGATCAACGGCCGTTCGGGGCCGGCGACGACGCCGCTGGTTGCCAAGCTGGGCGAGCGAGTCCGGATTCGGTTCGTCAATCTGGGTATGGACCACCATCCGATGCATCTCCACGGCAACACTTTCTACGTCACCGGGACCGAGGCCGGCCGCGCGCCCCAGTCCACTTGGCGGCCCGAGAACACCGTCCTGGTGGCCGTGGCCCAGGCGCGCGACATCGAGTTCGACGCCATCTATCCGGGCGACTGGATGCTTCACTGCCATCTGCCGCACCACATGATGAACCACATGGCTTCGATGGTCGGCCCAATCGCCCAGGTCGGCCATGGCCTGCCGGCCGGCATGGGCATGGAGGAAGGCATGGGCATGCTGCGCCAGGGCGAGGCGTTGAGCAAGGAAAACGGCCCGAGTCTTGGCCGGTCCATGGGCATCGGCTCCGATTCTGAAACCCCCACCACCAACTTGCCGTTGTCGGGGATGCACGCGATGCAGGAATCGGGCCGCGAACGGGAAAAGAAAGCGCAGCAGATGCCGGGGATGCAGATGCCGGGCATGAACATTCCTGCCAACGCCGAAACCGTTCCCGGATTCCCTCAAGACATGTTCATGCCTATGGACGCCGCCGTGGCGAAGCCGGAAACCTACGGCCTACGGCCCACTTGGAGCGGCAGCGTAGGCGGAATGTCAACGCTCGTCCGCGTCCTCGAACCCGCGCTCTACGACAAGATTATGGAATTGAAACAGCAAGCGAAGTCCCCGGCGATGTCCATGCCGATGCCTCACCGCCTGCGGGAATAGGCGCAGGAGAAATCGAAATGTTGCAACTTCATCGGAAGGAGAGAATTCCCATGGCAAACAGGCGGTCACAGATTCTGGCGGGCGGGGTGGTGATCCTGGCGCTGCTGTATTTCGCCGCGCCGCGCGCCGCGGCGCAGCAGCCTGGCATCTCGCAATCCGCGGGCGACCCCGCAGCCCATCCGCCAGCCGTCGCCTCCTACACCCTGGAAGATCTCAAGCAGATGGCGCTCGCTCACAATCCCACCCTGGCTCAAGCGCAGGCCGAAATCCAATCCTCCGAGGGACGAAAGTTGCAATCGGGGCTCTACCCCAATCCCACCGCCGGTTATATTGGCGAGCAAATTCGCGGCGGCGCCGAACGCGGAGGCGAACAGGGCTTTTTCGTTCAGCAGGACATCGTGTTGGGCGGCAAGCTGGGTTTGAACCGCAAAATCTTCGAACGGGAGCGCCAACAGGCCCTGGCGGAGTCCGCCGAACAGCGGCTTCGGGTCACGACCGCCGTCCAGTTGTATTTCCTCCGCGCGCTTGCCACCCAGGAAACCGTGGGCGTACGCCGCCATCTGGTTCAGCTTGCCAACGAGGCCGTGAAGACTTCCCGCCAGCTATTCAACGTGGGCGAAGCGGACCGGCCCGACGTGCTGGAAGCCGAGGTGCAGGCGCAGCAAGCTCAACTCGCCCTTTCCGCGGCAGAGCAGGACCAACAGGGCATTTGGCAAGCCCTCGCCGCCACCGTCGGCCTGCCCAACCTGCCCATGGCTCCCCTGGCGGGCAATCTCGAGACCTTCGGATCTCTCGATCGGGCCACGTGGCTCGCTCGAATGCTCGAAGACAGCCCCGCCGTGAAGATCGCCGAACTCGGCGTGCAAAAGGCCGAAGCCGTCCTGGCCCGTGCGCGGCGCGAGCCCATCCCGAACCTGGAACTTCGCGCGGGGATCGAACAGAATCGCGAGCTTTCGGAATTCTCGGGCAAACCCATCGGCCTCGAGGGATTCGCCACCGTCGGCGTTCAAATCCCGCTCTTCGACAGGAATCAAGGGAACATCGAGGCAGCACGGGCGCGACTCGATCGCGCGCGCAGCGAAGTCGAGCGCGTGCGGCTGGTTCTGCGGGAACGCGCCGCCCCCGTCTTCCAGAACTACGCGACCGCGCTCGACGCCGTCACCCGTTACCAGAATCAGATCCTGCCCCGCGCGCGGGAGGCGTACCAGATGTACCTCAAGAACTACCAAGAGATGGCTGCCGCGTATCCGCAGGTGCTGATCGCCCAGCGCACGCTTTTCCAACTGGAAGACGCCGACATCGTGGCGCTCGAAAATCTCGGCGCCAGCGCCATTGCGTTGAACTCCTTCCTTCTGACCGATGGCTTGGAAGCCCCCACGCCTGCCGACAGGATCAATCATCCGGTGCGCGAAATCGACTTGCCCTCCGGAATGGCAGGGACTACCCGGCAGGAGTGACTATCCTGGTGCGGGCGATTTTCGGCAGGAGCGAGGCCAGGCCTCACCGTTCGCGCAGGCTTTGGATGGCTTCCTGGTAGGTAAGCACACGGCCGCCGTGCTGGCGCTGGTAGGCTTCGGCTTCCGCGCGGCTGGTGAAAGCGACGAGGACGGGCAGGCAACGGTCGTAGACGCGCTCTTGCATGTCATCGGCCGGTCCGCGCTCGACCGCGGGTTGGTGGGCCGTGCAGTATTGCACGTCGCCGCCTTCGTCGTAGTAGGCGGAATGCGCGTCAATCAGGCGGCCCGAGGAGTAATCGGTGGCGCGGGCTCCGCGAATCTCATGAGGATGGCTCAGGATGTAGTGCATCGCGCAACTAGGGCAGCAGGCGGTGAGTTCGCCCTTGGTCGTGTTGACGACAAACTCGACCTGCTTATGCACGTCGCGGCCGCAGATTTGACAGACGAGCGGTTGCGCGGACGCGGTGGCGCGGTAGGTTACCAGTCCCAAGCCCGCCAGCGCGGCCAAGGCCACGACAGTCAGCAGAATGGTTTTCGCTCGCGTAAGCTTCCCCTTACGACTTCGCTCCCCATGCGAGAAGTTATGAGCCATAGTGTATCACCGTTTCTCAATCCTTCGCCGGACCGGCCTGCGGCCGCGCCAGCTTGCCTAGGCGGAGCTGGCGTTCTTTCAGCATGGAAAAGAGGACCGGAACCAGCAGCAGAACGCCAATCGACGAGGTCACCATCCCGCCCACCATGGGCGTGGCGATAGGCTTCATCACGTCCGAGCCGACGCCCGTCTCCCAAAGGATCGGCCCGAGGCTGAACAGGACGGCGAACACGGTCATCAGCTTCGGCCGTAAACGCTGCACTGCGCCTTCGACCGTCGCCGCCTCGATCTCCCCGTGCTCGACCGGCACATCGCTGGCCAGGCGGCGATCGAGCGCTTCGTGCAAGTAGACGACCATGACCACACCGGTTTCGACGGCGATGCCGAACAGCGCGATGTAGCCGACCCAAACCGCCACGCTGAAGTTGTAGCCGAGCAGCCATTGCAAGAGCAGCCCGCCCGTGAGGGCGAAGGCGGTCGGCAAGATCAGGATGGCAGCCTCGGCCGCGGAGTTGAAGGTCATGTAGAGCAGGACGAAAATGACGAAGAAAACGATCGGCATAATCAATTCCAACCGCTTTTGCGCCCGCACCTCGAATTCATATTCACCGGACCAATGGTAGGAAGCGCCCGGCGGCAGTTGCAGTTTCTGGCGGAGCAGGTTCGTGGCCTTTTGGACGAAACCGCCGGAATCGCTCGTGCTCAGATCGAAGTAGACGTAGCCGGTGAGTTGTGCGTCTTCGTCGCGGATCGACGCCGGGCCGGGAGAAAACGTGATGCTGGCGACTTCGGAGATGGGGATTTGCGCGCCGGAGGGCGTGGGAATCAAGACGCGTCCGAGCGCGGGGATATCGTCGCGGAAATCGCGGTTGTAGCGGACATCGATCGGGTAGCGCTCGCGCCCTTCGATGTTCGTGGCGATGTCCTCGCCGCCGATGCCGGAGGTGACCACGCGCTGCACGTCGGCCACGGTGAGCCCATAACGCGCGGCCACGGGCCGATTGACCGCGATGTTCAGGTAAAAGCCCTGGGACACCCGCTCGGCGAAGATCGATCGCACGCCGGGCAGCCCCGAAAGAAGATGCTGCACCCGGGCGCCCACTTGCTGGATATCGGCGAGGTTAGGGGCCTGGATCTTCATGCCGACCGGGGTCTTGATCCCCGTCAGTTCCATGTCCAGGCGGTTCTGAATAGGCATCGTCCAGGTGTTGGTGATGCCCGGGAACTGAAGCTTGGCGTCCATCTGCTGAATCAGCTTCGCGTAGGTCATCCCCTGGGGCCACTGGTCGCGCGGTTTGAGCATGATTGTGGTGTCGAACATCGAAAGGTCCGCATTATCGGTGGCGGAGTCGGACCGGCCCACGGTCCCGAAAACGCTTTTGACCTCCGGGAATGAACGGATGATGCGGTCCTGCTCCTGCATGAGATCCCCACTCTCGGTGATGGAGATGCCGGGATACGAGGTGGGCATGTAGAGCGCGGAGCCTTCGTAGAAGGGAGGCATGAACTGGCTGCCGATGCGCGCGGCGAGCGGCAGGGTCGCGGCCAGGAACGCGAGACCGGCAAGCAGCGTGAGAATGCGGTGGCGCAGGCAGAAACGCAAGACCGGAAGGTAGAGAAATTGCGTGAAGCGCGAGACGGGATTGGCGGATTCCGGTTTCAGATGGCCGCGAATGAAGATCAGCATGAGGATCGGAATCAGCGTGATGGAGAGCAGGGACGAAAAGCCGATGGCCAGCGTTTTGGTCCAGGCCAACGGGCGGAATAACCGCCCCTCTTGCGCCTGAAGCAAGAAGACCGGGAGGAACGAGACGATGATGATGATCAGGGAGAAGAAGATCGGCGGGCCCACCTGCCTGGCGGCTTCGAGCAGAATCCTGGCCCGCTCGCGCGGCGAAAGCGGCGCCCGCGCGGCAGCCGTCGGAGCCGCCGACTCGGGCCGTGCTTCCCCGGCCGTTGTGCCAGGCGGATCGGCCGCGCCGTCCACGCCCGGTGGAGAAGCGGCGGCTTGCGCTTCGGAAAGGCAGCGATAGCCGTTCTCGACCATGACGATCGCGGCATCCACCAAGACGCCTATGGCGAGCGCGATTCCGCCGAGCGACATGATGTTGGCCGTCACGTGGAAGTAGTACATCGGGACGAACGAGGCGATGACCGCAATGGGGAGCGTGACGATGGGGATGAGCGCGGAACGGAAATGAAAGAGGAAGATGATGATGACCAGACTCACGATGATCGATTCTTCGAGCAGATCGCGCTCGAGCGTGTTGATGGATTCGTGGATCAGGCCGGAGCGGTCGTAGGCGGGCACGATCTCGACGCCGGGCGGCAGCGAGGCTCGCATCTCGGCAATCTTAGCCTGGATCCCCTGGATGACGTTGAGCGCGTTCTGGCCGTACCGCATCACCACAATGCCGCCCACCGTTTCCCCTTCCCCGTTCCAATCGGCGACGCCCCGGCGAATGTCCGGCCCGTAACTGACCGTGCCGAGATCGCTGATGAGCACGGGCGTGCCGTTTTGGACGCCGACGGGGATATCGCGCAGATCGTCGAGGGATTTGAAGTAGCCGAGTCCGCGAACCATGTATTCGGCGCCGCCGAATTCGAGCAAACGGCCGCCGACTTCGTTGGTGCTCTCGCGCACCCGGTCGATGACGGTGCGCAGGGGGATGTTGTACGCGAGCAGTTTGTTGGGATCGAGATTGACTTGGAACTGGCGGACGAAACCGCCGATCGTGGCGACTTCGGAGACGCCGGGAACGGTTTCCAGCCAATAGCGGATGTACCAATCCTGCAGGGTGCGCAAGTCGGCGAGGCTGTGCTTGTGGGTGTGATCGACCAGCGCGTATTCGTACACCCAGCCGGCGCCGGTGGCGTCGGGGCCGATTTCGGGGTTCACTCCCTCCGGAATGCGTCCCTTGATTTGTTGCAGGTACTCGAGCACGCGCGAGCGCGCCCAGTAGATGTCCGTTCCATCCTGAAAGATGACGTAAACGTAGGAGTCGCCGAACATCGTTTGCGCCCGCACCTCCTTTACCTGCGGGGCGGTGAGCAGCGCGGTGACGATGGGATAAGTGACCTGGTCCTCGATGATGTTGGGCGGCTCTCCGGGCCAGTCGGTGTGGATGATGACCTGAACGTCGGAAATATCGGGCAGAGCGTCGAGAGGAATGTGGCCCATCGACCAGATCCCCGCCAGGACGAGCAGGAAAACTCCGGTAAAGACGAGGAACCGGTTCCGGCTGCACCAATCGATCCAGCGCGCGATCATTTCACATCCCTCCGCCGGTGCTACCGCTGAGTTGCTTGGTGGCTATCACCTGGCCGGCGCGTCGCGCCACGATGGTCACTTGCCAGTCCCCGCTGCTCGGCAAATTGCCGGGGCCTTCGTAGTCGCCGGCGCCCTTCTCCGCGAGAGTGAATTGGGCTCGCTGCGCCGCCATGCCCATCGCCGGCATGCCCGGCATGTAGAAGAGAACCTGAACGTCCGCGCCGGCAACCGGCTGGCCTTTGGCATCGGTCAGCTTCACCTCGAAGTTGTTTGCGCCCTTGGCGGGAGGTGTGGGAATACTGCTGAACTGGATTTGGTACTGTGCGGTGCCCGCCCCGCCGCCCGCCGCGGCCGGAGCCGAAGGCGGCGGCAGAAACGATCCGATGGCGGCTTGGAGCTGGCTTTCGGAATCAATCAGGAAATTGGCCGAGGTCACGATCCGCTGGCCCGGTTTGAGACCCTTCAGCACGATGTAGACGTCGCCGACTTGCGGGCCAACCGTGACGTTCACCGGCTCGATATATCCGCCACCGCGATACAGAAAGGCGAGCTGTTGGGTTCCGGCCTGGAAGACGGCCGTTGCCGGCACGACAATTTGCCAGCCCATGGGAATCTCCAAATCGACGTTGACGAACATCCCAGGACGCAATAGAAGGGCGGGATTCGAAAACACCAGGCGCACTTGCGCCGTGCGCGTGGTCATATCGACGGTGGGGTTGATGAAATCCACGCGGCCGTAGAACGTGCGGCCGGGGTAGGAATCGACGGTGAGCGTCGCCGGCTCGCCCACGCGCACGCGGCCTAGGTCGTTTTGAAAGACTTCGGCATTGGCCCATACCGTCGAGAAATCAGCCACGGTGTAGAGCCGGGTGGAGGGATCGACATACATGTTCGGCAGGGCGTTCCGCTCGGTGATGAAGCCGGTGGCGGGGGAATCGACGGTGAGGTACTGCTCGACTTTGCCGGTGCGCTCGAGCCGGGCGATTTCCCGCTTCGGCAGGTCCCATTGCCGCAGCCGCTCGAGCGCCGCGCCAACCAGGGATTTTGCGCCCGATGCGGCGCCGGGAACGGTGCTTGAGGCCAGGACCTGTTCGTTCTGCTTCGCCAGCAGGTATTCGCGCTCGGTCGTGACGAGGTCCTGGCTGTAGATGGTGAAAAGCGGCTGGCCTTTCCTCACGTATTGATAGTTGGCGTTGGCGTACACCTGCTGGATCCAGCCGGAAAACCGCGTCTGGACGTAGGCTTGCTTCTGCTCGTCCACAACGACGTTGCCCACCACGCGAATGTCGTCGTGGATGGTCTGGCGTTTCACGGTTCCGGTTGTGACGCCGATGCTCTGGAGCCGCTGGGGAGAAAGCTGGATCGGTGCGAGCGCCGGCGCGGCAGCGCCCGTCTCGGCGGCAGGCGCGGACGCCGCCTGGGCAGGAGGTGCGGCTCCGGACTCGGTAACTTGCGTCGCGCTGGCCCCGGCCGGCTGGCTGCCCGGCACGGGAGCGGCTCGGCGAGCGCGCCACCACCATGCCCCGAGCCCCGCCAAAAGCAGCGCGTTGAGGGCCACGAGAACCAGAAATGGGGTGCGATAGTTTTTCATGAGTGCGGCTCCTTCACCTCACCAGCTCGACGCCCACCAGCGGCTCGAGCCGCGCCAACGCGATCTGGTAATCGGAAATCTGGCGGTCGTAATGGATTTGGTAATCGAGTAGATGGATGAAATTGTCGAGCATCGTGAGGAAATCCACTTTCCCGGTTTCGTAGGCCAATTCGGACGATTCGAGGGTCTCGGAGGATTGCGGCACGATGGCTTGCGAATAGATCACGGCGAGCTTGGCCGCCTGCTCGGCAGCTACGTATTGTTCCTTCACCAGGTAATTGACTTCCGTTGCCCGGTTCGCCTGCAGGCTGGTGTCGCTCGAGAGATTCCGGCTGGCTTCGACCACTTCCTCGCGCTGCTTCGATTTGTAGAAGATGGGGATGTTGATCCCGACTTGCGCGCCATACAAGTTCGGTCCGCCCGGCATCCTCTGAAAATCGTAGCCGACGCTGAAATCGGGGTCGTAGGACTTGCGGGCCAAAGCGACGGCGTCGCGGTCGCGCTCGATCATGCGCTGGTCCTGCTGGATCCCGGTATCGTTGCGGCTCGCCAGTTGATAAAGCTCGGGGAGGGTATAAGCGAGCTTCCCCTGGGCCAAGGCGGCTGGCGGCGGGAGCGGCGTCTGCGGATCGCGATTGAGGAGTGTATTGATGCGCGCCGCGGCCGTCTGCCGTTCCTCCTCGAGCAAGGTGATCTGCTCGAGGAGCTCGGAAAGCTCGAGCTGGCCCTTGAGTACGTCCTGCTGGAGCCCCTTGCCGGCCTCGTAGCGGGTTTCGGCGATCTTCGTCAGCTTCTCGAACAGGGTGCGGCTGTTCTCGACGATGCCGAGCGCCTGATCGTCATAGGCGTATTGGTAGTAGGCAACTTTGACCTGGGAACCCACCCGCCGTCGCGCCGCTTCGTAATCCCACCACGCCGCTCGGCTCTCGCGATCCGCAATTTCGCCCTGCAGCTTCAGCTTGCCGGGGAAAGGGAAGGTCTCCATCGCCGAGACGCCGCGATAGCTCATCGCCGCCGCGCTGTTTACAACGAAGGGAGCGGGCTTGCCCATCCAGCCCACACTCACCGTCGGATCGGGCAGCGCCTTCGCCTGAGGCACGCGCGCGTCGAGCGCTTCGACGCGCAATTCCGCCGCGCGTATTTCCGGATTCGCCCGCAGTGCCGCCGCCACCAAGTCTTCGAGCCTGAGCGTGGCTGCGGGCGCCTGCTGCGCCTGAACCTTCCCTTTCGATTGACCGGCGGCTGGCGCCGCCACGAGCAGAATGAACAGCGTCCAGGCGAACGGCCGTGATCCAAACCTCATGGTATTCCCTCCCCTATGCAAAAGACATCGCACGGTGAAAAATCGAGCGCGCGCGAAGATAGACGCGCTGGCTCGCTTCGCGATCGGGCGGGAAAGACTAGATTAGAAAAACGTGGAGACCCACCCGGCCACCGGGCGGACCAAGCTGGGAGGCGATCAGCATACGCGGGAAAGCCTGGCGCGAGGCAGCAGAAATGGGCTGGCTAGGGCGAACGAAGCCGGTAGCGACCAACGCCGGCGCAGGGCTTGTCATGCTCTGAATGGCGTTGGGGAATGGCGCGCCAACTTGGACGCAGGAGCAGGAAATCGCCGCACTACTCCCGGCTGGCTTGGAAAGCATCGAGCCGGAATTCATCATCTGGCACTGGCACGGCCCATTCAGGCCGGAGAGAATCGCGCACGGCAGAAGTGGCAGCGGCACCAGCACCAGCAAGTTGATAACCACGGCCAGAGTGAGGCTGCGCCGAACCATAGCCTTGTCACCCTAGCACACCACATGCCGAAACCACCACTGAAATTGCATACAGGTGCAAGGGATTATGGGATTCAATATTTGACGTCGCGGTTCTCCTGCGTTTTTTGCCGCTCCTGTGGCCTTGCTTCGCCGCAATAAGTCCACTTGGTGCCAGACAACCTCGCTCCTTTCCCCACCACGGAATGCCTTGCCGAGTGATCTCGCTCACCCAGTAATTGGCCCATTTGCGGCACCTGCTCTGCCTCATTTGAGGCAGACGTAGCGAGCGTAGGCAGCCCCAACCAAGACACCTGTCGTGCGTTAACCACGGGGCAAAACGAGCGACAGTCCCGCGCTAAGTTTCGGCACTGCTTGGAGATGCGGCTCTTGCCAACTCGCCTTGGGGCAGGGCGACTTTTTAATGACGGCGCCGTCGGCGGCTCCAAAGTCTTCGGAATCTTACTTGCACCAATCGAGCAGGCACGTGTGGCCTGGAATTCTCCGGGCCCGCGGGGGGATCGGGCCTGGGCGGCACCGCGCGTGGCCGGGTGGAGTCAGCTGCGGAGGCGCCTGTGTTACTCAAACTCCAGATGTGGGTTCAGTGGATTGCCCCGCGAGGGTTCGCGCTGGTTTTGCTGTCATTTTTGACACCGCACCAGGCGGAGGCGATTCCCCAATTCGCTCGCCGCTACAATCTCAAGTGTACCGCGTGCCACACTATCCCTCCCGTCCTTAACGAACAGGGCTATCTCTTCAAAAGGCTGGGCTACCATCTCCCTCCCGCCCTCGAGAAAGGCCAGGCCGCGCCAAGGATTTCCGACTTGGTTGAAAAGGAGCCCAACTGGGCCTTTTGGAACAACGTCTCGGCAGTTGTAGCCGATTTCGGATACTCAGCCGAGCGAACGACGCAAGAGGGTGCAAGCGCAACGTCAACCTCGGCGTTCCAAGTCAATTCCTGGAATGAATACTTTGCCGGCTGGATGCCGAATACCAACTTCTTCTACTACTCGGAATTCGACATCGTGACGAACGGCACTACGAGTCCGGACCTCACGAATGCGCGCGTGGGCTATGCCGGCGGTAGCGCAAGGAACAGCTGGTTCATCGAGGGTGGTCGCGGCCATTTGCAGGTGGCTGAGGGAACGCCAGCGGCCGATATCTACAGCCTGCTTCCCCAATCTCCCTTACTCTTCGAAACCACCAGCCCCACCAACTTTATGTTCGACCAGTCACCCGTCTACGCCTCCCTTGGTTATACGTTGGCATCCAGCGGCTACCGTCGGGTATTTGCCGCCACCGTCAAAGTCACCAACGGCGACAATGCCGACGGCAGCGAGATTCTCGGACCTTCAACCCGAAACTCCAAGGATGTCTGGGCGGATGTGGACTTCTGGTACGCGCCGGAGAGCGGTGTCACCTTCGTCGATTATTACGGCCGCAAAGACCAGATTCAGGATTCCGGCCTGCCAACCCAGTTCACGTTCTCTCCGAACATCAGGCGCCAGGGAGCTTTTGCCAACTACATGCTGGCCGGCTACCGGATCAACCTCCTCGGCGGATACATGCACAGCGATGACGATTGGCAGGCGACCCAAGGCGGGCCCTTCGACCGATTCGCTGCCAACGATTACTACGGCGAAGCCGATTACTACATCTCGCAGGGCTTCGCGCTCGCCGGCCGGTACGACCTCCTGCACCAACAAATTACCGGCCCCGGCGGATTGGGAGTCCAATCCACTCACGATTGGGCCGTCGCGCTGAATAAGACGTTTACGCCCGCTGGAAACGTGATTGGCCGGATCGCCTATAGCTATACAACCGGTCGCGAGCCCGTCGCCGCAATGAAGAGCACGGACAAACTGGTCGAGGCCGACCTCGCGTTTTATTTCTAGAGCCGGCGAGGAGGGAGCAAGTATGAGAGAACCACATCGAACGCGCCGCCTTCGAACCCTGGGCCTGTTTAGCCTGCTGCTCGTCGCGGCAGCCCCGCCTGCCCACGGCCAATTCACTCAGGACCATGGAAACAGGATCCTGGTGAATGCCACGACTTTCCCTTCGGAGATCCGGAATGGCTACGGGTTGTTCAACGCGAAGTGCAACGAATGCCATGGTCTTGACCGCAGCCTGAAGCTGAGGATGTCCGCGGGCCAGTGGACCGCGATCGTGAAACAGATGCAGGCGATGGCCAGTGCGAAATTCAGCGATGCTCAAAGCGAGGCAATCGTTGATTTTCTAAGCTATTACGACGCGCGCCAAACGCCGCCGGAGCAGACGGCAGACCCGGCGTCGCAGTCAAAAACGGTCGTCGCGGGCGAGCGCTTCTACGCCTCGCACGGCTGCGGCGCGTGTCACGCGATTGGCGGAAAAGGCGGCGCCATCGGACCACCCCTCAGCGACGTCGGCAAGCGCCTGGGTGGGGAGAAAATCAGGCAACTACTTCTCGCGTTGAGAGCAGGCAAATCCCCCGTCATGCCGCCCCTGCCGCCCAAAACCACCGACCAGCAGATCAACGACCTGGTCGCTTACCTATCGAGTTTGCAGGGAGCGGGCAAGTAGCCAGCCGGTTGGTTCGCGCTCCCCACCTGGCCCGAGAGTCGGCTGGGGATAGAGGGTCCGATGTGGATCGTGAGCGTCCTCGACGATGACTATGTCACAGGCCGGGAACTTGCGGAAGAGATTGCCTCCTCGAGAATCGGATACCGATTTGTGGACGCGGAAACCCTGGTCGAGCGAGCCGCGGCATGGGGCAGTGACCGCGAGAAACTGCATCGCGCGTGCGCGCACGCGCCACGCTGCTTTCACGATCGCCTCGTTCGGTCCAAAGACGTTCAGGTGCTGCAGCTCCGGGCAGCGATCGCGCAGGCCATTCAAGAGGGAAACGCGGTCTGCTATGGCATCGCAGCCGACCTGCTCAACGTGGTAGCGGCGCACATCGTCCGCGTGCGCGTGAAGGCTTCCTACACTTCCAGGCTGTTGTTGGTCCAACAACGGAAAGGCTGCGATGCCGCCGAGGGCAAACGATATCTCGATACATGCGAGCGCAGTCGAAGTCGATGGCGGAAATACCTCTTGGGGAGCAGACCGCCTGGGCCGGGGCTCCTCATCAATCTCGACGAAACAACCGTCCATGAGGGGTGCGAATCGGTGCACGACACGATCGAGAGCCTGGATCGTTCCGAACCCGCCGAAGCAGACCTGGGCGCAATTCAGAAGTGGGCTCTCTGCGCCGCCGTTCGGGCAGCGGTAGCACAGCACCGCGAGACCAGGCACCTCGAGATCGACGTGAAGGCCGAAGGAGATGCCATCGTACTGAGCGCGATCCCGCCTGCTGGCGATGGTGGCGCCTTTCCCCCCAGATTTCCCGCGAGCGTGAGCCGTGCGGTTCAGGACGCGCTTGCGCAGCACCCGGCAACCAGGCACATCCATCGAGAGATCGAGGTCCAGGGTGACAGAGTGGTGTTGCGAGGCATCCTGCAGCGTATCCGTGTGCCTGCTGAGCCCGAGCCACTTCACGCTAGAGTCGAGGCGAAGGCCAGCCGCTCCCAGGTTGATCGGGCCGCGGACGAGGCTCGATCCTTGCACGATCGGGGGCCGCTTGAGCTCCCGCGGAGTCGGCCCCTGCTGGCACGAGCGCGGATCTTGCTTCGCCCGGCCGTATGGGCCCCCGCCGGCGCGGCGGCCGTGGCCTTCGCCTTGATCCTCGTTGCCTTTTCGGGCAGGAAGCGGATTGGCCAACCCAGCCGCGCTCCACTCGAAGGCTTTTCCGGCGTGATTACCGACACACACTGCGGCGTAGCCCCTGCGGGAGAGCCGCACAGCGCTCGGTGCGTTTGGTCCTGCGTCCGGTCTGGCGGCGCCAAGTATGCGCTGAGCGATGGGCGGCATCTGATTCTCATCAGCAATCAGCAGGCGGCGGAGGCCTTTGCCGCTCGAAAAGTGACGGTGATGGGCGAACTGAACCCAAAGAGCGGCGAGCTACAGATCGCGTCGGTCAAAACCTTCGGACCCTGAATCAAAGCGTGACATGCGCGGGGCTCGCCGGATTCTCGTAGGCGCGAAGCTCGGAATAAATATCTTGAATCGTGTGACTGATGTTGCGACCAAGAAGCTCGAGGCCAATCTCTCCGGCCAACCGCCCCAGCGAACTGACGTCGGTTGCGGCCACATGCGTGCCATCGGCGTGCTCGGCCACGATCAAGTGAAAGGGCAGGAAGATGCCCACGTCCTGGTGGTTGAGAATGGCCTGGTAGGCGTGAAACGGACTCCAAATGAGCAGAGAACCGTCTTGTTCCCAACAGCCGCCCTCGCCTTCGGCCAGAAATCTGGCAAGAAACGCGTTTGGTCTGCCTGGTCTGGGACTCGCCGCTGCCCCAAATCCTCCTGTCCTCCACCGGATCGAGTCTCGCTGGCGGTTTGCGGAAAGAGCGGAGCTGCCACGGGAAAGTACGGTAGTATGATCGTCGCCGGAGCCCAGTGAGACGGAAAACAACGTGGCGTGTGGGCATCGTCATGGGGACGATCCTGATCGTGTCGGTGCTGCATTACAGCACCCCCATGAGCCATGACTGGCTGCACGCGCTGTTCGAACGCGCCTATTATGTCCCGGTGTTGCTTGCGGCGATGTGGTTTGGCTGGCGAGGAGGGGTCCTCGCAGCCGCGTTTTCGAGCGCGGCGTACACACCCTTTATTCTCACGGAATGGCGGTCTTCCCCTGCCCAGCAAGCAGCGTTGTTCGTCGAACTGGGGATGTTTTTTCTCATTGGGGGATTAGCCGGCCTGCTGTTCGATCAGGAGAAGAAGCACCGGGCGAATGTGGAGGAAACCGCGCGGAGGTTGAGCGAGGTCTACGCGCAGCTTCAAGCTTCCTTCGAGCAATTGCGCCGAGCGGACCGGCTATCCGCTCTGGGCGAACTCTCCGCGGGCTTGGCCCACGAAATTCGCAATCCGCTTGGCTCGATCGAAGGATCGGTGCAGATCCTGCGCCGGCCGAACCTCTCGGAGGAAACGAAACAGGAGTTTGGGAAACTCGCCGAGGAGGAAATCAATCGCTTGAAAGAGCTGCTGACGAATTTCCTGCAGTTCGCCAGGCCTCAGGCCCCTCGGCGCAGGCCCACCGATTTCGGGCAGCTCTTTGAGTCGGTCAGGACCCTCACCGAGAAGACCGCGAAAATGAGCGGTTGCCATGTGAAAATTGAACCTTCCGACGGACTGCCGTCGATTCCGGTCGACCCCGACCAGATCAAACAGGTTCTGCTGGATCTCGTGTTGAATGCCGTGCAGGCGATGCCGGAGGGCGGCGAAGTCGTTCTCCGCGCCTCGACAGGCGATGACGCCATCGGCATAGAAGTACGGGACGAGGGCATCGGCATCGAGCCAGGGAATCTCGAGAAGATCTTCGATCCTTTCTTTACAACGCGAGCGAGCGGCACCGGACTGGGCCTCTCCATTGTCTACCAGATCGTTCGCCAGCATGGCGGGCGGGTTGAAGTGCGGAGAAACCCGGTTCGCGGCATGACCTTTACGCTTCTCCTCCCGCTCGACCCGGATGGGAAAGCAGGAGAATCCCAGGTGCTTTCGGCGCTCCACTGACCGATGGAAGAGAAACCCATCCTGATTGTCGACGACGACCCCGGCCAGCGGCGGCTCATCCAATTCTGGCTCGAGGAGGAGGGATACCGGACCCTAGTGGCCGCCGACGGCAAAGCAGGCCTCCACCTGTACGAGGAAAAGTCCCCGCAACTGACCATCGCCGATATCCGCATGCCCGGCCTGAGCGGCGTCGAGCTGCTGGGCCGGATCAAGGGGAACGATCCGGATGCGCCCGTAATCCTCATGACTGCATTCGGCACGGTGGAAAGCGCGGTGGAGGCGATGAAGTTGGGCGCCATCGACTATATCCTCAAGCCATTGAACGGCGACGAGCTGAAACTGACCGTTCGGCACGTGCTCGATCGCCAGCAGTTGCTCGATGAGAACCGGTATTTGCGCGATCTTGCCGGCAAGACGTTTCAGTTCGAGAGCATGGTCGGCCGCTCGCGAAAGATGCAGGAAGTGTTCGAGTTGGCCTTGCAAGTGGCAAGGTCGGATTCCACGGTGCTACTTACCGGCGAATCAGGGACGGGAAAAGAGCTCCTCGCCAAAGCCATCCACCAAAACAGCCTGCGATCCCACAAGCCTTTTGTGACGATCAACTCCGGGGCCATACCGGAAAATCTGATCGAGTCGGAGCTTTTCGGTCACCGCAAGGGCTCGTTCACCGGGGCACTGACCGATCGGACCGGAAAGTTCGAGGCCGCGAACGAAGGAACGGTCTTCCTCGACGAAGTGAGCGAGCTTAGCCCGCAGGTGCAGGTGAAGCTGCTGCGCGTGCTGCAGGAGCGGGAAATCGATAAGATCGGCTATCCACAGCCGGTGAAGGTCAACGTGCGCATCCTGGCAGCCACGAATCGAAACTTGAAGAACATGGTCGAAGACGGAGGGTTCCGCGAGGATCTCTACTACCGCCTCAGCGTGATTTCGATCCCGCTGCCGCCGCTTCGGGACCGGAGAGACGATATACCTTCGCTCGTCGATCACTTCATCGCCAAGCACAGCGAGCGCCACCATATGCCCATTATTTCGATCGAAGGGAAGACCATTGGGGCGCTTCAGAGTTACAACTGGCCTGGCAATGTTCGTGAACTGCAGAACGTGGTCGAGCGCTTGGTGGTGCTAGGCAAGGGGAAACCGATCGCTCCCGAGCAATTGCCGGACGAGATCCGCTTGGCGAAGTCTAAGATTTCCAACATCGGTCTCACTTTGCCCAACGAAGGAATCAGTCTGGAGGGGGTCGAGAAGGAAATCCTGCTCGAAGCCCTGGAAAAGCACCACTGGAACCAGACGCGAGCCGCCAAGTACCTCGACATCAGCAGGAAAACCTTGATCTACCGCATGGAAAAATTCGGGCTCGAACCTCCTTCCGACCTCGTGCCATCGGCCGAGAACTCTCCATCTTCGGCGGGCGGACCGGAGGGCGAACCCCCCGGGGGCGAATAAAAGGGGACCGATCGATCACTTCACCTAGGCCCGCACTTCACCCGAGCGCATTCAGCGTCGGGCATCCTCTCCCTCTAAGAATTCCAGGAAACAGACAGCTCCACGACCCTGGTTTCGGCGCAATCCCATCCCCGCCCTCGTGGCGCACTGCCTCATACGCGTCACTGACTGCGGCAAATGAGCCAGTTTGCCTGTCTGGAGGCGGACCGGCTGCTCCGGGTCTCCCGCGACAGCCCTCTGAATTTAGGGGACTTACGGAATCCAGCCCGCATACAAAACAGTGGAACCATACGTGCCTAAAAAGGAGTCTTAGGAACGAAGGGAGATGACAAGGTGAAAGACCGAACTATTCTGGCCTCATTTTCCCTGGCTGTTTTGTCCCTGTTCGCCCTCGGCGCTCGGGCCCAAGATGCCCAACATCACCCTGCCGTGCAGGATTCCAGCGCCGGAATCACGGCCAAGGGAATGAAGGGCCAGAGCGCCACGGGCAAAGGGATGATGGGCCAGCAGGTGATGCCCAAGAAGATGACGGCCAGCCAACAAAAGCAAATGCCGTTGATGGAGCAGCCTTTTGAAGAACATGGCCGCCCCGCAAAACAGGCACGATCCGGCTGCGCGGGCCAAGTTGATCGCCAAGCAGTTCGCCTTCTCGAACAAATGCGCGGCGACAAGAAGCAGCAAGCCAAGAAGATGCCCCTCCGCATGAAAAACGGTCCGAAAGGGAGCGCCAGCCAGAAACCGGTCTCGAAGTGACTCGCGCGGCGCTGGGGAAAACAGGACGAGAACGGAACATGAAGGCAGATCCGATGGCTCGGCAGGCAGCGCTTTTGACGGCGCTCACCTGAGAGCCCGGCGTCGGACTGAATAGAAGGAACGCCAAGGCCAGGGTGGGTCTATTTCACGCTGATTGCGGCGCCGCTGTGCAACGTGGTCGTTCTGGGTAGGAACGAACCGCGCGAGCCTGGCAATGAGCCGGGGCGAGAGAAGAGGGCAAATGGACAAACGCGGCCGCCGCGCGAGAGACTGGGGGTCTAGACGCAACTCCGCGACCCGCCCGGATGCGACCCATACTTCCACAGCGCAGCCTTTGCCCGCAACCAAACCGCCGCGCGGCCCGCGTTGACGCTGTCGAGCACACCGCCCCCATAACCGGTCATTCCCGCGGCAGTTTACCCTCCGCGAAAGCGGGGGGCGGGAATCCAGCCGTGCCCACCTGTCGGCCCAAGATGTTTGTCAGAAGAACAAGCTTTTACGATTGTGCAGCACAGAAAGAATGGCTTCCATGGAACATGAAGAGATGGTGAAAGGAGCGGCATCCGTGGCCGCGGCCGCCACCGACCCCGTTTGCGGGATGAAAGTGAACCCGGAGAAAGCGGCGGCGAGTTCGATCTACAACGGCCGCAAGTACTTCTTCTGCTGCCCAGGCTGCCGCGCGAAATTCGAAGCCGAGCCGGAAAAATACCTTCGGCAGCCGGCCAAGCCGGCCGCTCCGATGGCTGGGGGGCCCGTGCTGATTTCGCCGTCGCCTGCGCGGCCTGCTGCGCCTCCCCACGTCTCCGCCCCTTCTGCTCCCGAGTACACCTGCCCCATGCACCCCGAAGTCCGGCAGAAAGGACCAGGCGCATGTTCGAAATGCGGGATGGCGCTCGAACCGGCGACCCCGGTGGCGGCGGCAACGAAAACGGAATACACGTGCCCAATGCATCCCGAAGTCATCCGGAGCGGGCCCGGCTCCTGCCCCATCTGCGGCATGGCCCTCGAGCCAAGAACGTTTGCCGCGGAAGCGGAAGAAAATCCTGAACTGAAGGACATGAAGCGCCGCTTCTGGGTGAGCGTGGCAATCACGGTTCCTCTGCTCGCCATCAGCATGGTTGGCTATCTTCCCGCAAGTTATCTGTGGAGCGCTTGGGCTAATTCCCGGACTGGCGTTTGGGTTCAGATGATTCTCGCCTCGCCTATAGTTCTCTGGGGCGGCTGGCCGTTTTTCGTTCGCGGATGGAAATCGGTTGTGAACCGCAGCCTGAACATGTTCACGCTGATTGGGCTGGGCGTTGCGGTGTCCTATTGGTACAGCGTGGTGGCCACGGTTTTCCCCGGCCTCTTCCCTGCCTCGTTCCGAGATCCGAGCGGCAATATCCAGCCCTATTTCGAAGCCGCGGCGGTCATCACCGCGCTGGTTCTCCTCGGCCAGGTGCTCGAGTTGCGCGCCCGCAGCCAGACCGGCGCCGCGATCAAGAGCCTGCTGGGCATGGCCCCGAAAACGGCCCGCTTGATTCGCCCGGATGGATTGGAGACCGACGTCCCTCTCGATCGAGTGACGCCCGGCGACCGGCTCCGCGTACGCCCAGGCGAAAAAATCCCTGTCGACGGAGTCGTTCTGGAAGGCGCCACCAGCGTGGACGAATCCATGATCACCGGAGAGCCCGTGCCGGTGGAAAAGCAGGCCGGAGCCAAAGTCACCGGAGCCACGGTCAATGGCACCGGCTCGCTCGTCATGGAGGCCCAGCGCGTGGGGGCCGATACCCTGCTCGCCCAGATCGTCAAGATGGTTTCGGAAGCGCAGCGGAGCCGGGCGCCCATCCAGAAGTTGGCGGACATCGTCGCCGGCTACTTCGTTCCCATCGTCGTCGGGATCAGCGTCCTGACCTTCGTCTTGTGGGCGTTGCTCGGTCCCGCGCCTGCCATGGCCTTTGCTTTGGTCAACGCGGTCGCGGTCCTCATCATCGCCTGCCCCTGCGCCCTCGGTTTGGCGACTCCCATGTCGATCATGGTAGCCACGGGCAAAGGCGCGACCATGGGCGTGCTGTTCAAGAACGCCGAGGCCATCGAATTCATGCGCAAAGTGGATACGCTCGTGGTGGACAAAACCGGCACGCTCACCGAGGGCAAACCGAAACTCACGGCCGTCGAGCCGGCAGCCGGTTTCGATGAAAAGCGGCTGTTGCATTTTGCGGCGACACTGGAAAAAGGCAGCGAGCATCCGCTCGCCGCCGCCATTGTCGCGGGCGCTCAGGCGCGCGGGATTGCGCTGGGCTCTGCCGAGGCGTTCGAGTCGCTCACCGGCCGAGGCGTCCGCGGTCGTATGGATGGCGCAAACGTTGCTTTGGGCAATCGGAAGCTTATAGAGGAGCTGGGCGCCAATTCGGCCCCGTTCGCGGAAAAGGCGGAAGCGATGCGCGCCGACGGCCAGACGGTCATGTTCGTCGTTGCCGAGGGAGAAGTCGCCGGGCTGCTCGGCGTCTCCGATCCCATCAAGCAGACCTCGCTCGAAACGATCGAGCAGTTGCACCGCGAGAAAATCCGGGTCGTGATGCTCACCGGCGACAGCCGCACTACCGCCCAAGCGGTTGCGAAGAAGCTGGGCATTGACGACGTGGTTGCCGAAGTCCTGCCGGACCAAAAAGCAGACGTGGTGAAAAGGCTGCAAGGAGAAGGCCGGTTCGTCGCCATGGCCGGCGACGGGATCAACGACGCCCCGGCACTCGCCCAGGCCCAGATCGGAATCGCGATGGGCACCGGCACCGATGTGGCGATGGAAAGCGCCGGAGTCACGCTCGTCAAGGGCGACCTGCGTGGCATTGTCCGCGCAAGGCTCCTGAGCCGGGCCACCATGAAGAACATCAAACAAAACCTCTTCTTCGCCTTCGTCTACAACTCGGTGGGAGTGCCTATCGCCGCCGGCGTTCTCTACCCGTTCTTCGGGATTTTACTCAGCCCGATCATCGCCGCGGCAGCGATGAGCTTCAGCTCGGTTTCCGTGGTGACGAACGCGCTGCGCTTGCGCCACATTCCCCTCTAGCTCTCAGGGGCGGACCGAACTTCCACCGCAGAGGCGCGGAGGACGCGGAGGAAAACAGGTCCGGGGGCTCCGCCGTGTTTGCGCTTGGGGCGGTGGGTAAAGCGCCTTTCTCAGGAAGAGCAGCGCCGGTTACACAGGGTGGCTCCTGGTCACATCCGTTCGCGCCACTCCTTTTCCGCGATGGGCGAGGAGCGCTCCTGCAAGGATTCCGACGCAGCCGGCCACGGACATGGGAACCCCCTGCACAAGAAACGTTTCGGGTCTCTCCAATGCCAAGACGAGCAAAGCTTCAGCTAGCAACGGTACGGCCATGGCCAGCCAAATAGGCCAATCCGCGCGCCAACTCCGGCCGGTGCCTCGTCTGAGGAAGAATTGACAGACGCCAAGGTACATGGCCAAGACAACGGAGCCGGCGAAGATTTCCGTCACGGATGTTCCTCCGGGTGCTCCGAACGGTTCGGCGCCCAGGATGAACACGAATACGGAGAGTACCCCCAGTAGCAACGACAACAGAATCCTGCCCATCGGTTGCCTCCCGGCGCCGCTCCCGCAGTCGTGGTTCCGTTCGACCGGCTTAGCCACTCTTGGGAGCGGCTGCAAAAGTGCTCTCGAGTATCCGCTTGGCGCAGGATAAAGAGTATGACTTAGAATCTCGGTTTAGCTACCCCTCTTAGCTTCCTTATACGCCCACGCCAACTCCGGCGCAAGCCTTGGTTCCCATACCCGAGAGTCCAGGATGCCATCGAAGCCGGCGCCAGCCATTTCGCCCGCAAGCCTAGAGGCCATTTCACCGCCTCCGCCTCCGGAGCGCTCGTCCCGAATCCCGAAGGTTCGGGACGGGATCAGCCGTGTCGTAAAGGCCGCCAAGAATAGGGCCTTCGGCCCCTGAGTGAGTTCTGCGGAAAAAGGCACAACCTCAAAACAAGGACCAGCGCGATATCGCGCAGGACGGCTCCTTCACCTTACCCTTGCCGGGCTCTTCTCGTGAATCTCGCGCTATTTCGTCGCTCGCAGATTGGCTGTTCGCTTGCTCCTGACCCCTTGAAACTTTTCGCGAGGGGGCGGATATGCGCTTCCGACGGGCACTCGTAGCATTGAGTCTCTTGGGATTGGGCGTCACGGCCGGCTGTGGCGGCGGCTCGGCGAGCCCCAGCAGCGTCATTACGCCGCCGGCCCCTTCCACGGCTGCCTTGAATCTTTCCTTGCGCGATATGCCGCCCGCAGGAACGAATATCCTCGCCTTTAGCGTGACGATGACCGGCGCGGTGATGCAGCCGGGCGACGTTTCCGTTTTGAACGCCCCCATGACGATGGAGATGACCCAGCTTCAATCCATGGCCGCGTACCTCGATACCGTCAACGTGCCGGCGGGCAATTACACGGGCATGACAGTCACGTTTTCGAACCCGAGAATGACGTTCCTCAACGATTCGGGCGGGATGATGATGAATTTCAACTGCGGGACAGGCCAAATCTGCGAAATCACGCCGCCGATGACGAGCGTCAGCGCAACCATCTCCGGCGCGCCGTTTCCATTCAGCGTCCCATCCGGCACACCGCTCGGCGTGCTCATGGATTTCGACCTGATGGACTCCATGGAATCGAATATGAGCGTCAGCCCCATGATGTCGTCGTATCTCGAACAACCAACCCAAGGATCGGGAACGAACGGCGCGATGTTTAGCGAGATGCAGGACATGATCGGTGTGGTGAATTCCGTGGATGCCGGCAACCAGAGCTTGACCGTGCAATTCGCTCAGGGCGCACCCATGCTGACGGTCATGACCGGAGGCACTACTGTTTTCGAGGGTTTCGACAGCATCGGCAAACCGAACAGCTTCTCGAGTCTCGCGCAAGGCCAGATTGTCGAAATGACCATGCAGATTGAAGGAACGGGCACTTTGCAAGCATCGAGGGTGCAACTGGAAAGCGGAAGCGGCCAGGAACTCTACGGCATGGTCGTCGCGGAGGATGCCACCACTGGCCGGTGCGACGTCGTGGTGATGGACGAAGCGCCGGCTCTTTCAGGCGTGAACATCGGCGATGAGATCCAGGTGAATGTCCAAGCGGGCGCGCAATTCGGCATGGACAATTGGGGCATGGATACGAGCGGCATGAACTTCGCCGGGATTTCCGACCTGATGCCGGGGCAGATCGTTGGGTTCACACCGCTTTCCGGATTGACGTCAGGCACACCGCCCCAAGTGAACGTCAACCAGATGCGCCTGATGAGCACATGGGTGACCGGAACGATTTCCCAGGCGCTCGGTTCCACCGATTTCATGCTGACGCCAGCTTCAGGCATCTTCAGCGCCCCGGGAACCTCAAGCCTCCATATCGTGACCTCGTCGGGGACGGCGTTCGACGGCGTAACCGGGATGAGCGGGCTAGGCGCGGGCAACACGGTGTCGCTGCGAGGGCCGCTGTTTCCAAACCGAGGGAACCCCATGTTTTTCGCTACGTACCTCTTGAAGCGGTAGGGATCAGCGCGAGAAGTGTTCCGGGCGCCAAACGGAATGGCGAATAGCGAGGGCCATCCTGCGCATAATGATTTGCAGGTAACCAAGAGGACGGCTTCTCCGTAGGGGCGCAGGGCGCAGGCCATCCACGCGGCTCGTTCTGTTGTGAACGGGACCGTACGGTGCATCCCCCGATTCCCGTTCGCGGGATGCCTCAATTCGCTTTCACCAAGCCATCCCCCGGTGTATAACTGTGCCCGACCTGGAGAGGAACCTATGACTCGAACGCTTGGGATTCGTCCTACCGTGCTCGCTCTTTTCCCTTTGATTTTCCTTGCCCTGGCCCCCGCGCTCTCGGCGCAGAATTACGCGGGCCCCCAGCCGGCGCCACTGCCGCCGCCCATCGCTGCGCCCCGGGATATTCCCTTCCCCGGCACGATTTCCCTGCTTGTCGACCTCACCGACGTCGCGCACCGGGTCTTCAACGTGCACGAGACCATTCCCGTCTCGGGCCACGAGATCACCCTGCTCTATCCCCAATGGGTCCCGGGAGCCCATTCCCCCGTCGGCCCGATCTCGAAGATGGCGGGACTGGTGGTGACGGCGCAAGGCAAGCGCATCGCGTGGGTGCGCGATCGGGTGAACGTCTTCGCCTTCCACGTAACCGTGCCGGCGGGCGCGACTTCCGTGGAAGTGAATTTCCAGTATCTCGCGCCGCTCCAGCCGAACGAAGGCCGCATCTCGTTCTCTTCGAAGATGGCCGATCTTTCCTGGAACGAGGCGCTTCTCTACCCCGCGGGATATTTCTCCCGCCGCATCGAGTTCGCGCCCGCCGTTCGGCTGCCCGCCGGCTGGAAGTTCGCGACTGCGCTCGAAGTTGGCTCGCAAGCGGGCGACGTCATCCATTTCCAGGACACGACCCTTAACACGCTGGTCGATTCCCCGCTCTACGCGGGGCTCTACTACGAGCGGCTGGATTTGTCTTCCGGTCCCGACAACCGCGTCTATCTCGACGTCTTCGCCGATGCTCCAGCCGATCTCGCCGTCACCCCGGCGGAACTCCAGGACCACCGCAACCTCGTCGTTCAGGCCGCTAGGCTCTTTCGCTCCCATCACTACAGCCACTACGATTTCCTGTTCTCTTTGAGCGACAGACTGGGCGGCGAGGGCCTCGAACATCACCAATCGAGCGAGGACGGAACGCGCGCCAATTATTTCACCAACTGGGCCGCGGGAGTCGGGGGCCGCGACCTGCTGGCGCACGAATACACGCATTCGTGGAATGGCAAGTTCCGCCGGCCTTACGACCTCTGGACGCCGAATTACAACGTGCCCATGCAAGACGACCTGCTATGGGTTTACGAGGGCCTGACCGAGTACTGGGGCTCGGTGCTCACCGCGCGCGCCGGCATGCGCACTCCGGAACAGGCGCGCGATGTTATCGCTCAGATCGCGTCCAATTTTGAAATCAGCCCCGGACGCACCTGGCGTCCGCTCGTCGATACCACCAACCAGCCGATCATCTCCCAGCGCTCCCCGGTCGGCTGGGTCAGTTGGCAGCGCGCCGAGGACTATTACATGGAAGGCTTGCTGGTCTGGCTCGACGCCGATACGACAATCCGCGAGCTGAGCGGCGGAAAGAAGTCTCTCGATGATTTCGCCAGGCTCTTCTACGGGATCGACAACGGCAGCTACGTCACCCGAACCTACGATTTCGAAGACATCGTGCGCGCCTTGAACACCGTCCAGCCCTACGACTGGGCGAAATTCCTGCGCACGCGTGTCTACGACCTCGCGCCGCAAGTGCCGCTCGGCGGAATCACCCAAGGCGGCTATCGGCTCGTCTACAACGATACCGAGCCCGCGGGGATGGGAGGCGGACGGGGACGGTTCGGAGCGAGCTTCGCCACTTCGCTCGGATTCAACGCGGCTCCTGACGGAACCCTTACGGTTGTGTGGTGGGGCAGCCCCGCTTTCAAGGCGGGCATGGCGCTGGGGATGCAAATCGAAGCTGTGGATGGCCAAGCCTTCAGCGTGGAGAAGCTGCGAGACGCCATCCTCGCCGCCGAAACCGGCCAGCAGCCGATCGATCTTCTTGTCAGCCGTGGCGGCCGCTTCTTCACTGTTTCGCTCGATTACCACGGCGGCTTGCGCTATCCGCATCTCGAGCGAGTCGAAGGAACTCCCGATCGCCTCGACGCCATTATCGCGCCCCTTCCTTAAGCTCCCATGCGGGTGGCGGCACTGTACGATATTCACGCGAACCTGCCCGCTCTGGAGGCAGTACTCGAAGAAGTGTTGCGGACTGACGTCGACCAGATTGTAGTGGGCGGCGACTTGCTGCCCGGGCCGATGCCGGTGGAAACTATCGAGCGGCTGCGCGCGATGATGGTGCCGGTGCAATACATCACGGGCAACGGGGAGCGCGAAGTGCTCGCGGCGCGGCGTGGCGCGGAATTGCAGAGGCTGCCAGCCTGGGCGGTTGAGGGCATACGCTGGAATGCGCGGCTGCTCACCGCCAAGCACGAAGAATGGGTCGCCGGATGGCCGAAGTCGATCCGCCTGGAAATTGCCGGCCTCGGCCGAATCCTGTTCTGTCATGCCACGCCGCGCGACGATAACGAGATCTTTACCCGCTTGACCGCGGAAGCGCCCCTGCTACCCGTGTTTGCCAACGCCCAGGCGGAGGTGGTGGTGTGCGGCCACACGCACATGCAATTCGATCGCGTAGTTGGGAAAGCGCGCGTGGTGAATGCCGGCAGTGTGGGCATGCCGTTCGGCGAGCCCGGCGCCGACTGGCTCCTGCTCGGCCGGGAAATCCAACTGCGGCACACGAATTACGACCACGCCAAGGCAGCGACGCGCATCCGAGCCACGGGTTACCCACAGGGCCCTGAGTTCGACATGCTCGAGCCGCCTTCGGGAGCGAAAATGCTCGAGCTGTTTGGCCGGGCGGAGTTGAAGTGACAGAGGCCACTCGAGGGTTTGGGGCCGAAAGGCAACCTAGGCGTGCCTTCGAACGACCCTGGTCCTGAAGGGCGCGTGCGCCGCCACGTGGGAAGCTGCCCGCTACGCCCTCGCGTACCACCCGAGAAGGCCCGGGGGCGTGGACCCGACATGCCTCACCGGACTCCCAGTCGCTCGACTCGCCATGGAAATGACAGATCGTGTACACGGTCCCTAAATCGATGAACACTCCGCTCGGGGGAAATATGGCCGCTCGCCGAGCGTCAACCCATCGCGCCCCGCTTTGAGCTTCGCCGCGAAGCCCGCAGTCAGCATCGCCACCAAGCACGAGTCCGCCGGGCAACCGCCCCACTGACTCGGATTCCTTGATCGAGCTTCCATGCACGACTACAATCGGGGCCAAAGTGCAGAGAGGCAGTTCCATGCGCCAGGGATTTGCGACAAGCCAAGCGTGGTATCGAGCACTTCTCCTTGTGTTCTTCTTCACGCCTGTCATTTCGGCGCGCCAAGACTCCCATCAGCACCCTGCGCCTGAGAAGCTTGGCGTTGTCTCGTTCCCAACGTCCTGCAAGGCCGGCCTTCAGAGAGAATTTGAAAAGGGCGTGGCGCTGCTCCACTCCTTCGCCTACTCTCGTGCTGAGACTTCGTTCCGAAAAGTGGCGGAGGAGGACCCCGACTGCGCGATCGCCCACTGGGGGATCGCCATGACGTATTTCCACCAGCTCTGGGACCCACCGATCTACGCAGGGGCTTTTGCGCGAGGCCGCCAGGAGATTGAGCGAGCCCAACAGATCGGAAAGGACTCGGATCGGGAACGCAGATTCATCCACGCACTGGCCCCCTTCTACGATCGCGATCTCAGCGCTATTCCCTACACCGAGCGCGTGTCCAGATACGAGAACGCCATGGGAGAACTCGCGAAGGCGTACCCGAAAGATGTGGAATCCCAGGTGTTCTATGCTCTGGCGCTTCTTGCGGTTGCTTCTCCCTTCGACAAGACTCACGCTAAGCAGAAGCAGGCTGTGAGCATTCTCGACCCTCTCTATCGCAAATACCCCCGGCACCCCGGGATCGCGCACTACCTGATCCACGCGTGCGACAACCGGGAGATGGCCCGGCACGGCCTTGCGGCGGCGCGTGCCTACTCGAAGATCGCGCCGTCTGCCCCTCATGCGCTGCACATGCCCTCGCACATCTTCACACGGCTGGGCATGTGGCGTGATTCCATCGCGTCGAACAAAGCGGCGCGAGCAGCGGCACACAGCCAAGGCGATATTGGAGAGGAGCTGCACGCCATGGACTATCTGGTTTACGCCCTCCTCCAGGAGGGACGCGACCGAGAAGCGAGGGAAATCCTCGAACAGCTCAAAGTGATGCCTGCCCTCCACGAGGGCGACTTCAAAGTCGCGTATGCCGCCACCGCCATGCCGGTCCGTTATGCAGTCGAACGACAGGACTGGGTCGAAGCTGCCGCTATCGCGCCACCCAGCGGAGCTCCGCCTCAGGTGACCGCCGTCGCAGTCTGGGCGCGTGGCATCGGCCTTGCCAGAACCGGACGCCCAGCCGGCGCCCGCCAAGAAGTCAAGAGACTGCGCCAATTGGAACGGCAGCTCCGCGCTTCCTCCGCGGGGTACAGCGAATATTGGGCGGAGCAGGTCGATATTCAAGCGGTTGAAGTGTCTGCCTGGTTGGCCCAGGCGGAAGGCAAGCCAGGCGAAGCCCGCAATCTGCTACGCGAGGCCGCCGACGATGAAGATGCCACGGAGAAGCTCCCCGTAACGCCCGGCCCCATCGTCCCCGCGCGGGAACAGCTTGGGGACTTGCTGCTGGAGCAGAAACAGCCGGCGCTGGCACGGAAAGAATTCCGGGTGGCTCTGGCGAATGCGCCTGGACGCCGCGGGGCGTTCATGGGCATGTTGCGAGCGTCCAAAGCGTTGGCAAATTCAGCTCCACCATCGGCTCGATTGGAATCTCAGTAAGGGTACGCGTGACCGGGCAGTGGATTCCCAAGCCTTTCTCCCCACCTCCCCGGCTATTAACCCAAAACCAGGAGCAACACCCACACGACGAAAACGCGGGAGGCAGTTTTGTCCGTCCAGACCGCGTTCACCCGAAAAACGCACGCCGCGCGACGGTGCCCAGGATGCCCCCGAACCTTCAGACCTGCGAATTCGCCCGATCCTTTGCACTGAATCACCTGCAAATTGCGGCTTGCCTCTCGTCCCATCTCTGCATGATCGAATTGGAATTGACTCTAGACCCCACACCAGGGTGTAGGATTTCCTAGGAGTCGCGCTCGATGCACATTGGAATTGTGACAAAGAAGATCGACCTCTCGGTTGACGCGATTCGTTTCTGCGAGCGCCAGGGTCTGTTGCCGCGCGCACCGCGAACCCAAGGCGGATTCCGCAGGTACGGCGGCAGGGAGGGCAAATGAAACAGGGGACTGGTATCGCGGCGTCTCTCGCGGCTGTGGTGAGTTCCGTGGCGACGATCAGTTGCTGCCTCCCACTCGGCTTCGCCGCGGCTTTGGGTGCAGGTGTCTCGAGCGCTTTCTTTACGGCGCTCCGCCCCTGGCTTCTGGGCGTCTCCCTCGCGCTGCTTGGATTGGGATTCTGGCAACAACATCGGACTAAACAGTGCGCGGTCCGCGGCCGGTGGATCGCCAACCTTCTTCTCTGGGCCGCTGTGGTCGTGGTTGCGGGAATGATTTTCTTTCCTCAGCAAGTCGCCGGACTCATCGCGGACTTCTCCGCGCGGAGCGGCCAATGAAAAGGAAGCCGATCGTAATCGCCGCAGTCGCTGTCGTCTTGCTGTCGCTGGCCTTCTATATGTGGCTGCCCGGGTCTGCGCCGCCAGGCCAACCCCCGCTCGTCAGGCTTGCGCCTGGCAACCTCTCCCCATTCACGTCGGCTTTTGACGCGGATGCGAATTTGCCCCGAGTCGTTCTGCTGTTGTCGCCGACGTGACCCTTTTGTTTGCGGGGGGCCTCCGCAACCGAGCAGCTATTGAAGCAGCATCCCGAGTGGAAACTGCGGGTACTCGTTGTCTGGGAGCCGATCCTTGTTACGGATTGGGGCGCGCCCAGCGGCGGCGCGCTGGCCCGAATTTCCGACGCGCGAGCTCGCCAATTCTGGGACCCGCATCACGTGATTTCCGTCGCTTTGGAGAAGATGGCCCGGCAGATCGCGCCCGCGCCCGGTCCCAACTCGGGCAAGGGCTTTTATTGGGATATGGCCATCGCGTTCGCCCCGCACGCGCGCTGGGAGAACGATCCGGCGCCATCGTTTTGGCGCGGCCCCGTCTACCAAATCGTTCCAGCCCTGGGGCAATCACTGTCGAAACAATAGACACCTCCACGCTTCGCTAGCGTGTCCCCTTGCTTACCGCGGTCCAAGGGGATACCCTCGGTTACCGAGGACATAACACATGAGCAAGCCTGCCGGCCTCGTCCAGGGCACGCTGGACATGCTGCTGCTGAAAATCCTGGCGCTCCAGCCGTTGAGTGGTCTTGCCGTCAGCCAGCGATTGAAGCAGGTCTCGGGCGATGTTCTGCGGGTGAGCGATGGATCCCTCTACCCTGCCCTGCACAAGCTCGAACAGGAGGGGTGGATCACCGCGGAGTGGAAGACCTCCGAAAAGGGCCGGCGGGCGAAATACTACTCCTTGACTCGCCTGGGCCGACGGCAGCTCGAGAGAGAAGCAAACAACTGGGGCAGGTTGGCGGGCGCGATTTCGCGGGTGGTCGAACTGAAAAAGGCATAGCGGCGCGCGCGCCGAGTGGGGGCGACGATGCGGCTGGAACGGTGGCTCTACACGATTCCGTTGCGGCTGCGGTCGCTCTTTCGCCGGGCGCAGGCGGACCGGGAACTCGACGCCGAGCTGCGCGACCACCTTGAAGGGAAAGCCGAGGAATACGTCGCGCAGGGGATGACCCCAGACCAGGCGCGCCGGCAAGCGCGACTCGACCTGGGCGGTATCGAGCAGGCCAAGGAGAACTGCCGCGACATCCTTCAGTTCATTATTCGGCAGGGTATGACGCTCGTGCTGGTTGGATTGGTTCTTGGCATCGTGGCGTCCATCGCGCTAACGCGCCTCATGTCGGCATTGCTTTTCGACCTCAGCGCCACCGATCCGGTCACCTTCGTCGCCGTCGCTTTTTTGCTGGCGCTTGTCGCGCTGCCTGCTTGCTACATCCCCGCGCGACGCGCCATGAAGGTCCCTCCTACGGTCGCCCTGCGCCACGAATGAAGGAAGGAGAAGGCGAATGCGAGCACGCCGGACACGATTCGCAGCCGTGGCGCTAATGATTCTCGCGAAAGTCCTGCTCGCCGGTGGCTACAACACCTCCACTTGGGTTGCCATAAACCATGCTTGGCTCTACGACCCTGGCAGTGGACGATGAAAGCGGATCCACGTCTTGGTGCTGGGATAGGCAAGATCGCGCGTATCGCCGCCGCTCTGCGCGTCGATCCGACGGCCGCTCTTGAGGTACGAATAGCTCAACTCCACCTTCTGCTCCGAAAAACCCCTTTCCTTCGGCTCTGGTTCCGCTCGCAGCGGCGCACTGTACGGCAACCTGACAAAGTCCCGCCTTCTCGGCTACGGCTGAACCAACTGCCAGGTAGGGTCGGGGTTGTATTCAGTCATGGCCGCGGCGATGCTCGCCGTTTGAGGCCCGAGGTTCTTTTGGTAGACGCGGCCCTGGCCGTTGATCATGAAAGTCATCACCCCGGAATTACCCCACTTCTCCGGATAGGCTACCAACGCGTAACCGGCGATCATGTTCCCATTGATGATGTAGCTGAACTTGCCGCCGGGAGCGCTGCGGCCCTGCGCAGTAAGAATCCGAAAGTAGTAGCCGTGGAAGGGACGCGGCTTGGGTGGCGCGCCGGACCGTGCGGAGCGGGCACTCGGGCCGTACCCCTCGGCTCTCGCGTCCGCGACAAGCTCGCCAAGCGGGCTCGGCTTCTCACTCGGGGCCGTGGCCCAGTAGAGACCGTCATGATGCCCGGGCGAGCTGACAAATTTCTGGGCGTAGACGGCCAGTCCCTGCGCGGCGCCGCCCGACTCGGTGTAATACTCCCACTGCGCCACCGCGTAAGCGCGGCAAGTGGCGATGGCCGCCAACTCGTCCTGGCCGATCCGCCGATTCAGGATCTCCTGCAAGCCGGCTTTGGTGTCGAAGAGCCAGCGGCCGTCGCGGCGGACGAGCCGTATCGGGAACGGCCACCGGTTTTGGCCGACGAGGACCGTGTAACCCGCTGCCTCTTTCTGCAAGTGCGCCGCCGCATCGAGGTTGGTGGCGAAGCGCTGGAGCTGCGTCCGGTCCTGTACGTGATCGCCGGAAAGCAATTGCTTGCCGTCGGGACCGAAAAAGCTCGAAACCACCCGGGGATCTCCCGTCTTCACCACAGCCACGAGGGCATCGAGGGCAGCCTCAGGGGTAGCAAAGGTGGGCTGCGCGGCCGGCGCTGTTTGCGAAGCCCGCCCGGTCGCTTCGACGCGGGCTGGCGAAACGGCCTTGGAAGCGGTAGCTCCCGCAGCGACAGGAACGCACCAGAGCGAAGCGGCAAGCAAAGGCAAGGTCCGCCGGAGACAAGCGCGACATCGAATCGATCCATTTGTCATAGCTGCCTCCCTCACCGGTGCCGCGGGCGCGGCTTGCTTGCTGGCGTCGCCCTCGCGGCGGGCGGCCGATTCATTTGCTGACGACTCTGCTGGCCGCGCTCGCTGGCCGCGCGGGAATTGAAGTAGCCGTCGCCCCTACCGAAAGCATTGGGCGGTTGCGTGGCGGCCGGTGAGGCGGGCCGCTGCGCGGGCCCAGGCTGAGGTTGACGCACCTGCGGAAAGCCGCTTGGCTGTCGCGCCGGCGGCTGCGGCTGGGGCCTCGAGGCGGGCCGTGGCTGCTCCGGAACGCCGCCCGGCTGCCTTACAGACGGCGGCTGGGATTGCCGCGGCGCGGTGGGAAACCGGGACGGCTGCGGCACCGCTCGCACCGCGGGAGTGGGGGTAGGCTGCGACCGGCCCCGGAAATACTCGATCTGCTGACTCGGGCTGATATTTCGGTCGATGATCTTGTTGGGAACGCCGTACGCCGGCTGCCGTGCCGGAGCCGGCGCGCCGCGGCCGCGATTCTGGAAACCGACGTCGCGGTGCACGTTCTGGTAGCGCGACAGCGCGCCGGCGTTCACGGGCCGTTGGGCGGCGGCGCCGTTGACGACAACGTTGGTGTAGCGCGAATTCACGTAGATGGTATTGATGCGAATGTGCGGCCGCGAACGCGCGATCCAGCCCGATCCCCGCCACCCGGTGTAAAACACCCGGTGCCCGCCCCAGTCGCAATCGAGATTGAGCCAAACGCCAATCACGAGCGCGGGTCCAAAAGAAAACCCGGCGAAGACTCCGCCCCCATAGGCCGGGCGGAAAAACACGATCGAGGGGTCGTAAACGGGGACGTAAATGTATTCCGGAGTGGCCGGCCAGATAGCAATCTCTCCGTCCTCGTTGACCACTTGCTGCTCGGGCGTGTCAACCAAATTCCCCTGCTGCTCCGCCATCGCCCGCAACCGCTGGATCGAACTCATCACGTCGGTCGATTGATAGACGTAGGCTTGGCCGAGAGCTGTGGTCCAATCCAGATTGTCATCCATCATGTTTAGGACGGACGGGTAGTGGGCGACGGCTAGGACGCTCACGTCCCACGACTGGTCGTCAATGCCATTGGTGCCGGAATCGCGCTCCCAGCGCGCCGCCTCGTCGATTTCGTCGGGAAAGGTCGCCGCCACCAGCACCTGCGCCAGCAGCGGGTCGGGATACAGGGCGATGGGAGCGAGCAGGTTATCCAGTTGATCGGCGGAATACGGTTGGTAGGCCGGCTGTTGCTGCTCCGCTTCCTGATCCTGTTGATGGGGTGAACCAGAGGAAGGTCGCCGTGCCGATCCGGCCCAGGCCAGGTTCGCCGCAGTGAAGCAAAAGGCCACGGCGAAAGCCAGCGCTTTACGCATGGTCTCAACTCGCTTTCCGGAGCGACGGTCGCACCTTCGAAGGCGCCGGGAGCCACGCGGCCGCACTCCCATGCACGAAACAAAGGCCCTGGGAAGCGAACTCTTTGGCAGGATTCTAGCAGTTTCTCAGGCCGAAAACTACGGTTCAGACTTCCTCGACCCTCCACTCGATCACGCCGCCTTCGTACCAGGTGAAATCTTCTCTCACCCAGTTGGCGTCCGGAGGGCCGAGTCCGCCCTGCTTGTAGATTTTTCCCTGAAGCTGGATCTCCATTCGCAGGGCGGAAGTGGTTACCGGCTCGAACTCGACGCGATTGAACTGGTCTTTCTCCACACCATAGGAGCCTTTGGCTTCAATCGGCATCCATTCCTCGCCCTGCTTGTAGAGGAGGCGCCAAGCCCGCGGCAAGGGGCAGTATTGCTTGTCGTCTTTCCAATACACTTCCACCGACCCCACGCGCGCCGCCTGGGGAAAATCATATTGGAGCCAAGCCCGGTCGCCCGACTGCGGACGGAGCCGCAAGAAATACGAGGACTCATCTTCGGAGTTCACGGGCTCCGATTGGTCGCAGATGGCTCGGATGTCTCCGCTGCCGTCCTGCGCGTTGGGATACCACCTGGCGGCAACCGTGGGCGGCGTATGGGCCGGATAGTCATCGACAATGGTGCCGCTTCCGCACGAAGACGTGGCGCGACTCGTCGAAGCCAGTGTGGGCGCGGGAGGGATCTCCACCCGCGCGCGCTGGGCTGCCAGCCATACCGCCATCTCGCCCGGATCGCGGTTGCCAAAGGCGAAGTAGGGTATGGCCACGAATGCCTGCTCGCGGTTGCGGATGGCCATCCCATCCTCGACGCGACCGAGCGCTTCGACCCGCCCGCTCAGGGTTCCGATGCCGCCCAGAACCTCCGGGCGATAGACGTACTCCCACCGTGCGTCTTCAGGAACCAACAGGTTGAACACGCGCCCGAGGTTATCCACTCCCTCTCCGCAGAAGACCAGAGGGCCACGCTCGAGCGCAACCATGCCCCGATCGTCCGCAACTTCGGGGCGCGCCGTCACCGTTTGCACAGGCATCGGGCAGCGCAACTCGATCGTGTCACCTTTCGCCCATTTCCGTTCGATTCTTGCAAATCCTTGATCCATCACGTAGGAGGCGGACCGGCCGTTGACCGTAAGCGCAAACCCCGAATGGCTTCCCGCGGTATAGCGGTAGAGTCCGCCGGGCATCACCTCGCCGCGCGCCCACCCCGGAATGCGCACCGCTAGGGCGAACTCGCGCGGCGTTTCAGGATCGACCGCCAAGGTTGTTGCGCCTTCCCAGGGATAGCGAGTCTCCTGTTGAACTCGGACGGGCGTGCCGCCCAGACGGAACCAGGCCGTGCTTCCCACGAACAAGTTGACGTAGAGCCCTTGGCCATCGGTGGCATAGATCAGGTCGCCGAGCGAGGCCAGCAAGCGGGTGATGTTCGGCGGGCAGCACTCCGGCCCAAACCAAAGGTGGCGCTCGAAACTCCCGTAAGCCTTCAGGGGCGTCTGGTAAAGATGCCGGTCTCCCGCGAGCGACACGCCCGCCAACAGCCCGTTGTAGAGGGTGCGCTCCAGGACGTCGAGGTATTGGGCGTGCCGCGAAAGCAGAAACAGCCGGTGATTCCACCAGATGGTTCCGCATGCCGCGCAAATTTCATTCCAGCATCCCAGGTTGGGAAGGTCGTAATCGTCGCCGTAATTTTCGTGATGGCGATAGCTGCCGACGCCGCCGGTAAGGTACGTTCGCTTGGAGACGGCGTCCTCCCAGATGCGCTGGTTCGCCTGGGCGTAGCCCGGGTCGCCGGTGAGCGCGACGATGTCGGTCAAGCCGTTGTAAAGGTAGGTGGCGCGGACCGAGTGGCCTATGGCGCGGGTTTGCTCCTTCAGCGGAACCTGATCTTGGGCGTAGCTCCCATAGGAGCACCGGCCGCTCTGCCGCCAATTGCCGCGCTCGTCGATGAAAAACTTCGCGAGCTTCACGTACCGCGAATGGCCGGTCGCGCGATAGAGGCGGACGAGCGCAAACTCCACTCCTTCGTGGCTGGCGATGTCGCGCCGCTTGCCCTGCCCGAAGGTCGCGCACAGGTCGTCGGCGATTTCGATGGCGACGTCGAGGAGCTTCCGGCTTCCCGTCGCCTCGTGGTAGGCGACGGACGCAAGAAAGAAGTCGCCCGCGGGGAGCGTGGTGCCGTCGGCCTTCGAGGGCCACTTCGCTTTTTGCAGGCGCCGGACGAACTCGATCCCCGGGTCCAGCCGGCCGTCCACCAGCGCGCGCAGCGCCGGGTCCGGACGCTTGGCGAGGAAGTAGCAGGCTCCCTCCACCACCCGCATGTCCTGGTAGCGCTGGCCCCCTTCCCGTTGGCGATCGAAGAAGTAGGGCACCGCAACCCGCCTCGTCGCTTCTATCCGCGGCGTCCAGAAGGGATCGTTGATATTCACATCCAGATAGGAGACCGGAGCCAGGGCATAGTCCCTCGCCTCCGCCGCTCCCTTCCGGAAATTCGCCAGGCGGCCGGCCGCGGCCATCACCGCCAGGTTCGCCATAAATTCCCGCCGATTCATCGTGCACCTCACAGCTTTTGAATGAACAACGGGGCGCCTGCGACGGCAGGCAGCTCGAAGCGCAGCGTCTTCGCGACGCTCAGCCCTTTCTCCACCCCGCCGTGCGCCACTTTGTATTCGCCCTGGGGAAGGCCGGCAATCCTCATCTGGATGTTCCGAGCCAATCCGGTCGAGTCGGCCATTTCGAACCGCAACGAATCCCTTGCGGCGCCGAGCCGAACGGAATGGATTTCGCCGCTCCTCGCTTCGATGTCGATCTTCTCCTCGACGAACCTCAAACGCTTGCGCACGCCGTCTTGGGGTTGAACGGTCCAGCCCTCGGAGGAGGCTTCAACTTCGCACCCCAGGCCAAGGAGGCCAAACTGCTCGTCTTTCACGACGTAGGACTTGGCCGCTCTCAAATATCCCCAGAGGGCCGGGCCGAATTCAAAAGTCTTCGGAGGATCGCAGGCGAAGACGCCGGGCTTGAGGATGAACCAGGCGAATCCCATGCCGTCGGCCAGCACGTTGTGCATGACGCTCATCGTCCCCGCATAACCTTTGACGAGCATTTCCGGGTCGCCGGTGTCTTCGAACGCCTGAAGCAGGGCCATGCCGTTCAGCACTTCCGAATGCCAGCACGAAATGTCGCCGCGGTAATCGGGGTGGGCAAACAAGTCGTTGCCGTAGCGAAACCACACCGGCTGGTCGCCGCCCCGCAGGGCTTTGAGCACCGGGTAGATTTCCTGGTTCCGCTTCCTGCTCCGCGCGTCACCCTGTTCCCCGAAATAGCGTGTGAAGAAATAGACCTGGGGCTGCGCCGTCTCATCGATGACGATCTCGGAGCTGTACGGGTAGGGATCCTGGAGGAAATGTTCGTTGCACTCCTTCATCTGTTCCCGCAAATTCCGCGCTTCCTCCGCCAGCCCCTCCTCGCCCAGGTCTTCCAGCAGGGTGATGGCTCCCATGCCGGTAATCAACCCGACGTGCCGGTAAGGCCCCGTAGTGAACCACTTCATCGCCGTGCGGTAGGACATGTGAAGGTATTCGAGAGGCGTGCGGTGGCTCAGAATACCGTATTGTTTTCCGATGCGATAGAGCGCCTGGTAAATGTTGGTCACGAAAGCGTAGTTATACGTGCGCCAGGTGGCTTCCGCGCGGGCCTTCGACCAACTCCCCCAGGGGCTGGAGGGATAGCGGTCTTTCCAGTAAAGAGACGCCCGCACCTCGTAGCTTTCGGGGTCCTGGAGGTACTTGAATAGGCAATCCGAGACGTAGGTTTCCAGCTTTTCCACCTCTTCGCGCGAAGGGAAGTAAACGTTCTTCTCGGAAAGGAAGAGCGGCTCTCCGAAGCCCGGGTCGTCGGACCCGCCCACTTCCCACACGTCGTCGTTGTCGGCGAAGATCTTTCCGCGCCGATAGTCGAACGGCAGGAACATGTGGTTGCGGTGAAAGGGATCGGCGGGATTTTCGTAGAACTGCCGCTCCGCGATAAATCGGGCGCGCGCCTTGAGCAAGCGCTCCACGTCCTCGATGCAGTAGAAGTGCAGATACGTCCACCTTCCCTGCCCGTAGCGCACCTTCAGGCTTTTCTGTCCCCGGCCCTTGAACCTCAGCACCAGCCGCGTGTGGCCGCCGCTCCGCTCGCTCTTCTCCACGGAGACGCCGTCGGAATGGACTTCGATCGGTTCCAGATTCTCCTGCGACTCCACGTCCACGCGCACTGGCGCATTTTCCTGCGCCACCATCGAAGGAAGAATCCGCACGCCCAGGTTGCCGGCCTTGGCCAGCTCCTCCCGTATGTCGGCGTAGCGGTGGATGAGCCCGAAGCGGAACGCATAATTCTTCTCTTCGCCGGGCTCCAGGATGAGAGACGTATGCCCGTTGACCCAGGGATTCCACTCCCAATGGCGAATCTCCTTCGTCGCCCAGGAATGGATGGCCAGCAGGTCGGTCCCGATCCAGGAGCCGCCGAAGCGCCCTTCGACCTTGTAAGCGCACTCGAGCGAAGTGTCCCCCAGACAGTGGAAGAACAGGAAGGGCGCGTCGCCGCGCGGCCTCTGGATCAAAGCGTAAGAGCTATGGCCGCCGATGAACTGGTGCGAGAACACTTTTTGCTCGTGGATCAGTTTCTGCATTCGCGGCATGAGGTCCTTTAAATCCGCCTGCGTTGCCGACAGGCCTTCGTACACCTCCTCGTAATCGTCGTTCGCGCGCAGAGGAACCGCCAGCTCGCCGACTTCCAGCGTTCTTCCCGTGGTGTTTTTGAGGGATATTTCCCAGAGGAGCGAGAAGTCGGGGGCGAGGTGAAAGCGCATCGAAAGCTCGTAGCTCTTGATCCCCATCTCTTGCTCGGACGCTCTTTCGTACTTCACGGCAAATACCCGCCCGTCAAACGTCACCTTCCGCGTATCGGCGGAGTCGGGGGTGCGTTCGGCCTGCCATCGGCCGGAAGATCGAAACGCCGCGCCGGCCAGTGGCGACATCTCGCGGATCCACGGCCCGGGATGGAGCCGCCAGCAGGTGGTGACCAGGTCTCCCGTCCACAGCGTGTCGCCGAGTTGGGCGCCGCGTGTGTTTTTCACATTGCCCAGAAAATTAGTAGCTAGCGGGTCCTGTTTGCTGCGGATCGAGAAGAGAGTCCCCAGTCGCTTGTCGAAGGTGGCGACCATTCCGCCGCCCGAAAGCTCGCAGAGATCGGCGGAGCCGGGCGGCGTGATGCGGTCGAGTTCCGATTTTTTGTTCTCGGCCGCTGCCGGGCCTTGCGCGTGCGGGCCGAAAGTCGCGAGCGCGCCCAACGCCCCTACATCTTTCAACCACCGGCGGCGTGAAATCCCCTCTTTCATGCCCGTTCCTCCCGATTTTGGGAACCCCACCCTACGCTTCTCGATCGCCGGCGAGCTTCGGCCCGCAAAGCACTCACCGCCCTGAACCCCACAATCCTATACCACCTGCCCCGCCCGATTCACGAAGCCCCGTTCGGAGGGCCTCCGCTTCCGCCTGCGCGGCCCAGGAATGTTCCTGCCCTGGGCGATGACCCCCGACCTTGTCCCCTTCCCATAAATATGGGAAAATCATCCCATGAAAACAACCCTCGAAATGCCGGATTCCATTTTCCGCCGCGCCAAGTCCAAGGCCGCGCAGCGTGGTATCCCCTTGCGCCAGTTCGTCACGGAAGCGGTCGAAGACAAACTGAAGGACTCTCTCGTAACCGGCCGAAAGCCATGGGTTAGGCATCTGGGCAAGCTGAAGCATCTGCACAAAGAGACCCAGCGGATCAACCGCTCCATTGAGCGGGAGACGGAAAACATCGATCCGGAGATGTGGGGTTGATCCTTGACACAAACGCCCTCTCGGCCGCCGCCGACGGCGAGCCCGCCGCGGCCGAGATCCTCACCCGCGCTGCGCGAATCGCGCTCCCTGTCATCGTTCTGGGCGAGTATCGGTTGGGAATTGCACGCTCGCGAAAGCGGGAAGCCTACGAAGCCTGGCTCCGGAAGTGGGTTGCCACCGTCGAAGTGCTCGATATCCATGAGGAGACAACCCATTACTACGCGGAGATTGGCCTGGAGTTGAAAACGCTCGGCAGACCCATCCCTGCGAACGACCTTTGGATCGCCGCGCTCTGTCGCGAGCATTCACTGTCCCTTCTCAGCCGCGACCGACACTTCGATGCCGTCCCGGGAATAAGGCGAGTGGATTGGTAGCCGCAAAACGGGGCTGCCGCCCAGCGCCCAGATCGATGACCTTGACTTGGCTCCTCCCAGGCAAACCGCATGCCTTGGAGGAAGCTTCATCGCGGTCGGCCGCTCGCACAGCCACGACCTGCGCGCTCCGCCCGCGGCGCGGCATGTTTTGCTCTGCGAGTTGTCCGGACGACAGGCGCCATGGGCCAATCCCACGAAGGGGATACGTCAAGTGCTCAGGGTCACAGGCCATAGCAGGTAGGGGAAGATGTTGCAGGCGAACGTTCCCCCAAATCAGAACGACCGCAAATCAGCCACCATCCAGGCAGCCCCGGTAATCAAGAAAGTCAGGCAGAATTCGGACCAGTTGAAATGCGCCCCCGGGCGGGCCAGCAGGCGCGGAATCCACACCGCCACGCCAAACAGTGCCAGCATGAGCGTCAGCAGACGCGTCGCGAGCCGCGCTTGGCGATTCGTGAGAATGGCAAGCGCCGCGAGCGCAAAGGCGATCGTTGTGAAGATCGCCCAAAACATCTGGTTGGGCGGAATCCACTTGGGAACCAGCTCGGCCGTATAACGGAGGTAGAAGATCTGACCCAGCGTGAAGGAAACCGCCGAGATTCCGAGACCAAGACGCGCCAGCCGGCCGAGCACCGCCGCCCTAGCCGCGTTTGGCGCCGTCGCGGCGAGCAGGGCGATCGCGCCGCAGAGTAGGACAAACTGCTCGAAAAAGTTGCCGTAGTGCACGTAGATGGTAGGCGCGGCAAGGATGGGAGGTAGGCAGACCAACGAGAAAATCAGATAGACGATCCCGAGAACGACCCCAGCCAACCGCGCGGTTCCCCGATACTGGATCCCCATCCCGCCGGCAATCTGAGCGCCCATGAGGCACTCGCCGAGGATGACGCCCGAAGGCAGGCTCCAGATGTGCCGCACGGTTTGCCAGGTGTCGGCATCGTGCCACATCAGCGCGATGACGCCGTATAGCACCGCCGACGACCCAAAGAAGATCCGCCCGTAGGACGCCGTTTTCACAGGGGATAAGTAACACACATCCCTGCCGCAAAACAGCAGATTCCGAGCGCGGTGAGCGACGAGCGGGGACCAGGGCTTCGGAGGGAACGGCCATTCTCCCCTGGGAAATCAATTCACTCTCTGCCTCATCACCACCTGCCGCACTGCTTTCCCCTGCCGGATCAACACCGTAGCCCCATTGAACAAGGAGTGGTCCTCCAAGAACTGCCCCATCGCCGCAAACAGCGCCTCCGCGTCTTCCCCTTGAAAGACGAGCGTCACGCTCTCGGGAATCACCACCAGGCCTTGGTACCCTCCCACGCCATGCTGCGCCACCAACGCCCCTAGCTGATCCGCCACCGTCCGCGCGTCTTCCACGCCATACCTGGCCCCCGGCCGGCTCCCAAACGCCAGCTCGATCAGCACCGCGCCGGCCAGATCCACCTTCAGTCCGCCCAGATTCACGCCCGCCCGCGGAGACTCCTCGATCGCCCGCCGCAGCCTCGCCCGGCTTTCCTCCGCCTCCCGAGCCTCATCCTCCCTCCCTAACCGCCGCAGACTCTCCATCTCAAAACCCAGGTTCTCCGCCAGCAACTCCAGATTCGGATTCCCCGCCTTCCGGCGTTCCGCGCCGCTCTTCCGCAGCCATTCCACCGCCTCCGCATCGCGGCCCGCGTCGTGCAGAATCTGTCCCCGCGTGCCATAGATCGACGCCACCAGACCCGCATCCCCCACCTTCTCCACCGCCATCGCACGATCCACCAACCGCAGCGCCTCATCCAGCTCGCCCATCCGCCGGCGGCAACACGCCATGTTATTCAGCAGCGAGGCGATCCGCGCCGGCGGTGTCCCCGCCAGTCCCTCCCGCACCCGCAGAACCCGCTCGTAGTACGCCACGCTCTCCGCATGTCGCCCCTGCTCGGAGCACAGAATCCCCAGATTCACCCACGGCGGCGTAGCCGATTCCCACTGTCCCTTGGCCTCGTAAATCCCCGCAGCCTCCTTGTAAAGCTGCTCCGCCTCTTCCGGCGCGGTCTGGCGCAGCGCGTTCCCCACCGAGATCATCACGATTGGCGCGAGCGGTTCCCCCGAATATTCCCGCAGAATTTTCAGGGCCGCCCGCAGCACCGTCGCGGCATGCTCCTTCAGCCCGCACCGCGAATAGCACACTCCTTCCCGCTCCAACAGCTCCGCCACCACGAACGGCTTTCCCATCCCCACCGCGCGTTCCACTGCCCGCTCGTAATACCCCGCCGCCCGCCGATGTTCGCCCAGATCCGCCAGCACACCGGCCATCAGATTCAGAAACGGAACGCCCTCCTTCTCCACCGCGATCTCGTCCACCAGCGGCAGCGCCCGCGACCTCAGCTCCGCAGCTTCCTTCGAGTTCCCTCGCTGCTGCTCGAAGAGCGCGCGGCAGCACAACGCCAGCGGCAGCAGGCCCTGCGTTTCCTCGCGAGGAAGCCGCGCCGCTCCCTGCCACGCCAGCCCCAGCCACTTCTCCGCCTCAGGCAGATCCCTCCGCCGCAACGCGTTCAGCCCCCGATCCAGCAGGACCAGGCAGTAAAGCCCAAAACACTCATGATTGTCGTCAGGATTGAAATCGAAGACGCTCATAGGCGCACCCACCGAGGATTCTCGTACCCGGGTCCATGCCAAGTCCCCCTACCAAGACAGATTCGCCGGAATTCCCCTTGGGACGGCGGCCGGAATTATACACGCCCGGACGTCTGAGCTTGATCCGGCACTCCCCGGTTCTTACATCGGGGCTTTGCCAAAAGTGAGCCGCAGGCCCGTCGAGAGCAGCATATCGTTCCCTTTGATCCCGAAGGGCGGATTGCTGATGTAGTTGTCGGTGAAGGTGACTTGCCAGCCCAGCCACGCCTTGATTTTGGTCGCGGCCGTTGAGTTGAACGTGTATCGGTACCCGCCCGGCCCGCTGATCCCCGGATACAGGTTGAAACTTTCGGTGAGGGTGGTCCGGCCGTTGAGCTGCGTATTGAACGATTGCCCCACATTCATTTCCGCTTCCCGCTGCGTGACCGCGGCAAAGGATTGCGTCGTGGGCGGAGGGCCGGGACTCGTCAGCACGTAGGCGCCGAAATATTCCTGGTTGTAGCCCGCGCCGCCAGAGAGGTCGAAGGTTGTCGTCTTCCCTCGCAGTACGTGATAACCGGCGCCGCCGTAAATCGTGTTTTGCAGGTCCAGATGCTGCAATTCGTTCGAATTGAAGTCGGTGGCCCCGAACGCGAACCAACGCGGGCTCACGTTGATGTCGCCGCGAACGCCGCCCGCGATCTGATGCGCGATCGTCTGGCTGGGCGACGTCGTATCGTTGCGCCCGTAGACGGAGGTCATGTAAACCGAAATTTTGTCGCTCTTCGTCTGGCGAATCGCGTTTGCCGACAGCGTGTAGGTGAGCAGCGCGGAATTGCCTCTCGTCAGGCTAAGCCCCGTATCGAGCGTGCCATGCCACAGGTCCGAAAGCCCCGGATGCAGCACGCGTTGCTGCTCGGCCACGTACGCGGCCTGTTCGGCGTCCGAGCGCAGAAACTCGACCGAATCCTTGGCCGTCGTGACCGTCCCCGCCTGTTTCGTCTTCACCACGATTTGCCCGTTCTGCGTGGTTACCACCCCGGCCACCATCTGCCCGTTGGGCAGGCCCACGTTCAATGGCTGTGTGGACGTAACGCTTTCCACCGCGCTCCATTCGATGGTCACTTCCCCTTCATAGGGGGTCTTGATGACCAGCGATTTCGTGTCGGCTTTCACAATCGTGCCCGTCAGCCGGTCTCCATTCTTCAGTCTCACCTGGTCCGCCAGCAGGCTCGGGCACAGCAGCAAACCCGCAAGGAGCGTTAGAGCAGCCTTCCACCACAGAACTCGGTTGAGCTTCATGTCTCTCCCCTGTCATGTCACATGGCGATCGGAGGGCGATTCGAGAGCGATTCATGAACCGACGATTCCCGCGCCATCGGTGAGTGTAGCCTAGGAGCTGGGAGGGAGCATGCGGCGATTTTCACGGAGGGGGATAAGTCCAGATCCATCGAGAGAAGGGCGCTCGCCGTGAACGCCGGGCGACGCCATCGGCATGGCGACCCTCTTCCCCGCTACGCGGATGCCTTCCCGGCCAGTTTTCAATACGGCCCTCGGGCGCTTACCTCTCGATCCCGTCCTGACGGTACCTAGACTCTTCGGTTTATGAGTGGTTGATGGATCGGCATCTTCCTCGCGTAGAAGACAATATGCAAACCTTCATTACCCTGCCCTGCACGTCTTGACGGCAAGACAAATTAAAGCAAGACTCGTTGAGAGCAGGCGCGTAGGGGAAGCGCGGCGGGAACTCCTGGAAACGCGGAACTCTTAAGGGGAGAGATCTTCATGGCCACCGAGCGAGAGGTGTCGAAACAGCATGGCGGATGGCTTCCGAATTCGCCGACATCGCTGAACGCGGGAACCGGCTGGGGCGCGGCCGCTCCTTCCGAAGAAGCGAAAGGAGCCGATGCCGCTACGGAGCCCGCCACCGGGCAGCAACCTCACTATCTGACGACAAGCGGGCTGTTTGAAAGCCACCTGAGGCCGTCGGCACGGGAGGAAGCGCATCCCGAGTCCGCCTCGTCGCCGGCGACACAACCGTCGGGACTGGTAGACGAGTTTCGGTCGACCGTCCACCAGCCGCAAGCGGAGCAGGACAATCAGCCGCGGAAAAATCGCACGGTTTTTTTGGCGCTCGCCCTGTTCGGCATTCTATTCGTGGCCGCTACCGCAGGCATCTATCTGTACCATCCGGGGAAATCCGCGGCAGAGTTTCACTCGGCAAAAACGTGGATGGCGAAACAGTGGACGACGGACCTTCAGCAATTCTCCCATGTTCTTCATTTGCAGGCCGCCGGACAGAAAGACAGCGAGGCGAATAACCTGCCGGTCTTGAGCGCATTCTTGCCCAGGCGGCATCGGGCACATCGCGCGACGCGCCTGGCATCGGCGAGCCTGCCCGCCGTGCAGCCCAAGGAAAACACCGCGTCCGCCTATCTCCAGATCGGCGATTTTTATGGACGCCGCTGGATCCTCACGCCCGCGGGAGAGGTATTCGGTCCGGCGAAACGCTTCGCCGATCTTTCGGCCCTGAACCCTGGAGCGCTTCCGAGGGCGCCAGAAGTGTGCCAGTCCCTCTTCTACAACCCTGAATGTCCGTGATGGGCTTGGCAGGGGCGGTGCCCGGTGAAGGTGCTCCTGGATACTCGCGTGTTGCTCTGGGCGGCGAGTAAACCAAATCGTTTTCCGAACCGGCGATCGTAAGCTCGCCGGTGACCCCAGCCCCATCCGTAAGCCCTGAAGCGCAAAGCCGTGCGTGGGTGCGCTCCCGCGGACGGCGCTATAATGGTTTTTTCCCCATGTCTGCCTGCGCCAGCCGCGCTCTCGGTGCGTTTGAGCCATCCCGTCTCGGAGTGCGCTGGCAAAGGCCCGCGGCGAATTTTTTTGGCAACCTCTGCGTGGTTGTTTGGGGATCGCGCGAGGTTTGGGGATTGTGCACGCCCGAGTCCTTCTTCCGGCTGCGGGTGCCCCCGGCGCGCCGCCGCAGCTGGCAGTTGACGGGATCGCTGGTCTGCCACACGTTTCTGCTGTTTGCGGTTCTCGCGGTCAGTCGTATGCCGCCGCCGCCGGCGCGACTCCTGCTGCCAGAGGTCCAAATCACCTGGTACGGCGCGCCTAGAGACGTCGTGCCGAAGATCGCGCGCCTGCCGAGGCAGGCGGAACCCGAGTCCCAGGCGCGGATCGAGCAGCAGCAGCAGCAAGTGGTTACGCGGGGATACAATCCGGACACCACGGTTGTTTTCCGGCCGCCACGCGCGACGAACCTGCGACAGTTGCTCATCGAGCCGCAAGCGCCGCCGCAACCGCCGGAATTCCTCCCGCACATGCCCAACATCATTCAGTGGGAAGCCGACGCGCCGGCTCGTCCCGAGATCGCGATCCATTCAGGCCAGCTTCGCGCGGTGCAGGGGAAGAAATCGGAGCAAGCGCAACTTCGCGCGCCTACGATCGCTTACCGCGCGCCGCAGGAACCGATGGATGCGCTTCCCAACCCGAACGCACCCGTGGCGCCACCACCTTCCCTTCCCCCAAGAGCAATCCATCGCGTCCGGGCGGCTTTGGCTGGCGAGGCTGCAACGGCTGCGCCGGCGCTCGGTGGGGACGCCCCAACTGGCGGTTATCCCGCCTCCGCTGGCGAGACAGGTGCCGCGCCCGCACCACCACTGCCGGGCGCGCTCGATGCCATCCACGCCAAGAGAGTGGCTTCGCCTTACGTTGCCGCACGGGGCAGTCCAGAGGTCGGCACTCGTTCGCTGGGCGCCTCGACCCTCCATCTACCAGGCACCGCGAGTGCCGTTCCCCTCCCCCCGCTGCCCTCGGCGCCGAACGCCGTTCGTGCGCAGTCCTCACAGGGCTCCGGTTCGACCTCGGCCGCGCCCGGCATCGGGACTGCTCCGGGCCGTCTGGTGTCGCTTTCGCTCTCGCCTGGAGCGGCTCCGCCGCCACCGGGAAATGCCTACGCGCCGATGAGTATCGGTCCTCACCCGGGAAGTAGGGGTGTCGCGGCAGCCTCGAATTTTGATGACAGCGGAGGTTCCGGCGAGGCTCCCGGCTTTCCGGCCCCGCAGGGCTCCGCAACGGGTCCCGAGGGCTTGCTGATCTTGCACGATGCCAATCCTCCGGCCCCGCCGCCCGCGCCGCGTTCACCCCTCTCTGCCGAGGCGAAGCCCGCACGCGTTGCGCCGGGCCCGATGGCTGCGGCCATTCCACGTCGCCCGGTCCCCGCGCCATCGCCCGTGAATCCGGGAATTGCCGGTGATCTGAGCCGTCTCGTGCCCGCGCCCATTAGCGTGGCGCACAACGTACTCCTGCTCGGGGTGATTCGGCAGGATCTGGCGAATAGGACGATTGGACCGTGGAGCATGCCCACGCTGGATTTGAACCTGCCGAAACTATCCAACTCGCGCGGAAGTTGGGTGCTCGATTTCGCTGATCCTATGCCCCCAGCCCTGCGGGCACAGAACAATGTGATCGTTCCGCTCCCGGTCCGTGCCGTCGAGCCCCAATATCCCGCGGCCCTGAGTCAGGAGGGAGTTCGAGGCAGAGTGGTTCTGTCCGCAGTGATTGGGAACGACGGCAGCGTCACCGAGATCCGAGTGACCGAGAGCCTGAATCCCGTCCTCGACCACGAGGCCGCAGCCGCTTTCTCCCGTTGGAAATTCGAGCCGGCCCTCCTCGACGACAAGCCCATCGCCATGCCCGTCGTCGTGACCGTCCCCTTTCGCTACGCCCCCGCACCGTACTGACCCCGTCCCTGGCCTTTGCTTAGCAGCTATTTCAAAACCCCTTCTGTGGCCCCTTCAGAGGCTGAAGCCCCCGAATGTGACTGTCTTTACGGCACGGCTGATCCCGTCCCGAACCTTCGGGATTCGGGACGTGCCCTCCTGCGGCGGGAGTTTTGAAATGGCTTCTAGCCCCTGTGGCGTGGGCGCTCCGCCCCCGGGCGGCGCTTTACTTCAATTTCCGGTCGAGTGCCTTCTTAGGCAGGGCTCCGCGTACGTTCTGGACCTTCCGTCGCGAGGTGCGCTGGGAGTGAAGCGCGGCCAACGGTCAGCTCCAGAGCACGACGGGCAGATCGTCCAGATCGAAATGCATGCGGTAGAACGAACTCTCCGGTATGGCGTAAAACGGACGAAACAGCGCCATCACGTTCGTGCCGTCGGCCGGAACGCACCGGAAGGCATTGGCTTCGCGCTGGTCAGGCACGAGGTATTTGTTCAAACCTTCGTCGTCGTAGGGCATCTTGTAGATCGGTTCATGAACGTTGCCGTCCTGAACGAGCACAACGGGCCCGCGCACCACCGCGACCCGGTGCGGATGCTCCGTATCCACAGCGTGGTAGCGGAGCCGGAGCGGAATGTGAATCTCGACGCTGTCGCCCGAATTCCAAGTGCGGTCAATCGTTGCCCACTGGCCCGGAGTGACCGGAACCTGAGCGGGCGCCCCGTTGACCTTGAAGGAAACGCCCTCGGACCACGCGGGAATGCGGAAGTGCAGCGGAAACTGCGCGCTGCCGGTCATCCGCAGCTTGAAGCCGCTCGTCTCCGACTCGGGGTACGTTGTCTCTTGCACGAGCGTCACGTCGCCGTCGGCGCGCCGCCACGTGACCGTGGACGGAACGTAAAGGCTCACGTAAAGGGCGTTGTCACCGCGGTAGTAGATCTGATTGTGATAGTCCGCGACGTTCTGAATGTAAGTTCCCGAGCAACAGGTGTACGTGTTGCGGCTATAGATCTTCACTCCGGCGCCCACGCGATAGTCCGCGTAGTAAAAATGACGGCCGGCGCCGTGAATGTGGAGCGCGGCGCCGATGCCGTTGTACAGGAGCCGCTCGGCCCAATCGCCGTAACGCGCTTCCCCGGTGAATTGAGTCAGATACCTGGTTAGCTTGAAGCCGGCCCAGGTGTCGCACGGGGTCTCGCACGTGTTGCACTGATACCCGAGGGCCTTGCCGACGCTGCCAGGCGGCATGATACGCTCGACCGGACCGTAGCCTCCGGTGGCGTAGCACTGCGTGTTCTGCAGGAAATCGTAAGCGTTCTTCGAGATTTGGAGGTAGCGCGGTTCGCCCGTAACAGCGTAGGCCATCGAGGCGCTGCTAAAACTGTTGACGTGGCTATAGGCGTGTACGCCGGAGGCATTGGTCGGCGCGGCCGTCTCGGCGAATTTGTTCCAATAGGAGTGATAAAGCCAGACGTCGGCAAAGTCGCGGAATCTCTGATTGCCCGTGAGCAGGTAGGCGCGGTAAAGATTTTCCGGCAGCGTGTACCACTCGCCGGGCTTGCCGGAATGCATCGCCCACGGCACGGGGCCGGCGGGAATGCGGCTGCGGTCGAAGGTCTTGCCGGCCCAACTCGTCATGCGGTCCAGCAGCCCCGTGGCCTCGGGATGGCTCGCGTACTCGTGCATGTCCGTCAGACCGCAAACCATTTTTTCGTAGGGGTACGGCCCCATGCGGCAATTGCCGTCCGCGCCAACCGTCTTCGCATATTCGGCAAGCAGGTAGACGGCCTTCTCGCGAATATCGGTATCCGCGGTGGCGCGATAGATGCGAGACATCCCACTGAGCCATTGGCCGAAGACGGTGGCGCTGTCGCGGGCGCACCATCCCCCCAGCGGCTTTCCCGGGGCGGGCAGTCCGGCTTCGGCGCGGAAGCCCTGCAGGATGTCGTCGTTTTCGACGTTGTAGTAAAAGTCGCGCGCGCTCTTGAACTGGTCGTTCCAGCGGCTTGGACCGAGGGTGACTCCGTCGTAATTGAAAGCCTGAATCTTCGTGTGGGCGATATCGGGCGCAGGTGGCGCGACGCCGGCGGCGGCCGAGCGAGCGGCGGAGCCCACTCCGGCAAGAACGGTTGTGGCGGCAGCGGCCTTCAGAAAATCCCGGCGAGGCACTTCGTTTCCTTGGCTCATGATGGCCCTCCGACGCGAGGCGAAGCGCGGAAAAAACCGCGCGCGAAAAATCGCGAGTAGTCTACGTTCGCGGAGAATGCAAGTCAATCGGAAGCACGGGGCTGCAGAATGTTTAGCTCGGACTTCGCACCAAGGTTCGCGCGTTTGAAGAAATCTTACGCAGAGCCGGAGAGATCCTTCGCGGAGTTTACCCTGAGTGAATCGAATGGGCTCAGGATGACACCCACGGCAGGCTGTCATTCCGAGGGGCGGTTTGTGCCCCGAAGAATCTCTCCTTCTGGACTTAACGTACATAGTTGTGTATATTTAAGCCTACAACATACATAATAATGGACGGTAGAAATGAGAACCAGCCGAGCTTCGATTGTCTTGCCCATCCCGGTCAGGCGGTCCTTGCGGAAACTGGGCCAGGATCTGCGGGATGCAAGGCGACGACGCCGTATTCCCATGGCCATTGCCGCGCAGCGCGCATCCATCAGCCGTACGACGCTGACCAAAATTGAAAAAGGCGATCCCAGCGTGGCCGTTGGGCTGTACGCGACTGTGCTGTTCCTCATGGGTATGGCAGACCGGCTTGGCGACCTAGCTGACGTAAAGAGCGACGCCGTTGGGCTTCGATTGGAGGAAGAGCGCTTGCCGCAGCGGATTCGGATTGGGCGCAGACAACGGCCGACGGGAGCCGTGTGATGGAGAGAGAGTCGCTCGTGTACGTCGATCTGGACGGCCATCTCCATCTGGTTGGCCGGCTGTGGTCCCGTGTCCGGAGGGACCAGGAAAGCGCGACATTTGAGTACGACCGGGCGTGGCTGGAGCATCCCGCTCGATTCTCCCTGGAGCCGGCCCTCAAACTGGGCCCCGGCCCGTTTCACACGCCGGCCGATACGCCGATGTTTGGGGCCATCGGCGATTCGGCTCCGGATCGCTGGGGGCGGGCGCTCATGCGGCGCATGGAACGCCGCCGCGCCGAGCGAGAAAGGAAAGCGCCTCGCACTCTCTGGGAAATCGATTTCTTGCTTTTGGTGGATGATGAAGCGCGGCTTGGGGCGTTCCGCTTCGCCGAGCGCGCAGGCGGGCCGTTTCTGAGAGAGGCGGGGACGGAGCGCATTCCTCCGCTTGTCGAATTGCCAAGACTGCTCGCCGCGGCGGAACACGTCATCGAAGAGAGCGATACCGAGGAGGAGCTGCGTCTGCTGTTTGCGCCGGGATCGTCGCTGGGCGGCGCCAGGCCAAAGGCCTCAGTCCGGGAAAAGGATGGGCATCTTGCCATTGCCAAATTTCCGCGCCGCGATGATGAGATCAATACGGTGGTGTGGGAGGCGCTGGCTCTCGCTCTAGCGAAGAAGGCTGGTATCGCGGTGTCCCCCGTACGGCTGGAAACAGTGGCGAAGAAACCCGTACTCCTTTTGAGGCGGTTTGACCGCGACGGCGCGCGGCGGATCCCATTTCTGTCGGCCCTGAGCATGCTTGGCGCGAGAGCGGGCGAGACTCGGAGCTACCTGGAAATCGTTGATGCGCTCCGGCAACATGGTGCGGCGCCGCAAGCCGACATGGAAGCGCTGTGGCGCCGGCTCGTTTTCAACATCCTAATCTCAAACACGGACGACCATTTGCGCAATCACGGGTTTCTCTACGCAGGCCCGGAGGGCTGGCGGCTTTCCCCGGCTTACGACCTGAATCCCACGCCGACGGACATCAAGCCGCGCATTCTCTCGACGGCCATCGATGAAGAAGACACCAGAGCTTCCTTGAGTTTGGCATTCGAGGTGGCCGGCTATTTCGAAATTGATGTGGCGAAGGCGCGAGCGGTAGCGGCGGACGTAGGGAAGGCCGTCGCCACATGGCGTGCCGAGGCGGCACGCCATGGCCTGAAACGCGCGGAAATCGACCGCATGGCCTCCGCCTTCGAGCATGAGGATTCGGAAGCCTCCCGAGGGGGATAGCCAGCGCCGACGCCATCCTGGATCGAAGATGCAGCGGACAATGGCTACGCCGAACTGCCCATCACCGGCGAACACGTCATCCAGTTGAGCAGCTTCCACCCAAGCTCAAGGATCCGTTCGACCGGGTGTTAGTGCCCAGGCGATCGGTGAGGGGATCACCCTCCTCACGAACGATCGCAGGCTGGTCGGCTACCCCGGCCCCATCCGCAGGTTATGAAGCTCAAGCCGTCCACGTTTCCCAGTTGCTTTGACCGTCTACCGAAGTGTAGAAATGCTTACGGAAATGGTTACATCCCCTCACGGCGAGCATGTCAATCGAACCATCCTGGGTGGAGGGTTTCAGCTTCCCGCAATTTGGGGCTAGAAGTTCGAACTTCGCGCCATGCGAACTGCCGGCGGCGCCTGCCTGCGTTTTGTGTGCGAGGCGGCGCGTCTACGCCGGACTTCAAACTGCAGGCCCTCGGATTCCTGCAAATACTTGACGATCTCAAATAGGTTGCGCGCTTGAGGATTGCCGCGCGGTCCAAGCATCCGCATTAAACTCTTTGCGGAACGATGCGTGATTTCGCTCAGTTTGGGAAACCCCACTGTCGCGTTGATGAAATCGCGAAGAATGATCTTCCCTGTTTCGACGTCGCCGGCAATAAAATTCTCAATCCCCTCGCGCAGAAGAGCCTCGCGAAAGCCGGGATCGCGTCGTACGCGTGCTCGGATCGTCTCTTTGAAATCTCGCGTCAATGGCATTGGCCTTACCTCCCTGTCCCCCTTCGTTGCTTGTAGTCCTGCCATCGTGCGAGTGCAGTTGCGATATACCTCTGCTGACGCTTTTTCGTTCCGCCGCCAACGAGGATCACAAGCGGCTCGCCATCCTTCCCGAAGTAAATCCGGTATCCGGGACCAAAATCAACTCGGTATTCGTAAACGCCAGATCCGACGCCCTTGGCGCTGGAGAAATTGCCCTGCTGAATCCGCGCCAATGCAGCTGCTATTTTGGCCGCCGCCGCCCTGTTGAGCCGGTCCGACCATGCCGCAAATGGGCTCTGGCCGCTCCTATCGAGATATTCGCGGACCTCCACCATCGGTAATGGTAACATATGTGATACCATGGTCAAGCGCCGCTCGGGGGGCCCCGCCCTCGGTCCCGTGCACGGCCCTGGCTGGCAAGACCCCACTCCGCTTCATCGTTACTGTCATGGCTTCGCGCGCCAGCCGCCCTTCGACTCTGCGCACGGCCGTGAGATCGCCGAACAGCGGCGGGGAACCCACGACCTTCGGCGCGCCTCCGGCGAGGCCTACTAGCCGACCCCAACGTCCACCGCCGAAGTTTCACATGGTGGTAGGGGCGGTGGGGATCGAACCCACGACCTTCGGCTTAAAAGGCCGCTGCTCTACCACTGAGCTACGCCCCTATGCGCTTTAGTTTACAGGAAGATGTGCCACGGCCCTAGCCTGCGATCTGCGTCCATCCGCGCAAATCAGCGGCCTGCCGTGCATTGGCAGGTGTGAAAGTAACCTGTACACTGCGGGGCCGCCTGCGCCCGCCCACCTCATGACGAGCCGGGCGGCTGCCGCCAGCGCTCCAGCACCTCTTCCACTTCGCCCCGGACGGCGCGCCGGGCATCTTCGCGCGACCAGCCTCCCATCAGCAAGGCGTCGTAGCTCGTGTGGCCGTGACGGATCGAGGCGATCACCGCCAGCGTGAGAGCATCGGGATCGAGCGCGCGCCCGGCTGCGCTTCGTCCTACGCGCCCGCTGCCGCGGGCCGCAGTATGCGCCGCGATCGAGGTGGCCTGCTCGGGCGGGCAGGAGGGGAAAAGGTGACAGATTGCGTCGGCCATGCTGGCAGCTAATTCCCGGTCCGCCCGGTCCGTCACGACCGCCCTAAGCTTCCGGCGTTCGGCGCGCACACCGGCGTCCGCAACGCACTCCTCTTCCGCGCGCGAGAGCGCGGCGTCTTCCACCAGACATCCCTGCCGCTCGTAGCGTCGGCGAGCTCGGCTGAAGCGCACCACCGGAACCGAGAGCTTGCTATGCTTTCTCGCCCGGCGGGTCAGAGCGGTATCACCCCTGGGAAGGTAGACGAGATGATCCAGATCGGCGCAAGCCAGGCACAGCGGACGCCGTTTCTCATCGAGCATGAGCCAATCGCCGCGCCTCAGTTGCTCGCTGCATTCGGCGCACGTGGATTCGCGCAGGATCGAAAACACGACCAATTCCCGGAGCGCTTCCGAAGTCTCCGCTCCGTGCGATCGTTCTGGGCGATCCATTCGCTACCCCGCTTCGGCGCCGGATTTCGCCTGCTTCTCCCACAACTCGCGGAACAACGCGACGGTGGCCGGCGCATGGCCGGCGTAGTGGTTGTTCGCGTAGGCGAAGACGGGAACGCCTTGGCCGTTGATTTTGTAGACGACGTTCACCCACTCGCCGAGTTCCCTGCCCCGGTCCACGATCACCTTGTCCCACGTCTTCGTTCGCTCCTCGATTCCCTTGCGGTCGCCCAGCCAGCGCACGTAGGCAAAATCGGCGGTGACGGGATTGACGCGCGCAAACCACTCGGCCGGGCGCGGCATCCACGCCTGGTCCACGAGCGCGAGCGCGACGCCGCGTTCGCGCAGGGCGTCCACGAATTTCGGGACGAGCCAGTACTTGTTGCGGATTTCGACGGCGAACTTGCGGTCTTTGGGCAATCTCGCGAGAAACGGCACGAGCCGCGCCAGGAACGGGTCCACGCCCGTAAAGGCCGACTTATTGAAGTAGCCGAACTGGAAGAGCAGCGGGCCGAGTTTCTCTCTCAGCGCGTCCATCACCCCGAGGAACTGATTCAGCTCCGCATCGCAATCCACCAGCACGCGCTCGTGCGTGATCGTTTGCGGCACCTTGGCCGCGAAGACGAATCCGGCGGGCGTCTTCCCGTACCAGCCCCGCACCACCTGGAGCGGCGGAATGCGGTAGAACGTCGAGTCCACTTCCACGGTATCGAAATGCCGCGCGTAGTAGCCGAGGTAGTCGGCAGGCTTCATCTCCGCCGGGTAGAAGCTGCCTTCCCAGCCCGCCGCCGTGAAGGCGGAAGTTCCCAGATGGATTTCAGCTTGGTGGCCCATCCCCCGACGCGCCGTTAGGCCTCGGCGGAAGCAGGCCGCCGCAGCCGCCTCCGCTTCCATTCGTAATCCTTGCGCACGAGCCGCTGGTGCTTGCTGACTTGCAATTCCATTTCGTCGAACGCCCGGCGCAAGGCGAATCGCGCTTCGGCGTTGCTGGCCGAGGCGTGGAGCGTGGCCGAGGGGAGCGTCAGATTCAGGGTTATGGTGTAGGTGCGCTTGCGGGAATGTTTCTCGTAACAGAGGTGGAACAACACCAGGTCCGGATCATATCGTTCCAGCCAGCGGTCCATCTTGCTGACATACCGCGCAACGTCTTGCTCGATTTGGGAACGAAAATCGTCGCACTTGTACTGAATGCTTAGCTTCATCGCGAACTCCTTCCGGTGGGAGACTGCGAAAGCTGCGTGCGTCGACCGGTATCGGAATCATGTCAACTGACCGGCAAACCCAGCATAGCGCCATGGGCTCGCGGAATCAACGCCCCAAAAGCCCCGCGAAGTGTTTGACACGCAACCTCCCTCCCCGTAGCCTCAGGGAAATCGCCATGGCTCGCAAAGCCGATCCCGAGCACGCCAAGGGCCAAATACGCGTCGGCCCGGCGGGGTGGTCCTATGCGGACTGGACGGGGATCGTTTACCCGGCGCGGCGCGGGCCGGATTTTCACGAGGCCGCTTTCCTGGCCGACTATTTCGATACGATCGAAATCAACACCACGTTTTACCAGCCGCTACGGCCCGAGACGGCACGCCGCTGGGTCGAGCTGGTATCGAAGAACGCGAAATTCCTCTTCACCGCCAAGCTATGGCAGCGCTTCACGCACGAGCGGGAAGCGGGCGACGAGGACGAACGCGCCTTCCGCGCCGGGCTCGCCCCGCTCGCCGAAGCGGGCCGGCTGGGCGCTCTTCTGATGCAATTCCCCTTTTCCTTTCATAACACGCCGGAGAACCGCGCCAAACTCGAGTCGCTCGCCCGGCGCTTTCGCGATTTTCCGCTCGTGGCGGAGGTGCGGCACGCCACGTGGAACCGGCGCGATTTTTTCGAGTGGCTGCACGCGAAGGGCGTCGGCTTCTGCAACATCGATCAGCCGGTGATCGGCCGGTCGATGAAGCCCACCGAGCGAGCCACGGCGCCCGTCGGCTACATCCGCCTCCACGGCCGCCGGTACGACACCTGGTTCAGCGACGACCCGGGCTCGCCGCCCGAGGAGCGGTACAACTACCTCTACGCCGGCGCCGAGCTGGAGCCGTGGGCGGAACGGGCTCGCCATGTGGCGCGGCACGCGCCCAGCACCTTCGTCATCACCAACAATCACTTCCAGGGCAAGGCGGTGGTCAACGCGCTCGAATTGATTCACCTGCTCACTCAAGCCAAAGTGAGCGTTCCCGAGCCGCTCCGCCATCACTATCCCGAACTCAACAAAATCGCCAACGAGCCCGAGCGGGAACCGACCCTGTTTTCCGAGTTGTGAACTGTGCGAGAATCACTCCATGCGACCCCACTGGCGCACGGTTTCGCTGTTCCTGCTTCTGCCGCTGGCCAGCGCGGGCCCTTTGGCCGCGCAGTCGACCGATACTCGCGATCTCGCCCCGGGCAAGATCCTCGTGGCGCCGCCCGACCAGGCCGACCCCACCTTCGGCCAATCGGTGATCTTGCTGGTGCAGTATGACTCGAAGGGCGCCCTGGGCCTGATGGTGAATCGGAAAACGACGTTGCCGGTTTCCGCCGCGCTCAAGGGGCTGGCAGGCGCCGAGAAGGTCTCCGCGCCTGTTTTCGTGGGAGGTCCCGTCGAATTGGATACGGTGTTCGCGCTCGCACGCGGGTCTCATAAACCGGATGGCTCGAGCCAGGTTTTGAGGGACCTCTACTTCCTGGCGGCCAAAACCGCTTTGGAGAAGGCGGTTGGCGACGCCTCCGACCCCACCAAGTTGCGCATTTATGTGGGCTACTGCGGCTGGGGTCCCGGCCAGCTCGATGGCGAGGTTCGAATGGGGGGCTGGTACATCTTCAACGGAAGCGCCGCCATGGCTTTCGACGACAAGCCAGCGAGTTTGTGGCCCCGGCTCATGGCAAGACCAACCCAGCAGGTCGCCCGGCTCAGCTTCTCTCCGCGCATCCCGTGAACGGGATCCCCAACCAGAAGAATAACCTTTAGGTGGGGAATGCTTCAGTCCCTAGAAACGGAGGGAGCGACAGCTCGACTCCTTCCCGAGCCGCCATCCGCAATACCGCGCGCCGGGATCGCTCAAAGCTTTCGCGCAAGAATTCGAGCTGTTTCGTGCCGCGAACCTCTTTCAGGACCTCGGTCAGATCCGCAACGGTCGCACTTGCTCCGAGAGGCGTGCCTGCGGCATCGGGAGCGAACGGCTCATGAAATAGCGCTTCATACAGGCAGCCCAGGAGCACGTTATCGTAGGCAGCGGCGATGTAAGCAGACTGCTCGGCGAAGACTTGCCAAAAGACTCCCTCGCCCGCCGCCCGGGTAATGTGCTCGCGGCTGGATCGGACACCCGTTGTGCTGCGAAAGTTCGCGATGTGTTCCGCAGATTCCGCAGGGCCGAGACTGACGATCGTCTTCCCGCTTGCTACGAGCGCCCTGGCAGCGAAGTCCCCCGGTTGCAAATTGACTCCCTGCGGCCAACGCTCGGGAAACTCGTAACGACAGGCGAGAACGGGCACCGGCAGGGCGCGGTAGCTCTCGACCCGGCATAAGAGCGCGAAGATGGCCGGAGCGCCCTTCCGGGGCACGAAGGAAACGGCGGCTACCTTCGGGTCGTGAAATGCCTGGAAATAAGCGGCGGCCCAATCGCCATCCAGGAAAAAGGTGTCCGCGTCGAGGAAGAGAAGGAAATCGCATGGCTCCTTCAGAGCCGCGTCGTAGAACTCCATGAAATCGCGCTTTCCGGGCCCGGTTGCGGAGAGCCGAACTTCAGGGAAGAGGTTTGGATCGAATCGATCGGCGTTCCCATCGCAAAAGATGTTCACCTGAACTTGCAATTGCAGGCGGGCGAAGGCCGGGACAAGTTCGCGAACGACGAAGCGATGCCACAACCGAGCGAGGTCAGCGTAGCGATGTGGGCCGGCGATTAGGAGGCGTGGCATGGCCTTCAAAGAGGCGGCGGGCTGTCGCCTCGAGGGTGGTAGATGCCGTAGCGATCGAACCCTCCCTCCCACATTCCACCCAGCCATGCGCCGCCCCAGAAAACCCCGCCGAGGAAGGTGCCGCCAACGAATTGCCCCGAACGAAACAGGCCGCCCATGAATAAGCCGCACTCAAAGCGCCCGCCATTCCATTCGCACTGGAACAATGCGGCGCCTTGGTTGACCACATTTGAGCCAAACGTTTTCTGGCAATACAAGGCGCCTGGCTTTAGGATCAAGGCTATGCGATCCTCTTTCATCCGACTCTGCCTCCCCCACGTGCCCTAGCTCCCTCCTGCCAGGGCCGCCGGCTCACATCACGAAAGCTTCCGAGCGGCGCTCGAAGGGACTTCCATCACCTCCTTGAGATTGGACGGAGGCCGATGCCGGGGCAGCCGGACGAGAAACGTCGTCCCGGAAGGGGAGGTCGTTTCGACGGCCACTGAGCCCCCGTGGTCCTGGACGATCTTTTTCACGATCGCCAGGCCCATCCCGGTGCCGTTGGATTTACCCGAGCTGACAAACGGATCGAAAAGGGAGTTGCGGATCGAGAGGGGAATGCCGGGCCCGTTGTCGCTCACCCGCGCCTCGAAGGCATCGGCAGACGAGCGGGCGTCGATTTCGATTCGACCCGGACCGGCGGGGCAGGCTTCGCAGGCGTTCAACAGGAGATTGAAGAAAGCGCGCTCGATCTTCTTCGAATCGAAATCGCCATCCATCTCCCCGGAGATGTGGAGAGTGATCGAATCACTGGAAAGTTCCGGTCGCGAGCGCACCGCGTCGATCGCCCTGCGAATGGCCCGATCGAGCGCGCCCGGCCCGGGAGAGATGGCAGCGCCGTCGCGAGACAGTTCCCGAAGGGATTCCAGCAGTTCGGTCATCTGCTCGGAAGCCGACTTGATGTCTGCGTAGATCTCCTCCCGGCTGTCTTTGTGCCTATCGCTCTCGTACAGGAATTCGGCGTTCGCGACGATCGTGGCCAGATAATGGCGCAGGTCGTGGGAGATCGAACTCGAGGCGCGGCCGAGCGCGGCGATTCGCTCGGCGGTTCGCCAGCGTCTTTGAGACTCCAGAAGCTCGTTCCGCATCTTGGAGAACGCCTCGGTCAGCTCGGCCACCTCGCTGCTCCCATGCGGCATGAGCGAATAGGTGTAATCGCCGGAGGCAAACGCGCGAACGCCTCCCACCAAATCTTCCAGAGGCCGGGTGATCCTTCGCGAGACAAATTCGAGCAGCAGCGCGGCGAGGAGGATGCCGCTCAGGGCCAGAAGGAGGATGGTGCGATTTAACCCCGCGATGAAACGCTCCGCCGGCTGGAGCGACACCAGGACGTAACAGAGGACTGGCGTCGGCGATCCTTGCGGCAAAGAAACCGCGGCCACCTGGTAGGAACTCTTGTCCAGCGTGATGGGGCGCCGATCCGAGCCCGGTGGCGGATCTTCGCGGTGGATCCAGCCTTCGAACGCCGCTTCTTCCGCGGGAGGAAGCGTGGAAGCAATCACGTTATGGCCGACCGCCAACGTAATCATGCTGCCGGAAACCATAGACAACTGGGAAGCCACCGAGGAATCGACGCGGTAACCCACCGCCACAAAGCCGAGACCTTCCCGGTAGCTGCCGCTGCCGGCAAAGATGGGCCGGAGAAAGACCCAATAGAGCTGGCCGTTGGCGTACCACCAAACCGGGTCCTGGTCATGCGCCAGAGCACGGGCCAAATCCCCTTCGATGAGGCTGGGCGACCACCCCGTCTTCGCCACATGAAAACCGAGGATTCGACCTCCGGAACTGGCGAGCAGGAACAGATCGCTGCCCGCCAGCTTCCAGAAGGGCGTGGAGGCATCCTGGATCGTTGGCGGGTCGTTGCTGGTCATCAAGGCTTTGAGCGTCGGCAATTCGGCGAGCATGGCGGCGGTGCGCGAAAGTTCGACTCCCCGCTCGCTTTGAACGCTCTCGAAGGCGCGCAGGGAAGCGGCCGTGCTGTCTTGCACCTGACGATCGACTCCCGAGCGGACTGTGGTGCGCACGATGAAAAGGAGCGCCCCGGTCAGCGCGCAGATGATCAGCAGCGTGGGAACCAAGAGTTGCGTTCGGAGTCGCAACAGAGCCATGGGGATTCTTTCCCTAACCCTGCTCCCCCGGCTGGGGCGCGGCATCCGGGTGAACGAACTTATAGCCTGCGCCGTGCAGGGTCAGGAAATAGCGGGGCCGCGCCACATCGGGCTCGAGTTTTTGACGGAGGCGTAGGATGTGATTGTCCACAGTTCGGGTCGTCGGATAGTTCTCGTAGCCCCATACTTGGTTCAGCAGCTCCTCTCGCGAGAAGACCCTCCCCGGGTTGCGGGCGAGAAATCGGAGCAGCTTGAATTCCTGGGCGGTAAGGACAAGAGGTTTCCCACGCCGGCAGGCTTCCATGCTGGTGAAATCCACCTTGACTTCGCCTAGCACCAGCACCTCATGCGGGCTGTTTCCCTGGGCGATTCCCGCGCCAACGCTGAACGATGGAGCGCTGCGCCGCATGGCGCGTCGAACCCGGGCCAGGAGTTCCTTGGGGCTGAAGGGCTTGGTGACGTAATCATCGGCGCCGAGTTCGAGCAGAAGCACCTTGTCTTCGACCTCGGCATTCGCGCTCAGTACCACAATCGGCACGGAGGCGGCGAGCGCCTTGAATGTGCGGCATAACTCCTTCCCCGGCAACAGCGGAAGCTTGAGGTCGAGAATGACGGCATGCGGAACTTGTTTGCGAAAGCAATCCAACCCCGCCACGCCGTCCGAGGCGATTTGCACCTCCAAGCCATCCGCTTCGAACAGGCGTCGCAGGGTCCGCTGCATGGCGCGGCTATCTTCGACGACGAGAACCGTCTCCATTGGCCGGCAGCCCCTCCCTTACGCCTGGGGCAATCCGCACTGAACAACTGTACAGAGGTCCTACAATCCCAAATCCACGCGCACACTTCGTCAGTAGACCGGCGCCAGGGACCCGGGATCGTATGGGCGCCCGTACAAATTCGGATGGTCCATCCAGTTGTGCGGAGTGACGCGGAGGGCGAGAGCTGCCAAGACGGCGCCTTTCCCTTCCACCTCCACCACGCGATCCAGCGAATGCAGCGCGGCCGGCGAGGCATCCTCGTAGAAGACACGGAGTTGGTAGCGGCCGGGAGGCACCCCGGAAATCGTCCAATGCCCGGCCTTGTCCGAAATTCCGTAGAAATCCGTATTCACCGTCAAGATCACCGCCATCATCTGCGGGTGGATATTGCAGAAAATG